>CAWDBD010000001.1:0-170662 GCA_963800395.1 uncultured Gammaproteobacteria bacterium
ATATTCTCTACGTAATGAGGAACAAGTGGTGCAGCCCAAACAGAAGCGCCTGCAGCCGGCCTGGATGTCATGGATCGAGAGTCCACGAGCACGTTTCCCTCGGGGTCACACCGAACGAAGTCGCTCCAGCTCAGGATATACAAAACCGCCGGCCATTGGTGGGTATGCACCGGTGAGCGCTCCCCGGGCCCAAGACGAGTATCCAGGACGCGTACCTGATCGTTCTCCATGAGAATTTCGTGATGGTCAGGTGCGACCGTCATCGCATCCAGAGGGTGTAGATCTGAAGTTTTCATTGGACTTCCCCGAAATTGTTACGGCGTGGTGAGCTCAGCCTTTGCGGCCTGACCATCTGGCAACATGTCGCGCGCAAGGACGGCCGGTAGGGCACGCCAGCTCCGTCGCGTTCTTGCGCGACCTGCCATGCAGCCTGCGTGGCAAGCTATAGCCATCGCCGAACCGACTGACGAAGCGTGGATAAGCGTGCGGAAACAGCTTCTCCATGCACGCTTCTTCCTTGGGGACGACATGAAACTGCATGACCAGCATCGCCAGTGGCGCGAAAAACACCAGCCATGGTGTATTCAACGCCAATGCAAATCCTGCAAGCAGGATTGCGAGCCCTAGGTACACCGGATTTCTCGAGTACTGGAAAGGGCCCGTCGTGATAAGTGAAGAAGCGACCGCCCGGTGGTCGTGGGAAGTGCTATGGCTGGCGAACTGCCGTTCAGCCCAGGTGACGTACCATTCCCATGGCGACCACGACCCAGCCGATCATGGAGCTCGCCGGCAGCGCCGGGAATTCGAGTGGCACGATGCGTTGGAGCCCCATCCCGGCCAATAGCGACAGGAGAAACCATGCCCAGGGCGGGACACGAACGACACACTCTGGTGGAATCTGCTGGGCTTGTTCAGTCACTGATTGTTCTTTCATCACAATGCTCCTCCGTACATGAAAGGTTGCTGCACAATGCTTGATTCATGTGGCGCGCGTAGGGCGTCCGCTGGGTTGAGTCGTTGATCGCGAGAGGCCTCGCATTCAACGGCCACCTGCCAGGCTGCCATGGCAGCTGTCATGGCCCAACGCCTTTCGAAAGGTCCAGCGTATTGACGCCCCATGCTGACGCGGCTCCCGTGAAGACCCAGCCGTGCCTGGTTTTCCTCAACGTCATGGTCATGGTGCCCTTGTAGACGATCGGTTTGCCGTTTTGCGTGTCGGAAAATGTCGAAGGGTAAAGACGGAGAGGTCTTTTCCGTGCAGTTCCTCATGGATGGATTGGCCAATCTCAAGGATGCCGGGGGTTCCCTGGATGGTCTTGTTGTTGGCCTCATAGTCGTTCATCCAGTCAGCGCAGGTCTGCCACGCAAAGGGCGGAAATCCATCCACAATGGCCGTGTGCGATGCGCAGGCGGCAACGATGGACCTCATGTCGCCCTTGTTCAGGTCCGCTATCCATTTCGCGATCGTGGCTTTCACGTCCGCCGCGTCCAGGTGGATGCAAACGCAGGACGCGCGCACAGGGCAAACAGGGCGAAAGCGACGACGATGGCAAGGCTGGCCAGATTTTTCCTGGCGATGTTCATGGGCTTTACCTCAGGGTGACCGTGTCAATGATGAGCAGCATGACGTCAAAGCTCGCTGGCGGCAATGAAGCGCAGCGAAATTGCCGTCTGGTGCAGCGCCTTGTCAGGCGCGTCGCATCAATTGCTCTCCGCCTGAGCATTTTCGAGGCCTATACGCCACCGAACATAGCCGCAACAGCCAGCCCCAGGCAAATACGCAAACGAGAGTATCGTCATCCAGACAAGCTTGCTGCGTGAGACCTTCTCTACGTCACCGTGCATAGCGTGCTCGCTCATTGGTTGCGAATGTTCGTTATCACGGTTCGCAGAATAGTGCGCCTGCAGGTCTTCATGTGTTCGCTTGCTCGCTGGTTGCTCCGTTACCCTCACGGTCATCATCCCGTGCTTCATATGATTGGATACCAGCCACCAATTCATGGGGTACGCAGTGACAAAACCAACGAGAAGGGCCATGGACATAAGGAACCAAAATGCCGGTTCGAGGGGATCGCTGCTCGCTGGAACATGGCTTTTCGCCAGAATCATCGTCGGCACCATGCCCGCCATGAGACAGTTCATGGACAGCAATTCCGGCAGAAAGGCGCTGGACAATGCGCGGACATACGAGCCGCCCGCCGCATCTCGCATGAAAAGAGCCTGGAAGATCGTCCAGCCGAAACCGAAGCCCAGGAGATACTCCAACGTAATATCCGTCACTTCGGACAGATGGAAGAAACTGGCGATTACAGCACCCGCCAGAATGCCTATGCCATCCCCCGCCACACAATGCATCGTCGAGCCGAGCACCTGCCGCCACCGCACTGCCACGTAGCGTTCATGCAGTCCCGGCAGTGGTTCGCGGCAACCGAGTACGTAAAGAAAGGCGCCAAATGGACCCGTGTATGCAGTAAGCAATACAAAGCCCCATTTCAGGACCGGGGACTCGGGCGTCGCGCGAATATCAACCGCTACAAACAGAAGAGACAGCACAGTAAGCACGAACCAAAGAAGCATGACACCGTCAAGCATTTCGAGCCCTCGATTGCTTTGCACCTATCGGGCAAACTATGTGGCGGCGGCAAAGCCGACATCCGCTTGAGTGACCTGTCAGGCATTGCACACTCTGAACACGCGTGCTGGATTGAAGATCTCCTCGGTATTTGTACGAAGGTCTACCGGTAAGTCAAGCTGATCGTCAGATCCAGGTTTTGCCCATCGTAGGCAAAGCTGGCAGCCTTGAACGATGGCGCACTCATCGAGGCTTTTGCGCCGCTTGAAAAACCGTAGCCTTCCTTGGGGACTCCCAGCCAGTTGGTGGCAAGCTTGCCATCCATGTTTTCATCATGAATGACGGCCAAGGCATACGTTCCCGCCGGGATATCCAGAAAGTCGCAACGCGCCTGCGTATCGCGAATTTTCATCATCATGATATTGGTTGCATAGCGCAGAAACTTGGTAGGAAAGCCCTTCGGCGTTTCGAAAAGCGCACAAGCTACTGCTCCAGTACTGTTTCTGATGTTCAGAATCCTGACATGAATTCCGGGACATGCTGATTGGGCAAGGACGATGGCGGGCAGACTCGCAAGCACCAATGCTGCACACCGCACTCCCCTCGGCACTCGCGACGCCGGATGCCTGGCCGAGGAGGCCAGCACGGACTTCCGATGGGTTGGCTCACTCATGATCTTCCTTATAGCTCCGATCTCCGTAGTCTGGTTGACTCCGCCAATAGACGCCTGAGGCTTGAGTCAAGCCGCCGGTCGCCGGCGAAGCCAGCGGCTGCTCGGATTCGACCCACAGTCAGGACCCACTGTCGCGACCAGCATAGCGCTTGCCAATCGTTGCAGCGGCGACGAATACGCTCTCCTGCGGGTGAGCCCGGCAAAATGCATGCAGTTGACTGGCAAGCATGGAGATTGTGAGGTTCTGAGGATACTTCTGCGAGCCCCTGGAAATCATGCCACTGATCTGACCAGAGGCCCATTGCACATAGATATCGTGTTCCGGTACTTGCTTTGCGTTGGCGAGCGCTTCAGTACAGGTGGCGTCGCCCGCCCCGAGCCCGCCGCTGATGTCAGCACCGTATGCCTGGGATGCAACGAGCGTACCGAGGAAGGCCAAAATGGCGATAGTTTGAGCGCGTGGCATGAGCTTTCTCCTTGTTTGTCCTGACGAATGAAGCCAACCGGCCCCGCCTGCACCGAAGCGGCAAGCGGAGCCGAGGAAGCGATAAGCTGAAAGAGACTGGAAGGCCATGCAGGCGGGCTACGAGTTGATTGGAGGGTCAGGCCGACCGTGAGCAACGACTCATGCGTAGTGGAAGCCATGGCCACCTCAACCCTTCTTGTCCTTCTCGCTCGCCTGTTGGGCAGCGTGGTGCGCCACCGCAAAAGCTTTGCTTTCGTCGGAACCATATTCCTTGTACGCATTATTGAATGCTTCAAGGAAGGCCTTCTTCTGGTGCGTCGTATATTTTGCAACCTGCGCCTTTGGCAGATCGGCAATCGATTTGTATGGCATGGCCTGTCTCCTCCTTGTTCGTGTATCTGGCACAAGCTTGTCTCTGGTCAACTGACAAGTCGTATGGTGTCATCCGGGGCCACCTGACGCTGGAGTTGAGCGGCGCCGTAGTCGCCCGCGAGCTATTGTCAAATCTGGTGTATGGCGATCAAGCGGCGACCGCTTCTGATTGATCGGTGACTTGTTCTCCATCCCGGAACCGGACGTTGTCGACGACCAGTTCCAGTTTCTTGAACCCGCGGATTTTTCTCCAGCGCTTCTCGGCGCTCTGGAGCAATTTGAAGACCATCGCCAAGGTCGTGTCACGCGAGCCGCAGCTGCGGCTGCGCTTGGTGCGCAGGCGGACTGTGGCAAAGGTCGATTCGATCGGATTGCTGGTGCGGATGTGCACCCAGTGCTCGGCCGGAAAGTCGTAGAACGCCAGCAGAGTGTCTCGGTCCTTGGCCAGGCATTGCATGGCCTTGGGGTATTTGGCCTGGTAGCGCGCCAGCGTTCGATCGAAGGCGGCATTGGCGGCTTGCCGTGTCTCGGCCATCCAGATGTCGTGCAAGTCGGCCTTGACCTTTGCTTGCATGGCCTTGGGCAGCTTGTTGAGTACGTTGCCCGTCTTGTGAACCCAGCAACGCTGGTGGCGCGTCTCGGGGTAGACCCTGGCCAAGGCCGACCAGAATCCCAGCGCACCATCGCCCGTGGCCAGCTTGGGTGGCACCTCAAGGCCGCGGTGGCGTAGCCCGGTGAGCACTTCGTTCCAGCTTTTCTCCGACTCCCGGTAGCCGTCTTCCACGGCGACCAGCTCTTTGCGCCCATGCTCGGTGACGCCGATGATGACCAGCAGACACAGCTTGTCATCCATGCGCACATTGCTGTACACGCCATCGGCCCACCAGTACACGTAGCGGCGGTCCGACAGATCCCGTGTGCGCCAGTCGGCGTGCTCGGCGCTCCACTTGGCCTTCAGCCGCGAGACGGTGTTGGCCGACAGCCCCTTGGCCTGCTCGCCCAGCAGCGCCGAAAGCGCCTCCTGGTAGTCGCCGGTGGACACGCCTTTGAGATACAGCCAGGGAATCAGTTCGTCCATGCTGCGCGCCCGCTTCAGGTAGGGCGGCAGCAGGCTGCTGTTGAAACAAGCGCCCTGGCCGCGCCGGTCGCGCACCTTGGGCACCTTGATGCCCACATCACCGATCCCGGTCTGCACGGTACGTGGCGGCAGGTAGCCGTTGCGCACGACCGCCTTGCGGCCATCGTCAAGGCGCGCATCGTCATACCGGGCCAGAAAGCTGGCGAGCTCGGCCTCGACGGCCTTGCCAATCAGGTCACGCGCGCCTTCCCGCAGCAGCGCGTGCAACGGATCGGTGTCCTCGGGTTCTGGTTGTGAAAGAGCTTGCAGGGTAGGATGAGGCATGGCGTACTCCTTTTGCTGGTTGTGATCGTCGTGGTGATCAACCAGCAGGGTACGCCATACTTCTATCTCGTCCATACACCAGAAATGAGCTTAGCTCTCGTGCCATCCACTACACACTCAAGCGCTGGGACGCATTGCGCCGGGTGCTTGACGACGGTGCCTGGCCGCTCGACAACAACCGTATCGAGCGGGCCATCCGCCCGGTGGCCATCGGCCGCAAGAACTGGCTGTTTGCCGGAAGTGCAACCGCCGGTGAGCGTGCAGCGGCCATCATGAGCCTGATCGCCACGGCCAAGGCCAACGGCATCGAACCGCACGCCTGGCTCACCGATGTGCTCACCCGCCTGCCCACCACCAAAGACCGCGACATCGACAGCCTGTTGCCGCTGGCTTAGCTGCCCGCAGCCCACCGGTCAAGGTGTGGTCGCCGGACGCTTACGCACGAAGAGCACCTACTTGAGCCAACTTACGATGAGCACAACGACGATAATTCCAGGTATGAGGTAGACAAAAACCGCACGAGCCGTCCAGCGCTTGTCCCTTGGCTCCTGACCATCTGGAACCGGGACAATGTTGCCGTACTTGTTTGTCTCGAAGAGTTTCATTTGCCGCCTAACGCAGAGCTAAGCCGCGGCGAACCGCGTAGCGGTTTGGCGTCGGCTTGAGCGCCGGGTTAGACACCCCGGACGTGTGCACGACTGAAGAATCCGTGCCGATACGCGATGACAACCAGGCAGATGCCGATGAGAAGTGGGCATACCGCTCCAATGAGTTGACCCGTAAGCTCGCCGGCGCCATAAGCGGTGGCCGGCAAAGCTGGTGCCGTAGCCAAGACGCCAATCATGTCCTTGATGCCCCGCACCGACAAGAGCAACGCGCCGAAAAGAACAACATATAGCTCTGCAAAACTACGTAGCTTTTGTGATCTCATGATCTGATTTTCTCCGACCTCTTAAAGGTGACTAACGCCTGAATTAAGCCGAGCCGCGAAGCGGCTTCGGCTTGAATGAGTAAAAAGAGACTTCCCCCTCGTTCGGCCTCGAGGGCCATGATGGTGATTCTTCAATACCTTCAGCAGAAGAGGAAGTCTCCATGAACACTATAACCATCGGCGTGGATCTGGCAAAGAATACGTTTTCGACCTGCGAGGTCAATTTCGCGGGGCGAGTACTGCAGCGGCGGGATCTGCGCCGCGATGATTTCAGCGCCTGGCTGGCGCAACTACCAGCCGGTACGGTGGTTGCGATGGAGGCGTGCAGCGGCGCACATCACTGGGCGCGTCGATGCCTGGAGTATCGCCTCGAACCACGGATTATCGCAGCGCAATTCGTGACTCCATTTCGCAAGAGTCGCACAGCCAAAAACGACCGCAACGATGCCGAGGCGATTGCCACGGCAGCCCGCCAGGGCAACATGCGCTTTGTACCGGTCAAATCGCTCGATCAACAGGTCCGCCTGTCATGGCATCGGTTACGCGAAGGCTACAAGGTCGAGAGCCTGGCCATTGGCAATCGCCTGCGCGGCCTGCTGGCCGAGTTCGGGGTCGTGGTCGCGCAAAGTGATCTGGCCTTGCGCCGCGCACTGGCCGATCTTGATGAGAACCAGGTTTTTCCCAAAGACATGAAGGTGCTGCTGGCTGACCTGAGTGCCCATTGGGCGCAGGTACGCGAACGGGTTGTGGCGTGTGATGCCCGCATAGAAGGCAACGCCCGGACCGACGAACGTTGCGTTCGCCTGCGCGCCATCATCGGTGTTGGCCCGATCACCGCCGATGCAATGGTCGCCTCGGTCGGCTCGGCAACCGGGTTCAAGAATGGTCGCCAGCTGGCCGCGTGGCTGGGTCTGGTGCCCACCCAGCACACGACCGGAGGACATGTCCGATTGGGAACCATCAGTTGCCGGGGTGATGCCTACCTGCGCACGCTGCTAATCCAGGGCGCACGCAGCAGCCTGCAGCGTGCCAAGGCCGTTGGCGTGGACAAGAGCACACCCGAACAGATCTGGATTCGATCGTTGGCCGGTCGCCTGCCGTTCGGCAAGGTCATCGTCGCCATTGCCAACAAGCACGCCCGGCAGATGTGGGCGATGCTGGCCAGGCAGGAACACTACGATGCCGATGCCTGGCTGCAGCACCCGATGGTGCAGCGCCCGGCCGGCAGGCATGCCATCACGGTCGCGGCGATGGCATAAATCGTTTCAACGTCAGCGCGATGCGGTAGCAACGGGTCAGACCCACCCGGAGAGAACCTGACTAACTAGGCGGACGTCCCAAGGTGTGTCGACTGATCCTCGAACACCGACGAACCCGATGAATGAAAGAGGTCTCCGGGTGCGGTTTATACCCTGGTCCGAGTCGGCAGCACAGGCTCAACAAGACCGATTACGGAAATGCAGTCTGGCAACGTTGCACCACCGCAGCGAACTGGCAAAAGCAGTACGCAGGACAAGAAGACAAAGCAAAGGCCTGAACGCTTGAGGTCAGACCATCATGCAGCCGGGGTTGACGGGAAGTCTCTTACGGAATTGTTAGAGCGAATCCTGCTGCACTCGACAAGCGGTGTAAGCAGCAACGCCTGTCTTTGGCTCCATGTACTCAATACAAGGTTCTCCACCAATTGTACGGCGATGCAGCCAGCCAGCACATTTGGAGCTGGCCTCCGACCAGCTGACCACCCCATTGCGATCTACATCAACCTCAGCGGGAGCCACAGGCCACGCACCGCAATAGTAAGAAAACCAGAAGCCATCCTCATCGGTTGCATATATCGCCGCTCGCCAGGTGCCGTAGCAAGTTGCGAAAAGGCCAATGCAGCACAAAAAAGCAATTGCGATATTCTTTGCCATGCGCTCTAACACCTGAGTTAAGCCGCGCCGCGAAGCGGCGTCGGCTTGGACGAATTGTTAGGTGCGGCCGCCGGACCCTTCACCTTTCCAAGCCTAATGCTGCCAGAACCACCCGTTGCTTGGCTCGGGAGAACGCGCACGCTCTCTTGGTACGCGAATCCCGATATGCGAACTGGGATGCTTCCCACGACCGCGGCTGCCCGCCGGGCCACTCGATCAACAGGCGGAGATCTCGCACATCCTGCGGCGAGACAACTTGGCATTGCTCCGACAAGGCACGGTTGAGTGCGGCTAGCTGAGCCGGCGACCGAACCGTGAGGTGCCGATCGTATGCTCCGCGTAGGGCAGCAGCATCCAGCGCGACGATGGAAGTGCTATCAAACGAGCGGTAGTACACCTCGGCGCGCTCAATCGGCGGGGCTGCGCAAGTAGGAAACACTACAAGCGCTGAGGACAAGAGCATCAAGTAGCGAAATCGTTTCATGCCGCACCTAACTATATATCGGTTGCGAATTGGCGTGTAAACCGGCCATCTAAACTTTCTGAGTCATTCTCATCTTTGGGGGCAAGTTATTGCAAATCAGCATGTTGGGCTTGTCGGATCAGTCTATCCTGTCAGCCTAATCTTGCAGTCTTTGAATTGTGCGGTGGGTGCGCTGGATTCATCTTCGCACTCTGTTCGGGGTCGCGCAATTGGTTTGGGTTTGGTGGGAGCGGCCTGCTTGGCTCAGCGGGTTGGGGCGCGTATTTTATTTGGGGTGGGCAATGCGCACCTGCCCGCCTTCCTGGATGTGGCGGGCCGGGCGACGCATGGCTGGTGAGGTGGCAGCCGCTCTGGTGGGGGCTCGCGGCTGCTCAGGCGTCGCGTATGACCAGCAGGCGCAGTTCGGTCATGTCCTCGATGGCGTACTTGATGCCTTCGCGGCCGATGCCGGAGCGCTTGATGCCGCCGTAGGGCATGTTGTCGACGCGGAAGCTGGGGATGTCGCCGATGACAACGCCACCCTGTTCGAGTACATCCCAGGCCTGCATGCTGTGGCTGAGGTTGTTGGTGAATACGCCGGCCTGCAATCCGTAGTCGGAGTCGTTGACTCGCTTGAGGGCCTCGTCGTAGTTCCTGAACGGGGCGAGCAGGGCGACCGGGCCGAATGCTTCCTCGCGGCTGATGGTGGCATCGGGGTCGACATTCTCCAGCACGGTGGCATCGAGCATGCTGCCGTCGCGCTTGCCGCCGCAGAGGATCTTGGCGCCGTCTTTCTTCGCGTCCTGAATCCAGCCGTGCAGGCGCTCGGCGGCATCCTCGCTGATCATCGGCCCGAGGAAGGTGTCCTTCGTTCTTCGGGTCGCCGGCCTTGAGTTTTCTGGTCTTGTTGACGAACTTGCGCTTGAGCTTGTCGTACAGTGACTCGTGCACGTAGATGCGCTGCACGCCGATGCAGCTCTGGCCGGACTGGTAGAAGGATCCGAATATCAGGCGGTCGACGACGAAGTCGAGGCGATCTTCCTGGTCCTGGTCGACGATGCAGGCGGCGTTGCCACCCAGTTCCAGAACCACTTTCTTGCGCCCGGCTCTGGCCTTGAGATCCCAGCCGATCTGACCGCCGGTGAACGACAGCAGCTTGAGTCGCTGGTCCTCGACAAACGGCGCGGCGCGGTCGCCGGTGACGGGCAGGATGGAGAATGCTCCCCTGGGCAGGTCGGTTTCGGCCAGTACCTCGCCGATGATCAGCGCACCGACCGGGGTCTTTTCCGACGGTTTCAATACGAACGGGCAGCCGGCGGCGATGGCCGGAGCGACCTTGTGCGCCACCAGGTTGAGGGGAAAGTTGAATGGCGTGATCAGCGAGCAGGCGCCGATCGGCATGCGCTTGGTGAAGCCGCGGTAGCCGTTGGCGCGTTCGGAGATTTCCAGATTGACGACTTCGCCGCCGATCTGCGGGGCCAGCTCGGCCGCGATGCGGAAGGTGTCGATCAGGCGGGTGACTTCCCCCTTTGCATCATGGATCGGCTTGCCGGCTTCCACGCACAGGGCCCTGGCCAGTTCGTCGCTGACGTTCACTCATGCGCTTGACGCAGTGGTTGAGCACGTCCTGGCGCTGCCAGGGCTTGAACTTGCGCATCGGCTCTTCGGCCTGGACAGCGGCAGCGATGGCCTTGTCGATGGTCTTGTCGTCGGGTACCGCTACCCGGGTGGCGATTCTGCCCGAGTACTTGTCGCGCACCACCAGATCGGTATTGGGCTGCAGCGGCTTGTTGGCGAGGTAGTAGGGATAGGTCTTTTTCACGATGGTGCTCCTTGCGCAGCCATGGCGCGTCAGTTGTATTTTCGAGCGAGTGGATCGCCTGCCGGATTGAAGGGGACGCAGCATGCGGGCGCGGCACTGTTGCGATGCTTGACGCGGGGACGCCGCCGAGGGATGCGCCGCGACGGGTGCCGGTGTGTTCGCGCATCAGCGCCCGAGCGCAGCTCAATCGGGCTTGAGTTTTGCCGCAAGCCGCGGAATCTCGGTGTCCAGCACGTCGTGGTTGGGTGTGTAGTCGATGGCCAGGTCGATCAGGTGGACGCCACCGGTCTCGAAGGCGCGACTTGAGTATGGGCACGAATTCGTCGGCACTGGCGGGGCGGTGTCCGTGGGCGCCGTGGGCTTCGGCGAAGGCGACAAAGTCGGGGTTGCCGAATGTGAGCGCGTAGTCTTCGAAGCCCATCTCGGCCTGTTTCCAGCGGATCATGCCGTAGGTGTCGTCCTGCAGCACCAGGATCACCAGGTCCATCTTCAGGCGCACGGCCGTTTCCAGCTCCTGGGCATTCATCATGAAGCCGCCGTCGCCGCAGATGGCCATGACCTGACGCTCGGGATGCACCATTTTTGCACCCATGGCCGAGGGCAGGCCGGCGCCCATCGAGGCCAGCGCATTGTCAAGCAGGATGGTGTTGGACTGGCGTGCCTGGTAGTAGCGCGCGAACCAGATCTTGTACATGCCGTTGTCCAGACAAATGATGCCGTCGTCGGGCATGACCTTGCGCACGTCGTTGACGATGCGCACCGGATGCATGGGGAAGCGGTCATCGGCAGCATGCTCGGCAAGCTGCTGGTGGAATGCTTCGCGGACCCTGTCGAAGAAGCCGAAGTCCCAGTGCTCCTGGGGCTGCAATGCATCGGTGAGCCGCTCGATGGTATGCGCGATGTCGCCAACCACCTCGATCTGCGGGAAGTACACGGTGTCCACTTCGGCCGAGGAGAAGTTGATGTGGATGACGGTGCGCTTGCCCTTGCGCATGAAGAAGGGCGGCTTTTCCACCACGTCGTGACCGACGTTGATGATGGTGTCGGCGTGGTCGATGGCGCGGTGCACGAAGTCGCCATCGGACAGCGCGGCATTGCCCAGCCACAGCGGGTGCTCGTCCTCGAGCACGCCCTTGCCCATCTGCGTGGTGAAGAAGGGGATGGCCAGCTTGTCGGTGAAGGCGCGCAGGGCGCGTGCGGTGCGCTGGCGATTGGCGCCGGCACCAATCATCAGCAGCGGGTGCCGGGCCTTGCTGATGGCCTCGGCAGCCTGCACCAGGGCGCCTTCATCGGCTGAGGGCCGCCGCGCGTATTCGGTGGGCAGCAGCACCGGGTCGTCGATGAGATCGCGTGCGATGTCCTCGGGCAGTTCCAGGTGCACGGCACCGGGGCGCTCTTCCTCGGCCTGGCGGAAGGCCTCGCGGATGCGCGCGGGAATGGTTGGCGCGGACACGATCTGCCGGGTGTACTTGGTCAGCGGCTGCATCATGTCGACCACGTCAACCAGCTGAAACAGGCCCTGCTTGTGTTCGCGGATGGGTTTCTGTCCGGTAATCATGAGCATCGGCATGGCGCCGAGCTGGGCGTAGGCGGCGGCCGTCATCAGGTTGGTGGCGCCGGGCCCCAGGGTGGACATGGCCACGCCGGCCTGACCGGTCAGCCGGCCGCAGGTGGCGGCCATGAAACCGGCGGCCTGCTCATGCCGGGTGATGACCAGCTTGATGGATGAGGTGCGCAGGGATTCGACGAGATCCAGGTTTTCTTCGCCAGGCAGGCCGAAGATGCAGGTAACGCCTTCGGCTTCCAGTGCTTTCACGAACAGGTCGGATGCTTTCACGAACGCTCCTTTGCAGTGGCAGCCAGCACGCCTGTGCCGGCCTGCGTCCGATCCGACTGGAGCGGACGTCTGGATCAGTCGATCTTGCGCACGGTCATGTTGCCGTCGGCAAGTTGAACCTTCATTGTGGCATTTGCTTTCACAGCCTCGACTGAACGCACCGTGTTGCCGTGTTCGTCGAACACGATGGCGTAGCCGCGTTGCAGCGTGGCCAGCGGGCTGACCGCGTTGAGCGCGCGTTGCAGCGCCAGTGTCTGCGAACGCTGTTTCTGCAGCAGTTGCTGCTGGTTCTGGCGCAGGTGCTGCAGCAGGCGGGCGTTGTGCTGCTGCGCCTGCTGCAGACGCTGTTGCAGTGGGCGCACGGCCAACTGGCCTTGCAGGGTATGCAGGCGGCTGCGCAGTGTCTCGAACGGCCGGGTGCGCAGCAGGCGGTGATGCAGAGCCGCAAGGCGCTCGCTGCCGCGCTTCAAGCGCAGCGCGGGCCGCTGGTTGCGCAGTCGGGTCTGCGCGTGGTCGAGACGTTGTGCGCGGGCCTGCATGGCGCGCTCGATCCGGGCCAGAAGATGCATCCGGTGCTGCCGCAGATGTCGTCTGATGTTGTCCTGGTCCGGTACCAGCAGTTCGCCGGCCACGGACGGTGTCGCGGCGCGCACGTCGGCGGCAAAGTCGGCCAGGGTGAAATCGATTTCGTGGCCGACCGCCGACACAACGGGAATCGGGCTGGCCGCGATCAGCCGAGCCAGGGTCTCGTCATTGAAGGCCCACAGGTCTTCCAGCGAGCCGCCGCCGCGCGTGAGCAGCAGCACGTCGTGGCGCCCCGCGGTTTGCGCCCGCTCAAGCATGGCGCGTATGGCGGCGGGCGCGTCCTTGCCTTGCACGGGCACGGGCAGCAGCTCCACCTCCACCAGGGGCATGCGCCGGCGGATCACACTGATGACGTCGCGCACGGCGGCGCCGCTGGGCGAGCTGAGAATGCCGATGCGGCGTGGCCAGGCGGGCAGGGCGCGCTTGCGTTCGGCGGCAAACAGGCCCTCGGCATCCAGGCGTGCTTTGAGGCGCTCGTACTCGCGCTGCAGTGCACCTTCGCCGGCTTCCTCCATGTGCTCGACGATCAACTGGTAGTCGCCGCGTGCTTCGTACAGGCCGATGCGGCCGCGCACCAGAACCTGGGTTCCGTTCTCGGGCTTGAACGTAAGGTTGCGACCGTGCTGGCGGAACAGGGCACAGCGGATCTGTGCGCTGGCGTCCTTGAGCGCGAAGTACATGTGCCCGGATGCCGGCCGCGCCAGGTTGCTTATTTCACCTTCCACCCACAGTGGCGGCAGGGCGTCGTTCAGCAGATCGCGCACCAGGCGGTTGAGCGCACTGGGGGTGAAAACCTCGCGGCGGGATTGTGCTGCGTCATTCACGCGTATCGTTCTCCTTTTCCTTGCGGTACACGCGGTGTGCGCGCAACAGCAGCGATACCGACAGCCATAGTGCCAGCGCGATCAGCGGTATCGCGATCAGGTAGGGCCAGATCAAGGCCAGAACGGACACGCCCAGCAGGATGGAGCCAGCCACCAGCATCACCCCGGCTTCGGCGTGGCCGAGTTCGCGGTGATTGGTGAGCACGGCGCGCATGCTGCGTGCCAGGCGGGCGGCGCCGGCGGCGGCACGGCTGGTACTGCCGGTTCCGCGGCGTGTCCTGTGGGCACGCCTGATGCGCACGCGGCGCCCGCGCGGCAGCACTACTTCTGTACTGTGTTCCAGGTCACTCAGGTACTGCTGCTGCATGCGCTCGGCAAAGGCCTTGTCCTCCACCGCGACATCCAGCTCGCAATTGCCTACCCAGCTGGACAGGTTCAAATTGGACGAGCCCACGCGTGCCCAGCGGCCATCGGCCACGGCAGTCTTGGCATGGAGCATCGACCCCTGCCATTCGAACACGCGCACTCCGGCTTCCAGCAATGGGCGGTAGCCGCTGCGCGAAAGAGCGGCGGCCATGGGAACGTCGCTGGAGCCGGGCACCAGCAACCTGACGTCCACGCCATCGCGTGCCGCGGCAGCGAGCGACTGGGAATACGGCGCCACACCGACAAAATACGCATCGGTAAGCCACAGGGACTGGCTGGCCATGGCCGCAATCAGCTGATCAAGCCGGTACACGCTGGCCGTCTGCGGCTCGGTGGCGATGATGCGCAATGACACCTCGCCGGCCGCGGCAATATCGTCCGGACTGCACAGCACTGCGCTATCCAGCGGGTCGCCCAGGCCGTCCCAGATATCGGCAAATGCAAACTCAAGGTCGGCTACCGCCGGGCCTTGCACTGCCACGCCGGTATCCCGCCACGGCTCGATGCCGCGTGCGGCGTCGCCCAGCCATTTGCCGCTCAGGCACACCCCGGACAGGAAGCCGATGCGATTGTCGACGGCCAGCATCTTGCGATGGTCGCGACTGACCCAGCCCAGCGGGCTGTCGAGTTGAAAACGATTGTAGGTGCGCACTTCGCCGCCCGCTGCAACAAGCGGCTTCCAGAAGCGCTCGCCGGACTGCCCCAGGCAGCCCAGCCAGTCGCGGATGACGGTTACCTTGACGCCTTGACGGGCCTTGTCCGCCAGCGCAACAAGGAAACGCTGTCCATTGTCGTCATCGCGCACCATGTAGTTTTCCAGCAGAATGTGCTGGCGTGCGCTGGCGATGGCCTCCAGCCATGCCTCGAAGTTGGCCTGGGCATCAATCAGCAGTTCGATATGGTTGCCCGTGGACAGGGGCGCACCTGCGGCACGGCTGAAGGCTTGTTCGGCCAGTTGCCGGGTGGGCAGCAGGTCAGCAGGTGGCGTGATGCGCGGCATGCGCTCAGTGTAACCTCAGAGCCATGCCAAACCATGAATGCACCAGTGCGCGAGGGTGCGGACTTTCTGCCATCATTCACTACGCTTACCTCACGGATGGACGCTGACATGCCTGAAGCTCAACCTGTGGTCAGTCTGGATGCCTGTGTCGAGCACATACTCGAACATTGTGGCGAGCATATCCGCCTGGCCGCGCCCCTGGGCCTGGGCAAGCCCAATGCCCTGATCAATGCGCTGTATCAGCGCGTCGCCGACGACAGCAGTCGACAGATGGATATCTACACGGCCTTGTCGCTGGCGCCACCGGACGCCGGGGACGGATTGCAGGCGCGTTTTTTGCGGCCGTTTCTGGCGCGCCATTTCGGCGAGGACTATCCGGCACTCGATTACGTCGCCGACCAGCTCGGCAACCGGTTGCCCGGCAATATTCGTGTGCACGAGTTCTATCTGCTGTCCGGTGCCTTGCTGGCTTCAACATCGGCGCAGCGCAACTACGCCAGCGAGAATTACACCCACGTGGCGCGTGATCTCGTGCCGCGTCGCATCAACGTGGTGGTACAGCTGGTAGCCGCGCGGGGTGACGGTGACACGCGTCAGTACAGTCTTTCGTGCAATCCCGATGTGACCCTTGATCTGCTGGACCGGATCAAGGCGGCCGGTCAGCCGCGGCCGCTGATGGTCGGCGTGGTTCATCCCGAGCTGCCGTTCCTCGGCAACAACGCGCAGGTTTCAGCGCAATTCCTTGATCGGGTGCATGACATCGATGCGCCGGCACACAAGCTGTTCGCATTGCCACGCGAGCCGATTGACGACAGCGAGTACGCCATTGGCTACCACGCAAGCACCCTGGTGCGCGACGGCGGCACCTTGCAGATCGGCATTGGCGCACTGTCCGATGCGCTGGTGTCGGCCTTGCTGGTGCGCCAGCAGGACAATCGCGCCTACCGGGATGTGGTGGCGGCGCTTGCCGGGGATGATGTCGAGGACAGGGAAGGGCGACAGCTCGATGCCTTCGACACGGGGCTGTATGGCGCCAGCGAAATGGTGATGGACGGCTTCATGCACCTGCGGAAAGCCGGCATTCTCAAGCGCCAGAGCTACGACGACATGGCTATCGAGCAGGCCAGCGCGGAAGGTCTTTTTGCTGCACCGCTGGCTGTCGGCTGTGTGGATGCGCTGCTTGATCGGGGCGTGCTGCCGGAGCATGTGGACGCACGCCAGCTTGCACGGCTGCAGCGTTTTGGTCTGCTGCCGGAAGACGCACGGCTGGATGAGGCGGGTGTGCATCTGGCCGATGGCCGGCAACTCGGCCTGGATCTGCGTGATGAGGCCGCGCGCGCTGCCTGGGACGATGTACTCGAGGGGCGCCGGTTGCGCGACGGGCGCTATCTGCGCGGTGCATTCTTTCTGGGCTCGAGCGCGCTGTACCAGTGGCTTGGCCAGCTTGAGGGCGATGACTACGATGGCCTGGACATGACCCGGGTGTCGGACGTCAATCAGCTGTATGGCGGGCGCGAGCGCCTGGATGCCCTGCAACGGCGCGGCGCGCGCTTTTTCAACACCTGCATGATGGCGACGGTGATGGGTGCTGCGGTGTCGGACCAGCTGGAGGACGGCCGCGTGGTCAGTGGGGTGGGCGGGCAGTACAACTTTGTCGCCATGGCCCACGAGCTGGATGATGGCCGCTCGATTCTGCTCCTGCACGCCACACATGAATCACATGGCAGCCTGCATTCGAATATCCGCTACAACTATGGCCACACCACGATTCCCCGCCACCTGCGTGATATCTATATCACCGAGTACGGTGTTGCCGACCTGCGCGGCCTGAGTGACCAGGACTGCATCAAGGCCATGCTGTCGATTGCCGACGCGCGCTTCATCGACGAGCTGGCGGCCGAGGCCCGACGCAACGGCAAGCTCGACAAGACGTTCCGCATTCCTGATGCATGGCGGGCAAACACCCCGCAGGCATTGAGTGCCCGTCTGGTGCAGGCACGGCGCGCCGGAACGCTGCCTGCCTTCCCGCTGGGCTCGGATTTTGATGCCTCCGAGCAGGCGCTGTTGCCGGCGCTGGACTGGCTTGGCAAGCGGTCGGCCAGTCGGCTGGGGCGCGCCAGGCTACTGATACACGCTCTGATCACAGGGCACGTGCGGCCGCAGGACAAGCCTGCGCTCCAGCGCATGGGTCTGCTGCAGGCTGCCGGCGTGGGCGCCAGGCTCGAACGCCGTGTCTTGCTGGCCGCTTTGAGAAAGGTGCAATAATGCCGAATCTAGCGCAACTCACAGGGAGCCGGGGCGAACGTGGCTGAGAATTATCGCCAACTCGTGGCAGGCGTGGCACTGGAGAAGATGCAACCTGCGCCACGGCACTGGGATCAGGAAATGCGTGAGCCCCTGGATCGCATTCCCATGGCGCAGCCGTCCAGGGCGGCGGTGGATCTGAGCAACCTGTTGCTGCGCATGCTCGAGGTTCATGGCGATGGCAGCTCCCGGGTGCGAATTCTGCAGGCGGTTCAAGGCCTGGCACAGCCGCTGCTTGACGGGTTGTACAAGCAGATCATGGCCGAGAGCCATCCCTTGCCTGTAGCCAAGGCCGATCTGGCACAACGCCTGCTGGCGCTGCGCAGCGCGCAAGGCAAGAACACCAGCATGGCGGTGTGGGAGCTGGCCGGCCCGGACGGCAAGTTGCCCCTGTTCGGGCGCGGCCAGATCATCGAGACACTGAATGACGCCCTGGCCTTGCATCGCGATGTGCTGGAACTGTCGTTTCAGCTTTACCAGGAGCCGCCGCAAGGCACATGGCGCCGATTGCATGCCTTGTACGGTTTTGCCGTGGATTCGAGTATTGCCGAACGCAAGTGCCTGCTAGCCGGTGAACGGCACAAGCTGACCGCGCGTCAGCGTTACGCGCACGCCCTGCTGCTGGCGATGGCCAACCCCTGGGGCATGCAGCGGGCCGAGCTGGCACAAGCACTGCAGATCACAGCTTCGCTGGCGGACCGGGTGCGCTTCGGACCGGGTCCGAATGCCGTGCCGGCAAACGGCCACGGAGAGGATTCGGGTCCCGGATTTGACTCGACAAGCGGCGACGGGATGGGTGCAGTGGGCGTGATGGTCGACCTGGGGCCGGTGCTTGAGATCGTTGACCAGCAATTGTCGTGGGATTCTGCTGACGCCCTGGTCATCAGCCTGGCTGATGGGCACGGGGGCCAAACCGAGGTGCGTCGCAGCATGCTCAAGCGCATGTCCCGTGCCTGGCACGGTCGTACCGAGCGGGGCTTTGATCGTGTTGGGGCCAAGCATGTGATGTCTGTGCTTGTGGGCATGAGCGCCATTCACCAGGCCATGGCCGGGGGTGATGATTTCGAGGCGTTTCGCGAGCGACTGGTGGGTGATCAGGGGCACGCCAACGTGGGCGGCAATGCGGCAGCGTGGCTTAGCGGTCATGCGGCAGCGGCGCCCTTGCACGTCGAGGCACGCGTACTCGACCAAAGCCTGGGCGGCTATCGCCTGTTGTGGCCGCCGGGGCATGGTCACCGGGTACGGATCGGGGAACTGGTCGGGCTGTTGCCTGGTCATGTGCAGGGCGGTGATGAAGATGGCAGCTCGCTGTTGATGCTCGGCGTGTTGCGCTGGCTGCGCAGCATGGGCAATGATGAGCTTGCCGTGGGTGTGGAATTGCTCTCGCGGCAACCGCGTCCGGCGCTGGTGCGCATCATGGACACCCAGGGCCAGCGCGGTCCCCTGGGTCGTGGTCTGCTGATCGATGCCGACGCAGAAGACAAGGAGTTGGTCATCGCGCGTGTGCGCGACAGTCGCATTGACGGTGTCGAGGTCAGCTGCCTGCCCGGTGACGATAGCTCGGGCAGTGTCGGCATGCAGCGGCGAAAATTCGAAATTGTGCACGCGCAGGAACTCAGCCCGGCGTACTATCGCGTATCCTTGTCGGATTCCGACAGCCTCGACTCGCAATCCACAGCACCATGACCAACAGTTCAGACCCAAACCAGGCGACCATGCAGCACGGGCGCCGCCGCAGCGTACCCGTGGATATCGATGGCATCAGCGTGGGTGGTGATGCACCCATTGTGGTGCAGTCCATGACCAATACCGACACCGCCGACATCGACAGCACCACGCGCCAGGTGGCCGAACTGGCCCGTGCCGGGTCGGAACTGGTGCGTGTCACCGTCAATACGCCCGAAGCTGCCGCTGCGGTGCCAAGGATTCGCGACAAGCTGGACATGATGAGCATGTCGGTGCCTCTGGTCGGCGATTTCCACTACAACGGGCACCAGTTGCTGGCCGACGAGCCGGCATGCGCCGAGGCGCTGGCCAAATACCGCATCAATCCCGGCAACGTCGGTTTTGGCAAGAAAAAGGAAAGCCAGTTCTCGGCCATCATCGAGCTGGCCGTGAAGCACGACAAGGCGGTGCGAATCGGCGCCAACTGGGGTTCGCTGGACCAGAAGCTGCTGGCTGCGCTGATGGATGAGAATCACCAGCGCGCCACACCCTGGGATGCCTCACGGGTGGGTCGCGAGGCGCTGATCCGCTCGGCACTGGATTCGGCCGAACGCGCCGAACAGCTGGGTCTTGGCCGCGATCGCATCGTGCTTTCGTGCAAGGTGTCGGGTGTGCAGGAACTGATCGCGGTATACCGCGACCTTGGTGCACGCTGCGACTACGCGCTGCACCTGGGACTGACCGAGGCCGGCATGGGCTCGAAAGGCATCGTGGCCTCGACTGCGGCGCTGGCTGTGCTGCTGCAGGAAGGGATTGGCGACACCATTCGCATTTCCCTGACCCCGGAGCCGGGCCAGGCGCGCACCGCCGAGGTGGTGGTGGCGCAGGAATTGCTGCAGACGATGGGGCTGCGCGCGTTTACGCCACTGGTCACCGCATGTCCCGGTTGCGGCCGCACCACCAGCAGCTTCTTCCAGGTGCTGGCCAAGACCGTGCAGGACCATGTGCGCCACAAGATGCCGGAATGGCGGCTCAAGTACGACGGCGTGGAAAACCTCAGCCTGGCGGTGATGGGCTGCGTGGTCAACGGCCCGGGCGAGTCACGCCACGCCAATATCGGCATTTCCCTGCCGGGAACAGGCGAGGCGCCGGCCGCGCCGGTGTTCGTCGACGGCAAGAAGACCGTTACCTTGCGCGGCGAGCATATTGCCGAGGAGTTTGTCGGTCTGATCGAGGACTATGTAGACACGCACTATCCGCCGCACGGCGGCGCCGGATCACCTGAGTGAACCCGCGCACGTGGCTGGGCCGGATGAATGCCTTCGCTTCAGGGCAGCTCCCGCGGCGCATGACGTCGCCGTGGACCTGTTCTCCTATTTGGCGATGTACTGTTTCTGCCACCGGGTTGGCGGCCAGCATGGCAACAGGAGAGGCCTGACATGGGCAACAGCAAATCCTACGACCGCGCGTATTTCGATCGCTGGTACAGGGAGCCGGAGACGCGCGTCAGCGACCGCAGCGAGCTGACACGCAAGCTGGCCATGGTGGTGGCGCTGACCGAGTATTTTCTGGGCAGACCTGTCACCCGGGTGCTGGATGTGGGTTGCGGTGAGGGCAACTGGCGCGCGCCACTGCTCAAGTTGCGCCCGCGTGCCCACTATCTGGGTCTCGATCCCAGCGACTACGCGGTACAGCGCTTTGGCCAGCGGCGCAACATTCATCGCATGGGCTTCGGTCAGTTGGCCGAGCAGCGCTTCAGCGAGCCGTTTGACCTGATCATCTGTGCCAATGTCCTGCAGTACCTGGGTGCCGATGAAATCCGTCGCGGGCTGTCCGGTTTTGCCGAACTGCTGAGCGGCATGGCCTTTGTCGAAACCTATGTGCGCGGCGATCGTGTGGAGGGGGACCGCGACGGCTTCCGCGCCCGCAACGCGAGCTGGTATCGCAAGGTGTTCGCCGAGGCCGGCTTGCAGCAGTGCGGTCCGCATGCCTGGCTGAGCGCCGACATCGGCGACGAGCTCAGCGCTCTGGAGCTGCCCGCAATCCCCCGGGAAGCGTAGCGCTTCATCAAGCCACGGTGCGCTTCGTTCCTCAGCAGCACCGTACGCGTAGCGACGCGCACCATCGAGACATCAGGCCACGGTGCGCTTCGTTCCTCAGCAGCACCCTACGCGCAGCGAAGCGCACCATCGAGACATCAGGCCACGGTGCGCTTCGTTCCTCAGCAGCACCGTACGCGTAGCGACGCGCACCATCGAGACATCAGGCCACGGTGCGCTTCGTTCCTCAGCAGCACCCTACGCGCAGCGAAGCGCACCATCGAGGCATCAGGCCACGGTGCGCTTCGTTCCTCAGCAGCACCCTACGCGTAGCGAAGCGCACCATCCAGACATCAGGCCGCGGCTCGCAGCAATACGCACCAGCAGCCCTGTCGCAGCGGCCTGCGGTACAGGCTCAGATCGAGTTGGCGTTGGACGCCTGAGTGGGCTGGATGAGGTGCACGACGCCCGCATGATTGTAGGCGCGGGCGTACACTGGGTGATGTCGCTTGAGCACGTCACTGGCCTCCACCATGCGCTCGTGGGTGGGTACGTAGGCAAAGGCAAACGCACCACCGCGACGCGCCAGTTCCAGGTCTTCGTCGATGTAGTTGGCTTCGGTTCCGATGGCGCGGCCAATCTCGGCCTTGATGTCGTCCAGCCAGCTCGGGTTTTCCGGAGACTCCACTCGGTTGGCCACGAAATCGCCGCTGGCAGAGGTCACGTCATCCTCGGCGAAGCCGGCATCGTGAAGTGCCTGCTCGGCCTGCATGGCATGGTCGAGTGTGTCGAAACCGGCCACAACATAGTGCAACGGGTAGAAGAGGCCGAATGAACTGTCCGATTCCTTGAAAAAGTCCCAGTGCTTCTGCATGTCATGTCCTCGTTTCCCGGTTTCCTTACACCATACGCGGACAAGCTGAATCCGAACCGAGCGCAGCCGCAGCCGACGGGCGATCACTTGCTTGCGTGTTCTGCCTGCCGCCTGCGCTCGGGTTGATCGGAGCTTGCTCAGGGCTTGCGCGGCTTGCGGTCCTTGCCCGGTTTTCCCTTGTCGGCGCGGCGTGGTGCAGCCTTGGGCGGCTTGTCGCCCTCGCGGTGTATGCGCAAGACCTGGCCGGAAACCCACACTTTCTGCAGGTGATGCAGGACTTCCTTGGGCATGCCTTCGGGCAGGTCGATCAGGCTGTGGTCGTCGCGAATGCTGATGCGACCGATGAACTGACTGTCCAGGCCTGCTTCATTGGCGATGGCGCCAACGATATTGCTGGGCTTGACCCCGTGCTGGTGGCCGACCTCGATGCGGAAGGTCTCCTTGCCCTGCTCGGTGGGGTGCGGAGTGGCGGCGGGCGCTGGCTTGCGCTCGCTGCGCTCCCTCGGCGGGCCCTTGCCAGGCGCGCGCTCGCGGCGCGTGTACTGGTCCTTGTCCTTGTGCTTGCGGGGTGCCTCCTGGCGGGCACGAGGGGCGGGGCGCGCCGGTTCGCTCAGCAGCAGCGGCTGTTCGCCCTGGGCCATCGAGGCCAGGGCTGCGGCCAGCTCGACGGCGGGAATGTCGTGCTCGCGCTCGTAGTCGAGCACCAGATTCTGGAATGCATCCAGTTCACCACTGGCCAGGGTATCGCTGATGCGCTGCTTGAACTGCTCAACGCGGCGGTTGTTCACCGTTTCGATGCTGGGCAACTGCATCGCGTCGATGGGCTGGCGGGTGGCCCGCTCGATGGCGCGCAGCATGCCGCGCTCGCGCGGGCTGACAAACAGGATGGCCTGGCCTTCGCGGCCGGCACGGCCGGTGCGGCCGATACGGTGTACATACGATTCGGTGTCGTAGGGGATGTCGTAGTTGAGCACGTGACTGATGCGATCGACGTCGAGGCCGCGTGCGGCGACATCGGTAGCGACCAGAATGTCGAGCTTGCCGCTTTTCAACTGCGCCACCGTGCGCTCGCGTTGCACCTGGGCAATGTCGCCATTGATGGCGGCGGCGGCAAAACCCCGTGCCCGCAGTTTCTCGGCAAGCTCCTCGGTGGATTTCTTGGTGCGCGCAAACACCAGCATGGCGTCGAACGGCTCGGCTTCCAGGATGCGTGTCATCGCATCCAGCTTGTGCAGACCGCTGACCAGCCAGTAGCGCTGGTGGATGTTGGCGGCGGTCGAGGTCTTGTTCTTGATGGTGATTTCGGCCGGATTGTTCAGGTACTTCTGGGCAATACGGCGGATCGGTGTCGGCATGGTGGCCGAGAAAAGGGCGATCTGACAGCTGTCGGGAGTCGCTTCGAGCACTGTCTCGACATCGCCGATGAAGCCCATGCGCAGCATCTCGTCGGCCTCGTCGAGCACCAGACAGCGCAGCGAATCCAGTTTCAATGTGCCTTTCTTCAGATGGTCGATGACGCGCCCGGGCGTGCCCACTACGACCTGCACCCCGCGTTTCAGTCCGGCCAGCTGTGGCCCGTAGCTCTGACCGCCGTAGATCGGCAGGACGTGGAACTTGCGCAGCCCCGAGGCATAGGTCTGGAACGCCTCGGCCACCTGGATGGCCAACTCGCGGGTGGGCGCCAGAACCAGTGCCTGCGGGCTGCGCTGATCCGGATCCAGACGGGCCAGCACGGGCAGGGCGAATGCGGCAGTCTTGCCGGTGCCGGTTTGCGCCTGACCAAGCATGTCGCGGCCCTCAAGCAGCGGCGGGATGGCCGCCGCCTGGATCGGCGACGGCGTCTCGTAGCCTACTTTTTCGACGGCTTTCAGCAGCGCATCGGGAAGCCCCAGTACCGCGAAGGTACTGGGTGTCTGGTCGTTCTCATTCATTCGTGTGGCCGGTTCAGGGACTCGGTACCGCAGGCGGTACATCCTGATCATTATCCCACTTTTCGTGCACGTACTCCTCGACCCGGTTCTTGGGCAGCCGCATGCTGTACGCCAGCCACATCACAAGTGCCGAGAAAATCGCGATCACGGGGATGGCCGTAGTCAGGTTCAACCAGCCGAGATTGCCCTTGCCGGCGGCAGGATCCGGATAGGATCCCAGGAAGCTGATCAGCGCCAGGCCACCGAGCCAGGGAACGACCCAGAAGCCGGCGCGGATGTCCAGCTTTGGCGTGTTCTTGCTGTAGAAGGCCTCATGTGTGATCAGGATGATGAAGCCAAGCAAAACGGCAATTGACAGCTTCCAGTCGACATCCCAGCCCGACCAGTACACGATCAGGTTGGACGAAAGGAATGCCAGATAGGGAATGATGACGCCGCCGGGCAGGCGAAATGGTCGTTCCTGCTGCGGCAGTTCCTTGCGCAATGCCAACAGTACCAGTGGCCCGGAACCGAACGACAGCACGGTCGCGGAAGTGACAAAGCCCACAAGCTTCTGCCAGCCGGGGAAGGGCAGGAAGAAAATCAGGCCGACCACGAAGGCGACGATCACGCTGACCCAGGGGACACCGCGATCATTGACCTTGGCCAGGGATGCCGGCGCATTGCCGTTGCGGCCCATGGCATAGGACAGCCGCGCGGTGACGGTGGTGTAGATCAGGCCGGTGTCGGCCGGTGAGATGAACGCGTCGATGTAAAGCAGCAAGGCCAGCCAGGTCAGCCCGAGGGTCATCGAGAGGGTGGCCAGAGGGCCGAATGCGATTGCCTTGTCCTCGATGCCGCCGGTGAAGGTGACGCCGATTTTTGCCCAGCCATTGGCCAGCGCCTCGCTGGGAAGCGCGCCGATGAATGCGGCCTGCAGACCAATATAGATCACGGCGCAGAGCAGTACCGAGCCAATCACGGCGATGGGCACGTTGCGGTGGGGATTGTCGGTTTCGCCGGCCAGCTCCACGCCCTGGCGAAAGCCGAGATAGGAGAAAACGATGCCGGCGGTGGCAATCGAGGAGAACACGCCGTGCCAGCCGAATGGCATGAAGCCGCCATGCTCCGGGTAGGCGAAGTGCGTGGTGTTGAATTCGGCCGAGAAGAAAGCCACGATCACCAGCAGGATGATGGCGATTTTCCACCACACCAGTGCGTTGTTGATGCGCGCAAACCAGCGGATGCCAACCACGTTGATCAGGCTGAACAGGAACATCAGGATGGTGGCTGCAAAATAGCCCGTGGCGGTCAGCACCGGCACCCCGTCCTTGATGACCTGCAGATTGGGGATGTAGTTGTTGGCGTATTGCAGCGCGGCCAGCACTTCGATGGGTGCCGTCGAGGCCGCTGCCAGCCAGGTGATCCAGCCGGTGGTGTAACTGGCGAACGAGCCGAAGGCGTAGTGCGGAAAGCGCACGACGCCGCCGGACACCGGGAACATGGTTCCCAGCTCGGCGTAGACCAGGCCGATGAACAGGATCATGATGGCGCCGATCAGCCAGGACAGGATCGACGCGGGGCCGGCCTGTTGCGCCGCGTTGAGGGCGCCGAAAAGCCACCCGGAGCCGATGATCGATCCGACTGCCGTGAACAGCAGACCGACCATGCCGACATGGCGCTTCAGGCGTTTGTCATCACCGCCACCGGATACGGGTCCAGGAGTTTCCATTGCATTTCCCCTCTACTAGTAGTTGATGCCAAAACAGAAATGGGCCAGCGCAAGTGCGCGCCGGCCGGAATCATGAAATCAGGAACACCGCCACGACGTGCCGGCCCTCGCTGACAAGCAGATTGTAGGTGCGCGCACACGCTGCATTATCCATGCATTCCAGGCCGATGCCGCGGCGCAGCAGGCCGGCCTGCACTTCGGGCGACGCAAACTGCTGCCGTTCGCCGGTACCCAGCAGCACCAGCTCCGGCTTCAGCTGCAACAGTTGCTCGATGTGCTCCGGGTCGATCTCGCTGATGCTGCTTGCCGACCAGCTCTCGATCAGTCTCTCGGGCGTCAGCATGAAGCTACTGCGTATTGTCTGGCTGCCCACCACCACCGCGTCCTCGTCTACGCGGCGTATGGTCAGGCCGGCTTGCGGCTGCTCCAGGCTCAGTTCCATGGGCGTTCAGTCCGAGCCTGCGGGCAGGGCCAGGCGGGGCTGCTCGGGATGCGGGCGGTACAGACTGGCGACATGACCTACCATCTGCACGCTTTGGGCGCCTGACGCGGCAAGCAATTTCTCCAGCTGCGCTGCCCGTTCCTCGCGGTCGCCAGACAGCTTGACCTTCAGCAACTCGTGCTGGGTGAGGGCCAGGTCCAGTTCCTTGCAAACGGCATCGGTAACGCCCTTGGCACCGATCATGACCACAGGCTTCAGCGGATGGGCGAGCTGGCGCAGGTAGCGACGCTGGTTGGCGGATAAAGACATGTTCAGGTTCGGGCCATGATCACAAGTGCAAAAGGGTATCATGTGTATCTGTCCCTCATAACCTGTCATCAGTCATGGCACGCAGCAAGAGCAGTGCGCGCTGGTTGCGCGAACATTTTGACGACCCCTGGGTCAAGAAGGCCCAAACCGAGGGTCTGCGGGCGCGTTCGGCTTATAAACTGGACGAACTGGTGGCTCGGGACAAGCTGCTCAGGCCGGGCATGAGCGTGATGGATCTGGGCGCTGCGCCCGGAGGCTGGTCGCAACTGGTGCACGAGCGCCTGGACGGCAATGGCAAGCTGTTCGCGCTGGATATTCTGCCCATGCAGCCCATTGCCGGTGTCGACTTCGTATGTGGTGATTTTCGTGAACCGGAAGTGCTTGAAGCACTGGAAGAACGTCTGACGGGGCAGCAACTGGACCTTGTACTGTCCGATATGGCCCCCAATATGAGTGGTGTAGCCGTTTCCGATCAGGCGCGGGCCATGGATCTGGCCGAGCTGGCGGCTGATTTTGCCGCGCACTGGCTGCGTCCTGGTGGCAATTTCGTGGTCAAGCTGTTCCACGGTGTCGGATTCGACCAATACGTGCGTGACTTGCGTGCTTCCTACAAGCGCGTGATCATGCGCAAACCCGAGGCCTCGCGCGCACGATCGCGCGAGGTGTATGCACTGGCAATGGGCCTCAAGGCGGCACTTGTCAGAGATGAGGATCAAGCATGAACGAAATGGCCAAAAACCTGCTTCTGTGGCTGGTGGTGGCGGTGGTGCTGGTAACCGTGTTCCAGCGCTTCAATCCGCAGCACGAGACCACATCGAAGATGTCCTACTCGCAGTTCATCCAGCAGGTCGAGAACGGCAACGTGTCGTCGGTGACCATTGGCGCCAATATTCCACCCAACATCAGCGGCAAGCTGAAGGACGGCAGCGCATTGCGCACCGTGGCACCGTATTCCGATGACAGCCTGGTCAAGAACCTGTTGAGTCACGACGTGGAGGTGAACCAGAAGCCTTCCGACAATGGCTTTTCGCTGTTGCGCGTGATCCTGGACTGGATCCCGTTCATCATCTTCATTGGTCTGCTGATCTGGTTCATGCGTCAGATGCAGTCCGGCGGTGGTGGCCGGGGGGCGATGTCCTTCGGTCGTTCCAAGGCCAAATTGATGCAGGGTGAGGATCAGGTCAAGGTGACATTCTCGGATGTGGCCGGTTGTGAAGAGGCCAAGGACGAGGTCAGCGAGCTGGTCGAGTTTCTGCGCGACCCGGGCCGTTTCACCAAGCTGGGCGGCAAGATCCCGCGCGGCGTGCTGATGATCGGTTCCCCCGGTACCGGCAAGACCTTGCTGGCCAAGGCGATTGCCGGAGAGGCCAAGGTGCCGTTCTTCTCGATTTCCGGCTCGGACTTCGTGGAAATGTTCGTGGGCGTGGGCGCGGCGCGCGTGCGTGACATGTTCGAACAGGCCAAGAAGCACGCGCCGTGCATCATCTTCATTGACGAGATCGATGCCGTTGGTCGCCATCGTGGCGCAGGCATGGGCGGCGGTCACGACGAGCGCGAACAGACGCTCAACCAGCTGCTGGTGGAGATGGACGGTTTCGAAGGCAGCGAAGGCGTGATCGTCATCGCCGCCACCAACCGCCCGGACGTGCTGGATCCGGCGCTGCTGCGCCCGGGGCGCTTTGATCGCCAGGTCGTTGTGCCCTTGCCGGACCTGCGCGGTCGCGAGCAGATTCTCAAGGTGCACATGCGCAAGGTACCCATTGCCGACGATGTGGATGCGCAGGTGATTGCGCGCGGCACACCCGGTTTCTCGGGCGCGGATCTGGCCAACCTGGTCAATGAGGCGGCGCTGTTTGCCGCCCGCGACAACTCGCGCGAGGTGAACATGGCGCAGTTCGAGCGCGCCAAGGACAAGATCCTGATGGGTTCGGAGCGACGCTCGATGATCATGAGCGACGACGAGAAGAAGTTGACCGCCTACCATGAGTCCGGCCATGCCATTGTTGGCCTGTCGGTTCCCGAGCATGATCCGGTGCACAAGGTCACCATCATCCCGCGTGGTCGCGCCCTGGGCGTGACCATGTTCCTGCCCGAGCAGGATCGCTACAGCTACAGCAAGCAGGCGCTGGAAAGCTCGCTTGCCAGCCTGTATGGCGGACGTGTGGCCGAGGAACTGATTTTCGGCAGTGACAAGGTCACTACCGGGGCATCCAACGATATCCAGCGTGCGACCCAGATTGCCCGCGACATGGTGACCAAGTATGGCCTCAACGACGAACTGGGTCCGATGACCTATTCCGAGGAGGAGGAAGAGGTCTTCGTGGGCCGTTCGGTAACCCAGCACAAGCAGGTGTCCGAGGAAACCGCGCGACGCATCGACGAGGCCGTGCGTGCTGTCATTGACCAGGGTTACGGTGCCGCGCGCAAGATCCTCAAGGAAAAGATGGACGTCCTGCACACGATGGCCGAGGCACTGCTGCAGTACGAGACCATCGACAAGGAACAGATTGCCGCGATCATGGAAGGACGCACGCCGGGTCCGCCCAAGGACTGGAGCCCGGGTGATTCGGGTGACAACGATGGCGGCAAGGCCAGCGGCAAACCGCGCACCGATGACCACTCACCCGTGCACAAGCCGGTGGAACAGCACTGACTGTTGCCCTGGCGAGCCGGCGAGCCGGGCAGGCTTGCCGGCTCGCCCTTGCAGAAAAACCTTCGCCGGGCTGCGCCTTCGGCGGCTCGCGACCGGGGCAGGAGAGCCCATGATGTCAGTCAGCTCCAAGGTTCTGGACTGCAATGGTCGGCCCCTGGCGCTGGACCGCACCCGTATTTGCGGCATCGTCAACGTGACCCCTGATTCGTTTTCGGATGGCGGGCGGCATGCCGATACCGACGCGGCTGTCGCACATGGCCTGCAGATGGTGGCGCAGGGTGCGGACATGCTCGATATTGGCGGCGAATCAACCCGCCCTGGCGCCGCGCCGGTCACTTCGGCACAGGAAATGGATCGGGTGTTGCCGGTCATCGAGGCCCTGGCGGCGTGCACATCTGTTCCGATTTCGATCGATTCGTCGACCCCGGAAGTCATGCGTGCCGCCGTTGCCGCAGGCGCCGGCCTGATCAATGACGTGCGCGCACTGCGGCGTGAAGGGGCGCTGGACGCCGCCGTGGCGCTGGGTGTGCCGGTATGCCTGATGCACATGCAGGGCTCCCCTGAAACCATGCAGGACGAGCCAGATTACGCGGATGTCGTGGGCGAGGTGCACCGCTTTCTGGCTGATCGTCTGCTGGCCTGCCAACTGGCGGGCATCGATGGCGGCAAGGTACTGGTCGATCCCGGTTTCGGCTTCGGCAAGACTTTGCAGCACAATATGCGTCTGCTGGCCGATCTTGATCGTTTTGCCGATCTCGGCGCCGGCATCCTGGTCGGCCTCTCGCGCAAGTCGTTCCTGGGCACCCTCACCGGCCGCGATGTCGATCACCGGCAGACCGCGTCAGCCAGTGCGGCGCTTATTGCAGCCCAGCGCGGTGCGTCCATTGTGCGGGTGCACGATATCACCGAAACCCGTGATGCGCTGGCCGTGCTTGCCGCCGTACCCGGCGCGTCACGTGATCGCGCCCGACCGCCAGCACCGGTGTGGCCGGATGACGAGGACTGACTGTGCTCTGCGCTGGCCGAAACGGCGCAATGATCTCAGGCGATGGCCGCAGCAGCGTGATTCCGGATGGTCTTGAGCATCGCCGCCAGACCGTTGGAGCGGGTCGGCGAAAGATGTCGGGCAAGACCGATCGAATCGATGAAGTCCGGGCTTGTGGCGACGATTTCCTCGGCCGGACGGCCGGAGTAGACCCGTAGCACCAGCGCGATCAGGCCCGAGACGATGGCCGAGTCACTGATGGCGCGAAAGCGCATGCAGCCGGCATCGCCCTCGGGCACCAGCCACACCTGCGACTGGCAGCCGTGTACCTTGTATTCCTCACGCTTCAGATCGTCAGGGAAACGCGGGCAGCTTGCGCCCCAGGTCAATCAGATACTGGTAGCGCTCGCTCCAGTCACTGAAAAAGGCGAATTCCTCGATGATTTCCTGTTGCGCGCTGGCGGCCGTTTCGGGCAGTGCTTCATTCATCCCGCCATTATCGCGCGATGGCGTTCGGCATGCGAGTGCGGGCACAAAAAACCCGTCGCAACAGCGCTGCGACGGGTTTGGCTGGTGTCGATGCTTTTGCGCTACTGGCGGTCAATTTGCCGGGATGTAGCTGAGGTCCTTGTTGTAGCGGTACACATTGCGGGACAGGAACTTGGCCGAACCCATGAATTTCTTGTACAGGGCCTTGGTCTCGTCTTCGCCGTAGACGCCCTTCATCATGTCCATGGTCTTCGGGTCGGTCGGTGCGCCGATGCTGGCCCAGCTGTTCTCCGGTCCAACCATGATGACGTCCGCTGCCTCGCGATCGCCAAAGGCCAGGCTGGATGTCCACCAGGTGGGTGACCACTTGCTCTGCACCGCGGCCTTGGTCATCTTGGCAGTGGCATCCTTGAAGTCGCTGAATTTGCCGGGCTTGATGCGATAGCCGGTGACCACGACGTACTTGGGCGTGTCGCTGCTGTCGTCAGCCGGCGGCTTGCTCAGTTCCGGCATGTCCTCATAGACCGATGACAGCATGCTGTCGACGTGCGGCATCACATTGTCCATGAAGTTCTGGCTGCAGGCCTTGGCACCCTCATCCTTTTCGTCGAAGCTGGCCCAGGTGCCTGATGGCGAGGTGAACGTGTATTCCGATTTGCCGGTCTCTGCTTCCCACGCCGAAAAGCCTTGCTTGCGACCATGCTCGTGCTGACAGGCAATCCAGCCCTTGATGCCCTTTTCGAAGGCGCTGACGTGGCTGGGTTGCACGGTGACGTCATAGACCATCATCGCCTTCTCGGGTGCCTTTTCCGAATCAGCGGCTTGCGCTGCAGCAACGAATGCGATCGAGCAGGCGAGGGTCAGAGTCAGGGTTCTGCAAAGTGCATTTTTCATCTTGGAGCTCCCCGTGCGACGCGTGCCGGCCGGAACCGGGATGGTTCGGCTCGGGCACGAAGCACAAGGTACTGAAGCACTGTTGGCGGCCAATGTCAATAAATGTGATATGGATCACATTTCCAGTCAGAACAAGATGGTACTAGGCATTTTTTGGATTTCGGGCATCTGGCGCATCACTCACGACCTTGCCGACCTGCCTGTGCGGCTTTGGTATGGGTGTTCCGGATGCGGTGCACAGGACCGACCAGGCCTTCAGATGCCGGCATACCAGTTGTAGCCGCGGTCCTCCCAGAAGCCGCCTGCGCCGCCGTGAATGTGGGAGAAATCCTCGACCATCTCGATGCGCATCAGGTACTTGGCCATCTTGTATCCAAGCTGGCGTTCAACGCGCAGCCGCAGCGGTGCGCCATTGGCGACCGGCAGGGGTTGGCCATTCAGCGCATAGGCCAGAATCGTCTGCGGGTGCCAGGCGTCGAGCAGGTCGATGCTCTCGTAATACGGCTGGCCCGGCCCGCCCAGCTCATCGGCGCAGTGGAACACGACGTAACGTGCGCGTTGTGTGGGCCCGGCCATGGTCAGGATGTGGCTGAGCGGCACGCCCGTCCACTGACCGATACAGCTCCAGCCTTCGACGCAGTCGTGGCGCGTGATCTGTGTTCGCGAGGGCAGGGCGCGCAATTGCTGCAGCGAGAGCCGCAAGGGCGTGCGCACGGCACCGCCGACCTCGAGCTGCCAATCCCTGAACTGATTGGCCGCCAGCTCGCGGTAGGCTTGCGTTCCCGGATGGATGCTGCCATTGCCCTTGAAATGCGGGGCGATGTCTTCGGGGGAGTACTCGCGTGCCATGCCGTGGCGCGCCAGTGCGCGCTGCACATGGCGGTTGACGGTCTCGGCGCTACCCAGGACCGAAGGCCACCACTGGCTTTGTGACAGGCGGTCGCAGCCCGCGAGCACGCTGCCGCCAAGCCCGGCCAGCGCCGTGCGCAAAAAGCTTCGGCGGTCAGTCATCGTCACGTTCCTCGTCAGCAGCCGGTGGCGTTTCAAGCACGTAGCGCCCCGTGATCATTGAGCGCAGGTTGTTCCAGGTACCGGACAGGACCACCATGGCCACGTGTACCAGCACAAAAGCCAGAAAGGAGAAGGCGCACAGAAAATGTATGGCCCGCGCGCTCTGGCGGCCACCGAAAAGCCACAATAGCTGTGGCAGCGCACTGTCCACCCACGGCGACATGGTCAGCCCGGTAAGCACGATCAGGGGGCCGAGCAGGAAGATCACCGCCAGGTAGGTCAGCTTTTGCAGCACGTTGTACTCGCGTGCTTCCTCGCCTTTTGGAAATCGCAGTCGCAGGTGCTGCCAGAAAGTGTGACCGAGCGTGCGCAACTGCCGGCGATGTGGCAGCAGGTCCTTGTCCAGGTGGCGCGCCATGAGCGAATAGAGGACATAGAACACGCCATTGATGACCAGCAGCCAGGCAAAGAAGAAGTGCCATTGGCGCCCCATCGACAACCATTGCGGGCCGGGTATGGTGGCCCAGGTGGGGAATGCCCGCTGACTGGGAGCGCGGCCGTCGCTACCTCCCGAAACACCAAGGACGCCGGTGGTCGGGATGCTTGCGCTGCCGATACGGGTCACGCCATGCAGTGTGCCGTCGCCTCCGCGTTCGGCACCGATGCTCAGCCAGGGGTGGTCGAAATTCGAGTCGTGTCCCCAGTACAGGGCCGGGTGCGCATTGAAAATCTGCAGGCCGCTCATGAGCAGGATGGTCATGCACAGCAGATTGATCCAGTGCATCAATCGGACCGGCCAGCGATGGCGATGGATACTGCGTGCGGTTTCCACGTTGCCAGGCCTGGCATGTGCATGCGCAGCCGGCTGCTCGGATTGTTCGCTTGCTGGCTGCTGTTTTGCCATGGTCTGTCCCGATGCCTGCCCCGCTATCGGAATCGTACACCCAAGGCATGGTTGTCATCGAATCGGGCCTGACGCCGTGGCGTCGCGCATGTCGTCGGCCCGCTTTCAGTAGTTTCGGGCCCGCTGCCAGCGCGTGCCGTCCGGTCCGTCCTCGATCTCCACGCCCATCTCGGCAAGCTGGTCGCGAATGCTGTCGGCGCGGGCGAAGTCGCGTTGTTCACGGGCACTTTTGCGCTCGGCAATCAGTCGCTCGATCTGTTCGCCATCGACGTCATCGCTGTCGCTGCGTTGAAACCAGGACTCCGGATCCTGCTGCAAAAGCCCCAGGGCGGCACCGGCTGCCACCAGCGCGGTCTTGTCTGCTGCCGTGCTCGACTTGCGTGCAAGGTCGGCCAGTTCGGCCAGGTGTGACAGCGCTTGCGGCGTATTGAGGTCATCGCTGAGCGCCGACTCGATCCCCTCGGGAACGGGCAGGGAACCGCTGTCGACCTTCACCTCGGCAAGATCACGCAATACCCGGTACCAGCCGTCCAGCGTTGCCACAGCCTGTTCAATCGCCGTTTCCGACCAGTCCAGGGGTTGCCGGTAGTGGGCGCGCAGCAGCAGAAGTCGCAGTGCTTCGGGTGGGTGCTGGTCAAGCAGGCTGTGCAGTTCCAGAACATTGCCCAGCGACTTGGACATCTTGCGGCCGCCGAAACTGAGCATGCCATTGTGCAGCCAGAAGCGGGCAAACAGCGCGCCGCCGTGGGCGCAGGTCGATTGCGCCACCTCGTTCTCGTGGTGTGGAAACAGCAGGTCATTGCCGCCTGCATGAATGTCGATGGTCACGCCCAGGTGGGCTGCGCTCATGGCCGAGCATTCGATGTGCCAGCCGGGCCGGCCGCGGCCCCAGGGACTTTCCCAGCCGGGCAGATCCCCGCTTGATGGTTTCCACAGGACAAAATCAGCCGGATTCCTCTTGTACGGGGCCACATCGATGCGTGCGCCGGCTTCCATTTCGTCCAGGCTGCGACCGGACAGCCTGCCGTAATCGGGGTAGCTGCCGACATCGAACAGCACATGGTCTGCGGCGGCATAGGCATGGCCGCGTTCGATCAGCGTGGTGATCATCGCAATGATGTCGCCCATGTGTTCGGTGGCGAGGGGCTCGATATCCGGGGGCTGCACGCCCAGGCGGGCCATGTCCTGGCGGTAGATATCCGCGTATTTGCCGGTAATCTTGCCGATGGCCACGCCCTGGTCTGCGGCAGCGGCATTGATCTTGTCGTCGACGTCGGTGATATTGCGCGCCATGGTCACGCGCGGGAAATGGCGACGCAGAAGCCGCACAAGCACGTCGAATACCACCGGCCCGCGCGCGTTGCCGATGTGCACGTAGTTGTAGACCGTGGGTCCGCACAGATAGAAAGTCACCCGCTGCGGGTCCAGCGGCTGGAAGATCTCGGTGTGGCGCGTTCGGGTGTTGTACAGGCGTATGGGCATGGGACGGGAAGCGTGAATAAACGAGCTGCATCTTAACCTGCATCCGTCACTGCATCACGTGGCAGGCGGGACTTCTGCCGTGTGCTGGCGTGTGATCGCGAGCGCTTGCCTGCATGCGCCACCGAAGTGCCGAAGCCGTGGCAGCCGTGAGCGAGCGGATCATTCAGGTTCAGCCATGGCCAGCGACCTGCCACAGCATGCCATCCCGGGTTTCCTTACCGTGGATTCAGCCTCGATCTGATCCAATAAGCACAACGAAACGCCGCGAGGCGTCCTTCAACAGTATTCCAGAAAAATTTGATCAAGATGATGACTAAAGCGATTCTGGCAGCGTGTCTGCTTTGCCTTCTCTCTGCACCCGCGTTCGCCCAGGCGCGAGACAGCGGGCCGTCGGTGGCACCCGGCTCCGGTGTATCGCGAGCGATGCCTGAAGACAGCCCCGCCGGCGCACACTTTGCCTGGGCGGATGTTCTGCGTGTCGATCCGATCTACGAGACCGTATCGGTGACTCGTCCGCGGCGGGAATGCCATGATGTGCAAGTGGTTGAGCGTCAGCGCGGCAACGGCACGGCCGGTGCCGTGCTGGGAGCGGTGGTCGGCGGCGTTCTGGGCAATACCATCGGCAAGGGTGACGGTCGCAAGGCGGCCACGGTGGCCGGTGCCGTCGCGGGCGGCGCCATCGGTCATGGCGCGGCAACCCGCAATGATGGTGAGACAGGCTACACCCGCACCCGCTGCGAGGATGTTCCCGAAGTGACCCAGGAGCAGCGTATCAGCAGCTATGACGTGGAATACCGTTATCACGGCGACGTGTATGTCTCACGCCTGGCCTACGATCCCGGTGAGCGTCTGCGTGTTCGCGTCAGCGTCACGCCGGCAGATTGAGGCCGGGGAATGCGTGCCGCTGTTGCAGACCCGGGCGTTTCATGCTTTGATGCGCCCATGCATGACTACCTTGCCCGCATCGAAATGCCTTGCACGACGGCCCGACTGGCCGCCGGCATGACCTCGCGTGCGCGCCGACCGGAGTACTTGATCCCGGCCGGGTAGGCAGTCGCGCGTGCATCATGATTCTCGACGAAACCCGGCCTCCGCGCCGGGTTTTTTTGTTTCCCCGTTTTTTCCGCCGCATTTTCCGATTCATGGACCTGCAATGAATATCCGTCACTTTCTCAATACCCAGGACTGGAGCCGCAGCGAACTGGATGCGCTGCTGGCGCATGGCGCCGAGTTCAAGCGCAGTCCGCAAGGCCGCCAGCTGGACGGCAAGGCGATTGCGCTGCTGTTTTTCAATCCGTCGATGCGCACCCGTACCAGCTTCGAGCTGGGCGCCCATCAGCTTGGCGGCAAGGCTGTCGTGCTGGCTCCCGGCAAGGATGCCTGGCCCATCGAATTCGAGGTCGGCGCGGTCATGGAAGGCGACGCCGAGGAACATGTTGCCGAAGTGGCGCGGGTGCTCAGCCGCTATGTGGACATGATCGGCGTGCGCGCGTTTCCCGGGTTCCAGGACTGGCAGGTGGACCGTCAGGACACCGTGCTCAAGGCGTTTGCCCGATACGCCACGGTGCCGGTGATCAACATGGAAACCATCACCCACCCTTGCCAGGAACTGGCGCACATCATGGCATTGCAGGAGCATTTCGGCCGTATCGAGCCCGAATCACGTCCCGAGCAGGTCCTGTCCGGCAAGAAGTTCGTCCTGACCTGGACCTATCACCCCAGGCCCCTGAATACGGCCGTGGCCAACTCGGCGCTTGCCATCGCCACGCGCTTTGGCATGGACGTGACCTTGCTGTGTCCGACCCCGGAGTATGCGCTGGATCGGCGCTACATGGACATCGCACGGAACAATGCCGAGGAAACCGGTGGCAGTTTTTGCATGAGCCACGACATCAACGAAGCCTATGCCGACGCCCAGGTCGTGTACGCCAAGAGCTGGGGTGCGATCCCGTACTTCGGTCGCTGGCAGGAAGAAAAGGCGATCCGCGATGCGAACCGCCATTTCATCGTCGACGAGACCAAGATGGCACTGACGGACAACGCCGTGTTCAGCCATTGCCTGCCGCTCCGGCGCAACGTGAAGGCGACCGACGCGGTCATGGACTCGCCCGCCTGCATCGCCATCGAGGAGGCCGAAAACCGCCTGCACGTGCAGAAGGCGGTGATGGCCAAGCTTGCAGGACTCGGGACTCGGGACTCGGGACTCGATTGAGTTCCTTGTTGCATTTCTTCTCAACATCAATCTGCAAGTTACAGATTCTTCTGGAGTTTTCTCATGGCGAATACAGCGGCTTCCACGAGTCCCGAGTCCCGAGTCCCGAGTTCCGACGGCAACACTCCCGTCGTGCTGGCCTTTTCCGGTGGTCTCGACACCAGTTTCTGCGTGCCCTACCTGAAAGAGCGCGGTTTTGCCGTACATACCGTGTTTGCCGATACCGGCGGGGTCGACCAGGACGAGCGTGCCTTCATCGAACAGCGCGCCAGGGAGCTGGGCGTGGCCAGTCATGTGACCGTGGATGGTGGCCCGGCCTTGTGGCAGCACTTCGTCAAGCCGTTCGTGTGGGCCGGCGAGGCCTACCAGGGCCAGTATCCCTTGCTGGTATCGGACAGGTACCTGATCGTCGAGGCGGTCATTGCCCGTGCCAGGGCCCTGGGTACCCGCCTTGTTGCGCACGGCTGTACCGGCATGGGCAACGACCAGGTGCGTTTCGACCTGACCGTCAATGCGCTGGGTGATTTCGAGATCCTGGCACCGGTGCGCGAGATCCAGAAGGAACACACCCAGACCAGGGCCTGGGAGCAGGCCTATCTCGAAGAGCGTGGATTCGACATCCGCAGCAGCCAGAAGCGCTACACCATCAATGAAAACCTGCTGGGCGTCACGCTCTCCGGCAGTGAGGTCGATGAGTGGAAGGCGCCGGAAGAGGGCGCGCGCGGCTGGTGCGCACCGCGCAGCGAATGGCCGGCCGAGCCGCTTGAGGTGTGCATCGACTTCCGCCAGGGCGAGGCCGTGGCGCTGGACGGGCAAACGCGGGAAGGGCACGCGATCCTGGCGCGCCTGAACAGCTTGTTTGCGGCCTACGGTGTCGGCCGGGGCATGTATACCGGCGACACAACCATCGGCCTGAAAGGGCGTATCGTGTACGAGGCACCCGGCCTTGTCAGTCTGCTAGTGGCGCACCGCGCCCTGGAGGAGGCCGTCCTTTCCAAGGCGCAAAACCGGTTCAAGCCGGATGTCGCGCGCAAATGGGTCGAACTGGTGTACGAGGGCTTTTTTCACGATCCCCTGAAGCGCGACCTGGAAGCATTCCTGGCCAGCAGCCAGCGTTGCGTCAACGGCCGCGTGACCCTGCGCTCGGAAGGCGCCCAGGTGCAGGCCGTGGCGGTGCAGTCGCCACATCTGCTGGCCAGTGACCAGGCCACCTATGCGCAGTCGGCCGACTGGGGCGTCAGCGAGGCCGAAGGTTTCATCAAGCTGTTCGGCATGAGCCCGACGCTGTGGGCGAGGGTGAATCGGTCATGATGCGGGACTCGGGATTCGGGACTCGGGACTCGGGATTGCTGGCAGCAACGCTCAGGCATCTTGAGCACCTGGTCGCCTTCGATACGCGCAACCCGCCACGCCGGATCGACCGCGGTGGCATTTTCGAATACCTGTGCCAGCAGCTCTCGGGCTTCGAACTGGACCTGATCGACCATGGTGCCGGCGCGGTCAGTCTGCTGGCGCTGCGCGGTCGCCCGAAGCTGCTGTTCAACGTGCACGTGGATACGGTGCCCGACTCGCCGCACTGGAGTGCCAGCCCGTTCGATCTGCGGATTGGTGCGGATCGCGCCATCGGCCTGGGTGCTTGCGACATAAAAGGAGCGGCGGCCGCGATGCTTGCTGTCGCAGGCGCCAGCGATGGCGACTGCGCGTTCCTGTTCAGCAGCGACGAGGAAGCCAACGATTCCCGCTGCGTGCCCGCTTTCCTGCGCAAATTCACCGCCACCGGAGTCACGAGTCCCGAGTCCCGGGCCCCGCAATTCGACGCAGTCATCGTGGCCGAGCCGACCCGTGGTGAAGCCGTGCTCGCGCATCGCGGCATCAACTCGGTGCTGATGAAATTCCAGGGTCGCGCGGCGCATGCCTCGGCAAAGCAGAGCCGGGCGGACAGTGCCCTGCATCAGGCTGTGCGCTGGGGCGCCGCAGCGCTGGATTTTGTCGATACCCGGGCCGACGACGCCTTTGGTGGCCTTGCCGGCCTGCGCTTCAACCTGGGCCGCATCGTCGGTGGCATCAAGGCCAACGTGATTGCGCCCGAAGCCGAATTGCGTTTCGGTTTCCGACCGTTGCCGTCGATGGATCCCGACCGCTTGCTCGAGACCTTCCGCGAACTGGCACAGCCGGAACCGGCGCACTTCGAGGAAACCTTTCGCGGCCCGGCGCTGCCCTCGGGTTCGGACGACAAGGCGGAATCGCGACATCAGGCGGCGCAGGCACTGGCCGGGAAACTGCAATTGCCAGTCGGTGCCGCGGTGGACTTCTGGACCGAGTCCTCGCTGTTTTCAGCCGCCGGATACACCAGTTTCGTGTTTGGTCCAGGCGATATCGCACAGGCACACACGGCTGACGAATGGGTGGCACTGCCCCAGTTGGCATCGTATGCCGATCACCTCTATCGGATAGTCGAGCATGGACATGCATAGCCGGCCGGGCAATGTGGCGCACTCCGGAAATACCCGACAGACCATCGTGCGGCTGCTGTCCGGCATGGGCAGTGCCAGCGAGATTCGCCAGTATCTGAAACGGTTTGCGCAGCTTGATGCAAAACGCTTTGCCGTGGTCAAAGTGGGCGGTGCGGTGCTGCGTGATGACCTCAAGGCACTGGCGTCGTCACTGGCCTTTCTGCAGGAGGTGGGCCTGACACCCATTGTGCTGCATGGCGCCGGCCCGCAGCTGGATGCCGAGCTTGCTGCTGCAGGCATCGACAAGCAGACCCGCGGTGGGCTGCGGGTGACGCCACCGGAGGTGCTGAAGGTGGCGCGGCGCGTATTCCAGGCGCAAAACCTGAGCCTTGTGGCGTCGCTGCATGAAGCCGGTGCACGCGCCACCTCAGTCGTGTCCGGAGTGTTCGAGGCGCGCTTTGTGGATCGCGAGCGCCTGGGCCTGGTCGGCGAGGTTGAGCGGGTCGATCTGGCGCCGATCGAGGCCAGCCTCGAGGCCGGGTCGATCCCGGTGATTGCGCCGCTCGGTGAGACCGCGCAAGGACAGATACTCAATATCAACGCCGACTTCGCCGTGGCCGAGCTGGTGCATGCGCTCAAGCCTTACAAGATGGTGTTTCTCACCGGTACCGGCGGCCTGCTCGATGGTGATGGCCAGGTCATCGACTCGATCAATCTGGCCAGTGAATACGATGAGCTGATGGCGCAAGCCTGGCTGCATTCGGGCATGCGCCTGAAACTGGAGCAGATCAAGGCGCTTCTGGATGAGCTTCCCCTCACCTCATCGGTGTCGATCACCCGACCGTCGCAGCTGGCCAGGGAACTGTTCACCCATCGCGGCTCCGGCACCCTGGTGCGGCGGGGCGAACTGATACGCTGTTTGCACAGTTGGGAAGGTGTGGATACCGCGCGCCTGCGCAGCCTGATCGAGTCGGGTTTCGGGCGCCATCTGGGCGACGATTATTTTGAGCGGATCAAGCCATGCCATGTCTATGTCAGCGAGCACTACCGTGCGGCGATGGTGCTCACGGCAGAGGCCTGCGGCACCTATCTGGACAAGTTTGCCGTGCTGGACGAGGCCCAGGGCGAAGGTCTGGGCCGTGCGCTCTGGCAAAGAATGCGCGTTGATCACGACAGCCTGTTCTGGCGTTCACGGCACGGCAATCCGGCCAATGCCCTGTACGATGCCGAGTGCGATGGTTTCCTCAAGTCCGGCGAATGGCGAATCTACTGGTGCGGCCTCCGCTCTCTGGATGATGTGGATGCCTGCGTCAAACACTGTCTGGCTCGGGCACCGAGCCTTTTCGAGGTAAGGACATGACTTCATTTGCCGAAGCGCTGGTGCTGGAAGGCGAGCGGGTGCTGCTGGAGCCCCTGACAACCCGGCATGTGCCAGGGCTTGCCGATGCCGCGGCCGATGGCTGCTTGTGGGAACTGTGGTACACGGGCGTACCCGGGCCCGATGACACAGTGGACTACGTGCAGCAGGCACTGGCGATGCAGGACGACGGGCTTGCCGTGCCGTTTGTGGTGCGCAGGGCCGCGGACGGACGGGTTGTGGGCAGCACACGCTACTGCAACATCGATGCCGCCAACCGCCGCCTGGAGATTGGCTACACCTGGTATGCAGCCAGCGCCCAGCGCACTGCGGTCAACAGCGAATGCAAGCTGCTGTTGCTGCAACATGCATTTGAAACACTGGACTGCATCGCCGTGGAATTTCGCACGCACTGGCTCAACCAGCGTTCGCGTGCGGCGATCGCGCGTCTGGGCGCAAAACAGGATGGCGTGTTGCGCAATCATCGCATCCTGCCTGATGGCAGCCTCCGGGACACGGTGGTGTTCTCCATTCTTGCCAGCGAATGGCCCGCCGTGAAGCAACTGCTGCGTACGCGTCTTGCGCGGGGGCATGAGGCATGAGCCGCCGTGTGGGACTGGTGGGTGCGCGCGGGCATACCGGCCTCGAGCTGATGCGGCTGATTGCGGGGCACCCTGCACTGGAACTTGATTTTGTGGTGTCGCGTGAACTGGCGGGGAAGCCGGTTGGCGCACAGGTCGCCGGTGTGGACAGCGATTTGTGCTATGAGGCACTGGATGCCGGGCAAGTGGCTGCGCGCGGCGCGGATGTGGTTATCCTGGCACTGCCCAATGACAAGTCCGGCCGTTTTGTCGATGCCATCAACGACAGCGGGACAGACCCGGTGATCGTGGATCTGTCCGCCGACCACCGCTTTGACCGGGACTGGTACTACGGCCTGCCTGAACTGACCCGCGATGCATGGCGCGGCCAGCGGCGGGTCAGCAACCCGGGGTGCTATGCCACGGCCATGCAGCTGTCGCTGGCACCGCTCAAGGGTCTGCTGGCCGCGCCGCCGGTGTGCTTTGGTGTCTCCGGCTACTCGGGTGCCGGTACCACGCCTTCTGACCGCAATGATCCGGAAAAGCTGCGTGACAACCTGATGCCCTACGCCCTCACCGGGCACATCCACGAGAAGGAAGCGTCCTGGCAGCTCAGCGTGCCAGTCGAGTTCATGCCGCATGTGGCACCGCATTTTCGCGGCCTCAGTGTGACCAGCAACGTCTATCTGTCGCGGGCACTGACGCGTGATGAGGTCGTGGCCCTGTTCCGCGAGGCCTATGCCCATGAACCGCTGGTGCGCGTTTCCGGGGACGCCCCGTGGGTCAGTCGCATTGCCGGCCGGCAGCATGCCGAGATTGGCGGCTTTGCCGTGTCGGCCGACGGCCGTCGCGTGGTACTGGTGGCCACGCTGGACAATCTGCTCAAGGGTGCGGCGACGCAGGCCGTACAGAATATCAATCGCGTGCTCGGCATGGCAGAGCTGGATGGCATTGTGTTGCCGGATGCCGATGCCGCAAGCCGGGGACACGGGGAGGTGGTTGCATGAGCGAACCAGTGTGGAAGAAGTCCGGCAGCGTTGTCGACCAGCGCATCATGCAATTCCTGGCTGGCAATGACGTGCTGCTGGATCGCGAGTTCTTTGTCCACGATATCCGCGCCAGCAAGGCCCATGTCGAGGGGCTGGCCAACATCGAGCTGCTCAATGCAGACGAATGCGCGGCATTGACGCGCGAGCTGGACCAGCTTGCTGACGATTTCAGTGCCGGCGATTTCGTGCTCGACGATCAATACGAGGACGGGCACTCGGCCATCGAGGCGCGCCTGACCGAGCGTCTGGGGGATGTCGGTCGCAAGGTGCACGCAGGGCGCAGCCGCAACGATCAGGTACTGGTGGCCACTCGCCTGTGGCTGAAGGAAAAGCTCGGCGGCCTGAACCGGCAATGTCGCCAGATCGCCGGCGTGTGCCTGGACAAGGCGCGCGGGCCCTCGATACCCATGCCGGGCTACACCCATTTGCAGCGCGCCGTTGTGTCATCAACGGCCATGTGGTTTGCCGCCTTTGCCGAGGCATTCATCGACAATGCCGAGCGCGCCCATGCCACGCTGGCCTGGGTCGACAGCAATCCACTGGGTACGGCCGCGGGGTACGGCGTCAATCTGCCGCTGGATCGCGAGTACACCACCAGGGCATTGGGTTTTGCGCGGATGCAGCTCAGCCCGATTTATGCGCAGCTCTCGCGCGGCAAGTTCGAGATGGCTGCGCTCGAGGCGCTGTCGTCGGCCATGCTCGACTTGCGCCGCATGGCCTGGGATCTGTCGCTGTTCACGACCGCCGAATACGGATTCGTGCAATTGCCGGAGCAGTACACCACTGGCAGTTCGATCATGCCCAACAAGCGCAACCCGGATGTGATCGAACTGCTGCGTGCCAGCTATGCCACGGTGGCAGCTGCACGCACCGAAATCGAGCAGCTTCTTTCCTTGCCCAGCGGTTATCAGCGCGACCTGCAGTTCAGCAAGGCATCCCTATGCCATGGGGTAAGCCACGGCCTGGCTGCACTGGCGCTGGTGCCCGGTCTTCTCGATGGCCTGCAATGGAACGCAAAGCGTATGCGCAGCGCCATCGAGCCGGCCATGCATGCCACCGATGTCGCCACTGAACAGGCGGCCAGAGGCATACCGTTTCGGGAGGCCTACCGCGCCGCAGCCGCGAGCGTGGACGAAGCCGGGCAGGGGCGTGATGCCGAGAGCAGTCTTCATGCCCGGGTCTCGCCGGGCGGCGAGGCGGACTTGCGCCTCGAGGTGCTGCAGCAACGGTTGGACGCCTTGCCGGTAGTATGATGATCAGGCTGGACAGGAGTGCAACATGAAAGGCGTCTGCTCGATCGTGACAAGCGTTGTGCTTGCGGCATGTGCTGCAGGCCTGCCCGTTCCCGCCTTTGCCAGTCTCCCGCATTTCCCGCCTGCGGCCGTGTGGCAGAAGAACATAAGCGGAGCACCCGTGGATCCGCATTCGACCCGCATGCTGGACACCCTCGCTTCGCTGGGTGGCTGGGGTCATGGCAATCGCCTGCAGATCGATTTTGCGCTGACCGTGTTGCACGCCGATGCGGGCGCCCCGAGTCGTCCGCTGGTGAAAGGCATCAACGGCTACTACGACGGCGAGTGCGCCGCACCCGGGTTCCTGTTTCCCTTGCCCAGGGGTGGGGCCATCGAGGACTCGCCGGGATATCAATGCGATCCGGAGGAGGGCGATTGCCACCTGCTGGTGGTGCAGGGCAATCGCCTGTACGAATCCTACGGCAGTGATGTCACCGGCAAGGGCGTGGAATCGACCTGTGCCGTGGTGTGGAAGCTGGACAAGGTCTATCCGCCCGAAGGGCGCGGCGACCATTGCACCAGCGCCGATGCTGCCGGCTTCCCCATTGCGCCTCTGCTGCTGGATGCCGACGAGGTCGCTGCCGCGTTGAAAAAACCCGGCGGCGATCTCGGGCACGCCCTGCGTTTCATCCTGCCCAATGCGCGCATCGCGGCCAATGTCTATGTGCGTCCTGCGAGCCATGCCGGTGGTCCCAAAGGACCGGCCGACAGCGTGCCCTACGGTGCGCGTCTGCGTCTGAAAAGCGATTTCGACATGCAAGGCTACACGCCTGCGGCACGTGTGATCCTGCGCACCATGCAACGCTACGGCATCATCCTGGCGGACGGCGGCAATATTGCACTGACCGCAGCCAATGACCGCTTCAGTACCGCCAAATGGCATGACCTCGGCATCGGGTCACACACCTTCGTCAACACCGGCATCCCGCCCAGGGTGACCGATTTCGAGGTTATCGACACCGGCCCGCGGCTTGGCAAGTCGGGCCGGTGCGATCCGCACGACTGAGAAATCGGGTACGGCTACTTCCTGGCACCAGCCGGTGATGCCGAAGCAGGTATAAACGTATCCGGCTTGATGGCCACATGCGTTTCAGCCTTGCGCAGTCGCGTCTCGACCAGGCCGATAAGCGGGTGTGCAAATCGGGATCTGGTGTGGAAGGGAATCTGCATGCCGCCCACATCCTGATAGTCGTCCATCATTGTTCGTACACCGACGATGCCGATACCGGGAATCTGCACCAGGCTGTCGGTGCGCAGCAGTTGCCCGCTGTTGGCGTCGATATACAAGCTCATGCCTGTACCGAGCCTGGGCACCGCCCGCACCAGGATCATCGAGCGATCGCCGACCTTGATCCGCTTGAGTACCTGCAACTGACGGAAATGCTGCCGCCAGTCGCCCAGCAGCACGGGCAAGCGATCCAGCAATACCTGTTGACGCGGTCGACCCTCGAGTTCGTTCACGCCCGTCGCGGTATTGACTGACCAGGCCCTGACGCCATCGGTCATCGCCGCCTGCCGCGAGCTACCGATGTTGACGTCGGAGCGATTGCGGCGCGTATCAAAGGTGGTGCGTATGGAACCCTTCATCTTGCGGTCCACATAGTTGATTGTGCCGCTCAGCCGCACCACCCCGAGTTGCGCCAGACGCTTGATGTGATGGGCCTTGCCGACCATGGCAATGACTTGTGCAAGCGTGGGCAGCCCGGTAGCCGGCGCGTGCCGCGGGTCCTTCTCGACGCGCTTGCCGAAAAAGGTGCGCATGGTGGTGACCGCACCGTCGCTGTCCCTGTCAAAGGCAATCCAGACCCTGGGGCTGGCCTCGGCAACAAAGCGCTGCCTGGCCTCGTCCGGCTTGAACAGCAGGTGCATGGCGCCGGGACGGTCAAGCATGATGTTGTCGCCGCGCGGCGTGACGATGTAGTAGGCATTGGCGACGTCCTGATCCCAGTACAGCCCGGCCAGCGCCTGCACATCGGTGGCTGGTGTGGCCGCCGGTGCGCTGTCCACGGGGTGCGGCTGCTGAGCAACGAGCAGGTCTTCCACGCTTTTCTCGATGCCGATACCGGCCAGGGTTCCACGCGACTGCGTGAAGAACAGCACCATCAGATCCTGCTCGGGCCAGGCCCAGGCATGTGTGCCGTCGGAGCCGTCATGACCAAACATCACGCGCTTCGTGCCGCCGTGTTCTTCCGTTTTCGCGCGGATCATCCACAGTTGCCCATAGTAATTGGCCAGCCCGTTGGTTGGATCAGTCAACCGGTGCCGCGGCTGCAAGGCCCGGGTGATGGTCTCTGGCGACATCATGGCGCGGCCACCCAGGGTGCCGCCGTGCATCCACAGGGCGAGAAATTTTGCGTAATCGGTGGTGGTGGAATACAAGCTCTGCGAACCCAGGAACAGCGGGAAAATCGGAGGGTCGCTCGGGTCCCAGTGTTTTTGCCACGCTCCGGTGCCGCCGGAGTAGGCTGCCGGAATGCGCTGCTTCACGGCGGCGTTGTCGCCAAGCAAGGTGTATGTGTCGCGCATCGACAACGGGTCAAGGATGCGCTGCTGGATGAATTGCTGCAGCGGCTTGTGCGTGATCGCCTCCACCATGGCTCCGAGGACATCAGCACTGGCGTCGCTGTATTGGAAGCCATGACCGGGATCGAACAACAGCTCGGATTGTGCTGCTTCAGCCGCGATGTCACCAAGATCGGCATACGCGGTCAGCGGCTTGCGCATGGTGGTGAGCGAAAACCCGGCCGTATGCTCAAGCAGGTTCTCGACCGTGATGTGACGCATCTGCGCGCGCTCGAAAGCCGGCAGAATGGTGTGCATCGGGGTGTCCATGTGCAGACGGCCATCATCGATCAGCATCTGGATCGCCGTACCGACCAGGGGCTTGGTCATCGAGCGCACGCAATACACCGCATCGACCGGCATCCGGGTGCCGGCATCGCGGTCTTTCCAGCCATAAGCCTTGCGCAAAATGGTGTGCCCGCGCTTGATCACCAGCAATTCACCGCCGACGATTTCCTGATCATCCACAAGCACTTGCACGCGGTTATTCAGTGCGCTCAGTGCTGCGGACGGAATGCCGACACTCTCCGCTTTGGCGACGGGGAATGCTGCAGGCTTCATCGCTGATGGCGATTGGGCAGCGCCGGCCGGCAACGCGAAGAACAACGCCAGGGTGCAGATCGCAGTGATGCAAGCCCAGGTCGGGCGCAGCAAAGTGTGTGTCGAAGACATGGGTGGTCCTCCTCCTCGGGGTTGGGAAGATCTATGGCAGTGGTTTGGTTGCAGGGCGCACGGTGCGCGCTCAGAGGGTGGGGCCTGACCGGAATTCGGGTAGCGCGTCAGGCCTTGTTTCGTTGCGCTTTGTCCGGGCAAACCAGGTGGGCAGAGACAGGCTCAGGCCCTTCCTGAATCATCGGCATCAGCGGCGAAGACCATCGAGGAATGTCGGGATCAGGATGCTGGCCAGCAGGCCGAAACTGCAGCCCAGGCTGACCGACATCGCCATTTCGCCGGTAATCGATCCGACTGCTGCGCCCATGGCAACTCCCATCGAGACGCCGATGACAAGATATTTGGGCTCGGCCCCTTTGCTTTTCCTATCCATGGTTTTTCTCTGGTGAGGGGCTGGCGGCGTACACCTCGAAGTCGATGTCCTCAATGCGCTGGCTGCGCATCACCAGTCCCAGGGAGAGGGCCACGATGATCTGGAAGTACAGGCTCATCGCCACGGCATCCAGCGCGTGCAGAGCGAATGCATCACCTGCGGACTGCCAGAGCAGGAACAGGCTCAGGGCACAGCTGATCAGCAGCAGCGATGTCAGTTGTGCGTGTATCTGCCGACGACGATCGCTGCTTGCCTGATACGGGTCGAGCTTGCGCCCATACAACTGCCACAAGCCCACCAGCAGCAGGGCCATGTTGGTGGCCAGCATGACCAGCGACTGCTGTACGGCATCGCTGCGCCAGATCACGACAAAGTCGTGCATGTACAGGGCCAGTCCAATCACGGCGAGCATCAGCGCCACGGTCAGCGCCAGCAGGGCGGGCGATACAAAATCAAACAGGCGGCGCGGGCTGAGGTCGGCCTTGCGCCTGCTGTCTCGATTGGTTTGCCGCATCAGGCGGAACTGGCGGAATCCGAGCAGCTCCAGCAGCGCCAGCGGGATGAACTGCAGGACCCCGTAGACAGCTGGCCATACCTCCGAAATGTGTCCGTCGGCGCTCGACGAACCGCCATCCAGAACCAGCGCGCAGTACAGGAACACGAAGCCCAGTGCGAATAGCACGAGACTGCTCCAGCGGAACAGACGCTGGCAGGCCGCGTAGGCTTCCATCGAGCCGGGATAGAGCTTGGGATAGTCCTGCGGCGGGTAGTCGGTGCGCAGCTTTTCGAGACGCTGCAGGATGAGCCGCGGGAAGAACCAGGAACTGACGAAAATCTGGCTCAGAAAAACGGCGAGGAACAGCAGGTTGGCCCAGTGGTTCATGATTGAGTGGCTCCATGGTTGCGGGCGTTCATGGTGTGGTTGAACGCAATTCTGATCTCGGAGTCGGTCAGACCGGCCTCCCTGAGTGTGGCGACGGTGTCGTCCAGCGTTGTTGCCAGCCAGCCGTGCAGATCCACCTGGCTGTTGGCCTTGGCGTCGGGGTGCACGAAAGTGCCGCGGTAGCCGCGGGTCTGGATGATCGAATCGCGCTCCAGCAGGCGGTAGGCCTTGGCCACCGTCTTGCTGTTCAAATCAAGATCGTTTGCCAGTTGCCGGATCGATGGCAGCGCGTCGCCGGCACGGACACTACCGCTCTGTACGGCCGCCTTGACCTGCGCGATCAGTTGCGCGAACAGCGGCTCTTTATCCTCGATGTCGATGACAATTTCCACGGAAATACTTGCTCCAGATGTACCCTGAGTACGAATGGTACAACTGGTACATGGAAACTTGCAAGCACTTCCTGCAGGAGGTGGCCGTGAAGCGGGTGGATGGCGCGAGGTGCGAAGGCAGAAAAAGCAGGCGCAGCAGGCGGCGGTTCGCTTGCAGTGTTCACGAAAAACAGCGAGCTTCCACCGCTAACCGCTAACCATTCACCGCTTGCAGCTCACGGCTCAGAAGCTCATGAAGTAGCCGCCATTCACCGGCAGGTTGGCACCGGTGATGTAGCCGGCGTCGTCGGCGGCAAGAAAGGCTACGGCGCGGGCGATGTCGGCTGGATCGCCAAGACGGCCCACTGGGACCTGGGAAATGATCTGCTGGCGAACCCTTTCCGGTACGGCCTGAACCATCGCGGTGTCGCAGTAGCCGGGGGACACCGTGTTGACGGTGATGCCCTTGCGCGCTGCCTCGCGTGCCAGGGCCATGGTGAAGCCGTGTACGCCGGCCTTTGACGCCGAATAGTTGGTCTGGCCGAACTGGCCGGTCTGGCCGTTCACCGAGCTGATGTTGATGATGCGACCAAAGCCGCGCGTGGCCATGCCTTCGATGGCGGGTCGGCACATGTTGAACAGGCTGTCCATGTTGACCCGCATCAGGTCGTGCCACTGTGCCTGTTCCATCTTGCGCAGGCTGGCATCACGGGTAATGCCGGCGGCGTTGATCAGGATATCAAGGCTGCCGTGCGTCTCTTGCGTACTGGATACCAGCTGGCGGCAACTGTCGAAATCCGAAACATCGACCGGCGCAAAGATGACGCGTCCTTCGAAGGACTGCATCTCCGTTGCAAAGGCCTCGATACGGTCATTGCGGCTGGCGAGGTCGGCAGCGATGACGCGGCATCCGCTTTCCGCCAGGCGGCGACACATGGCGCTGCCCAGTCCGCCGATGCCACCGGTGACGATGGCGATGCGTGTTGTCATGCAGGTTTTCCTTGGTGATTGGCCACGCGGCAAGGGTTGCTGCGCTGCAATAAAAATGCCGGGTCGAGCTCAGGATGACTTCTTGCGTTTGCCCGCAGCCGGTTTCTGATCGCCCTTGTCGGACGGCTGGGCACTGGCGGCATCCATGAATCCGCGCTGCAGCGTCTTCCACATGTCCATGTTGCGCTCGTTGAGATCGTTGAGCATCGACCACGGCGATTGACCCAGCAGGTTGTCCAGCTGGCTGCGGAACTTGTGCTGCTGCTGCAGAAAGATTTCCAGGCTGTTTTCGAGGTAGGGCCCCATGAAACCTTGCATCGAGTCGCCGTAGAAGCGAATGATCTGGCTGAGCAGGCGCGTGGAGAGCATCGGTTGGCCGTGCTCTTCATGCTCGGAAATGATCTGCAGCAGCACCTGACGCGTCAGGTCGTCGCCTTTCTTGGCGTCGCGGACTTCGAAATCCACGCCATCGACCACCAGCTGGCGAATCTCCTCGAGCGTGATGTAGCTGGATATTTCGGTGTCGTAGAGGCGCCGATTCGGGTACTTCTTGATGATGCGTGGTGTTTGTGCCATGCGTCAAAAGTAGCAGAAAAGGAGCCTGTCGGGAATCACGTTGCCGATCAGCCGCCTTCAGGAGGCGGCTTGATTCCGGCGATAGGCAATCGCACGCGGATCCATGATGCGTCGCCACAGCGGCGTGCACAGGGCAAGCAGCAGCATGCCGGAGTATCCGGTTGGCAGTTGCGGGCTGTCCTGATGATGCAGCAATGCCTGGTAGCGACGCCGGGCATGGGCATGATGATCGGAGTGGCGCTGCAGGTTGAACAGCAACCAGTTGGTGTAGCGCTGCGGCGTGTTCCAGGAATGCTTGTGACTTACTCTCTCGTATCGGCCGGGTGCAATCTGACGACGCTCCAGGCCGTAATGCTCGACGTAATTGATGATTTCAAGCGTGGCGGCAGCCACCAGGCCCTGGGCCAGGAAGAACGCCAGGCCGCGCCAGGATGCCCATGCCCAGGCCAGCGCGGCAAGGGTGATCCACAACAGGCTCCAGCGCAGCATTTCGTTGCGCCAGGACCACGGTGAATGCCTGCGCTGGCGCAGTCGTCGCCATTCCAGAATCCATGCGTTGCGCACGTTGAGCCACAGTGCCCGCGGCACAAAGGCATACACCGACTCGCCGAGACGGGCGGAGGACGAATCTTCGGGAGTGGCGACATGCACGTGGTGCCCGCGCACATGCTCGATCTTGAAGCCGTGGTAGCCCACGCTGCTCAGCAGCAGCCCGCCCAGCGCGGGTTCCAGGCGACCGGACTTGTGGATCAGTTCATGCGCCGTGTTGATTGCCAGCGCGCCACCCAGAACGCCGGTGGACAGGACCCATCCCAGACTTCCCGGCCAGCCGAACGGCGCATGCACGAACTGCTGCAGGCACCAGGCCAGGGTCAGCAGCCATACCGGCACGACCAGCCAGGTGATGACACGAAAGTAGCGGCGCGATTCCAGCAGCCGGCCCTCGGCGGGTGTATTCCAGTTTTGCAGCGAGCTGCCGACCGAGGCATCGATCAGGGGAACCAGTCCGAACACGAACGCAAGCGGAAACCAGGCGGCCAGATCCGGGCTCAGGCCGGACTGCCACAAGGCTTTTGCTGCCAGGGGCAGCAGCGCCATGGTGAATGCCAGCAGGAATCCGAAATCACGCCATTTCATGAGTCAGTGTTCTCCGCTGGCCCGGACCGATCACCAGCCCATGTAGTGCCCGCCATTAATGGCCAGGTTGGCGCCCGTGATCCAGGCGGACTGGTCATTGACGAAAAAGGCCACGGCGTGGGCAATTTCATCGGGGCGACCAAGTCGGCCCACTGGAATCTGCGCGACGATCTTTTCGCGCACCTCTTCGGGGACCGCCATCACCATGTCGGTACCGACATAGCCGGGTGAGACCGTGTTGACGGTAATGCCAAGGCGGGCATTCTCCTGCGCCAGGGAAATGGTGAAGCCATGCATGCCGGCTTTGGCTGCAGCGTAATTGGCCTGACCGTATTGTCCCTTCTGGCCATTGATGGAGCTGATCTGGATGATCCGCCCCCACTTGCGCGCACGCATGCCTTCAATGACCGGCCGGGTGACATTGAAGCAGGCGTTGAGATTGGTCGAGATGACGTCGTTCCAGTCTTCGACCTTCATCTTGTGAAACGTGCCGTCGCGGGTAATGCCGGCATTGTTGACCAGGATTTCCACCGGTCCGAAATCGGCCTCGATCGTCTTGATCATGCTGGCGCAGGCCTCGGGATCACAGATGTCGCATTGCACGGTACCTGCCTCGATGCCCTCGGCGCGCATCTTTTCCAGCCATGCGTCGGTTTTTTCCTGGTTGCGGTAGTTGGTCACTACCGTATGACCGAGCGCATGCAACTGCCTGACTATGGCTGTGCCAATGCCTCCGGTGCCCCCAGTAACCAATGCAACACGTTTATTCATGATCGGGTCTCCTGACTCAGCGGCTGGGAATCATACTATGCACCACCTGCGACTGTTGCGACAGGGATGGCGGCCAGGTCGAACCCGGCAACGGCAGTCTGCAGGATGGATGTGACCGTTGTGCAACGCGCGGGTGGCGGTGTCTGGCCAAGGTGGACAAGGGCATTGCGCAGGCTTGTCGCGGGGTCGGACAAATCCAGTTCCGGGCCGTTGCCCGACTTGGACAATTTCTCGCCATCGCTGCCCATCACCAGGGGCAGGTGACCGTAGGCCGGGCTTGGCAGGCGCAGCAGACGCTGGATCAGTATCTGCCGGGCCGTGGAAGGCAGCAGGTCATGACCACGAATCACCTCGGTGATGCCCATGTGTGGCTCATCCATGGCACAGGCCAGGTGATAGCTCCAGCAGCCATCGGCGCGACGCAGGACAAAGTCGCCCACCGTTTCCCGAACGTCCTCTCTTACTGGCCCGCAGATGACATCGTCGAAGGCGATCTTGCCGGGTTCGACTGCCAGACGCATGGCCGGCGGGCGGCCCGGGTCGGGACCGCGCAGGCAGCGCCCATCGCGGTGCAATTGACCGGCATCGGCCAGATCCCGGCGACTGCACCAGCATTCGAATACCCGGCCCTGTGCCTGCAGGGTGGAAAGCGCCCGCTGGTACGCCTGAATACGCGTGGATTGATACAGCGGCGCCTGGTCGGCGACAAGCCCGCACAACTCCAGACCGGCAAGAATGCGTTCGCTTGCGCCCGGATGCTCGCGTGAAGGATCGATATCATCGATACGCACCAGCCAGCGGCCCGCCTGCTGGCGCGCGCGCAGCCAGCTGCCCAGCGCCGCCACCAGCGTGCCCAGATGCAGGTTTCCGGTTGGAGAGGGGGCAAAGCGCCCGACATAATTCATCTGCTGTTACTGGGTCCTGGGCTTGAATAGTCACGCGCGAATCCCGATTACTGTAACCCTGGAAGCATCGGCGGCGGAAACACAGGCGACTTCGGCTGCGTGTCCTGCCACCACTCACGCTCAACTTTTCAGCCCTTTCTGCGGAGAAAACGACATGCTGAGGGTTTTTCTTTTTGTTGCAACCAACATTGCGGTGCTGGCCCTGTTGACCATCATCTGCAAGATCTTCGGCATTGATCAGTATGCCGCCGCGCGCGGCTACGGTGGCCTGGTGCCGCTGCTTGTTTTTGCCGCCGTGATCGGCATGGGCGGCTCATTCATCTCGCTGGCCATGTCCAAGTGGATTGCCAAGCGCATGACCGGAGCCCAGGTGATCGAGAATCCTTCCAGCGAGGCCGAGCGCTGGCTGCTTGCGACGGTCGGCCAGCACGCGCAGCGTGCCGGTATCGGCATGCCGGAAGTGGCTGTGTATGACGCACCGGAAATGAATGCCTTCGCTACCGGCATGCGCAAGGACAAGGCCATGGTGGCGGTCAGTACCGGGCTGCTGCACGGCATGGACCGCGAGCAGCTCAAGGCCGTGCTGGGCCACGAAATCGGCCATGTGGCCAATGGTGACATGGTCACCCTGGCGCTGGTGCAGGGCGTGCTCAACACTTTCGTCATCGTATTGGCCCGGGTGATCGGGGGCATCGTCGACAACTGGTTGTCCGGTGGTCGCGATACGCGTGGTGGCGGCATCGCCTATTTCGTGATCGTGATCGCGCTGCAGATCGTGCTGGGCATTTTTGCCTCGATGATCGTCATGGCATTCTCGCGCTGGCGCGAGTTTCGCGCGGATGCTGCCGGAGCGCACCTTGCCGGCCGCAGCAGCATGATCTCCGCACTCGAACGCCTGCGCGCCAACCATGGTGAAAATACCCTGCCAAAACAAATGGCTGCATTCGGTATTTCAGGGCATATCGCGGGCGGGTTCAAGCGTCTGTTCATGAGCCACCCGCCGCTGGAGGAGCGTATTGCCGCCCTGCAGGCCACTTCACCGGTGGGCTGATCCGCGACCGCTCATCTGATCGCCGGCAGGGCCCGCTGCTGCACTCCGTATTTCACACTGATTTTCAAAGAGAGTTACCCGCATGAACGCGACTACCGAAACCGAAACCCGAAAATTCGAGGCCGAAACCGCCCAGGTGTTGCACCTGGTCACGCACTCGCTGTACTCGCACAAGGAAGTATTCCTGCGTGAGCTGATTTCCAACGCATCCGATGCCTGCGACAAGCTGCGCTTCGAGGCCATCGCCAATCCCGGTCTGCTGGCTGGCGACGCCGAGCTTCATATCGATGTGAGCTGGGACCCGGACGCACGCACTGTCACCATCCGCGACAACGGCATCGGCATGAGTCGGGATGAGCTGGTGGAGAACATCGGCACCATCGCCCGCTCGGGTACGCGACGCTTCCTGGAGGCCATGAGCGGCGACCAGAAACAGGACGCGCGCCTGATCGGCCAGTTTGGCGTCGGCTTCTACTCGGCTTTCGTGGTGGCCGACAAGGTCACCCTGCGCACCCGCCGCGCCGGTGACGATTCAGGTCGTGGTGTGCAGTGGTTCAGCGAGGGGCAGGGCGATTACACCCTCGAAGACATTGACATGTCCGAACGCGGCACCTGCGTGATTCTGCATCTGAAAAAGGACGAGGACGAGTTCCTCAAGGCCTGGAGTCTGCGTTCGCTGGTCAACCGCTATTCCGATCACGTGGCCTTCCCGATCCGCATGCCCAGGGACGAGGACGGCAAGCCGGGCGAGGAATGGGAGACCATCAATGCCGCCTCGGCCTTGTGGACCCGCGCCAAGGGCGAGGCCAGCGACGAGGAATACGAGAATTTCTACAAGTCGCTGGGGCATGATTTCAATGCGCCGCTGGCCTGGTCGCACAATCATGTTGAAGGCAGCCAGCGCTTCACCACCCTGCTCTACATCCCGGCGCAGCCACCGTTCGACCTGATGATGGGCGCGCGCGATGAGCGCAAGGGCCTGAAGCTGTACATCAAGCGAGTATTCGTGATGGATGCCGCCGAGGAACTGCTGCCCAACTACCTGCGCTTCGTGCGCGGCGTGGTCGATGCCGATGATCTGCCGCTCAATGTCAGTCGCGAGATGCTGCAGCACAATCGCAAGCTGGAGCGCATCCGTGCATCCTGCGTCAAGCGCGTGCTGGACATGATCGAGAAGTTGGCCAGCAAGGAGCCGGAGAAGTTCGCCACGTTCTGGAAGGCGTTTGGCAACACGCTCAAGGAAGGCATCGCCGAAGATGCCGGCAATCGCGAGCGCATTGCCAAACTGTTGCGCTTTGCCTCGACCAAGGGCGAGGGCAGTGCGCGCACGGTATCGCTGGACGACTACATCGGACGGATGCAGCCGGGCCAGGACAAGATCTGGTACATCAGTGCAGACAGCCACGCCGCTGCGGCCGGCAGTCCGCAACTGGAAGCGTTCAAGGCGCGTGACATCGAGGTCTTGCTGATGTCCGACCGAGTGGACGAGTGGATGCTCAGCTCCCTGCGCGAGTTCGAGGGCAAGCCGCTGGAAAGCGTGGCGCGCGGTGATCTGCCGCTGGATGAGGCGCAGAAGCAGAAGCAGGAAGAGGCGGCGAAAGAGGCCGAGCCTCTGGTTGAACGGCTGAAGACGCTGCTCGGCGACAAGGTCGAAGCGGTACGTGTCTCGGCGCGCCTGACCGACTCGCCATCGTGCATCGTTCTGGGCGAGCAGGACATGGCGCCGCATCTGGCCCGTCTGCTGCGCGAGGCCGGTCAGGACATTCCCGACTCGAAACCCACTCTGGAGATCAACCCGGAGCATGCCTTGCTCAAGCGCCTGGCCGATGAAGGCAACGATGAGCGCGCCACGGATCTGGCGACTCTGCTGCTGGAACAGGCCGAAGTCGCCGCCGGTGCCGAGCTCGATGACCCGGCCGCCTTCGTCAAGCGCATGAACCGCCTGCTGGTATAGCCCGGTGTCCTGAAAGCAGCTTGCCCCGGGGTACGTGGGATCTTTCCCCCGGGGCGTTGTATGCTGCATCCAGGCAGGCCGCGCGAGAAACACCATGCAAGTGACCGATAGCATGCACGGCAGGGCCTACACCCTTGCCGAAGACGTGGCCAACGGTGTCCTGCAAGGTATCGGCATTCTCCTCAGCATTGCCGGTTTGACCATCCTTGTGGCTTTCGCCGCCTTGCGTGGCGGCGCGCTTGTGATCACTGCCAGCGCCGTGTTCGGTGCGGCGCTGATCGTGCTGTATACGGTGTCCACCGTTTACCATGCGATACCCAGCAGGGTGGCTCCCGCGTTTCTGGCGCGGCTGGACCACATCGCCATTTTCGTCTTGATTGCAGGCACCTACACGCCGTTCGCGCTGCTGGCTCTGCGTGGTGCTGTGGGCTGGTGGCTGTTTGCAGCCATCTGGACGCTGGCGGCTGCAGGGAGCGTGCTCGAGTTCACCCACCTGCAGCATCGCCGTGCGCTGGCAGTCACGCTGTATCTGATCATGGGCTGGCTGGGCATGATCACCTTTGCGCCGCTGTCGGCCGCGCTGGGTAGCGGCGGAACCACCTTGCTGCTGGCAGGCGGCGCGGCCTACACCCTGGGCGTGCCGTTTTATCTGTGGCGGCAGCTGCCATTTCATTGCGTGCTCTGGCATGCCTTCGTGCTGGCCGGCAGTGTCTTGCACTTTTTTGCCATATTGCTGTACGTGGTGGATTGAGCCCGGTCAGGGGTGCCCTGAGTGCGGCGATGGAACATTTGCCGCTGGCGCGAGTCCAAGTTGTTGAATGAGCCACGGGAACAGCCATTGAAGACCTTGAATCGACAGCGCGGCGCAGCCGGTGCCTGGATGCTGGCCATTATCGTGGTACTGGTTCTGGCGTTTGTGGCATGGCGCTGGCTGATGTTTTCGCCATCATCGGATTCGCCCGAAGCGCTGCCCCTGCCTGCGGCGACGCTGCCTGCAACGCCTTCGACCGCAGAGAAGTATCCGGTCAGTGCGATTGCCCACAGCACGCCCGCACCCGCCGCCAGTGTCGTGCCTGATGCGGATGAAGTCGGTGCCAGACAGTCGCTGCTGGCCTTGCCGGGTGCCCAGGGCCTGGCATCCTTGCTGGACCGGCCGGAAATGATCCAGCGTATCGTGGCGACGATCGATGCATTGCCAGGCAAGCGCTTGTCAGCCAAGGTGCTGCCGGTGAAGCCTCCCGACGGTTCGTTCCAGGTCACCCGCGAGGGCGACACTACCGTGATTGCTCCCGGCAATGCAGACCGATATGCGCCCTATCTCGCGATTGCAGAGCGGCTTGACAAGGACGCGTTGCTGGACTGGTATGTGCAGCACTACGACGAATTCGACCAGGCGTATCGTCAGCTCGGCTATCCCGCGGGTCATTTCAACGACCGCCTGGTCGCGGTAATCGACAACCTGCTGCAGGCGCCGGAACCGGCGACGTCACCCGGGTTGGTGGCGCGCAAGGGGGGCTGGGCCTACGCCAATCCGAAACTTGAATCGCTTTCGGTCGGGCAGAAGATGATGTTGCGCCTGCCCCCTGCCGAGCGGGCGAAGCTTCGCGCACGCCTGCACCAGTGGCGTCGCGCCTTGACTGGCGCGACATTGCCTGAAGCTGAAGCTGGCGACTGACGGCCCACGTACGCGCAGGGCGCAACAGCGAACGGGCCGCCGGCCGCGGTGCGGCTTGTGGCAGGCTCAGCCCTTGAAGCCGTCCTGTTCCAGCCAGGCCTGTTCTTCGGCGGTCGAATCGCGACCGAGAATGGCGTTGCGGTGAGGGAAGCGGCCGAATTGCTCGATGATGCGGCGGTGATGTACGGCCCACTTGTCGGCATCCTCGCCGGGTAGCCCCTGGTACAGTTCCACGGCACGATTCTGGTCGTCCATGCTTTCCGAGTGCATGAACGGCGTGTAGAAGAACTGTCGCAAGGACGGGTCCACCTGCTGGTCGAAGCCTTCGCCGATGGCCAGTTCTGCCAGCTTGCGCGCATGCGCATCGCCGGCATACGCCTCGGGAGTGCCGCGATGGATGTTGCGCGGCATCTGGTCCAGCAGGATCATCAGTGCCAGGGCCCCGTCGGCGGATTGCATCCATTGGTCCAGTTCACCGCGTGCAGCCTTGTCACAGGTGTCTTCGAAACCGATTTCGCACATGTCGTCAAACGCCTCGTTCTTGCCGAACCAGCGTTTGGGCCCCGCGTCGCGCCAAAATAGAATGACTTCTGCTGCCTGCATGGGTGTGTCTCACTGTGTTTGTCAAACGACTGATGGTAGCGCGAGAGAAGCGTCGGATGGAATTATCCATTCATGCGGCGTTGTCTTCCCCCGGCGTGCACGCCGTATCATGCGCTCATGAGTGAGCCCGTTCGTTTTCGCTGGGCCTGGTTGTGCCTGGCCTATCTCAGTCTTGCGCTTGGCATAATTGGCATCTTTTTGCCGGTCATGCCGACTTCGCCGTTCGTGATCGTGGCAGCCCTGGCGGCTGCCCGCGGCTCGAAGCGGATGCAGTTTCGCCTGTTGAGAGACAAGCGGTTCGGTCACATGATACGCGACTGGTACCGGTACGGGGCGGTCAAGCGCTCGGCGAAGTGGTTGACGACGATCGCCATGTCGGTCAGTGCTGCCGGCATGCTTTGGTTCTCGCCTGATCCGGTCCTGCCGCTGATAGTGATCGGCATCATGCTCGTGGTGGATGTCTGGCTGTGGCTGCGGCCGGAGCCGCCGCAGAGGCAGGGCAAGTCCCGAAGTTGATCCCGTGCGCTCGGGTACACATCACGGTATCGCTCTGTTAACCTGTGCGGTTCCCTTTGGGCGAGACATGCTTTCACGCCCTCCCATTCGCAATCGAGAAGAGGTTCCCCATGGAGATTGCCGACCGCTGCGTCGCTTCATTCAACTACAAACTGACCGACAATGACGGTCAGCTCATCGACACGTCCGAGGGCCGCGCGCCCTTGGCCTATCTGCATGGCGCAGGCAATATCGTGCCGGGCCTGGAAAAAGAGCTTGCCGGCAAGACTGCTGGTGACAGCTTCAAGGCCGAAGTGCCGCCCGAACTGGGCTATGGTCAGCACAACGAAGCCATGGTGCAGGAACTGCCGAGCACGGCATTCCAGGGCGTTGATGAAGTCAAGCCGGGCATGCAGTTTCAGGCTCAGGGCCCGCAGGGTCCGCTGAACGTCATGGTCACCAAGGTGGCCGACGACACCGTGACCGTCGACGGCAATCACCCCCTTGCCGGCAAAACCCTGCACTTTGACGTGGAAGTCACCGAAGTGCGCGAGGCCACCAGCGAAGAGCTGGAGCAGGGCCATGTGGCCATGCCTGCTGCCAACGGCTGATGCCCTCCCGCTTGTCACCGGAATCACTCGGTGACAAGCGGGCCAGCAGGCGCGCTCATGTGCTGAAGACCTGAACGCGCCTGCACATGGAGTTCACGCGCGCCGCGCGTGTCGGTATTGTCCGGTTCAGCCCACGCAGGGCTGGCGCGCCTGATCACGGGTGCCGTGGGCATGCCCGGGCAACGGCCGGCTGCTGCCCGGCGAAGGTCTCAGGACTTTTGGCACCGCTGGCAGAGGCCATGCACTTCAAGCGTCTGTGCCTGCGGGCGAAAGCCCAGCGAGCGAGCCTGCCTTGCGATCAGCTCGGCCACGTGCTCGTCGCACACCTCGATGGCATCCTTGCAGCGGTCACAGATCAGGAACGGTACCTGGTGTTCTTCACCGGGATGGAAGCAGGAGACGAACGCGTTGATCGACTCCAGCTTGTGGATGAATCCCTGTTCCAGCAGAAAATCCAGTGAGCGATATACGGTCGGCGGGGCCGGGTTGGCGTGCCGTTCGTGAAGCTGGTCCAGCAGGTCGTAGGCCTTGACCGGCTTGCCGGCCCGTGCAACCAGTTCCAGCACGTCGCGGCGCAGTGGGGTCAGGCGCAACTCGCGGTCACGACAGGCCTGTTCGACTTCCGCGACAAAGGCATCGGCATCGTGGACGTGGTGGTGCAGGGAAGCGGTACTCATGCCTGCGAGTATATCGTGACCGGGGCCAGTCGCGTCGCAGGCCGTGATATCTATGGTGGCATGGCGCAGCCGCATTTTCGGCAGCGCCGGTCTTTTCCGGCTACTTCGCTCTGGCAGCGGGGACATGTGCGCGGCGGTGGTACCGCGTACCAGCTGATGAACCAGCCGACGGGTCCGAGCACCAGTGCCCAGAAGACGGCCTTGCCATAGCCACTGCCGCGGTACCAGGCGATGACAAGACCGCCGGCCACGCTGAGTACGGTGAACCAGAACAGCGGCCACCAGGGCACCAGGCTCATGAGATTGGCGAAGATCTGCCAGAAGGCACCCGGGGCAGTGGGATCAACCCCCTGCAGGGCGCGATTCAGCAGTTCCTGCATGGGTGGTCAGCCCGCCTGCGACTTGTCCAGCGCCGCATCAATGCGCTTGAGTGCTTCATCGCGTCCGGTCAGGTACAAGGTGTGGTCGATCGAGGGCGAAACCTGGGTGCCGGTCGTGGCTACGCGCAGTGGCTGGGCGATTTTTCCCATGCCCAGTTCAAGTTGCGTGGCGATGGCGCTGATGGCCTCATGGATGCTTTGCGGTTGCCAGGCCTTCAGGTCGGCCAGTGCTTCGCGCGCTGCCTTGAGAACCGTCGGTGCCGTTTCGTTGCACAGGTGTTTGCGCACTGCCTTGTCGTCCCAGTGCTCTATCGGGGCGTACCAGATGCGCGCCTTCTCGGCCATTTCCTTGAGCGTATGCACGCGGTCGCGCAGGGCCACGATGACGTCTTCGGGCGCCGGACCACTGCTGCCGTCAATCCCGAGGGCATCGAGATGCCACTGCAACTCCGGCGCAAGACTGGCCGGGTCGTCGTTCTTGAGGTAATGCTGGTTGAGCCATCCCAGCTTGACCAGGTCGAAACGGGCAGCCGAGCTGTTGACGTCGGAAATATCGAACAGGCTGATCATTTCCTCGCGCGAAAACACTTCCTGGTCGCCATGTGACCAACCCAGCCTGACCAGGTAGTTGAGCAGCGCGTGTGGCAGGTAGCCATCATGGCGGTATTGCATGACGCTGACCGCGCCGTGGCGTTTGGACAGCTTCTGACCATCCGGGCCCAGAATCATCGGCAGATGTGCGAAGGCTGGCAGCGGCAGGCCCAGCGCCTGGTAGATGTTGACCTGACGCGGTGTGTTGTTGACGTGGTCGTCGCCCCGAATGACCTCGCTGATGCGCATGTCGCTGTCGTCGACCACAACTGCGAAGTTGTACGTGGGGAAGCCGTCGGAGCGCAGGATCACCAGATCATCCAGTTCCTCGTTGGACCAGGTGATGCGGCCCTTGATCAGGTCGTCGAACACGACGCTTCCCGTTTCCGGGTTGCGAAAACGGATGACCGGTTCTACCCCGGGTACCGGATCGGGGTGATGGCGGCAGTGGCCGTCATAGCGCGGCTTGCGGTTCTCGGCCAGGGCCTGTTCACGCAGCGCGTCGATGCGCTCGCGGCTGCACCAGCAGCGGTAGGCCTTGCCGGCCTTGACCATGTCTTCGGCAACCTGGCGGTAACGATCGGCACGCAAGGTCTGGTAGAAAGGGCCTTCGTCGTGGTCCAGTCCGAGCCAGCTCATGCCGTCGATGATGGCCTTGACCGCTTCATCGGTGGACCGCTGGCGATCGGTGTCTTCGACGCGCAGGATGAACTCACCACCGCGGCGGCGGGCTTCCAGCCAGCAGTACAGCGCTGTTCGGGCGCCGCCGATGTGCAGGAAACCGGTCGGGCTAGGGGCGAAGCGGGTACGTATGGACATCAGCCTGATCGCTTTGGGACAGCCGCGCAGAATACCACGGCCATTTGAAATTCTATTTCACGTGGATGGTGATTCGTTTCGAAACCAGGGGAGGATCAAACTGCATGTGCCGGGCATCCCCAAGGTCCAGTTGCAGAGTGTGCGTGCCGGGTGCCAGTTCGAGATCTGTCTGCGTTTGTCCACCACCGAAGTGCAGGTGCTGCCCGTCTGCGGGCATGGGCATGTCGCCGGGCGGCAGCTTGTCGACATCAATCAGCAGGTGATGGTGGCCGGTCTTGTCCTTTTCCACTCCAGCCGGCGCCACCCCCATGCCGTCCAGGCCGAAGCGTACGGTGAACCGCGGACCTACCGTGGCGCCATCGGCCGGGCTGATGATGTAGACGCGGGCACCGGCAGGCGCATGATGGCGTGGCAACGAAGCAGGTTGGCCAGCCGCCGCCGGGGGAGTGCACAGGGCGGTCAGCACGGTGGCGAGAAGGCTGATCAGGACAGTACGCATGTCGCGGTCTCCGGCTGCGGTGTGTGGACATTGTAACCGTTCGGGCCGTTGACTTTGCGCGCTGTTTGGCCTGAATCTTGCTTCAATGTAATGTACGCGGGTGCAAGGGTTTGCGCCTTACCCCTGAAACGTTTGTTCAATCAACACGGATTTTCACGCTCATGAAACCACTGACGCTGGCCCTGACCGGTTTGGAACAAGAAGATATTACTGATTTCAGACGTGTTTTCGGCAAGCTGCGCAGTCAGCTGGAAGCTGACTGGCGGCTGGTTGATGGCCCGGATGCCGATTTGACAGTGATCGACATCGACAGCATCTACGGGCACATGGATTGGCTGAAACTGACGGGCAGCGGCATGCGCACAGCGGTATACACCTCGGCGCAGTATGCGAAGGAATCGGATCTGGTCCTGTTCAAGCCGCTGAAGGCAGAAAATCTGGCAGAGATTCTCAACGCGGCAGCTACCGAACGTGCCGGCGGCGAGCTGGAAAGCGCCGCAAGCGCAGCGGCTGCTGCCGATGCGGACGTCACGCCCGTGGCTGTTGCATCGAATTCGTCCCCCAGGGCAGACCGGCACGAGCTTGCGACAGGCCCGGCCAGGCAGGAGAAAGACAGTACCGCGGCGCCGGCCCCGGCTCCGGCGGCCGCGCCCCGCGAAGTGCCCGCCGTGAAACAGGCGAAGTCGGAATCCCATGCCGAGGACACCCAGGACCTGCCACCTCCCTCGACGGAGTCGACGCGGCCTGAAACGGTGCGAGCTTGGCTTCTGTCGGGACCGCTCGATCGCTCTGTGCGCTTGTCCGTGGCTGATGATACCTGGGTTGTTGATGCCGACCGCGAGACCTACTACGGCCCGGCAAAACTGAAGTTGCTCGGTGATGCGCTGGACCAGCCGATCGAGAGTCTCAAGGACGTTGATGTGACCGAGCTGGAGAAGGCGCGCAAGGGCTCGGCCCAGCCGTTGTCACGACTTCGCTGGTACGCGGGGCTGACATCGAGCCCGGGCAACCTGAATCCGGCGTTGCGTGCGGGCGAGAGCTACAAGCTGGCGCGCTGGCCGCAGATCGAGCGTGAATTTCCTCGCCACTTCCGTATTGCCACGGCGATGATGAAGCAGGCTGGCTCGGTGGCCGAGCTCGCGGCGGCATCCGGTGCGCCGGAGGCCGATGTGGCTGACTTCATCAATGCCAGCCATGCCATCGGGATTGTCGAGTCCCCGGGCGTTGCCTACGATGCGCCGCACTCGGCACAATTGGGCGGTGTCATGTCGCGTTTGCGCAGTTCGCTGGGGCGCTAGGCCCCGCTCGCGATGGCGCGATCCGGGTCACTGATCCAGCCGCTCCAGGACGGCGGATAAAGGCGTGAGCCGGTCAACCCGGCGTGTTCCATGGCCAGGATATTGTGGCAGGCGGTGACGCCTGAGCCACACATGTGCACGACCTGTTCCGGGCGGTAGTCGCCCAGCAGCTCGGAGAAGGTTGCGCGCAGTGTATCCGCATCCTTGAATCGCCCGTTCGGATCCAGGTTGTCCATGTACGGACGGTTGCGTGCGCCGGGGACATGGCCGGCAACGGCATCAATGGGCTCCACCTCGCCGAGATAGCGCTCGCGGGCGCGCGCGTCGATCAGCAGGCACGAGTGGTCCTGCAGCTCCGCCTGCAACTGCTGGCTGCTGACCATGCACCGGGTATCCAGAGAGAGGTTGAATGGAGCCGGCTGCATTCGGGGCGCCGGGTTTCCGATAGGCGATGATTCTTCAGGCAGGCCAGCGTCCCGCCATGCCGCCCAGCCGCCTTCGAGCACGGCAACCTTGTCGTGGCCCGAGACGCGCAGCAGCCACCATGCACGCGCTGCGATCGCACCGCTGTGATCGTCGTATGCCACAACGGGCTTGTGCCCATCCCAGCCCAGGCGCGCAAGCGATGCTGCCAGCGACTCGGCGGTGGGCGGCGGGTGCCGCCCCAGACCGGACGCCTGGCCGGGACCCGAAAGATCTTCGTCGAGGTCGGCATAGACTGCGCCGGGAATATGCGCCGCATCATGGTCCCGGCGTCCGCGTGCCGTGTCGGCCAATTCGAAGCGACAGTCCAGGATCAGCACCTGATCCTGATCGAGTTCAGCCAGCTCCGCGGGCCGAATCAGTGTTTGCTGCTTCATACATGAATCCTTTGCCAAGGTGATTTGCCGAAGTCGAACTTCAGAGCGTGGCGCCATCCAGGTCGTTCCGGTGTGGATGGCCCCTCCAACGCGGGGCTCGGGTCGCCAAGCTAGCAGTGCCCCGGAAGTGTATCGCAGCCGCGCTGAAACACCGATCCTGTCCGGCTTCTGGTTCGGGCGGGCATCCCGGCATGGGGAATGCACGCCGTTGCGAGCAGATCAGCGGCGTCGCTTGCGGGTGCCTTTTGAACCGCCATCGCGTCAAGGCAAGATGCCCATGCGTTGCCGCAGATTGGTCAGGATCAGTGCGGTAGCTCCCCAGATGATGTGCCCTTCATGGTGGATTTCGCTGATGTGGCGGGGACCAACCGGGGTCTCGATGCGGCGCTGGCCGTAATTGCCGGAATCAAGCAGGTAGTTGAGCGGCACACTGAACAGCTCCGCCACTTCGTCCGGTTGTGCTTGCAGATCAGGCTGGCCGATGACGCGTGCAACCACGGGCGTGACGCAGTAGCCGCTGATGGTTTCCAGGCAATCAAGGTAGCCCAGCGCTTCGACGGCTTCCGGCGGCAGGGCGATTTCCTCATGGGCTTCGCGTATGGCTGCTGCGGCAGCGTTGGCATCGCCCGGATCGGTGCGGCCACCGGGAAAACTGACCTGGCCGGGGTGTTGGCTGAGCCCCTGGGTACGGCGAGTGAAAAGCATCTCCAGGCCGTGCTCGCCATCGCGCAGCGCCAGCAGCACCGCTGCATCGACATGTCGCCCGCGGGGTCTGATGCCCTTGAGCATGCCCTGGTTCCAGCCCGGTGCCGAGGGCGGTTGCGACAATGGCAAGAGGAACTGGCGCAACGCCTGCGTTTCAATGCTCATGATTGGGCTGCAGGGCGCATGGGCAGTATGTCAATCATGATGCGCCTTCGTTCACCTTCGCTCATCTGGCTCCAGCGGACAATTTCCGGCATGCTGCGGCGGCAGCCCAGACACAATCCATCCTCATCCATGCGACAGATGCCGGTGCAGGGGCTCGAGGCCGCGGTAGTGACAGTGGTGTTCAGGTTCATCTGTAATGGCGTGTGGCTGGCTTGGGCAGGGTCTGCGATATCATCAGCATATTTGTGCAGGGATTATTTCACATGGGCTACCAGAATCTCGAATGCCGCGACGCCGAAGGCGTACGCCGGATCACCATCAACCGGCCGGACAAGCTCAATGCGCTTAACCGGGGCACGATCACCGAGTTGCAGGTCGCGTTCAACCAGGCACGCGACGATGATGCCGTGCGGGTGGTGGTGCTGGCCGGTGCCGGTGACAAGGCCTTCGTTGCAGGCGCCGATATTGCCGAGCTGGAAAAGCTGGATCCCGAGCAGGCGCTGGCTTTTTCGGCAGCAGGCCAGCGGCTGATGCGCAGCATCGAATTGCTGGGCAAGCCGGTACTGGCGCGTATCCAGGGCTTTGCACTCGGCGGTGGCATGGAGCTGGCCATGGCCTGTCACTGGCGTATTGCCAGTGAGCTCGCGCAGTTCGGCCAGCCCGAGATCAAGCTGGGCCTGGTGCCCGGGTTTGGCGGTACCCAGCGTCTGCGGCGACTGGCAGGGCTTGGTGCGGCGCTGGAGATGTGCCTGGGTGGTGGCAACATCAAGGCCCAGCGTGCGCAACAGTTGGGCGTGGTGACCCAGGTGGTGGCCGCAGACGAGCTGGACGCGACGGTGGATGCGCTGGCTGCCCGGCTGGCGAGTTTTTCGGCATCCGCGATGCGAGCCGTGCTGGATACCGTGCTCGAGGCGGGCGAGTGCAGTCTCGATCAGGGACTGGCCTTTGAAAGCAGGGCCTTTGCACTGCTGTTTGCCGGCGCCGACATGCGCGAAGGCACGCGTGCCTTCCTGGAGCGCCGCAAGCCCGATTTCGCCTAGGTCCGCCTGACTGCACTCAGCCCGATTTCGAGCGGCTCTTCAGTTGCGCCACGACCTGCTGCAGCACTGCCTGCGTTTCGGGGTGAAACCAGCCATTGAGAAAGTCGTTCACCGGCAGCGCGTCGAGATCTGCAAACGCGCCGGTCAGGTCGGCGCGTGCCATGGCACGCGTTTCCAGCATGGCACGGCGTGGCAGTTTCAGCAGTTCACGCATCCACAGCATGGCGCGCTGCCTCACTTGCTCAACGGACGCCAGCTCATCCACCAAGCCAATCTTCCGGGCTTGTTCCGACTCCAGCATGGTCCCCGCGACCAGCAGGCGTTCTGCGGGGTAGCGACCCACCAGTCGGCGAAGGGCCAACTGGATGCAGTCGGGAACGGACAGACCGACCTGGGTCTCGTTGAGGCCGATGCGAAATGGGCCATGCGCCATCACGCGATAATCACACATGATGGCCAACACGGCGCCGCCAGCAGGGCTGTGGCCGCCAATGGCAGCCACGACCGGCACGGGCGATCGCGCCAGTGCGGCGCACAGGCGAAAGAATTCTGCCCAGAAGTCATGCATGGCATCGCGGTCCAGCGCCAGCAGCTCGGGCAGATCCAGACCTGCGGAGAACACCTTCTCCCCACCGCTGAGGATGATGCCCTGGGCTCCTTCGTTCGGCGCAGTTTCGACTGCCTGGCGCAGTACCTGCACCAGCGTGGGGTTGAGAGCGTTGACCGGCGCTCGCGCCAATTGCAGTTCGCGGATGTCCTGATGGTCAATAATGTTGAGCATGGCGCTGTCCAGTGAGAGCTGCAGGTTGCAGGGGTCTAGTCGGGGTTGCGATTGCCCCGGTTTCCGCGGTTGCCACCGCCGCGATTGCCGGATTTGCCGCCGCCGCGATTACCGGGTTTGCCGCCGCCGGGCTTGCCGCGATTGCCGTTGCTTTGGCGCTTGCCCGGACCCGCACCGGGACGGTCATCACCGGCGAACCAGCTTCGTACCGAGGGCAGCTCCTGGCCTGGCGCGGCCTTGCGACGGGACTTGCGGCGTTTTTGTCCGCCCGGTTTGTCCGGCTTGAGGACGTTGCCGTTTATCTCCTTGCCGCCACTACCCCGGCGCCCAGCCGGCTTGCCCCGGCGTCCGGTCGATTCCGGACGCGCGGCGCGATCCCATGCCGTCAGTTCGCGACCTTCATTGTGGTAGCTGCCTGTCCATGCGGACGGTGTCTTTTCGGACGGCTTGATCTCGGTTTGCGAGCGTCGTGCGCGTCGTTGGTGTGACACGGGCTTCAGGGTGAGCGCTGGCGAGGGTTGGCCGATGCCGCCCAACTGGCGCAGCTCGTTGATCGCGCCATCCTGCAGGTCCAGGCTGTCGCCGCGTTTCAGCCTGCGTGGCAGGGTGATGCAGCCGTAGCGGATACGCTTGAGACGTGCGACATCGCAACCCAGCGCCTCGAACATGCGGCGCACTTCCCGGTTTCGCCCTTCGCGGATGACTACCCGGAACCAGGAGTGGCTGGCGTCGCTGTCGATGGCAATGACCTGCTCGAAGCGTGCTGGCCCGTCTTCCAGTTCGATGCCGGAGGTGAGCTTTTCGATGGCACCATCGGGCAGGTCCCCCTGGACTCGACACAGGTACTCGCGATCGACTTCGCTGCTGGGATGCATCAGGGCGTTGGCCAGTTCACCGTCAGTGGTCAGAAGCAGCAGGCCGCTGGTGTTGGTGTCCAGTCGACCCACGGCAATCCAGCGCCCGCCGGGCGGGTCGGACAGCTCGTCAAACACGGTGGCGCGGCCCTCCGGGTCGTCACGCGTGGTGAGAACACCCTCGGGCTTGTTCAGGGCGATGACACGGGCATCCTCGCGCAAGTCCGTCGCCACGACATAATCGCGACCATCAATCGCGACGCGATCGCCACCGGAAACGCTGTTGCCGAGCTCGGCCGTTGCCCCATTCAGGCTGACCTCGCCGTCGCGAATGCGCTTTTCCAGCATGCGACGCGAGCCCAGCCCGGCGTTGGCCATGACCTTGTGCAAGCGCTCGGTTAGGCTCTTGCGATCACTGTCCGGTTTGTTCTTCAGGGACAGCACATTGCGATCATTCGAGCTCATGCGCGTTCCTCCTCGTCTGCGTGGTCCACCGTTTCGGCTGGGTCATCATCTGTCAATGGGTCGTCTTGGGTAACATCGTTGCCGGCATCGTCGTCATTGCTCTTGTCGGCGGCGGTCGCGCTCGGCGCATCATCGGTCGAATCGGCTTCGATTTGTGCTGGAATGGATTGATCGCCATTCTTGAATTCAAGCTCCGGGTCGAAGTTGTCGAGGTCCCTGACTTCGGCCAGGGTCGGGAGCTCATCGAGTGACTTGAGCTTGAAGTAATCGAGAAAGGCCTTGGTGGTGCCGTACAGGGCCGGCTTGCCCGGCACGTCCCGGTAACCGACGACGCGGATCCATTCGCGCTCTTCAAGAGTGCGCACGATACTGGTCGACACGGCGACCCCGCGGACCTGTTCGATTTCGCCGCGGGTTACGGGCTGACGGTAGGCAATCAGTGCCAGCGTTTCCAGCAGCGCGCGCGAATAGCGGGCCTGACGCTCGGCCCAGAGCCGGTTCACCCAGGGATGGTAGTCGCTACGCACCTGGTAGCGGTAGCCCGACGCCACTTCCACCAGCTCGACTCCGCGGCCCTCGCAGGCCTCGCGCAGTTGTGCCAGTGCGGCCGCGATTTCGGACGATGCGGGAGGTGTTGTTTCGTCAAACAATGCGCCGATCTGTGCCAGGCTCAAGGGCTGGTTGGAAGCCAGCAGGGCAGCCTCGATGATGCATTGCAGTTTCTCGGATGGTTCGGTGTCCATGAATATTCCGGTGATTCTTGCCTCAGACCGTCACGGCCTTGATATAGATGGGTTCCAGGGTGCCTTCCTGCACGATCTGGATCAGTTGTTCCTTGGCCAGTTCGAGAATGGCGAGAAAGCTCACCACCACGCCCAGTCGGCCCTCATTGATGTTGAACAGCGTTTCGAAGCGGTGAAATTCACCGTTGCCAAGCGACTTCAGCACGTCACCCATGCGCTGGCGAACCGACAGTGCCTCGCGCCGGATGGCGTGATGGCCGTGCAATTGCGCCCTCAGCATGACTTCCTTGAGAGCCAGCAGCAGTTCGCGCATGTCCACCTCCGGCGGCTTCTGTTCCACGCTGCGATCGGCCACGTGGGCCTGCACCAGCGAAAAGTCGCGTTCCTGCCGGGGCAGGGCGTCCAGATCCTCGGCTGCCTTGCGAAAACGTTCGTACTCCTGCAGGCGGCGAACCAGCTCCGCACGGGGGTCCTCGCCTTCGTCCTCGTCTTCGCTGGGCATGCGTGGCAGCAGAAGGCGTGATTTCACCTCCGCGAGAATGGCGGCCATGACAAGGTACTCTGCGGCCAGCTCCAGCCTCAGAACCTGCATCATGTCGATGTAGTGCATGTATTGCCGGGTAATTTCGGCAATCGGAATATCCAGGATGTCCAGATTCTGGCGCCGGATCAGGTACAGCAGAAGATCCAGCGGTCCCTCGAAAGCTTCCAGGATCACTTCCAGCGCATCAGGCGGGATGTAGAGATCCTGCGGCATGTCCAGCACGGGTTCGCCGCGCACCACGGCCAGCGGCATTTCCTGCTGTTGCGGCAACGGCTTGAATACCGCCGCTTGCATCGCAGCCGCGCCTGACTCGACGCTCAAGAGTGCAGTGTCCGGCATGGCGACGGAATTCGTGGCATCATGGTCTGTTCATCGATCCGGTTGAGCCTTGCACGGCAAGGCCGATCAGTCGTCAGTCATTGAATCAGCCCGGCAGGTCCTGAAAAACGACCTCGAGGCACGGGGAGACTGGTGGCTTCAAGCGGGCAGATGGCTTGGCAGGATGATCATCGGCCTTCTGATATCTGGCAGCCAGTTTCACGCTACTGCTCGCAGATGAGCGCCAATGCGCTGCACGCGATGTTGTACCACAGCCCCTTGCGCAGCCAAGAATAAGGCTTGGGGTGCGACAAGTCCAGCATTTTCGTGCTGCTGCCAAGGCCGTGAAAGGGAATGCTCACAAGGATTTGCGCGAGGACATGGCATGAAAATTGCTTCATCCGTGTAAGGCTTGCTTGAAGGCTGGTGATCACGAGCCTGCCAGCTGTGAGGTGACCAAATTATGTCCGTACAGATTGAAATTCAAGGAATAGGCATGCGGAAAGACAAGATGCGTCATGCGCGAATGAAGATCGAGTCGGCTGCCTGGATAAGCCACGGCAGCGAAGCGTGGTCTTGCGTGCTGGAAGACATATCCGCCACCGGCGTCCGGGTGCGGCGCCCCGATGGCTGGCGCGGCAAGGTGGGTGATCGCGTCAGCATGGACATGCTGGTCGGAGACAGCCTCAATATTCACGTTCAGGCGGTGGTAGCGCGCATTTCCGGCGACAGCGTGGGCTTCGCCTACGACCGGATTCCACCGGACAAGGAGGTTCCCTTGTGGAACCTGCTCGGGGGCTATGCCGACACCCTTGAACCCTGGGACGAAGACTAGGCAATTGCTGCCTGCGCCTCGCCGGGGCCCGAAACCTGTTCGTTATGCTGTGCAAACACCGGCCTGCGGTGATCAGGCGGGTTGTCAGGACTGTCCGGCTGCCGTACCCGCATCAGGTTCGCCCGAGGACTGCCACGGCTTTCCATCGCGATGCCGATAGATATTGTCACGTCCATCAATGAACATGTCGATATCCGGGTAGGTGCACACGTCGCTTGCGCAGCGTGAACCGACCTCAAGACATACGGCCATCTGGCCGGATCGGTTGAGCAACTGGTGCCCGTTGGCCTTGCCTTTGGGAAAAGCGACGCAATCTCCCGCTTGCAGCGTGGTTTCGCCGTTGTCATCGATCAAGCTCACTTCGCCGCTGACTACCCACACGAACTCGTCCTCGTCGCTATGCCAGTGGCGCTGACTGGACGCGGTATCCGGCGGCAGATGCAGCAGATTCACTCCGAAGTCCTGCAGTCCGCCCGCTGTCCCCAGTTGCTGGCGAATGCGTTCGGCACACGGCGCGTCGTGCGGGGCTGGATAGCTTGACCCGCGTTTGCCGGGGACCGCCTCGATGTCGATCTTCGCCATGGTTCACTCGGTGGTGGATGCCTTGCTGTCGTCGCGAAGTTCGCGGCGCAGTATCTTGCCGACATTCGTTTTCGGCAACTCATCCATGAATTCGATGTATCTGGGTCGCTTGTAGCCGGTCAACTCGTCGTGACAATACTGTTCCAGCATTTCTCTGGTCAGCGCGGGATCCTTTTTCACCACGTACAACTTGACCACCTCGCCAGAATGCGCGTCCTCGACACCCACCGCAGCGACTTCGGCCACGCCCGGGTGGCTGGCAACCACATCCTCGACTTCATTCGGGTAGACGTTGAAACCCGAGACGAGAATCATGTCCTTCTTGCGGTCGACGATGTAGAAGAATCCCTTCTCGTCCATGCGCGCGATGTCGCCCGTGTGCAACCAGCCGCTATCCTCCAGCACCTGGGCCGTTTCCTTTGGCCGGTTCCAGTAGCCCTTCATGACCTGGGGACCCTTGACTAGCAATTCGCCGGTTTCTCCGGCAGGCAGTGGTTGGCCTTCGTCCGACCAGATGGCGACGTCGGTAGAGGGTATCGGCAGGCCGATCGAGCCATTGTAATCAGGCAGGTCCAGTGGATTGATGCACACCGCCGGTGACGTCTCCGTGAGGCCGTACGCCTCGGCGAGGGTGCAGCCGGTGACGGCCTTCCAGCGTTCGGCCACCGCTCGCTGCACGGCCATGCCCCCGCCCAGGGTGAGCTTGAGGCGCGAGAAATCCACCTGGTCGAAACCGTCGGTGTTGAGCAGGCCGTTGAACAGGGTGTTGACGCCGGTCAGCGCAGTGAAGTGCGACTGCTTCAGTTCCTTGACGAAGCCCGGCATGTCGCGCGGATTGGTTATGAGCCAGTTGAGCCCGCCCAGGCGCATGAACACCAGGCAGTTCGCGGTCAGTGAAAAGATGTGATACAGCGGCAGCGCGGTGATGATGGTTTCCTCACCCTGTTTCACCTTGTCGCCTATCCAGGCGCCAGCCTGCAGCATGTTGGCGATCATGTTGGCATGGGTAAGCATGGCGCCCTTGGCCAGTCCCGTGGTGCCGCCGGTGTATTGCAGGAAAGCGATGTCGGCATGGCCGAGTTCGATCCTGGGGCGGGGCTGGTCGGCCCCCCTGGCCAGCGCGTCCGGGAGGCGCACGGCGCCGGCAATGGAAAACTCCGGTACTGCTTTCTTGACGTGCTTGAGCACAAAGTTGATCAATGCACCTTTGGCAAATCCGAGCATGTCGCCAATTGATGTGGTGACCACGTGTTCGACCATCGTGTCCTTGATAACCGATTGCACCGTGGCCGCGAAGTTGTCCACCACCACAATGGCCTTCGCGCCTGAGTCTTCCAGCTGATGCTTGAGTTCTCGTCCGGTGTAGAGGGGGTTCGTGTTGACCACCACCAGTCCGGCGCGCAGGGCCGCAAACAGGACAATGGGATACTGCAGAACATTGGGCATCATGATGGCGATGCGCTCGCCTCGCTGCAGCTTCAGCTCATGGGTCAGGTAGCTGGCAAAATTCCAGCTGAGGCGATCAATATCATCGTAACTGAGCACGCGTCCGAAATTGGCAAAAGCCGGACGGTGACGAAAGCGATCGAATGCTTCGTCAATCACTGCATTGATGGAAGGGTAGATCTGCGGGTCGATGCTGTGCGGCATGTCCTCCGGATACTGATCAAACCAGGGCTGCTTGCTGCTCATCGTTTCCCCTCTATTCATTCCTGATATCTTGCGAAGCATTGGAGCATACCGTCATGATGTCGGCAAGCTGGCCTCCGGAAACCGGAGAAACTCGCGAAGCCGGGGTTGATCGGAGGTTCCCTGATGAAACTGTCCAGACCACTTCATCTGTTGTTGCTGAGCTTTCTCTTCACGCTGGCGGCGTGCTCGCACACTCCCGACGAACAGCAGGTGCGCGATGCGATCCACGCGGCGGCCGCGGCTGCCGAACAGACCGATGCGGGAGATTTTGGTGATTTCCTGAGTGAGGACTTCGATGGCAATTCCGGCCGCCTGGACAGACGCAAGCTGATGTCGATGTTGCGCCTGCAGCACTTTCGCGGTGACAAGGTCAGTGTCCTGCTCGGGCCGTTGACTGTCGAGCCGCGTGGTGATCGCATGGTTGCCGATTTCACCGTCACGCTGGGTGGCGGTGGTCGGCTGCTTCCGGATCGACTCGGCGTATACAAGGTGCAGACGGCATGGAAGCGCGAAGACGGGCAATGGCGTTGCTACAACGCCAGCTGGAAGCGCAATTTGTAGCGCCCCCGGGAAATGCAATCAATTGCATGACCTGAGCAGGGGCTCGTGCCCCGGTCTGCACCGCAGATCGGGGCACGCGCAGGACGCAAGGGACCTATTGCTTCAGTGTCACATCGCCACTGCCGGTGCTGATACGACCGGTGGCGCTGGCGCTGCCGATATCACCACTGAAGTGGCGGCGCTCGGAGGTGGCGTGATTGATTCCCGCCCATTGCGCGTCGATGTCGCCTGCGCGGATATCGAGATGCACTGCGGGCGGCTGCTGCGTGACCAGGGTGATATCGCCGGAACCTGTTTGCATGTCGAAACCATGCATGCCGGAAAGGTCGCCGCTCAGGTCAATGTCACCGGAGCCGCAGGAGATGCGTGCGCCCGGGGTGGCACCCAGATCACTCAGGGTCACGTCCCCGGAGCCGGTTTCCAGTTTCAATGAGCCTTCCAGGCTCGCCAGCGATATGTCGCCGGAGCCCGCATGAATCGACACCATGCCGCCATGCAGACCGGAGCCATCGATGTCGCCCGAGCCGGTGTGCACCTTGGTATCGCCATGGATGTCCTTCAGCGTCACGTCGCCGGAGCCGGTGTGCATTTGCAGCGTACCGTGCTGGCGGCTTATGCGGCTGTCGCCGCTGCCCGTGTCGATAGCGAGTTCGCCCTCGAGGTCGCTGCCGCTGATATCGCCCGAGTCTGTCTTCAGGGATAGCGAATTGTTTATCTGCTGTACGTGGATCGAGCCGACGTGATTGCTGATTTGGGCCTGCAGGCCGACAGGAAGCTGCACTTGCAGGTCCACATGCAAGGGCACGCCGTGGTCACTGCCCTGGTACACGCGGACCTGGTGGTCCTGATATCGCAGTGAGGTGTTGCTGATCGACGAGCCAAAATGAATACCAAGCACAGTTATGCCGTCGTGCTGGTCCTTGTCGGGATGGGTTGGTATGTACTGGTACCGCTCGTGGGCATCGACCGGGTAATCCACGTGCATGACAAGATTGTCGCCATCGCGTTTGACCGACAGCTTGATGGTATCGGCCAGAGCCCTGGCCTGGGCTGCATCGCCGCCACCGGACACGACCACGGCGTGAACCTGCAGTTTCGCACCGCCCTGGGTAATTTCGACGTGGCCGACCAGGTTCTCCAGGCTCAGCCGGGTGGTCGGTGTGACGTTTTCTGTCTGTTCGATGGTCCGGTGGTAGCTGGCGTCCGGTTTCGCCATGGTTGTCGCGCAACCGCCCAGCAGGGCGAACGCAAGAAGATAACTGAGAATGTGGCGCGGGTTGTGCATGACAGGCCTCCGTTGACTGGTCGGGTGTGATCTGGTGTTTTATATGACCAACACACAGAAAGGCATAGTGCCATGAGTCATGACTGCGAACGCCCATCTGCATGCAAGAAAAAACCGCCGGGCTTGCGACCGGCGGTTTATTCGATGCAGCTGGGCGCAATTGGGTTTACGCGGCCTTGTTCGTTGCCAGATCGCGCAGCGTGTACTGCAGGATGCCGCCGTGACGATAGAACTCGCGTTCCTTCGGCGTCAGCAGCATCACGCGCACCTTGAAGGTCTTGTCGCCGTCGTTGCCCTTGGCGGTGACGGTGGCTTCCTTCGCATTGCCGTTGTCGAGACCGCTGATCGAGAACTGCTCGCGCCCGGTCAGGCCCAGCGACTCGGCGTTGTCGCCGTCCATGAACTGCAGCGGCAGCACGCCCATGCCGACCAGGTTGGAACGGTGGATGCGCTCGTAGCTCTGGGCGATCACGGCCTTCACGCCCAGCAGCAGCGTGCCCTTGGCGGCCCAGTCGCGGCTGGAGCCGGTGCCGTACTGCTTGCCGGCCACAACCACCAGCGGTGTGCCTTCGGCCTTGTACTTCATGGCCGCGTCATACATCGCCATCTGCTCGCCACTGGGCACGTGCTCGGTGAATCCGCCCTCGACCCCGTCCAGCATGCGGTTCCTGATGCGGATATTGGCGAAGGTGCCGCGCACCATGACATCGTCGTTGCCGCGTCGCGAGCCGTAGCTGTTGAAGTGCTTGGGTTCCACGCCGCGCTCCATCAGGAACTTGCCGGCCGGCGAGTCCTTCTTGATCGCTCCGGCGGGGGAGATGTGGTCGGTGGTGATGGAATCGCCGAACAGACCCAGGCAAAAGGCGCCATCAATGTCCTTGATGTCGGGCAGATCCATGGTCATGCCATCGAAGTAGGGCGGGTTCTTGATGTAGGTGGACTCGTCGCTCCAGTCGTACAGATCGCCATCGGGCGACTTGATGGCGTTCCAGCGGGCATCGCCCTTGAACACGTCCGAGTAGTTCTTGGTGAACATCTCGGAGGTGACGGCAGTCGCCATCAGGTCGGAGATTTCCTTGTTCGACGGCCAGATGTCCTTCAGGTACACGTCCTTGCCGTCCTGGTCCTGTCCGATCGGCTCGCTGGTGAGATCCAGATCCAGCGTGCCGGCCAGCGCGTAGGCCACCACCAGGGGCGGCGAGGCCAGATAGTTGAGCTTGGTTTCCGGATGGATGCGGCCCTCGAAGTTGCGGTTGCCGGACAGCACCGAGCCGACCACCAGCTGGCGCTCGTGGATGGCCTCGGTGACCTCGGCCGGGAGCGGGCCGGAGTTGCCGATGCAAGTGGTGCAGCCATAGCCGACCAGGTAGAAGCCGAGCTTGTCCAGATCATCCATCAGGCCGGTCTTCTCCAGGTAGTCGGTAACCACCTTGGAACCGGGCGCCAGCGAGGTCTTCACCCAGGGCTTGGTCTTCAGACCCTTTTCCACCGCCTTGCGCGCCAGCAGGCCGGCGCCCAGCATCACGGCCGGGTTGGAGGTGTTGGTGCAGGATGTGATTGCAGCGATGACTACCGAGCCGTCGCTGACCTTGCTGCCGTTGTCGGCCTTGTCGATGTGCTTGCCTTGCGACTCGACGCTCTGGTCGTGACCGACTGCGGTATCGCCACCCTCGTTGAGGAAGCGCTCCTGGGCCTTGTCACGGTGCTTGACCAGGTCGCCCAGATTATCGTGGTAGTTCTGCTTGATGTCTTGCAGCAGCACGCGGTCCTGGGGCAGGCGCGGACCGGCCAGGGATGGCCTGACTTCGGCCATGTCCAGTTCCAGCGAGCTGGAGAACTCCGGCTCCGGCGTGGTCTCGTCGTGCCACAGGTTCTGCGCGCGGGCATAGGCCTCGACCAGCGCGATCTGCTCCTCGCTGCGGCCGGACAGCTTCAGGTAGCGCAGCGTCTCGGCGTCAACCGGGAAAATGCCGCAGGTGGCGCCGTACTCGGGTGCCATGTTGCCGATGGTGGCCCGATCAGCCAGCGACATGTGCTGCAGGCCCGGACCATGGAATTCCACGAACTTGCCGACCACACCATGCTTGCGCAGCATCTGGGTCACGGTCAGCACAAGGTCGGTAGCGGTGGCGCCCTCGGGCAGCTCGCCGGTCAGCTTGAAGCCGACCACCTGCGGAATCAGCATCGACGAAGGCTGGCCGAGCATGGCCGCCTCGGCCTCGATGCCGCCCACGCCCCAGCCGAGCACGCCCAGGCCGTTGATCATGGTGGTGTGCGAATCGGTGCCGAACACGGTGTCGGGATAGGCCCACAGCTGGCCGTCGATCTCGTTGCCCATGACCACCCGCGCCAGGTGCTCCAGGTTGACCTGATGCACGATGCCGGTGGAGGGGGGCACGACCTTGAAGTCATTGAAGGCCTTCTGGCCCCAGTGCAGGAAGCTGTAGCGTTCCTGGTTGCGCTCGAACTCGATGCGCGCGTTCTCGGTCAGCGAGTCGGCTTCGCCGAACACGTCGACCTGCACTGAATGGTCGATCACCAGTTCGGCCGGCGACAGCGGGTTGATCTTGGCCGGGTCGCCGCCCAGCGCCTTCATGGCGTCGCGCATCGCGGCCAGATCGACCACGCACGGCACACCGGTGAAGTCCTGCAACACCACCCGCGCGGGCATGAAGGCGATCTCGGTGTCCGGTTCGGCCTTGGCATCCCAGGTGGCGATGGCCTTGATTTCCTTGGCCGATACGTCGGTACCGTCCTCGCGCCGCAGCAGGTTCTCGAGCAGGATTTTCATCGAGTAGGGCAAGCGGGCCAGGTCAAACTGCTGGCCAAGCTTGGCCAGGCTGGCGATCTGGTAGCTCTTGCCGTTGACGTCGAGGGTGTCGCGTGCCGAGAAGGAATCTTTCATGGTCGCTCCTTTGGATTTGGCGGTGCAGGCGAATGCGGTCGGGTGTCCTCGCTGCAGGCACTCGGGTGGTGCCGTTGAAGGACACGTCGAACAGGTAGCCCGCTATTATCGCGCAAAACCGCTGTACAACGCCAATGTTGCCCGTTGCTTCGGTTCAGTTTGAGGGGGCGCGCCAGTACGCGGCGGGTCCGGCAACACCCGCTGATTTCCCGCAATCAGTACCAGTCCAGCAGGGTCACGCCAAGTCCGAAGTAGCTGGCGTTGTGGTTGTAGTCGATCAGGCTTTCGCCGTAGCCGTTGAACACTTCCATGTAGCCGCGAACACCGCTGCTGACCGGGAAGCTCCAGGTGAATCGGCCTGCGCCACGGCCCTCCGAAAGGCTGTGGCGCATGAGCAGGGTGAACTCCTGGCCGCGCCATTCATGGATGACCTGCAGGTCGCCGCGACCCATGTAGTCGGTGATGTCCGGGTTGTTGTCGTTGCGCGCGCTCTCCGGCAAGCGCAGCCATGGGCGGTACATGATGGTCCAGCCGGGTCTTTCCAGGCCGATGCGGCCGATGATGCGGTTCCAGCTGCGTGACAGGGGGTTGCTGCGGCCGTTGGATTGATGGTTGAGGCCAATGCCGAGCATGCGCAGGTGCCAGCCGAATACCGGTACATCGGTATCGAACAGAAGCATGGCTTCGGGCTCGTAATCGGTTTCGCGGAAAGGTCGGGAGAGTTTGTCGTTGTAGACCTGCCAGCGTGATGTCTGGGTATAGCCCACCCACACATCGCCGTGCTCGCCGAACAGGCCTTGTGCCAGCTTGGTCTTGAAGCTGATCTGAAATTTCGCTTCGTGATTTTCCAGCCCCAGAGGGGCAAGCACCGTATTGTCCGGGTTGGGGCTTTGCGGAGTCTGATTGGTGCGACTGGTAACAAAGACCGGTTCGGCAAATACCGGCTTGAAGCCGCGGATGTTGAGGGTGCCCAGCTTGCGAGCCGGGTCCAGCTCCCAGCGGCTGTCGAGCAGCGAATGGTTGTCCGACTCCCGGCTTCGACCCTTCTGCTGTTGTGCGTCGGTGACAAAGACGCTGCCTTGCTTTGCCCTGGACTTGGCGCTATTGGCAGACTGCCGCTCTGCATCAGGCAGTGTGTCATGGCCGGTGACGCGGTCGTAGCAGGCCAGTCGCTGGGAGTCCGTTTCGATGGCTGTACAGGCGCGGATGTCGATCGGGTCGAGGTTTTGTGCCGCAGCGCCGACGCAGGCGATGCCGCCAAGGATGGCGATGGCTGCGGCAGCGTGATGATGGCGCTTGCGCTTGCGCTGGCCGGTTCGCCGGGTCATTCTCCGTGGTCCAGCGTCACGCGGCTCAGCAGTCCGCGGGCCAGAAGTGCGACCTGCTTGCGTTGCAGCAGCAACTGCCAGCGACGGCCACCAAGTTGGTGCCACAGCACCGCAGCACGAATTCCCGCGAGCAGGTTGGCGCGGATGCGGCTGACCCGGGACGCGTCATGCAGCAGATGCGGATCGCCGCTGACCATGATGCGAGGCCGCAGCTGCGACAGGGTCTGTTCGTACAGCTCGCCGAGACTGGCGCTCACGGTGGTATGCAGGGTGTCGAAATGCTGGCGCTGCCGATCGGCCTTGCCGATGCCCTCAGCCAGTTGATCGCGCAGGTCCGGATTGCTGGACAGCTTGCGCTCCAGTTGCAGCATGCCCAGGACCATGCGCGCCAGTTCCATGTTCTCGCCGGGCTGATCGATCTGCCGGACCAGCGTGGTCAGGCCCAGGCGCACCCCTTCTGCACCACCGAAAACGGCGCTGACATCATCGGCATCGATCATGAATACACTGGCCAGGCTGGCCTCCTGGGCGGCCTCGTCCATGGTGCGACCGTTGGCCAGGCGCTGGACCAGCGCAGCCGACTGGAATACCCCGGCCAGAGCCAGAATCTGTTCCGCATTCATCGCCATCGTTCAGAGATCCCCATAGGCCGCATCCGTGGCATTGATGACGCCGCCACCCAGACATTCGTCTCCATCGTAGAACACAACGGACTGGCCGGGCGTAACCGCACGTTGCGGAGTGTCGAAGCGGACGCTGCAGTGATCGTCGCAGACCGTGACCGAGCAGGCCTGATCAGGCTGCCGATAGCGGGTCTTGGCCACGCAGGAGAACTGCTGCCCCGGTGCGCTGCCACTGACCCAGCTCAAACCGTCAGCGGTCAAGCGGGTGGACATCAGCAGCGGGTTGTTGCCGCCCTGGGCCACTATCAGTTCGCGGCTAGCGATGTCTTTTCCGACCACATACCAGGGATCGCCGCTGCTGCCGGCCCGTCCGCCCAGCTTCAGCCCCTGGCGCTGGCCCAGGGTGTAGAACATGACACCGTCATGCTGGCCCAGCAGTTCACCATCCGGGCTGCGCATCGGACCCGGTTGTGCAGGCAGGTACTGGCCAAGAAAACTGCGGAAATCGCGTTCGCCGATGAAGCAGATTCCGGTCGAGTCCTTCTTGGCGTGGGTCACCAGGCCGGCTTTGCGCGCCATGTCACGGACCACGGGCTTTTCCATCTCGCCCAGCGGAAACACGGTAGCCGCCAATTGTGCCTGTCCCAGTGTGTGCAGGAAATAGCTCTGGTCCTTGTTGCGGTCGACAGCGCGGAGCAGGCGGTGGCGTCCATCAAGCTGATCGCTGCGGGCATAGTGGCCGGTGGCAATGCGTTCGGCGCCCAGGTTGCGCGCTTCCTCCAGGAAGGTGGCAAACTTGATCTCCCGGTTGCACAAGACGTCCGGGTTGGGCGTGCGTCCGGCGCGGTATTCATCGAGGAAATGGGCAAACACCTGCTGCATGTATTCGGCCGCGAAGTTGCGCGCATGAAAGCGGATGCCCAGCTGGGCACAGACGGCCGCAGCGTCCTTGCGGTCGCGGTCGGCCGGGCAGGGGCTTTGCGGGTCGCCTTCCTCCCAGTTGGTCATGAACAGACCTTCAACCTGGTGGCCGGCCTTGTTCAGCAGCATGGCCGCTACGGCCGAATCGACCCCGCCCGAAATGCCGACCATCAGGCGCATGGGGACGCGGTCTCGATCAGGTGTGGGCACGGCACGGGCCGGATCAGGCGATTGCTGGGCGAGGCGAACATGGAGGGCAGGGGGTAAAAACGCTGATTGTGCCATTTTTGGCGGTGCTGCGCACTGCTGCCTGGTCGGGTATTCCGGCTTGCAATGGGGGCTATAATCGGGTCATGAGCGAGGAAAAAGAACACGATCAGGATCACCAGCACGGTACCGCCGTGGCCCCAGCGCGACCCAAGCTGTCGCCGCCGCCCATGTTTCAGGTGGTGTTGCTGAACGACGACTACACGCCGATGGATTTCGTGGTCGAGGTACTGCGGGTGTTCTTCGGCATGAACCAGGAGCGTGCGGTGCAGGTTATGCTGCATGTGCACACGCGTGGCAAGGGTGTTTGCGGCGTATTTTCACGCGAAGTGGCGGAAACCAAGGTGGCGCATGTGAACGAATTCGCCCGCACGCACCAACATCCGCTCTTGTGCTCCATGGAAAAGATGTAGTCTGGCCCCATAGTGTAGACAAGCAGTCCCGGAGAATCGAAGATGTTCAGTAAAGACCTCGAAGCCACCATCGGCCAGTGCTACAAGGGCGCACGCGAGCAGCGCCACGAATTCATGACCGTTGAGCATCTGCTGCTGGCCCTGTTGGAAAACAGTTCGGCCAGTGCGGTGTTGCGCGCCTGCGGGACAGACCTGGACAAGTTGGGTTCGGATCTGCGCAGCATCATTGCCGAGACGGTGCCGCAAATTGATGGCGACGACGAGCGGGATACGCAGCCCACCCTGGGGTTCCAGCGTGTTCTGCAACGCGCCGTCTATCACGTGCAGTCGTCGGGTCGCAAGGAAGTTACCGGCGCCAATGTGCTGGTGGCGATTTTCGGCGAAAAGGATTCGCACGCCCTGTATTTCCTGCACCAGCAGGAGATCACGCGTCTGGACGTGGTCAACTTCGTCTCCCACGGCATTGCCCGCAGCGTGGCCGAGCCTGGCGACAACGCCAGCGCCGAGACTGGCAACAACCCGGAAGAGGCCGAGCAGAAATCCAATCCGCTGGCGGAATTCGCCAGCAACCTCAACGAGCAGGCATTCGAAGGCCGGATTGATCCGCTGATCGGGCGCCAGCTCGAAGTGGAACGAACCATCCAGGTGCTCTGCCGCCGGCGCAAGAACAACCCGCTCTATGTTGGCGAGGCTGGCGTGGGCAAGACAGCCCTGGCCGAGGGGCTGGCCAAGCGCATCGTCGATGGCGAGGTGCCCGAGGTGCTTGCCGGCGCCACGATCTGGGCGCTGGACCTGGGCGCGCTGGTCGCGGGCACCAAATACCGCGGCGATTTCGAGAAACGGCTCAAGGCCGTGATAGCGCAACTCAAGGAAGAGCCTGACGCGATCCTGTTCATCGACGAGATTCATACCATCATCGGCGCCGGTTCGGCGTCCGGAGGCACCATGGATGCCTCCAACCTGATCAAGCCGATGCTGGCGTCGGGTGAGTTGCGCTGCATCGGTTCGACCACCTATCAGGAGTTCCGCGGCGTATTCGAGAAGGATCGGGCCCTGGCACGCCGATTCCAGAAGATCGATATCGTCGAGCCGACCCCCGCCGAAAGCGTGGATATTCTCAAGGGGCTGCAGAGCCGCTTCGAGGAACACCATCATGTCAGCTACAACGACGATGCGCTGCAGGCTGCAGTGGATCTGTCGATCAAGCATCTGCCCGACCGCTTGCTGCCGGACAAGGCGATAGACGTGATCGACGAGGCAGGTGCGCGTCAGGCCCTGCTGGCCGAGGACGAGCGCAAGACAACCATTGATGTGGCCGAGATCGAGCTGATCGTGGCACGCATGGCACGCGTACCGCCGAAGCAGGTGTCGGCTTCGGATCGCGACGTGCTGCAGAAACTCGATCGCAACCTGAAAATGGTCGTGTTCGGCCAGGACCCCGCCATTGATGCGCTGACCAGCGCGATCAAGATGGCACGTTCGGGCCTGGGCGAGCCGGACAAGCCCATTGGCAGCTTCCTTCTGGCCGGTCCTACCGGCGTGGGCAAGACCGAAGTGACCCGCCAGCTGGCCATGCAACTGGGCATCGAGCTGGTGCGCTTCGACATGTCCGAATACATGGAGGCGCATTCGGTGTCACGCCTGATCGGAGCGCCCCCAGGCTATGTCGGCTTTGACCAGGGCGGCCTGCTGACCGAGCAGATCGTCAAGCATCCGCATTCGGTGCTGCTGCTCGACGAAATCGAGAAGGCGCACCCGGACGTGTTCAACATTCTGCTGCAGGTCATGGATCATGGTGTGCTCACCGACACCAACGGTCGCGAGGCCAATTTCCGCAACGTGATTCTGGTCATGACGACCAATGCCGGGGCACGCCAGGCATCACGCCGCAGCATCGGTTTTGTCGAGCAGGATCATGCGACCGATGCAATGGAGGTGATCCGCCGCGCATTCACACCCGAATTCCGCAATCGCCTGGATGCGATCGTCGAATTCACGTCGCTCGGCATGGAGCATATTCTGCGTGTGGTGGACAAGTTCCTGATTGAGCTGGAGACCCAGCTCAACGAGCGTCGGGTCAATCTCAACGTGGATCCGGATGCGCGGCGCTGGCTTGCCGAGCACGGCTTCGATGCGCAGATGGGTGCCCGGCCAATGGCCCGTGTCATCCAGGAAAACATCAAGCGCCCGCTGGCCGACGAGCTGCTGTTCGGCAAGCTGGTTGACGGTGGGACGGTCAACGTGCATGTCGCTGATGGTGAACTGGTGGTCGAGGTCCAGGCCGCAGCTAAAGTGCCGGCGGTGGTGTAGTGTGCTGCGGGACTCGGGACTCGGGACTCGGGACTCGGGACTCGGGACTCGGGACTCGGGATGACCGAACTGCCGGGGGCATGTCGCGGCCGACGAACGGCCCTCAACGAATAGCCTGACAGGCAATACCCGCCACGCAAGGTTGCTCGCCACAAATTCGGAGACCGGGGTCACCCGGCAAATCCCGTTCACCCTGAGCGTAGCCCGCGCCGCGGGCGAAGTCGAAGGGATCAGCTTCTCCTGGCCACTGTCCGTAGCCGGGATGCCGAGAAGCGCAATACGGGCTAAGCCTGCGAGGCCGGATTGAAGGCTCTTTCGGACAGCCGTGATGCCGCCCATGCCTGCTGCAGGCACGGATGCATGGTCTGAAACGATCTGGATCTCTGGTACTACGGCAGGCCGTCGTTTGCGCCTGCCCGTGACTTCGCCAGTCACCGGTTGCCCGTCGGCCAGCATCCTGCGCTGTCGGGGATGAGCACAGGGTTCAATCAGTGGATCCCCGATCAACGCGCTTCCTGCGCTGTCGGAGATGAACACGACTTTCAGATACTGGATCCCCGATCGACGCGCATCCTGCGCTGTCGGGGATGAGCACGACTTTCAGATACTGGATCCCCGATCGACGCGCATCCTGCGCTGTCGGGGATGAGCACATCCTGTGCTCACTTCATGCGGTAGGTGATCCGGCCTTTGGTGAGGTCATAGGGAGTCATCTCGATGCGCACCTTGTCGCCGGTGAGAATGCGGATGTAGTGTTTTCTCATGCGCCCGGAGATGTGCGCGGTCACGATGTGCCCGTTCTCGAGTTCGACGCGAAACACGGTGTTGGGAAGCGTTTCCAGCACCGTGCCCTCCATTTCAATGACATCATCTTTGGCCATACAACCTCTGCCGCACTTGCGGCTTGCTCAGGAACAACAAAACATTATGCCACGCATTTGCGCAGTTCAACAGTGCGGCGATGCGGGGAAGTGTTCATCCAGCAGTCGCTCGACCTCGCGGGTCAGCCTGGGCTTGAGCGGCGTCAGCATCATGCCCAGGTTGGCGACAACGGCCACGTGATCATCATGTACTTCGATGGCGCCATCCAGTCCGTGGCGGCGGAAGGTCATGCGCTTGTCACCATGCCACTGGCAGTTGACGCCGTATTCGCTGGCCAGATCATCGGCGATGCGTTGAACGGTATCGCAGGCATCACCGTGATCCATGTCGTGCTTGTGGCGGATGTCGATCAGGGGCATGGCAGTATCGGGCGGCGGGCAAGGAAGCACACATTGTGCCCCTGTGACAGGTACACTGTCACGCCTGCCTGATAAGGACGTGGCTGATATGGGGCCAGAACGCGCGCCGCAAATGGACAAACGCGAAGATTGCTCCCTGCGTATCGGCTTTGCCGATGGTGCGCAGGATGATTTTCACCTGAGCAAGCCACAGCTTGGTATCGGTGCCGATCCGGACAACGACATTGTTCTGGAAGAAAGCGGCATGGCCGCCAGGCATCTCACGATCGAGTTTCGCCATCGCTGCTGGATGCTGTTTGTTGCCGATGGCGCCGAGCGCGTGCATGTCAATGCACGTCCGGTTCGTCAGATGGCCCTGCTGCGTCTGGGTGACGTGATCAGCCTGGGTGGCAGGAAGCTGATCCTGCTTCCTGCACGCGAACAAGTGGAGGTGCCGGTTCAGTCGGGCAATCCCGGCGACGCGAGCACAAGCCGCCAGCAGGCCGGCTTGCGCTGCGTGGCTGGCCCCTTGTCGGGGCGCTTTCTGCTGTTGCAGCCTGACCTTCAGCTGGACCACCTGCTCCTGCCCGGCATGGACGGGTGCGTGCGGGTCCGTGCCGCGAACGGCGGGGTCAGCTTCGAGCAGATGAGCGAAGGCACGGTGCAGCCCGCCTGCAATGGCATTCCAGCCAAACGTGCGGTCATGCGAGAAGGTGATCAGCTGAGCTGGGGCCGGCACCGCTTTGTTCTCGAGGCCAGCCCGCTTCCAGATCGTTCGCAGTCTCATGCCGACAGCGGCAGTACGCCCGTCGTCGAGCCGGCCGCCGACTCCGGTTCGGACACGCACGAACTGGGCTGGTTGCTGGGCGTGGCCGCTGTGCTGGCTGCCTGCATTGCCGTGTTGCTGCTGTTGCGGCAATGAAATGCATCTTTTCAGGGTTCCATTCCTGGCGCACTGCCGCATAATGCAAGTCAGTTGAGCTGACCCGGTCCAGGGAAACATTCGTGAGTCGCAAGTGGAATTTCAGTGCCGGTCCGGCCGGCTTGCCGGAAGAGGTGTTGCAGCAGGCGCAGCAGGACCTGCTGGATTGGCGGGGGCAGGGCGCCTCGGTGATGGAGCTGTCCCATCGCGGCCAGCCGTTCATGGATCTGGCAGCGGAAATCGAGTCCGACCTGCGCAATCTGACGAAGATGCCGCCGAACTACCGTCTGTTGTTTTTGCATGGTGGCGCCACCCAGCACTTTGCCCAGATTCCGATGAATTTTGCGCAAGCCAATGATAGTGCAGACTATCTTGTGACCGGCCATTGGGGCGAGAAGGCCGTGAGCGAGGCCGGATCATACGTCGGCGTGCGCGTGGCGGCCAGCGGCAGGACCGATGGCTACCGCAGCCTGCCACAGGACTTTGAAGTGGACCCGGGCGCCGCCTATCTGCACTACACATCCAACGAGACCATCCATGGGGTCGAGTTCACGCAGCCGCCCGACGGCGGCGAGGTGCCCGTGGTAGCCGACATGTCCTCGGACTTCCTGTCGCGTCCCATGGACATCGCCCGTTTCGGTCTGATTTACGCCGGCGCGCAGAAGAATATCGGTCCTTCGGGCCTGGTTCTGATGCTTGTGCGTGACGATCTGCTGGAGCGCCCAAGGCGCCCGATGGCCAGGATCTTCGATTACAGCGAGATTGCCCGTCGCGACTCGATGCTGAACACGCCCAACACCTGGGCCTGGTATCTGGCCGGACTGAATTTCAAGTGGCTGGCCGCGCACGGTGGCCTTGCCGCCATGGGCGAGCGCAATCGTGCCAAGGCCGATTTGCTGTATGCCACCATCGACGGTTCGGGCGGCTTCTACAGCAACCCGGTCGAGCCAGCGGCACGCTCACGGATGAACGTGCCCTTTTTCCTGCATGATGCTTCGCTTGATGACGCTTTTCTGCGCGAATCGGCGCAGGCGGACCTGCTGTCCCTCAAGGGCCATCGGGCCCTTGGGGGCATGCGTGCCTCGATCTACAACGCCATGCCGCTGCAAGGCGTGCAGGTGCTCACTGATTTCATGCGCGACTTTGCGCGCCGCCACGGTTGATACACAGCGATGAGCAAGAAATCACCATCGAAACCTAAGTTCACTCTCGCCGAGGCGCGCGAGCGGATCGATGCCATCGACCGCGACATCCAGAACCTGATCGGCGAGCGCGCCAACTGGGCCCGCCAGGTTGGCGAAGCCAAGGGTCCGCTCAGGGCGGCGGTGGACTACTATCGCCCCGAGCGCGAGGCACAGGTTCTGCGGCGGGTGGTGGACCGCAACGAGGGCCCGCTGTCCGACGCCGAGATGGTGCGTCTTTTCCGCGAAATCATGTCGGCCTGTCTGGCCCAGCAGGAGCCACTCAAGGTCGGCTTTCTGGGGCCGCAGGGCACCTTCAGCGAACAGGCGCTGCGCAAGCACTTCGGCCATTCGGCGCATGGGCTGCCGCTGGCCAGCATTGAGGAGGTCTTCCAGGAGGTCGAGGACGGCAATGCCGATTTTGGCGTGGTACCCGTGGAAAACTCGGGGCAGGGCACCATACAGTCCACGCTGGACATGTTCCTTACTTCGGAGCTGAAGATTTGCGGTGAAGTGGAACTGCGGGTGCACCAGTACCTGATGTCGCGCACCGGCGTCATGGAGGACATCGAGCGCGTGTATTCGCACCCGCAATCGCTGGCCCAGTGCAAGGCATGGCTGCGCGGACACCTGCCCAACGTGGAGCTGTCGCCGGTATCCAGCAATGCCGAAGCGGCACGCCGCGCGCGCAATGCCGACGACGCGGCAGCCATTGCCGGCGAATCGGCGGGCCTCGTGTACCACCTGAAGACGGTGGCGGGGCCGATCGAGGACCGCCAGGACAACACCACGCGATTTCTGGTCCTGGGACGGGAACTGTTCTCGCCGTCGGGCAATGACCGCACCTCGCTGCTGGTCTTTGTCAAGGACCAACCCGGCGCCCTGCACCACGTGCTCAGCCCGCTGGCTGAAAACGATGTCAGCATGAGTCGCATCGAGTCGCGTCCGGCGCATGACGGCCCCTGGAAGTACGCGTTCTTCATCGACTTTGCCGGCCATGTCGAAGAAGATGCCGCGCGGCGGGCGCTGGATGCCATGGCGCCGTTCACCACCGAAGTAAAGATTCTCGGGTCCTATCCGGTTGCGGTGCCGTGAGGGCGGATGCGGCCACGCTCGCCAATCCGGCGATTGCCCGTCTGCGCGCCTACGATCCCGGTCATGACCTGGCCTCGCTGCGCCTTCGCTTCGGGGCGACCCTGGCGGAACTGGGTGCCAACGAAAACCCGTATGGGCCGGGACCTGCCGCGCGCGCGGCGATGACGGCTGCCATGCAGCAGATACATCGCTATCCCGATCCGCAGGCCGCAGCGCTGCGCCAGGCCGTGGCGGCTCATCTGGGCGTGGCAGCCGAGTGTCTGGTGTTCGGCAACGGTTCGCACGAACTGCTGATGCAGCTGGGGCAATGTTTCGCCAGCCCGCAGGCTGCGGTCATGTATTCGCAGTACGGTTTTGCCGTATTCGCCATTGCCGCAGCGGCTGCCGGCGCAGCAACGCACTGTATCGAGGCCTTGCCGGCCGATGACCCGCATGCCCCTCTTGGTCACGACCTGGCAGCGATGCGCGAGGCCATGCGCAACGACGTGCGGCTGGTGTATCTGGCCAATCCCAACAATCCCACCGGCACATGGTTCGGTCGCGAGGCGCTGGAGTCCTTCCTCGCCGCGGTACCGGGTGATGTACTGGTCGTGGTCGACGAAGCCTATGCGGAGTATTTCCAACATGAGGCGGGCTGGTCGGCGATCGAACTGTTGCCGCGTTTTGCAAACCTCGTTGTCACCCGCACGTTCTCCAAGGCGCACGCACTGGCCGGGCTGCGCGTCGGCTATCTGGCAGCAGACCCGGGTGTATGCAATGTACTGGAGCGTGTGCGCGAGTCGTTCAACGTCAATGCCGTGGCGCAGGCGGCGGCGTGCGCCAGCCTGGACGACGCGCACTGGATCAGGCAGGCGCTTGACCGCAATCAAACCGAGCGTGCAGGCCTGGTGGAAGGCTTGCGCGGACTGGGCCATGCCTGCCTGCCGTCGCGCACCAACTTTCTCCTTGTCGATTGCCATGGTGACGCGCAGCCGCTTGAACGCCGGCTGCTTGAAGCCGGCGTGATCGTGCGTCCCATGGGCGGCTACGGGCTGCCCGGCTACCTGCGTATCAGCGTGGGTGACGCAGAAGACAACCGCCGTCTGCTGCAGGTGATGGCATGAGCCGCGCAAGCCTGGACTGGCTGACCGGCCCCGCATCGGCCTTGTCGGGCGAGCTGGCGATACCGGGGGACAAATCGGTGTCGCACCGGGCCGTGATGCTGGCGGCACTGGCTGAAGGCACGTCGCGCATTCACGGTTTTCTGGAGGCCGCCGATACACGCGCCACCGCGGCCATCATGCAGCAGCTGGGCGTATCCATTGAAACGCCCGAACCGGGCAAGCGCATCGTGCATGGTGTTGGCCTGCACGGCCTGAGGGCCAGTGACAGGGAACTCGATTGCGGCAATTCGGGGACGGCCATGCGCCTGCTGGCCGGCTTGCTGGCCGGTCAGGCATTCGACAGTATCCTGGTTGGCGATGCGTCCCTGAGCCGCCGCCCCATGCAGCGGATTGCCGACCCGCTCGGTCAGATGGGTGCGCGGATAGCGCTGCAGGAATCCGGCTGTCCACCGCTGCGAATCGGCGGCGGCCGGCCGTTGCAGGGCATGGCTTGCCGGCCACCCATGGCCAGCGCCCAGGTCAAGTCGGCGATACTGCTGGCCGGCCTGTATGCGCGTGGCGAGACCTCGGTGCACGAGCAGCGCCCGACCCGCGATTACACCGAGCGCATGCTGGAAGCGTTCGGCTGGCCGATCGACTATTCGCCCGGTCGCGCAGCCCTGCGCGGAGGGCATGCCTTGCGCGCATGCGATATCGCGGTGCCCGCCGATTTCTCATCGGCAGCGTTCTTCGTGGTGGCCGCGAGCATGGTTCCGGGTTCGGAACTGACCATGCGCGGCGTCGGCCTCAATCCGCGCCGCACCGGCCTGCTGCAGGTGCTGCGGCTGATGGGTGCCGATATCGTGGTAAAAAATCGGCGCGTGCTGGCCGGGGAGCCGCTGGGCGACCTGCAGGTGCGCTACGCGCCATTGACCGGTATCGATGTGCCGACCGAGCATGTCAGCGACATGATCGACGAGTTTCCGGCGCTGTTCGTGGCGGCAGCCGGCGCGCATGGCACAACGCGGGTGCGCGGTGCGCGTGAACTGCGGGTCAAGGAATCCGACCGCATCGCCGTCATGGCTGCCGGGCTGCGCGAGCTGGGCGTGCGCGTGGACGAAACCGAGGACGGTGCCGATATTCACGGCTGTGCCGGGGGCTTTGCTGCGGCCGAGGTCGACAGCCACGGCGATCACCGCATTGCCATGGCCTTCGTGGTGGCCGGGGCACTGGCTCGCGGTTCGCTGCGCATTGCCGACTGCGGCAACGTGGAGACGTCCTTTCCTGCATTTGCGCAGGTGGCGGCGCGGTGCGGTCTCGTGCTTCGGACGGCCTGAGCGACACGTTTCGGCGGGCATCTCCACTGTGGCGGCGGACGTTCTGCGGCGGTTCTGCTGCGAGATGGTTGCGCTCCGGCAGGGGCGCCGCGGTGTACCACGCGCTTGCCGGTGTGATTCCTTCGTTGAGGCGCCATCCGCGACCGGGATCTATCCGGCTGGCACCTTGTCTGCAGCGGCCTGCGTGCTGATACTTGGCACGCGGATGCGCCCCAGCGTGTTGATGGCCGAGAAGAAGTGCCATGGATCACCGTCGCCGGTTTCGAGCGCGATGTGCCCGGTATCGAATCCCCCGAGAGCCGCATCAAAACTGCGCCAGCGACCGTCAACCCAGGATTGCACCCAGGCATGCGGTACCAGCACATGCTCCCGACCGGCATAGTGATCGGCATAGACAAGGCCGGTAACAACCCGGGTGGGGATATCGATGGCGCGGCCGAGTGCGGCCAGCAGCACGGCGTGCTCGGTACAGTCGCCTTCGCGATTGTGCATCACCTCCAGCGCCGACGCATAGCCGACGCCCAGGTTTTTCCGGGTGATGTAGCGACCCACGAATCCCTGCAGTGCCAGCATGCGTTGCGCGTCATCATCGGTGCCGCGGCTTTGCTTTTGCGCCAGCTGGCGCAGCCTGCGATTGTCCGACTGCAGCCAATCGTTGGCTTGCGTATCTGCCGGTTCGGGCGGGCCCTCGCCACCCGGGTGCGCGTTCGATACCGTGACGAGCCAAGTGCCATCGGCTGCCAGGGCTGATTGCTGCTCACCGGTCCGGGCAAAGTGCAGCGGCTTGTCACCCGTAGCCTTGATGACATAGGTGATCGGCCTGCTGCGGGCTTGCCGGGTGAGGCTCTGCGGCAGCTGCACCATCGACTTGTCGAGCAGATCCAGATCCTGGTCGGGCGCCATGGCGCAGTGTTTGTCGCAGGCCAGCAGCTCCAGCTTCATGCCCAGCATCGAGGTACGAATTTTCAAGGCGTGATAATGCTCGTCCAGCCAGAGGCTTGTGTCGATGCTGCCAACCGGCAATTCGGTGGTCTGGTCAATGCGCACAAGACGCCTGTTTCCGCCGGGCAGGTCGATCTGCTGTTTGCCAATCACGGTGTTGTGGGTTTTCAGCACCTTGCCGCTGTTGACGTCCCACGCGGGAAAGTCGTAGCGGGTGCCCGGCCTTGTGCCGGCCTGCAATGCGGCCAGGCGCTGCCCCTCGGAGAGCAGGGCGCCGGGCGGGCGCTTGATGATCGACGTGTTGTTCTTGCCGCCAACGCTGCGCGTGATGTCAAAGCGGCCATCGCCACGGCGTTTGCCGACAACCGTGCTTTCGGCGTCGGACAATCGCGTGACCGAGCGAAATTGCAGTGGCTTGCCCGTATCGGATTCCGTATCAACCTGCACTGTCTCGATCACCATCGGATTGCCGTCACGATGCATTGTCAGGTGCAGTTTCTGGCGCGTTGTCACCTTGTCATGCGCGCGGCTGCTGCTGAAGTGGGCGTGGCCAATCTTGCGACCGTCCAGCAGAACGGACATCCAGGTATCGGAGCCCGCACCGGGCTCGGCAGAAAGTGCCCTGGTGCTGTGCCCGGCCACGGCAAGCAGCACGATGGCCAACACCAGTGCCGGAAGCTTCTTGTAGACTGCTGTGGTTTCGGATTGCTTCAAGGACAGCGCCATGATTCGCATCTTCTTCTACATCCTTTCGGTGCTTGCTTTGATCGGTGTGGCCGTGGCTGCGCCGTTCTGGCCGCATGCCTTGTACTACCTGATCCTGATCGTGCCACTGATCGGGCTTGGCTTCTACGATATCGCATCGCGGCACAACGTTCTGACCAACTACCCCATCATTGGCCACCTGCGCTACATGCTGGAATTCATCAGTCCCGAGATCCGCCAGTACTTCCTGGAGTCGGACAAGAGCGGCCGCCCATACAACCGGCAGCAACGCAATCTGGTGTACGAACGTGGTCGCGGGGAGGAGGGCGTGCACCCGTTCGGGACCGAGTTCGACCCGGAGCAGGCAGGCTACAACTTCGCCCTGCACGGCATTGATGTGAAGAAAGTGCCCAAAGAGGCTGCCCGGGTGACCATCGGCGGCCCCCAGTGCCGGCAACCGTACTCGAGTTCGCGCCTGAACATCTCGGCGATGAGTTTTGGTGCGCTGAGTTCACGCGCGGTCCTGGCCATGAATCGTGGCGCCAAACTCGGTGGCTTCGCCCAGGACACGGGTGAGGGCGGCCTGGCGCCTTATCACCTTGAATACGGCGCCGATGTGATCTGGGAGATTGCATCGGCCTACTTCGGCTGCCGTACCCATGAGGGCCGGTTCAACGACGAGGTCTTTCGCGAAAAAGCCAACCGCGACGAAATCAAGATGATCGAGATCAAGCTGTCGCAGGGTGCAAAGCCCGGACATGGCGGCTTGCTGCCGGCGGCGAAGGTAACAAAGGAAATCGCCGAGGTGCGTGGCATCCCGGAGGGCAAGGACTGTCTCTCACCACCCACGCATCCGGAGTTCTCCACCCCACGCGAGCTGATGGAATTCATCGTTCGCGTGCGCGAGCTGTGCAACGGCAAGCCGGTAGGGTTCAAGCTGTGCGTCGGTCACCGCAGCGATTTCATGGGCATCTGCAAGGCCATGCTGGAAACGGGCGTTCGTCCGGATTTCATCACGGTCGACGGCAGCGAAGGTGGTACCGGTGCGGCACCGATCGAGCTCACCGACCGCATTGGCATGATGATCAACGAGGCGCTGCCGTTCGTGCACAGCGTACTGGTGGGCGCGGGTCTGCGCGATGACATCAAGTTGATAGCCAGCGGCCGCATCGTCAGCGGATTCGACATGGCACACAAGGTGGCCCTGGGTGCCGATGTGTGCAACATGGCACGACCGATGATGTTTGCCGTGGGCTGTATCCAGGCCCTGCGCTGCCATACCAATACCTGTCCGACCGGTGTGGCCACGCAGGACCCGCGTCGTGCGCGCGCCATCCATGTCGAGAATCGCGGCGAGCGCGTGTACCATTTTCACAAGGAGACCATGAACAGCTTCCTCGACATGGTCGGCATCATGGGGGTGGATCACCCCGACAAGCTCACGCCCGGTCACATATTGCACCGATTGCCAGATCAACGGGCCGCCTCGTATGAGGAGCTTTACCAGTATCTCGTACCGGGTGAGCTGCTGGGCGACAACATTCCCGAGCGATTTGCAGCCGCCTGGAACCGTGCCAGCGCCGACGCCTTCTGACACCGGTGGCTGCTCCGGCTCAATTGGAAGCCTGGCCGGAACCGGCCCTGGAAACATCACTGCGCACCTGGGCGTGGCTGATCAGGGCAAAGATCAGGCTGCCGCCGACGATGTTGCCAGCCAGCGTGGGCAGCGCGAAGGACAGGTAGCCCGTCCAGCCCAGCTGTCCGGAAAACACCATGAACAGCACTTCGGTCGAGCCGGCAATGATGTGGGTGGACCTGCCCAGTGCGATCAGGCGGGTCATGCCGACAATGATCAGGATGCGGGCGTTTTCTGCTTCGATTTGTTCACGGTTGCTCGTCCTTCGGCTCATGCCAGCCGATGCTGTCGAGAAACTGTATCGGTCTGAACTGCGCCTTGTAGTCCATCTTCGGGTGACCCGCGATCCAGTAGCCGAGATACAGGTAGCCCAGATCCCGTTCCCGGGTTAACTGGATCTGGCGCAGTATGGCGTAGGTGCCCAGGCTGCGTTCTGCCTCATCCGGGTCGAAGAAGGTGTAGATCGCCGATGCCCCGCTTGCGCAGAAATCGGTAGCGGCTACCGCCAGCAGGCGGTCCCGGAGACGAAACTCCAGGAATACCGTCGGGCTCCAGTCGGCCTTGAGAAAACTGTCAAAGTCCTCGCGGCTGGCCGGGTCCATGCCACCATCCGGATGCCGCTGGCGCAGATACCTGCTGTACAGGTCGTGGCGTTCATGGCTGTAGCCCGGTGCCGTTTCATGCATGCTCAGATCGCTGTTGCGCTTCAGGCATCGGCGCTGTCCGCGGTTTGCCTTGAAGGCGGCAACATCCACGCGGCATGGCACGCAGGCGCGGCAGGTTTCGCATTGCGGCCGGTAGACATGACTGCCGGCGCGACGGAAACCCAGTTGCAATGCCTGAGCGTAGTCTTCACGCTTGCGCCGGGAAGCCGGATCGAGCACCAGATTGGTGGTGCTGCGGTCCTCGAAATAGCCGCAGTCGTGAGGTAGCGTTTTCAGCAGACGTAGGTAATGGGGGCCGGTCACGCGAGTATTCTGGCGCATTGCTCGCGCACGTCAACTGTCGTGCCGGTGGCTCTTGCCACGGGAGTCTGGCAATCTGGCGGCTGTTCAAGACGATTTTTCGGCAGGTGCAATGGGCAAGTACTTCGGCACGGATGGCATTCGCGGCAGGGTCGGTACCTGGCCCGTCAGCGCCGACTTCATGCTGCGCCTTGGCCGCGCGGCAGGGACGGTGCTGACCGACAAGCAGGGCCGGGCTACCGTGGTCATCGGCAAGGACACGCGCGTGTCGGGCTACATGTTCGAGGCGGCACTGGAGGCCGGGCTGGTGGCGGCCGGTGCCGACGTGCGTCTTCTCGGTCCGGCACCGACTCCGGCTGTTGCCTGGCTCACGCGCAGCCTGCGTGCGAGTGCGGGCATCGTCATCAGTGCCTCGCACAACGGGTATCAGGACAATGGGATCAAGTTTTTCGGTGCCGGCGGAGAAAAATTGCCCGACGACGTTGAATTGGCCATCGAGGCCGAACTGGATCGCGAGTTCCGCACGGTTCCCGGCGATCAGCTGGGCAAGGCGGCGCGCATCGAGGATGCTGGTGCGCGTTATGCCGAACACTGCAAATCGACACTGGCAGGCAGTTTCTCGCTGGTGGGCCAGCATATCGTCCTCGACTGCGCGCATGGCGCGACCTATCAGGTAGCACCCCGGGTCTTTCGTGAGCTGGGTGCCGAGCTCACGTGCATCGGCTGCAACCCCGATGGTTTCAACATCAACCAGGATGTCGGCTCCACGGCGCCCGGCTTGCTGCGGGCGACGGTGGCCAAGCGCTCCGCCACCCTTGGCATCGCCTTCGACGGAGATGGTGACCGTGTGCAGATGGTCGATGCCGAAGGCAATCTGGCCGACGGTGATGACCTGCTGTACGTGCTTGCACGTGACTGGCACAAGCGCGGCCATCTGAAGGGCCCCGTTGTCGGTACCCTGATGAGCAATGTCGGGCTTGAAAACGCATTGGCCGACATGGGCGTGGAATTGCAGCGCGCCCAAGTGGGCGATCGTCACGTGCTCAGGCAACTCAAGGAAAGCGGGGGCATACTCGGTGGTGAAACATCGGGTCATGTCCTGTGCCTGGACCGCACCACGACAGGCGACGGTATCGTCAGCGCGCTGGCGGTGCTGGAGGCACTGGCGAGCCAGGGCGAGGACCTGAGCACGGCGCGTGCCGGTCTGGTCAAGTTGCCGCAGACCACGATCAATGTCCGAGCCGAAGGCGGCGCCGATCTCGTGGCGGCTCCGGCCGTACAGGAAGAACTGGCGGCCGTGAGAGCTGAACTGGGCAAGCAGGGCAGGGTGGTGTTGCGCCCGTCCGGTACCGAGCCGGTCGTGCGCGTGACCATCGAGTCGGCCGATGCCGACCAGGTTGCCAGGCTGTCCGAACGTCTCTCCCAGGTCGTTCGCGCTGCCGCGTCCTGCCGCGGCTCCGGAGAGTAGTGGCGCAATTTCGGCGGCTTCGGGATTCAACGCCAATGCGGTATTCTGGAGGGCCTTTGGCAGCGGGCCAGGGGGCCAGGGCAGCAACACGCTTTTCGTTCCTGTGGATCTCTCCCCGCCGCCCCTGACCGCAGACAGCCAGCCGCCATCATGAACCACGTCCCCACACTCGACATCCGCCGCTTCGATTCCGATCGTGACGCCTTCGTCGCCGAACTGGGCGCTGCCTATCGTGAATTCGGTTTCTGTGGCATCAGCCACCATGGCATCACGCCCGAACTGATACAGGAAGCCTACGCCGACTTCCAGCGCTTCTTTGCCTTGCCCGCCGACGTCAAGATGAAGTACCACATGCCGGGTACCGGTGGCGCGCGTGGCTATACCCCGTTCAAGGTGGAAACGGCCAAGGACAGCGAGTACCCCGATCTCAAGGAGTTCTGGCATATCGGCCGCGAGCTGCCGCACGATTCACCCTACGGCGCACAGATGCCGGCCAACGTCTGGCCCGATGAAGTGCCCGGGTTCAAGCAGACCGGCCTGGCTCTTTATGGTGCACTGGATCAGCTTGGCGCGCGGGTGCTGGAGGCACTAGCTCTGCATATCGGCCTTGCCGGCGACTTTTTTGCCGACAAGATCAACCACGGCAATTCGATTCTGCGTCCGATCCACTATCCGCCGGTCGAGCACGGCGAGATGCCCAACGTGCGCGCCGGAGCCCATGAGGACATCAATTTCATCACCTTGCTGGTGGGCGCCAGCAATGCCGGGCTGGAAGTGCTGACGCGGGACGGTAAATGGCTGCCAATCACCACCGAGGGTGACACCATCGTGGTGAATATCGGCGACATGCTGCAACGCCTCAGCAACCACGTCTACCCTTCCACCACCCATCGTGTGGTCAATCCTCCGGGAACCGATGCCGGCAAGCCGCGCTACTCGGTGCCGTTTTTCCTGCATCCCAACCCTGACGTGGTGCTTGATCCGGTGCCCGAGTGCATCAGCGCCGACAACCCCAGCCGCTACGACACCAGCATCACCGCCCACGAATACCTGCAGCAGCGCCTGCGCGAGATCCGCCTGATCTGATAGTCCGAGCGCGGATGGGTGCCGACATCAGGTACGTCAACCGAGGTGGTACCACATGGTTCCAGCATGAATCCGGGTCATTGTCGCAGGCCGATATCCGCAGTAGCGGGCAAGACCCGCTTTCGCTTTGTCAATTCAGTTTGCCGGCCTGTGCAGTAGTGGCTACGGCCTTGCCGGCATTTGTCGGGGAAGCACCGTCGATGTCGATATGCGGGAAGGCTACGGAGAACCAGTCGCAGGCCATGGTGTCGTTGCCCTTGTCGACGGTAATGCGCAGGGTATCGGCGTTGCGGGTGTCGAGGGTGACAGGCTTGCGGTAGTTGCGATCCAGGGTGAAGCGTGGAATGACCTGTTTTCCGTCCAGGCTGGCACTGAATCCGACGATGCCGGTATCGGTGCGTGTCAGGCAGGAGCCGAGCAGCGGGTTGATTTGCGGATCCAGGGTCAGGCCGGCAAGGTGACTTACATCAAACTCGACCCATGCCGGCTTGTCGTTGTCCGGCTGCATCAGGATTCGCTCCTTCCGATTGAGGCGGATGGCATGGTAGGCGCGCTGGCGGGCGACGATATTGTCGAACATGAAGGCGGCGTTGATTTCCGTGCTGGCATGAGCAGGCAGCTGCTGCATCCGCACCACACCGGGAGCGGGTTCGCGCTCGGGCGGCAGGCCCGGCAGGCCGAATGCCTTGCTGAAATCGATGTGCTGGCCCGGGTGGGCCGCGGCCAGTTGTTTCAGCATGCGGCCGCATTGGGGTGATTGCAGCTGTATGCCGTCGCCGTTGCCCACCTGTCCCAGGCTTGCCCAGGCGCCATTGGGCGAAATCCAGTCCAGCGCCAGCCGTCGCTGGCCGTTGTCGTTCCAGAATGGCGTGGCCTTGAACACACTGCGCCCTTTGCTGCCGGCGAGGGCAATCCATCTGGCTTCGGTTCCGCGCAGCAACAGCTGTGCGTTGGCGCTGTGCTGGCCGACAAACGCCACCAGCGAGCGACTGTCGGCAATCTTGTTCGCGCGATAGCCGGCCAGCTTGACGGGAATCTGCAGGCCATCCACCTCAAGCGCCTTGCCGTTCCAGCGGATGAGCCGGTTGTTCCGGCACAGCTGAAGTGCCGGGTGACCGCTCCACAGGGTCTTGCGCAGCACCCCTGCGGCCAGCTTGCTGTCGGGAAGTTTGCTGTCTTCGGCTTGCGTGCTGCCGCGGTCTTTCCCGGCCATGAACTCGATGTTCGATTTTACGCCCATGCGTGCCAGCACCGTTGGCGCGACATCCATGTGATACATGCGCGCTGGGCGCTGGCCCTTGCCCGCGTTCAGGATCATCAGCAAAGGCTGGCGCTCGGAGTCAGGCGGGTACAGGCGCGATGCGGTGTTGTACATGGCAATGTGGTCGCCCATTACCACCACGGTGGTGTTGTCGAACCCGGGCTCTCTGGAAAGTTGCTGAAGGAAATGAGCCAGCAACTGGTCGGCACAGTGCACCGAGTCCAGCATCGGGTTGCCGATGGCGCTGTAGTGTTGGCATTCGGGCATCACGAAGCCTGCCGGCCGATGGGTGTCGACGGTTTCCACCACGATGCTGAAGGGCTTGTCCGATTTTTCCCTGATCCGGAATGTGCTCAATGCCTGGCGGTACAGATCATCATCATGCAGACCCCAACCTTCGGTCGGCAATCGGCCATGGTGCATGGCCTCGATCTCGTGGCTGCCCAGGGTGTGATCATAGCCGTGCAGGCTGAACAGCGTGCGCTTGTCGGTAAAGCCGAGGTCGGCGCCGCTCAACACCGTCTGGTCGTAGCCCGCCGCATGCAGGGCATCACCAAAGCAGGCCAGCTCGGGGTGGAAGCTGGCACGTGAAGTGGCGTCGTTGCCTGGCACAAAGTTCAGCTTGTCGACGTTGCTTGTGCCGAAAACGCCACTCATGAGAAACGGTGCGCCGCATTGCGATGAGAACAGGCCGGAGATGGTGTAGGTCGCGCCGGGGAAAGTGCGAAAGCCGGTGAAATCCAGCGCCTGCTTGCGCAGCCGATTGACGTTGGGCATCAGGCCGGGGAAGCGCTTGTTGTCGAGATAGGTGCGCTCGATGGACTCGAGATAGATCCATACCACGTTGCGTCCCGGCCGCGCGCGCACCTCCTGCGGGGCGCTGGGACGGGTGTTGATCAGGGACCGGATGTGATCGCCCGGACTGGTGGTGACCTGTTTGCGGGTCTGCTCGGCTTGATCGTAATAAAGCGCCAGCCGCCTGGGCGGTGCATCGATTTGCAATCCAATGTAGAAAAGGACTGCTGCCAGCAAAATCCACCCGGATTTCAGAGGCACACGCGCGGCAGCGCGCAGTAGCATGATGCCGAGTGCCAGGCACGGCAGCAGTCCGATGACCACAAGAGCAGTGCCGACCGGCATGGCATGCAGAGCCGCGCCAAGGTTGCCGGCATCGAAATGAGCGAAGAAGCCTTCATTGAACGAGCTGGCCTGAAGAAACCAGGACACGGCATCGGCAAAAGCCAGAAGCAGGAGTGCAAACCATGCCAGCAGCGCCAGCCAGGCAATGCGCCAGCCCAGGCTGCGAGCGGCCAGCACGCAGGCAAGCGAGGTCAGCAGAGCCGCCAGAATCTCGCGCAGCGCACGCGAGTGGCTGAACGGACCCACCGAGATCGCGAGCCACGCGGACAGCAAGATCCACGGCAGAGCGAGCAGCAGAGTCTGGCCCGCAGCATGAAGAAATCCCTTTCGCATTACCACAACTCCAAGAAAGCATGTCACCAATATGACAGCCTAGTTACAACTTTGGCAGCGCGCAATCAATATCGGGATTCCGCAGGTGCGTCGACATTCTCCCGGCGGTCGAATCCGTTTCATCCTTTCCTGCGTATCTGTCTCTGGAGGGCAACTGGTTCATTCGCGGAGATTGGATGCGCTATTCGACCATCAGGACATCCGTCAGGCTGGGTTGTACCGTCCTGTCACTGCTGCTTGGTGGCTGCCAGGCGACCTTGTTCACTGCCATCAATGCCAGTGCGCATGACAAGGGTGTGCATGCCGATACCGGTATCGTTTTTGATCCCGTGCGCAAGCTGAAGCTGGATGTCTATGCGCTGCCGGGCGCCCACCAGGCCCCGGTGGTGGTTTTCTTTTATGGCGGCAGCTGGAACAGCGGCAGAAGGCAGTGGTATCGATGGCTGGGCGAGCGTCTCGCACAGCAGGGATGGGTGGTGGTCATTCCTGATTACCGCAAATACCCGCAGGTCGACATGGACGGGTTCATGCGCGATGCCAGTCACGCGGTGGCATGGGCTCGCGAGCACGCGACGCGCTACGGCGGCTGCGGCGAGCATCTGTACTTGATGGGTCACTCCGCCGGAGCGCATATCGGAGCGCTTCTGGCCACTGACGGTCACTGGCTGCGGGCGGTGGGCATGCGGCCCGATCAACTCGATGGTTTCATCGGCCTGGCCGGTCCCTACGACTTCCTGCCCCTGAAAAAAGCGATGTTCCGTGAAATTTTCGGACATTCGCATGTGCGGCAGATCAAGTCGCAGCCCGTGCATTTTGTCGATGGCGACGAGCCGCCCATGTTGCTGCTGCAGGGCAAGGCCGACCGTACCGTGTATCCGCGCAACGCACGCTCGCTTGCCGATGCCATGAGAGCTGCCGGCGAGCCCGTGCAGTTGCGCATGTACCCCGATGTCGGTCATGTCGGGCTGCTGTTGTCCCTGTCGCGTCCGTTCGCCTACAAGGCCCCCAGCCTGCAGGCCATTGTGAACTTCATCCAGATGCGCTCGAACCACGATCAGTGACGGTGGCCATGCGGACTGGTGCCGCACTCGCTTGTGATCCCGATCCTGGTCCCCTGCGATGCTGTTTCGGCTTGCCGGTCGGCGCCGCGTGATTGCGAGTCGTGGCAGCTGCACTTATCCTTGCCTGTTCATCCGTTCCCGCTTGGGAGAATGACATGGCAGAGCGCAGGCCCCTGGTGGCTGGCAACTGGAAGATGCACGGTGCACAAGACATGGCTGGCACCTTGTTGGCGGAGATTGCCGCTGGCCGCCCGTCGCAGGTCGAGGTGGCAGTATTTCCACCGTTTCCCTACCTGACGCCGCTCGCCGCCTCCGATGCAGGCAAGGAAATTGTCATCGGGGCTCAGGATGTCAGCCAGCACCCTGACAGCGGTGCCTATACCGGCGAGGTCAGTGCCGCGATGCTGGCTGATGTCGGCTGTGGCATGGTGCTGGTCGGGCACTCCGAGCGTCGCCAGTATCACGCCGAAAGCAATCAGCTGGTGGCGGCCAAGTTCGTCGCCGCTCGCGCAGCGGGCCTCACGCCGGTGTTGTGCCTGGGCGAAAGCCTTGCCCAGCGCGAGGCCGGGGATACCGAGAAGATAGTGGCTGGGCAATTGGCCGCCGTGCTTGAAAAGGCAGGCACCGATGGCCTTTCCGGTGCAGTGCTGGCCTACGAGCCGGTATGGGCCATCGGTACCGGAATGACCGCAAGCCCGGAGCAGGTGGATGCGGTGCATGCCTTTTTGCGTAGCCAATTGGCCGAGCGGGATGTTAAACTTGCCGGGATGACCCGCATTGTTTACGGCGGCAGCGTCAAGCCGGCCAACGCCGCTGACTTGTTTGCCCTCGAGAATGTGGACGGTGGCCTGATCGGAGGAGCATCTCTCAAGGCATCCGATTTTCTGACCATTTGCCGGGCGGCTTGTAACTGACCGCCACTCTGGAAGACCATGATTTATACCATTCTCAGTGTGTTCAATATTCTCATCGCCGCTGCGATGATCGTCCTGATCCTGATGCAGCGCGGTGCCGGCGCAGACGCGGGTGCCTCTTTTGGCGGTGGTGGCTCAAGCACCGTTTTCGGTGCGCGTGGCTCGGCCACATTCCTGTCCCGGGCAACCGGGGTGCTGGCGGCGCTGTTTTTCGTGATCAGTCTCGCCATGGGTATCTTTCTGGAACACAAGTCCAGTCAGGCGCCAGACCAGAGTCTTGGCGTCATGGCCGGAGCCGCTCAGACCGATGCGGCCGGCGCGGGCAGCAGTCCGGCGCCTGCTTCAGCCGTGCCTGCCGCCGGCAAACCCGCTGCGCAGGGCAGTGACGCGTCTGACGTACCGCAGCCAGAGGCGGCCAACAGCGGTGCCGGGCAGAATCAGGCCAAACCCGCTATTTCCGATACACCGGCGCCGCAGCCTGCGAAGACAGGTTCAGCCGGTTAGAATAGAAAGCTGACATTTGCCCAGGTGGTGGAATTGGTAGACACGCTATCTTGAGGGGGTAGTGGCGCAAGCTGTGCGGGTTCGAGTCCCGCCCTGGGCACCAAAAAACGACGCGTGGCCTTGTTGCTCCGCGCCAACAAGAACGCCGCAAGGCGTGACGAATAAGGACGAGCTGTGCTGACGCTCTACTGGCCAATTCTTGCATTTATCATCGTCGCCGCAGGGCTGGGCGTGGTGCTTCTGGCCATCGGCTTGATCGTCGCACCGCACCGCCCCAATCCGGAAAAGCTGTCTCCCTACGAATGCGGCTTCGAGCCATTCGAGGACGCACGCCTGAAATTCGACGTGCGCTACTACCTGGTCGCGATCCTGTTCATCATCTTCGATCTGGAGATTGCCTTCCTGTTTCCATGGGCCGTCGTGTTCGACAAGATTGGCGTCGTCGCCCTGGTCGAGATGGCCCTGTTCCTTCTGCTATTGGTGGTCGGCTTTGTGTACGTATGGAAGAAAGGTGCACTGGAATGGGAGTGATGCCGGCAATCTGTTCACTGTCGCCTGCAGCAGGGTCTGCTACGGTTGCATCGGCCAGGAGCGATGAATCATGGGTCTGATCAGTTCCATCAGCAAGACCATGCACAACCCGGAGCCGCTGAACCGCGTCGATGACATCATTCGCCCCGAGGGCGACAATCCGGTCTTGCAGCGCGGTTTCGCCACCACCAGCGTCGACGCCCTGATGAACTGGGCCCGCACCGGGTCGATGTGGCCGATGACATTCGGCCTTGCCTGCTGTGCCGTGGAAATGATGCACGCTGGCGCCGCGCGCCTGGATCTGGATCGCTACGGCGTCGTGTTCCGTCCCAGCCCGCGCCAGTCGGACGTGATGATCGTCGCCGGCACGCTGGTCAACAAGATGGCCCCGGCACTGCGCAAGGTTTACGACCAGATGCCCGATCCCAAGTGGGTGATCTCCATGGGCAGCTGTGCCAACGGTGGCGGCTACTACCATTACTCCTACTCGGTCGTGCGTGGCTGCGATCGCATTGTGCCGGTAGACATTTACGTCCCGGGCTGCCCACCTACCGCCGAGGCGCTTATCCACGGAATTCTGCAGTTGCAGAAGAAGATCCGTCGCGTCCACACAATTGCACGCTGAGGGGTGGTCGTGAACAACAGCAAACACAGCGATCTGGCCGAACGGCTCAAGCAGCGTTTTGCCACCCAGGCAAAGAGCATCGAATCCAGCCATGGCGAAACCACAATGGAAGTCGATGTCGGCGACTGGCTCGAAGTGGCCACCGCGCTGCGCGACGAGCCCGAATTTGCCTTCGCTCAGCTGATGGATCTGGCCGGTGTGGACTACCTCGGCTACGGCGTCGACGAGTGGCGCACCAATGAATCAAGCTGGCAGGGTTTCTCGCGTGGCGCAGAGGGCCTTGGACCGGGCCGTTTCAACTGGCTGCAGAGACCCGATACTGAAAGCGAGCCGCGCCGTTACGCCGTGGCTGCGGTATTGCTGTCGCTGGAGCACAATTGCCGTGTCCGTCTGCGCTGCCGCTGCCAGGACAACGACATGCCCGTGGTGCCATCCCTGGTTGATGTCTGGCCCGGGGTGAACTGGTTTGAGCGTGAGGCGTTCGACCTGTTCGGCATTCTGTTCGAGGGCCATCCCGATCTCAGGCGTATTCTTACCGACTACGGTTTTGTCGGGCATCCGTTCCGCAAGGACTTCCCGCTGATCGGCAATGTCGAAGTGCGCTACGACGCCGAGCAGGGCAGGGTGATCTACGAGCCGGTAACGTCCGTTGAGCCGCGTGTGACCGTGGCGCGGGTCATTCGCCACGACGCCGATCTTGAACAGGCCCGTGCCGAATCCGCCGACAACTGGCGCGAGAATTGAGGTAGCGAGAACGACATGCCAGCACAGGAAATCCGCAACTACACGATGAACTTCGGTCCCCAGCATCCGGCCGCGCACGGTGTGCTGCGCCTGGTGATGGAGATGGACGGTGAGACCATCGTCAAGGTCGATCCGCATGTTGGCCTGTTGCATCGCGCCACGGAGAAACTGGCCGAATCCAAGCCGTTCAATCATTCCATCGGCTACATGGACCGGCTCGACTACGTGTCCATGATGTGCAATGAGCACGCCTACGTGCGCGCAATCGAAACCCTGCTGGGGGTCGAGGCGCCGGTGCGTGCGCAGTACATCCGTACCATGTACGACGAGATAACCCGCATCCTGAATCACCTGATGTGGCTCGGCTCCAACGCGCTCGATCTGGGCGCGATGGCCGTGTTCCTGTACGCGTTCCGTGAGCGCGAAGAGCTGATGGATACCTACGAGGCCGTTTCCGGTTCGCGCATGCACGCCACCTACTACCGTCCCGGCGGCGTGTATCGTGACCTCCCGGACTTCATGCCGCAGTACAAGGAATCACCGTGGCACAAGGGCGAAGACCTCAAGCGCCTGAACCGCTGGCGCGAAGGTTCCCTGCTGGACTTCATCGAATCGTTTGCCGACGATTTCCCCAAGCGGGTCGACGAGTACGAAGAACTCCTGACCAGCAACCGCATCTGGAAACAGCGCACCGTCGATATCGGCATTGTCAGCCCGGAGCAGGCACGCGCCTGGGGCATGAGCGGCCCGATGCTGCGTGGTTCGGGGATTGAATGGGACCTGCGCAAAAAGCAGCCCTATGCCATGTACCCGGAGATCGATTTTGATATCCCGGTGGGTGTCAACGGCGACTGCTATGACCGTTACCTGGTCCGCATCGAGGAAATGCGCCAGAGCGCACGCATCATCAAGCAGTGCGTAGCCTGGCTGCGTTGCAATCCCGGCCCGGTGATCATCGACAACTACAAGGTCGCGCCGCCCACACGTGCACACATGAAAGAGAACATGGAAGCCCTGATCCACTGGTTCAAGCTGTTTACCGAGGGCTACGGCGTGCCCGAGGGCGAAACCTACCAGGCTGTCGAGGCGCCCAAGGGCGAGTTCGGCTGCTACCTGATTTCCGACGGTGCCAACAAGCCGTTCCGGGTCAAGCTGCGAGCGCCCAGCTTTGCGCATCTGTCCTCCATGGACACCATCATCAAGGGCCACATGCTGCCCGACGTTGTTGCCATGATCGGCACCTATGATCTGGTGTTTGGTGAGGTGGATCGGTGAACTCGGTCGGGACTCGGGACTCAATCAATCATCGGGACTCGGGACTCGGGACTCGGGACTCGGCAAGGCAGTGCATCCCCACTTTGGGCAGATGCCTGAATTTTCCCGATTCCGGTCATCCAGCAATCCGAATTGAACCGATTTTCGCCGCAGACGGCGTGCCGCGAGCTTTCCCGAGTCCCGAGTCCCGAGTCCCGAGTCCCGGTTTCATCACCGAGTCCCGGTCACAACAGAAGACAAGCGCATGAAAGCCACCGGCCACTACAACGAAGTCAAGAACGTCGATCCCGCCAAGGTTCTCAACGACCAGACGCGTGCGCATATCGACCACTGGCTTGCCAAGTTCCCCGAGGATCGTCGCCGTTCGGCGCTGATCCAGGGCCTGCAGGCAGCGCAGGACCAGAACGGCGGTCATCTGAGTGACGAGCTGATCCAGGCAGTGGCCTACTACATCGACGTGCCGCCGGTATGGGCCTATGAAGTGGCGACCTTCTATTCGATGTTCGAGACCCGGCCGGTGGGCCGGCACAACGTGGCCATCTGTACCAACATTTCCTGCTGGCTGAACGGCTCCAATGACATCGTCAGCCATTGCGAAAAAAAGCTGGGCGTGAAGCTGGGCGAGTCGACTGCCGACGGACGCGTCTATCTGAAACGCGAGGAAGAGTGCCTGGCCGCATGCTGCGGCGCCCCGATGATGGTGGTCGATGGTCACTATCACGAGAACCTGACCATTGAGAAAGTCGACGACATTCTCGACAAGCTGGAATAGCCCGATGAAGGAGCGGCCCCGGGCCGCAGTGCGGAATCTTCATCGCGGGCATCGCCCGCTCCTGCAGACAAAGACATAACGAAATGGCATACGGACCCGAACCGAAAAAACACCAGGCCGTCTACACCACCTTGCACTTTGACAAGCCGTGGTCGCTTGAGAACTATCTCAAGACCGGAGGCTGGGACGCATGGAAGAAGATCCTTGCCGACAAGCCCGACCCGGCCGACATCATCGACAAGGTCAAGACCAGCAGCCTGCGTGGTCGTGGTGGCGCCGGTTTTCCCACGGGCCTGAAGTGGTCGTTCATGCCCAAGGGCGAGATGCAGAAATACATTCTGTGCAACTCCGACGAATCGGAACCGGGAACCTGCAAGGATCGTGACATTCTGCGCTTCAACCCGCACGCCGTACTCGAAGGCATGGCGATTGCCTGCTACGCGACCGGTTCGACCGTCGCCTACAACTACCTGCGCGGCGAGTTTCATCACGAACCTTTCGAACATGTCGAAGAGGCACTGAAGGAAGCCTACGAGGCGGGTCTTCTGGGCAAGAACATCCTTGATTCGGGCGTGGACGTGGACATCCACAACGCGCTGGGCGCCGGCGCCTACATCTGCGGTGAGGAAACCGCCATGATGGAGTCGCTCGAAGGCAAGAAGGGCATGCCCCGCTACAAGCCACCGTTCCCGGCCAATTTCGGCCTGTACGGCAAGCCAACCACCATCAACAACACGGAAACCTATGCGTCGGTGCCCGCCATCCTGCGCAACGGGCCCGACTGGTTCCTGGATATCGGCAAGCCCAACAATGGCGGGCCGAAGATCTTCTCGGTCTCGGGCCATGTCAACAAGCCCGGCAACTACGAGATTCCGCTCGGCACGCCGTTTTCCGACTTGCTGGAAATGGCCGGAGGCGTGCGCGAAGGGCACAAGCTGAAGGGCGTGATCCCGGGTGGATCATCGATGAAGGTGCTTCCGGCCGAAGCCATCATGGAATGCACCATGGACTACGACTCGCTGCAGAAAGCCGGTTCCGGTCTGGGGTCGGGCGCGGTCATCGTGATGGACGACTCCACCTGCATGGTCCAGGCCTGCCAGCGCATCGCGCAGTTCTACTATGCCGAGTCCTGTGGCCAGTGTACGCCGTGCCGCGAAGGCACCGGCTGGATGAATCGGGTGCTCAAGCGGATCATCGCCGGGCAGGGCAGCCAGGATGACCTGCATCGCCTGAAGGCCATTGCCGGCCAGATCGAGGGCCACACCATCTGTGCCTTCGGCGAAGCGGCCGCCTGGCCCGTGCAGGGGTTCCTGCACCACTACTGGGACGAGTTCGAGTACTTCGTGCGCCATGGCCGCTCCATGGTCGAGAGCGGCAGCGGGGAGGTGGCGGCATGAATGTGTGGTTGACGCAACGGGACCCGGTGATGAAGACGGGGCTCGGGACTCGGGACTCGGGACTCGAAAAGGCTCGCTACGCAGAGTCAGCGGCGACAACCGGCCCCAGTCAGCGCAATTCATGTATTGATTGCGGAACCTTGTTCGAAGTGCAGGTGGCCCTTGTCCGGGATTCAGGCCTCGAATCCCGGTGCTCTTCCGAGTCCCGAGTCCCGAGTCCCGAGTCCCGTGTGTGGGTTGGCGAAAGAACGGGAGCTTACGCATGAATGCCCAAGTCGAAACCAACACCGTCACCATCGAGATCGATGGCCGCTCGCTCGAGGCGCCGAAGGGCTCAATGATCATCCAGGCCGCGGACAAGGCCAATATCCCGATTCCGCGTTTCTGCTATCACCCCAAGCTGGCAATCGCGGCCAATTGCCGCATGTGCCTGGTCGAGGTGGAGATGGGCGGCAAGCCCATGGGCAAGCCGGCGCCGGCCTGTGCCACGCCGGTGGCCGACGGCATGGTCGTGCGCACGCGCTCGGACAAGGCGTTGAAGGCGCAACGCAACGTGATGGAATTCCTGCTCATCAATCATCCGCTGGACTGCCCGATCTGTGATCAGGGTGGCGAGTGCGAACTGCAGGACCTGTCGCTGGGTTACGGCCGATCCATCTCGCGTTTCACCGAGCGCAAGCGCAGTGTTGCCGACGAGAATATCGGACCGCTCATTGCTACCTACATGACCCGCTGCATCCAGTGCACCCGCTGCGTCCGCGTGATGAGCGAGATCGCCGGTACCCACGAGCTGGGTGGCATGGACCGTGGCGAGCACCTGGAGATCGGCACCTACATCGGCAAGTCAATCGAAAGCGAACTGGGCGGCAACATCATCGATGTGTGTCCGGTGGGAGCGCTGACCGACAAGGTTTTCCAGTTCAAGGCCCGTGCCTGGGAACTGATTGCGCGCAAATCGATCGGCTACCATGACGCGCAGGGCTCGAACCTGTGGTTGCACACGCGCCGGGGCGACATCCTGCGCGCGGTACCGCGCGACAACGACGACATCAACGAATGCTGGCTGTCCGACCGCGACCGCTACAGCCATCAGGGCCTGAACGCGGACGACCGTGCCCGGCGACCGATGCTCAAGCGCGACGGCGAATGGCAGGATGTCGACTGGCAAACTGCTCTCGATGCCGTGGTTGCCGGACTCAAGGCGGCAGGTGGCCAGGACCTGGGCATGCTGGTACATCCGGCGTCGACCTGCGAGGAAGGCTTGTTGCTGAAACGTCTGGCCGCAGGTCTGGGCTGCTCCAGCATGGACCACCGCCTGCGCCAGCTTGATCCTGCTGCGGCAGCAGCGACCGTTTTCGAAATGCCGCTGGCCACGGTGCAGGACGCGGGTGCCAGCCTTCTGCTCGGCAGCTATCCGCGTCATGAAATGCCCTTGTTCAACCATCGTCTGCGCCAGAGTGTGCTGAAGGGTGGCAAGGTATTCGTGGCCAACCCGCTGGCCCAGGATTTCAATTATCCGCTGGCCGGCAGCTTCATTGCACCGCCCCAGGCCTTGCTGGATGAAATGCTGGTGCTGGCGCGCGCCGCCTCCGAACTGGGCGACAAGCCGCAAACCGACAGTGCGCTGGCCGAGGCCATGGCCTCGGTCGAGGTGAGCGATGCCGCGCGTACCGCCGTGACCGCCCTGCGCGATGCGGACAAGTCGCTGGTCGTTTTTGGTCATCTGGCGGCCATGCATCCGCAAGCCTCCTGGTTGAGGGCCGCAGCGCGGCTGATTGCCGATGCAACCGGCAGCGCGGTAGACGAGATTCCTCTCGGCGCCAACGCCATCGGCCTGAGCCAGGTAGGACTGCTGCCGGGCGAGGGCGGACGGGACGCGCGTGCCATGCAGCTTGAACCGCCCAAGGTGATGATCCTGTTCGGTGCCGAGCCGCCGCACGACTTTGCCGATGGCAGCCTGATCAACGACGCGCTGGACAAGGCCGACTTTGTGGTGGCCTTCAATGCCTTCGCCGGCGAGGCACTGAAAAACGCCGCCGATGTGATTCTGCCGATCGCGCCGCTTCCCGAGACGCCGGCAACTCTGGTCAACGTCGATGGCAAGGCGCAGCGCGTGGAAGCCGCCGTGCCCGCCACCGGCGAGGTGCGGGAAGGCTGGAAGATCCTGCGCGCACTTGGCCGCCAGCTGGGACTGGAGGGTTTTGACCTCGAGGACATGGCCAGTCTCGATGCTGAAGTCGATCAGGCGCTAGCCGGGACTCACGCGATCCAACGCACATCCCTGGCCGAGCGCCCCGGTTTGCCGTCCACGGGACTGACGCGCATGGACAGCATCCCGATCTATCGCGGCGACGCCGTTCTGCGCCGGGCCAAGGCGTTGAATGAGCATCCGCTGACGCGACCGCCCGAGGCGGTGATGGCCCCGGCTGACGCCAGGGCCATGCAACTGGAAGACGGACAGCGCGTGCGCGTCACTGGCGGTCAGGTCCTGCCGCTGCGTGTCGATGCGCGTGTGCCCGCTGGTGCAGTGTGGATTCAGTCCACGCACGCGGCTACTTCAAAACTGGTGCCCATGGGCGCCACGCTGTCGGTGGACAAGGCATGATGGAAATGAGCCTGCAATCGGACTTGTGGCTGGTGGTATGGACGCTGGTCAAGATACTGGCGATCAGCATCCCGGTAATCCTGGCGGTGGCCATGTTCGTGTACTGGGAGCGCAAGGTCATCGGCTGGATGCATGTGCGCATGGGGCCAAACCAGATCGGCCCGCTGGGCCTGCTGCAGGCCTTCGCCGACGTGGTCAAGTTGCTGATCAAGGAGATCATCCTCCCGAGCAACGCCAACCGTTTCCTGTTTCTGCTGGCGCCGCTGCTGGCGGTGGTACCGGCGCTGGCGGCATGGGCCGTGGTGCCCTTCGACCAGGGCCTTGTGCTGGCCAACATCAACGCCGGTGTGTTGTATCTGCTGGCCATGACCTCGATGGGTGTGTACGGCATCATCCTGGCCGGATGGGCGTCCAATTCGCGCTACGCGCTGCTGGGTGCCATGCGCTCGGCGGCGCAGGTGATTTCCTACGAGATCGCCATGGGCATGGCGCTGATCAGCGTGCTGGTGCTGGCGGGAAGTCTCAACCTGACCCAGATTGTCGATGCCCAGGCCGGCAGCAAGGGCCTGTTCGACTGGTTCTGGCTTCCGTTGCTGCCGATGTTCGTGATCTACACGGTTTCGGTCGTGGCCGAAACCAACCGTCTGCCGTTCGATGTCGCCGAGGGCGAATCGGAAATCGTGGCCGGGTTCCATGTCGAGTACTCGGGGTCGGCATTCGCGATCTTTTTCCTGGCCGAATACGCCAACATGATTCTGGTCAGCTTCCTGGCGTCGGTCCTGTTCCTGGGCGGCTGGTTGAGTCCGTTCCCCGTGTCCTGGGGATGGCTCGGCGCTGGCGGCTGGTGGTGGCTGATTCTGAAGTCATTCGTGTTTTCGTTTCTGTTCCTCTGGTTCCGCGCCACGTTCCCGCGCTTCCGCTACGACCAGATCATGCGTCTGGGCTGGAAGGTGTTCATTCCGATTACCATCGTCTGGGTGCTGGTGGCCGGTTGCATGAAGTATTTTGGCTGGGTCACACCAGGAGGTTGATGACATGAGCAAGGTATTTGCCTATTTCAAGAGCCTGATGCTGGTGGAGCTGTTCCAGGGCATGGGCTTGACCATGCGTTACATGGTCAGTCCCAAGTACACCATGCGCTTTCCGATGGAGTCCATTCCGCGATCCAATCGCTTTCGTGGTCTGCATGCGCTGCGGCGCTATCCGAATGGCGAGGAGCGCTGCATTGCCTGCAAATTGTGCGAGGCCGTGTGCCCGGCGCTTGCCATCACCATCGAGGCCGGCCCGCGCGCCGACGACGGCACCCGGCGCACGACCCGTTACGAGATCGATCTGTTCAAGTGCATCTACTGCGGTTTCTGCGAGGAAAGCTGCCCGGTGGATTCGATTGTCGAAACCTCGGTGCTGGAATACCACTTCGAAAATCGCGGCGAGAACGTGATGACCAAGCCGCAGCTGCTGGCTATCGGCGATCGCTTTGAAGAACAGGTCGCCAGCAACCGCCGTATGGATGCACCCTACCGATGAGCACGCAGGAGTTCTTGCAATGACATTCCCGTTGCTTTGTTTTTACGTGTTCGCCGGGATTGCGATCCTGGCCGCGCTGGGCGTGATCAGCTCGCGCAACCCGGTTTATGCCGTGTTGCTGCTGGTGCTGACGTTTTTCAGCATGGCCTGCACCTGGCTGCTGGCCGACGCGGAGTTTCTTGGCCTCGCCCTGGTGGTGGTGTATGTCGGCGCCGTGATGGTGCTGTTCCTGTTCGTGGTGATGATGCTTGACGTGAAGCTCGATGCAATGCGCGAAGGCTTTGCCAGGTACCTGCCTGTCGGCATCGTGGTGGGCGCCATCATGCTCGCGGAAATGCTGGCAGTGATCGGCGTGCGCGCCATGCACAGCGTGACCAAGGATGCCGATCCGGCCCTGCTGCAACACATGTCCAACACCGAATGGCTGGGCACGCAGCTGTTCACCGGATTTCTGCTGCCGTTCGAGATTGCCGCCATCATCCTCACCGTGGGCCTGATTGCGGCAGTCACCCTGACCTTGCGTCAGCGCACCGGGACGCGCAAGCAGTACCCGTCCGAGCAGGTTGCGGTGAAGAAGTCCGATCGTATGCGTGTCGTCAAGATGGCGTCCGAACCACGGGTAGGGGAGGCAAGCGAATGATTACCCTGGCGCACTTCATCGTGTTGGGCGCGGTACTGTTCTCGATTTCCGTGGTTGGCATTTTCATCAACCGCAAGAACATGATCGTGCTGCTGATGTGCATCGAGCTGATGCTGGTGGCGGTCAACACCAACTTCATTGCCTTTTCGCGTTTTCTTGGCGACCCATCCGGTCAGGTGTTCGTGTTCTTCATCCTGACTGTGGCCGCCGCCGAGGCTGCCATTGGCCTTGCTATCCTCACCCTCCTGTTCCGCAATCGCCGCACGATCAATGTGGGCGAAATCGACTCGATGAAAGGTTGACGACACGATGAGTTTATCCATCTCCGTCCTGCTGGCCATCGTGCTGGCGCCCCTGATCGGCTCGCTGCTTGCCGGTCTGCTGCGCAATCAGGTGGGCCGCGCCGGTGCAGCGGCTGCGGCCATCATCGGCGTGGGCATTGCCTGTGGATTGTCCTTCTATGTGTTCTGGCAACTGGTCTGGGGTGGCGCTGCCAACTTCGACCAGAACGTCTACACCTGGCTGGAAGTGGGCAAGCTTTCGCTGAGCGTCGGCTTCATGATCGACAGGCTGACCGCCATGATGATGGTGGTGGTCACCTTCGTATCCCTGATGGTGCATGTCTATACCATCGGCTACATGGCAGATGATGATGGTTACCAGCGCTTTTTCAGCTATATCGCGCTGTTCACCTTCGCCATGCTGATGCTGGTGATGGCCAACAACTTCATGCAGCTGTTCTTCGGCTGGGAGGCGGTTGGCCTGGTGTCCTACCTGCTGATCGGCTTCTGGTTCAAGCGCGAGTCGGCAATTTACGCCAACCTGAAGGCCTTTGTGGTCAACCGGGTTGGTGATTTCGGCTTCATTCTCGGCATTGCCGCGGTCCTGTACGCCTTTGGCGCGCTCGATTACGGTACGGTGTTTGCGCATGCCAGTGAGCTGGCCGGGCGCAGCATCGGCATCTGGGGCAGCCATTCGGTGGGTCTGGCCACACTGATCTGCCTGCTGCTGTTTGTTGGCGCCATGGGCAAGTCGGCGCAGGTGCCCCTGCACGTGTGGCTGCCGGACTCGATGGAAGGCCCGACCCCCATCTCGGCGCTTATCCATGCGGCAACCATGGTCACCGCAGGCATCTTCATGGTGGCGCGCATGTCGCCGCTGTTCGAGATGTCGCCTGCGGCACTGTCCTTCGTGCTGATCATCGGCGCCACCACGGCCCTGTTCATGGGGCTGGTGGGTATCGTGCAACACGACATCAAGCGTGTGATCGCCTACTCGACCCTGTCGCAGCTCGGCTACATGACCGTGGCGCTGGGCGTGTCGGCCTATGCCGGTGGCGTGTACCACCTGATGACCCATGCCTTCTTCAAGGCGCTGCTGTTCCTGGGTGCCGGTTCGGTCATCATTGCCATGCACCACGAGCAGGACATGCGCCACATGGGCGGCTTGCGCAAGTACATGCCGATCACCTGGATCACCATGTGGATCGGTTCGCTGGCGCTGGTGGCGGTGCCGGGCACGGCCGGGTTCTTCTCCAAGGACTCGATCATCGAGGCTGTGGCCGAGTCGCATCGCTTCGGCTCGGGCTACGCCTGGTTCTGCGTCATGGCGGGCGTATTCGTGACCTCGCTGTACACCTTCCGGCTGCTTTATCTGACCTTCCATGGCAAGGAGCGCTTCACGGTGGATGCCCATGCCGGCAATCACGGCGATGATCATCATCATGAGCCGGGTGTGCTGGCGCACAAGCCGAAGGAGTCACCCTGGGTGGTCACCGTGCCGCTGGTGCTTCTGGCCATCCCGTCGCTGGTCATCGGCTGGCCGACGGTCAAGCCCATATTGTTCGGCGGCTGGTTCGGCAAGGCCATCGAGGTGCACGAGCAGCACAATGTGCTGGCTGAGGTTGGGCACGGGTTCCACGGTGCCTGGGCGATGACCCTGCACGGCTTTACCCAGTGGCCCTTCTGGATTGCAGTCGCGGGCTTCGCGGTAGCCACCTATGTCTACCTGTTCAACCCGTCCATGGCAGATCGTGCCGCGCGCATGTTCAAGCCCATCTATACCACCCTCGTCAGGAAGTACTGGTTCGACGAAGCCGAGTACGGCCTGTTTGCGCGCGGCGGCCAGCTGCTGGGCAAGGGCCTGTGGAAGGGCGGTGATGCCGGCCTGATCGATGGCGGTCTGGTAAAGGGTTCCACGGCGCTGGTGGCGCGCATGGCCGGCGTATTGCGCGGCCTGCAATCGGGCTATCTGTATCACTATGCATTCGCGATGATCCTCGGCCTGATTCTGCTGCTGGGCGGACAGTGGCTGTTCGGGGGGTGGTCGTGATGGCTTCTTGTTTTCGGGACTCGGTCAAGAGCCGGGACTCGGGACTCGGGACTCGGGACTCGGCTTTGGTTCCGGGACTCGGGACTCGGGACTCGGGACTCGGGAAAGCTCGCAACCCACGGGCTGCGGCGAAAATAGGTTCTGTATTGCCCGATCGGAGTAATGAACCCGGTTTCTCGGTTCGGCTAACAGCACCAGAAACCCGGTGCTCTTCCGAGTCCCGAGTCCCGAGTCCCGAGTCCCGGCTCTCCACCCAGTCCCGAGTCCCGAGTCCCGCCCATACAACAACGCAAGCCAAGGATCCGACATGACCGACTGGCCCATTCTGAGTCTGCTGATCTGGATCTCCATCGGTGGCGCGGCTGTGGTGCTGGCTGCCGGCAATGCACGGCCGCAAATGGCGCGCTGGCTGGCACTGGCGGTGTCGCTGGTGGTCATGCTGCTGAGCCTGGCCATGGTGCCCGGATTCGACGCAGCCACGGCATCGTTGCAGTTTGTCGAAAACCACATGTGGATCAGTGCGCTGAATGTGCGCTACCACCTCGGTGTTGACGGCATCGCGCTGCCCCTGATCCTGCTTACCACCATCACCACGGTGCTGGTGGTTATCGGTGCCTGGGAAGTGATCAAGGAGCGGGTGCATCAGTACATGGCGGCCATGCTGGCGCTGAACGGTTTCATGATTGCCGTGTTCAGCGCAGCCGATGCATTGCTGTTCTACGTGTTCTTCGAGGCCATGCTGATCCCGATGTTCATCCTGATCGGCGTGTGGGGTGGACCGCGACGCGTGTACGCGACGCTGAAGTTCTTCATCTACACCTTCCTCGGCTCGATCTTCTTCCTGATTGCCCTGATCTACCTGTACCTGCAGGCAGGCACATTTGACATCGCCACCCTGCAGGCCCTGCGCCTGCCGGCAATCACCCAGAGCTGGCTGTTCTTCGCCTTTCTCGGCGCCTTTGCCATCAAGGTGCCGATGTGGCCGGTGCACACCTGGCTTCCCGATGCCCACGTCGAGGCGCCCACCGGCGGTTCAGTGGTACTGGCGGCGGTGATGCTGAAGATCGGCGGCTACGGATTCATGCGCTTTTCCCTGCCGATTCTTCCCGATGCCAGCATGCGCTGGGCCTGGCTGATGATCGCGCTGAGCCTGATTGCCATCATCTACATCGGCTATGTGGCGCTGGTGCAGAAGGACATGAAGAAACTGATTGCCTATTCGTCGGTTTCGCACATGGGCCTGGTGACGCTGGGCATTTTCATGGGCATCCTGCTGGTGCGCGCCCAGGTCGATCCCGGTGCGGCCCGCCTGGGTCTTTCCGGTGCGATGGTGCAGATGATCTCGCACGGTTTCATTTCCGGTGCACTGTTTACCTGTATCGGCGTGATGTATGACAGGTTGCACACGCGCGAGATCGAGCGCTACGGCGGTCTGGTCAACGTGATGCCCTGGTTTGCCTTCTTCATGGTGCTGTTCTCGATGGCCAACGTCGGCCTGCCGGGCACCAGCGGATTCGTGGGTGAATTCATGGTCATCCTGGCCAGCTTCGGCGTCAACGTGTGGGTGGCCGGCTGTGCCGCATTTACCCTGATCATCGGCGCCGGTTACACCCTGTGGCTGGTCAAGCGGGTCATCTGGGGCAAGGTCGGCAACGACGAAGTCGCCGCCATGTCCGATATCAATCCGCGTGAAGCGCTTGTGCTGGCCGCGTTCGCCATTGGCGTGCTGGCCATCGGCATCTGGCCGTGGCCGCTGACGCACATGATGGACGCCTCCATCGCCCACCTCGTCTCACAACTGGTCTGAAGGGTTAAGTGATGCCGAACCTCACCGATGTCCTGACCATTCTGCCGGAGATCTACCTGCTGGCCGCAACCTGCGTGTTGCTGCTGATGGACGTGTTCCTGCGCGAAGATCAGAAAGGCCTGACCCACTACCTGGCTATCGCCATCGCACTCGTGGCGATCTGGCTGGTCATCGCCAATGGCCAGAACGACATGGCCACTGCCTTCAACGGCATGTACCTCAATGACGGCATGGCCACCGTGCTCAAGGTCTTCATCCTGCTCAGTACGGTGCTGGTCTTTGTCTATGCGCGGCCGTACCTGCAGCAGCGCAAGCTGCATGTTGGCGAGTTCTACTCGCTGACACTGTTCGCCAGTGCCGGAGCCATGTTCCTCGTGTCGGCCGGCAATCTGGTCACCTTGTACCTGGGCCTGCAGCTGCTGGCACTGTGCTCCTACACCCTGGTCGCGCTGAACCGCGAGTCGCCGCTGTCTTCCGAAGCCGCCATGAAGTACTTCGTGCTCAGCGCGCTGGCATCGGGTTTGCTGCTGTACGGCATGTCCATGATCTACGGCGCCACGGGCACCCTGGATCTGGCCCAGATCGCGGCCGTCATTCCGCATGCCCAGCACCAGAACCTGCTGCTGTTCGGACTGGTGTTCGTGGTCGTGGGCATCACCTTCGAGCTTGGCGTGGCCCCGTTCCACATGTGGCTGCCGGATGTCTACGAGGGCTCGCCGACTCCGGTGACCAATTTCATCGGCTCGGTGTCCAAGCTGGCGGCCTTCGGCATGGCCGTCCGCCTGCTGGATTACGGTCTGCATCCGCTGGTGCACAACTGGCAGGCGATGCTGGCCGCGCTGGCCGTTCTGTCGCTGGTGATCGGCAACTTTGTCGCCATTGTGCAGAGCAATCTCAAGCGCATGCTGGCCTACTCGACCATTTCGCACATGGGCTTCGTGCTGCTGGGTCTGGTGCAAGGCAACGGCCAGGGTTACGGTGCGGCCCTGTTCTACGTGGTCTGCTACGCGCTGATGTCCAGCGCCGCCTTCGGCGTGATCCTGGCCATGGCGCGCGCCGGCTTCGAGGCCGAGAACATCGACGACTTCAGGGGCCTCAACAAGCGTTCGCCCTGGTTTGCCGGGATCATGGCCATGGCGATTTTCTCGCTGGCCGGCATCCCGCCCCTGTGGGGTTTCTACGCCAAGCTGCTGGTACTCAAGGCCGCCATTGACGCCGGCTTCCTGTGGCTGGCCATTGTCGCCATCATCACCGCCATCATCGGTCTGTTCTACTACCTGCGCGTGGTCAAGGTGATGTACTTCGACGCACCCGAAGAGGGCAGCGTGCTGGCACCGGTCGACGACAAACCCCTGCGCTGGGTGCTCAGCCTCAACGGCCTGGCCCTGCTGGTGGTCGGCCTGTACTGGGGCCCCTTGCTCACCTGGTGCCAGCAGGCTTTCGCCAGCTGAGGCAGGCCTGCCCGAGCGCGGAGGCGCCGCGCGGGCGCTGGGCGCCCGGCAGACCGGGTTGCGCGGGCTGAACGGAAGGTGGCCGGATACTTGTTTTTTCGCGTGTGTTGATACTTGTCGCGTTGCGAATAAAATCTGAACTATTGTTGATAGTGGGGATGGTTGGCTGCGCTGCGGCCATACTCCTGGGAATTGCGACGGTTTTGATTAGTATTATTCTGGCGTTGAAGTCACCACCTTGATGGGGCCTGATTAGCCCGTTCTCCAGGCAGCAATCGCAGCCCTTCCGACTCTAGCCCGCCATGGTGGCGCCATGTCCCGTAACGATGGCTACGTTACTGGTCATCAACTGGATCCGGTTTCAGAAGGGCATGTTCCTGGTCGAGTCCTGGATGAGTACGTCACGGAAGCAAAGTGATACCTGGCGCTATAGGCGGCACGCTGGCCGCAGAGCTCTCGCGGCCCGACTCAAACTGAATGGGCAGGGGTTCGTGGCCCTTGGGAGAGTGGCCTGGCAAGCGCGCAGAGGGACCTGAATGGATCCCGTCAACCAGATGATGGAGGCGTTGCGGATCTTGCGTTGTTCGGCCGGCGCAGTTAAACTTGCCGTTCTCTGATGCGGGGTGGAGCAGTCTGGCAGCTCATCGGGCTCATAACCCGAAGGTCGTAGGTTCGAATCCTACCCCCGCTACCAGTTTTGGCAGGAGCCTCCACTGGAGGCTTTTTTGTTGGGCGCAGGGCAGCGCCGGGTTGTGTGGCAGCGCAGGTCGGGCTGGCACGCAATAGCAGGACATCGTTGGAAAATCGCGACGATGTTTACAATGGGCCGAGTGCCCATTTTTTGTTTGCGAAACGAGGTTTTTGCTTGGATACACGCGCACTTGCAACGCAGTTTGAGCGAAGTGGTTTCACCACTGGGCCTTGTCTGCCATGGCGTCGAATGGCTGCCGGCCGGTAGTGATTCGTGCCTGCGCGTGTATATCGAGTGCAGCGACCCGGAACGCGAGGTCGATGTGGATGACTGCGAGGCAGCCAGCCGCGAGATCTCCGCATGGCTGGATGTCGAGGATCCGATCAGCGGTCACTTTCGCCTTGAGGTTTCCTCGCCGGGACTGGAGCGGCCCCTGTTCAACGCAGGCCAGGTTGCCGAGGTCACGGGTGAGACAATAAAGGTGAAACTGCGCCTGGCCCGTGATGGCAGCCGCAAGTTCAAGGGCAAGGTACGTGCAGTCGAGGGTGACATCATTCATCTCGATTGCGAAGACAAGGGTGAAATCGACCTGGATTTCGCCAATATAGAGCATGCCAGGGTAGAGCCCGACTGGGCCGCACTGGGTTTGGCGCCGACACCGCGCAATAGCAGTGGCGGGCACAAGGGCAAGAGCAAACAAAAGCGTGCGCATCGACGCACCGGCAGGAGCTGACGGGCAATGAGCAAAGAATTGTTGATGGTGGTGGATGCGGTCGCGCACGAAAAGGGCGTGGACGAAGACGTCATTGTGGGCGCACTGGAAGCGGCGCTGGCCTCGGCCGCGCGCAAGCGTTACCACGATCAGGATGTCGAGATCCGGGTGAGCATGGATCGCGAGACCGGTGACTACGAGACCTTTCGACGCTGGGAAGTCATCGCCGACGATGCCGAGATGGAATCCCCGGATTTTCAGCTGCGTCTGATGGATGCGGTGGATGAGAGGCCCGGTGCCGAAGTCGGCGAGTACATCGAGGAGCAGATCGAGAATGCCGAATACGGCCGTATCGCAGCGCAGGCGGCCAAGCAGGTCATCATGCAGCGCGTACGCGAAGCCGAGCGCGCACAGGTGGTCGAGGCCTTCGAGGATCGTGTCGGTGAACTGGTCACCGGTATCGTCAAGCGGGTCGAACGCGGCAACGTCTACATGGACCTCGGTGCCAACGCCGAGGCCATGGTGCCTCGCGACCGTTCGATCCCGCGCGAGTCGATTCGCGTCGGTGACCGCCTGCGCGGGTACTTGTACGAGGTGAGCTCGGAAGTGCGCGGCCCGCAGCTTTTCGTGTCCCGCACCGCGCCGGAGTTCATGGTCGAGCTGTTCAAGCTGGAAGTGCCGGAGGTCGGTCAGGGGCTGGTCGAGCTGAAGGGTTGCTCACGCGACCCGGGTGATCGCGCCAAGATCGCCGTGATCGCCCATGACAATCGTACCGATCCCATCGGCGCGTGCATCGGCATGCGTGGCTCGCGCGTTCAGGCGGTATCCAACGAGCTCAATGGCGAGCGTATCGACATCATCATGTGGGACGAGAACGACGCTCAGTTCGTGATCAACGCCATGGCGCCGGCCGAAGTGCAGTCCATCATCATGGACGAGGAAAAACACTCCATGGATATTGCCGTGGCCGAGGACAAGCTGTCACAGGCGATTGGTCGTGGTGGCCAGAACGTGCGTCTGGCCAGCAAGTTGACGGGCTGGCAGCTCAATGTGATGACCCAGGACGATGTGACGGCCAAGAGCGAAGCCGAGCAGGCGGCGGCGCTGGAAGTGTTCATGAGCAAGCTGGAAGTCGATCAGGAGATTGCCAACATCCTGGTGCAGGAAGGCTTTTCCAGTGTCGAGGAAATTGCCTATGTGCCGGACAGCGAACTGCTTGCTGTCGAAGGCTTCGACGAAGACATCGTCGAGGAACTGCGTTCGCGCGCTCGTGACGCCCTGTTGACCGATGCGCTGGCAGTCGAAGAAGACCTGGAAGAGCACAAGCCCAGCGAGGAGCTTCTGGCGCTGGAAGGCATGGACGATACCCTGGCCTACGTGCTGGCCGAGCGTGGCGTGACCACGATCGAGGATCTGGCTGATCTGGCCACCGAGGACATGATCGATATTGACGGCATGGATGAAAAACGCGCCGGTGCTCTGATCCTGGCGGCTCGCGCCCCGGAGATCGAGCGCCTGGAGAGCGAGGCCGGCTAGGCGTCAGCGGCAAGTCGGATCGGGACATGCCAAGGCATGTCGGGCACAGGACAGGCGGAGAATCAAAACATGTCAGACGTAACCATCAAACAATTGGCCAAGGTACTGGGTACTTCAGCGGACAAACTGCTGGCTCAGCTCGCCGAGGCGGGCATGGAATTTTCAGGTCCTGATCAGGCAGTCAGCAACCAGGAAAAAATGAAGCTGCTTGGCTTCCTGCGCCGCAACCATGGCAAGACCGAAGCCGACGTGGATGAGGACGAGGCGAAGACGCCGCGCAAGATCACTCTGCGTCGTCGCAAGGTCAGCGAGTTGAAGGTTGGCGGCAGCGGTCGCGGTGCGACGGCCAAGACTGTCAATGTCGAGGTGCGCGGCAAGCGGACCTACGTCAAGCGCAGCGATGTCACCGAGGAAGAGGAAACTGTTTCCGAGCGCGAAGAAGCGCTGCGCAAGCTCGAGGAATCGCGCCGGCGCACTGCCGAGGAAGAGGCCGAGCGCGAGCGCCAGAAGAAGCGGCGCGAAGACGCGCGTCTGGAACGCGAGCGCGAAGCCGAGCAGGCCGAGCGCGAGCGCGCCGAGGCACGTGCCAAGGCCGAGGCTGACGCCGAAGCCGAAGCTGCGGCCGACGCCGAGGAAGTCGAGGCCGAGAAACCCGAGCCGGCAGAAGAATCCGAGCCGCCGGTCGAGGAGGCTGCCGCGCCAGCCACCGCAGCCAAAGCGAAAACAAAGACCGAAACTGCCGACAAGCCCGTGTCGCCGGCGGACCTGGAAGCTGCTGCCAGCGAGACCGGCAAGCGCGGTGCACGCAAGGTACGCGAGAAGACCAGTCACAAGCAGAAGTCCGATGGCGGACGTGGCGATCGCGATGGCGGACGCCGGCAGTTGCATCTGTCGGACGCCGATCGTGCCCGACGCTCCAGTCGCAAGCGCTCGCGTCCGTCGCGCAGCGGCCAGTCGACGCATGGCAGTGGTCCGCACGGCTTCTCCAGGCCGGTTTCACCGCAGGTGCGTGAAGTGCCCATTGGCGAGACCATCGTGGTGTCGGATCTGGCACAGAAGATGGCGGTCAAGGGCGCGGACGTGGTCAAGGCGATGTTCAAGATGGGCGTCATGGCCACGATCAACCAGAGCATCGATCACGACACGGCCGCGCTGGTCGTCGAGGAGATGGGTCACAAGCCGGTGGTCGCCGAGGAAAAGGGTGCCGAATCGGCCCTGCTGGCACAGCAGCAATCGGGTGACGCAGGCGAAATGAGCACCCGACCGCCGGTCGTCACCATCATGGGTCACGTCGACCATGGCAAGACCTCCCTGCTGGATACCATTCGTCGCACCAAGGTGGCATCGGGCGAAGCGGGCGGCATCACCCAGCATATCGGTGCCTACCACGTCGAGACCGCGAAGGGCGTCATCACCTTCCTCGATACCCCGGGTCACGCGGCCTTCACGTCAATGCGCGCGCGCGGCGCCAAGTCCACCGATATCGTGGTCCTGATCGTGGCGGCCGATGATGGCGTCATGCCGCAGACGGTCGAGGCCATCAACCACGCCAAGGCGGCCAAGGTGCCGATCATCGTCGCGGTCAACAAGATGGACAAGCCGGAAGCCAATCCGGACAACGTCAAGCAGGGCCTGGCCCAGCATGAGGTCATTCCCGAGGATTGGGGTGGCGAAGTTCAGTTTGTGCCGGTTTCAGCGAAGACCGGTGATGGCATCGATGACTTGCTGGATGCCGTCTCGCTGCAGGCCGAGCTGCTTGAACTGAAGGCGCAGCCCAGCGGTCGTGCCAGTGGCCTGGTGATTGAATCAAGGCTGGACAAGGGCCGCGGCCCGGTGGCGACGGTGCTGGTTCAGCAGGGCAGCCTCGGGCGTGGTGACTTCATCGTCTGCGGTGTCGAATATGGCCGTGTCCGTGCCCTGTTCGACGAGAATGGCGAGGCGGTCGATGCGGCCGGTCCGTCGATACCTGTTGAAGTGCTGGGTCTTTCCGGCGTGCCCGAAGCGGGTGACGAGTTCGTGGTGGTGGCCGATGAGCGGCTGGCCAAGGATGTGGCTGCCGAGCGCAACCAGAAACGTCGCGAGACGCGCCTGACCAGCAAGACCAATCGCCTTGAAGACATCATGGAGCAGATGGGCAAGGGCGATGACCAGCAGAACCTGAACATCGTCATCAAGGCCGACGTGCAGGGTTCGGCGGAAGCATTGCGCGATTCCCTGACCGACATCAGCAACGAGAACATCAAGATTTCGGTGATCACCGCCGGTGTGGGCGGCATCACGGAGTCCGACGCGACTCTGGCTGCGGCCTCCGATGCCCTGATCATCGGCTTCAACGTGCGCGCCGATGCCTCTGCGCGCAAGGTCATCGAGACCGGAGGTCTGGACCTGCGCTACTTCTCGATCATCTACGATGTCATCGATCAGGTACGCCAGGTGGCTACCGGCCTGCTCGGCACAGAGGTGCGCGAGGACATTATCGGTACCGCCGAGGTGCGCGAAGTGTTCCGCAGCTCGCGCTTTGGCGCCGTCGCCGGCTGCATGGTGGTCGAGGGTGTGGTCAAGCGCAACAAGCCGATCCGCGTGCTGCGCGATGACACGGTGATCTTCGAAGGCGAGCTGGAATCCCTGCGCCGGGTCAAGGACAACGTCGACGAAGTGCGTTCCGGCACCGAGTGCGGCATTGGCGTCAAGCAGTACAACGACATCAAGGAAGGTGATCGCATCGAGTGCTTCGAGCGTGTCGAGGTGGCCAGGACCCTGTAGCGCGCGCAGCGCGCTACAGGGTCCGGTAGTGGGAAGTAGGGAGTAGGTAGTGGAAGAGCAACAGCAGCCCCCGCGAAACCCCCACTGCCCACTTCCCACTTCCGGCTTCCCACTTCCCACTTCCCACTTCCCACTTCCGGCTTCACCAATGCCCTCACGCGATTTCAAACGATCCGACCGAGTTGCCGCGCTGCTGCGACGCGAAATGGGCACGCTCGTGCATGAGCAGGTGCGCGAGCATGGTCTGCCGTCGGTAAGCGTATCCGACGTCGAGGTGACGCGGGACTTCGACGTCGCCACGGTCTGGTTGACCGCCCTGGTGAGCGAACAGTCGGGCGAGGCTGTGGCCGCACTCAACGACATGGCGGGCGAATTGCGTCACCAGCTTGCCGGCCGGGTGCGCATGCGCCGCGTGCCCGAGCTGCGCTTCAAGTACGACGATTCGGTGGACCGGGGTGAACGGATCGAGACCTTGTTGCGGGACTCGGGAGTCGGGACTCGGGACCCGAGTGGCGAATAGGGGCGTCGCATGAACCCTGCACGCTTGCGTGATCCCGGACGCGACCAGGCCACCTGACGAGACTGGAAGTCTGACGCGCATACCTGGCAGTCCCACACCGAACTCTCCCCAGCTTTGAAAGCCGACATGCCGCGAAACGAGTCCCGAGTCCCGAGTCCCGAGTCCCGTACCATCCACGGCCTGCTGCTGCTGGACAAACCCCTCGGCGACAGCTCCAATCGCGCCTTGCAGCGGGTGAAGCGGCTGTTCCGCGCGCGCAAGGCCGGCCATACCGGCAGCCTCGACCCTCTGGCAACCGGCATGCTGCCGGTGTGCCTGGGTGAGGCGACCAAGATTGCCGGCCTGTTGCTGGGCGCGCACAAGGCCTACGTTGCCGAAGCACAACTGGGTGTCACCACCACCACCGGCGATGCCGAAGGCGAGGTGGTCGCGCATACCGAGGTCCCGGTCCTGGATCACGCCATGGTCGAGCGGGCGATGGAGGCCTTTCGCGGGCGTATCCGCCAGGTCCCGCCGGTGTACTCGGCACTGAAGCAAGGTGGCGTGCCCCTGTACAAGCGTGCCCGGCGCGGCGAGGAGGTGAGTGCGCCGCCCCGCGAGGTCGACATTTTCCGATTCGAACTGCTGGAGCTGTCGGCGGACCGCCTGCGCGTGGAGGTCGAGTGCGGATCGGGCACCTACATCCGCAGCCTGATGGCCGATCTGGGCCAGGCGCTGGCCTGCGGTGCGCATCTGACAAGCCTGCGGCGTACCTGGGTCGATCCGTTCAAGGGCGCGCGCATGTACACCCTGGAGGAACTGGAAGCGATGGCCGGCAACGACGATGCCAATGTCCTGGATGCATGCCTGTTGCCGGTAGAGGCCGGCCTGTCCGGCATGCCGGCCATTCGCCTGGACTCCGCCGACAGCCTTGCCGTGGCCCAGGGCCGGCCCGTTGATGTCGCGGCCAGCGGCCTGTGCCGCGTGTATGCCGATGATGGCCGCCTGCTGGCCTTGGGTGAACCGGACGCGCAGGGCCACCTGGTTGTTCGCCGCGGCTTCAATCTTCCTGCGCCCGCCTGAAACCTGTTGCGGTCAGGCACTTGTTGCCGGGCCACTCCACCGGTTAAAATAGCCGGCTTATCGCACCAACCCTTCATGGCGGGGCTTTCGCAACATCATCAATCAGGTGATGTTCTGTGAGCCTCGCCGCCGTCAGCCAAGGATTTACATTACATGTCGCTTACCGCCGAGCAGACCAGCAAGGTCATCGAGGAATACCGCCGTGAGCCCAATGACACCGGTTCCCCCGAGGTACAGGTCGCATTGCTGTCCGCGCGTATCAATCATCTTTCCGATCACTTCAAGGATCACAAGCAGGATCATCATTCCCGCCGTGGTCTGCTGAAGATGGTCAATCAGCGCCGTCGCCTTCTCAATTACCTCAAGTCTCGCGATCTGGCTCGATACCAGTCGCTGATCGAGCGACTCGGCCTGCGCCGGTAAGTCCTGCGTGCATTCTCGGGCGTGATTTGACCGTGGCGTGGCCTGATCCGGCCACGCTGTTCGCGGCCATTCATTCCGATCATTGAACGCGCAGATCAAACAAACAACCAGGAATTCAATCGTGGCGAAAATCAGCAAGTCATTCCAGTACGGTAAACACGAAGTCACACTGGAGACGGGTGAAATCGCCCGCCAGGCGTCCGGTGCAGTGATGGTCAAGATGGGCGGCACCGAGGTGCTGGTCGCTGCGGTTGCCTCGCAGACCCAGCGCGAAGGGCAGAGCTTCTTCCCGTTGACCGTCGACTACAAGGAAAAATTCTACTCCGCCGGCCGTATTCCCGGCGGTTTTTTCAAGCGCGAAGGGCGTCCCACCGAAAAGGAGACGCTGACCTCGCGCCTGATCGATCGTCCCATCCGTCCGCTGTTTCCCGACGGCTTCAAGAATGAAGTCCAGGTGGTGGCAACCGTGGTGTCGATGGACCCGGAAATCGATGGCGACATTCCCGCGCTGATTGGCGCGTCGGCCGCGCTGACCCTGTCCGGTGCCCCGTTCAGCGGCCCCATTGGCGCCGCCCGTGTCGGTTACAAGGACGGCGAATACCTGCTCAACCCGACCGCCAGCGAACTGACCGAGTCGGATCTTGATCTGGTGGTCGCCGGTACCGCCAATGCCGTGCTGATGGTGGAGTCCGAAGCCAAGCTGCTCAGCGAGGAAGTGATGCTGGGCGCGGTGATGTTCGGCCACCAGCAGATGCAGGCAGCGATCGAGGCCATCAATGCCCTGGCAGCCGAGGCCGGTCGCAAGGACTTCAGCTGGGACGCACCGCAGGTTGACGCGTCGCTGGACGAGGCGGTTCGCGCCGCAGTCGGCAATCGACTCGACGAGGCCTTCCAGATTCAGGACAAGCTTGAGCGCCGCGATGCGATTTCCGCCATCAAGGCCGATGTCAACGAGAGCCTGGCCGAGCAGATCGAAGCCAATGGCTGGAGTGGCGAAGCCATCGGCGCCGTGTTCAAGGACATGGAATACAACACCCTGCGCGACAGCGTGCTGAAGACCAAGAAGCGCATCGACGGACGCAACCTGGACGATGTGCGCGCGATCACGGCGCGTGCCGGCCTGTTGCCGCGCACCCACGGTTCGGCCCTGTTCACTCGTGGCGAGACCCAGGCCCTGGTGGCCATCACGCTGGGTACCGCGCGCGACTCGCAGATCATCGACGAGCCGGCAGGCGAGTCCAAGGACCCGTTCCTGTTCCATTACAATTTTCCGCCGTACTCGGTTGGCGAATGTGGCCGCATGATGGGTCCCAAGCGCCGCGAGATCGGTCACGGTCGTCTGGCCCGTCGTGGTGTGCAGGCGGTCAAGCCGAGCATGGACGAGTTCCCGTACGTGGTGCGCGTGGTTTCCGAAATCACCGAATCCAACGGCTCCTCGTCGATGGCCTCGGTATGCGGTGCCTCGCTGGCGATGATGGATGCCGGTGTGCCGCTGAAGGCGCCGGTGGCCGGTATTGCCATGGGCCTGGTCAAGAAGGGTGACGACTTTGTGGTGCTGTCCGACATCCTCGGTGACGAGGATCATCTGGGCGACATGGACTTCAAGGTTGCCGGTACATCCGAGGGCGTGTCGGCCCTGCAGATGGACATCAAGATCGATGGCATCACCGAAGAGATCATGCAGGCTGCCCTGGGGCAGGCGCGCAAGGGTCGACTGCACATCCTTGGCGAGATGGCCAAGGCCCTGGATACCCCGCGCGAGGAAATGAGCGAGTACGCCCCGCGCCTGCTGAGCATCAAGATCCACCCGGACAAGATCCGCGAGGTGATCGGCAAGGGCGGTTCCACCATTCGCTCGATTACCGAAGAGACCGGTGCCACCATCGATATCGACGATGACGGTACAGTGGTCATCGCCTCGGTCAACCGTCAGGCGGCCGAAGCGGCCAGGAAGCGTGTCGAGCAGATTGTTGCCGACGTCGAGCCGGGCCAGATCTACGAGGGCAAGATTGCCAAGCTGATGGATTTTGGCGCCTTCGTGACCATTCTGCCGGGCAAGGACGGTCTGGTGCATATCTCGCAGATTTCCGACGAGCGCGTGGAGAAGGTGTCCGACAAGCTCAGCGAGGGTGACACGGTCAAGGTCAAGGTGCTGGAAGTCGACAAGCAGGGTCGTATCCGCCTGTCGATGAAGGCCATTACCGAAGAAGAGGCCAACTCCTGATTCGGGAACAGGCTTCAAACTGACAGACAACGCCCGCGAGCATCTGCCGCGGGCGTTTTTGCATGTTGCGATGCAGCATGGCGGGTATTAGCATGATCAAGGCAATGAGGAGACCGGCATGACCGAGCAAGGCAAGGATCCGACAGAAGAATTGCAGGACATGGCCAGGCAATCGCTGCAGGCGTGGCAGCAGATGTGGCGTCAGGCCGTCGACCAGAACCCGGGCGCCTTTGCCGGCGCGCAGACCGCAGAGGCAACACCCGAAGCCATGCAACGGGTGCTGGATGGGCTCAAGGGCTATCTCGGCTGGATGGAGAACCTGAGTGCCGCCAGTGCCGCAACGCCGGGCGGGATGAATTGGGGCGATGCCTTCAATCAGGCCTTTGCCGGTGCTGCCGGCAATCCGTTCAGCGAGGCCTTTGCCGAGATTCCGGGCATGGGCAGCCTTGATCCGCTGCAGTTCCAGCAGCAGATATCGAAACTCATGCTGCCCATGCAACAGGCCATGCATGGCGCCTTGTCCATCCCGGCTTTCGGCCTTGCTCGGGAACATCAGGAACAGTCGCAGGCGCTGACTCGGGCCTGGCTGCAGTATTCGCAAGACAGCGCTCGCTATCAGGCGCTGGTGGCGCGAGTCGGTAGCGAAGCGGCCAACCGGGTCCAGGAAAAACTTGCCGAGCACGAGGAGCCGGGCCGCCAGATCAACTCCATGCGTGGCCTGTACAACCTGTGGGTGGATGCAGCCGAGGAAGCCTGGGCCGACATCGCCATGAGCGACGAATACCGCGAGGCTTACGCGGCCATGACCAACGCTCAGATGCATGTTCGCCAGCTTGTCCAGCAACAGGTTGCCGAGGCCGGCAGCCAGCTGGGCATGCCGACACGTGAAGAGGTCGATTCGCTCGGGCGGCGGTTGCAGGAGCTGCGGCGCGATCTTGCCGACCTGCGCCACGCACAGCGTGATGCGGACAGTGCCGCCGGCCGCAAGCCGTCGCCTGCGCCCAAAAAACGCACGGCGAAGAAGAAGGCCGCACCAGCAAAAAGAGCGGCCTCCGGCAAGAAGAAAGCGCCGACCAGGAAGCCCGCAAGCAAGAAGACGGCCCGCAAATCCGCCGCCAAGCGCAAGTAACGGAGCACGCCATGTATACACCTGTGAAAATCGACCCGATGCGCGCCGCGCAGGAAGCGGCCGAGTTCCGCCAGAAGCTGATCGCGGGCATGAGCACTCTGCTGGAAGTGGGCGAGGTCGAGTACGGCGCCTGCGACAAGGAAGCGGTGTACACGGAAGACAAGCTGACCCTGTACCACTTCAAGGGTGACCGCAAGCCGAGCGCGAAGACGCCCATACTCATCTGCTATGCGCTGGTCAATACGCCGTGGATGGTCGACCTGCAGCCCGGTCGCTCGCTGGTCGAGAACCTTCTGGCCGAGGGCGAGGACGTGTACCTGATCGACTGGGGCTACGTGGACGGTGCGGATCGCTGGCTGACCATGGACGACTACATCAACGGTTACCTGGATCATTGCGTCGACGTGGTCCGTGAACGGCACGGCCTGGACAAGATCAACCTGCTGGGCATTTGCCAGGGCGGCGCCTTCTCGCTGTGCTATGCCTCGCTGCATCAGGACAAGCTTGCCAACCTGGTCACCATGGTGACGCCGGTGGACTACCACACCGAAGACAACATGCTCTCCCACTGGACCCGTGACCTGGATGTCGATCTGTTCGTCGACACCCTCGGCAATATCCCTGCCGACCTGATGAACTACTGCTACCTGAGCCTCAAGCCGCTGCGCCTGACCCAGCAGAAGTATGTTGGCCTGGTCGACATCCTTGATGACCCGCAGGAAATCCGGAATTTCCTGCGCATGGAGAAGTGGATCTTCGACTCGCCCGATCAGGCCGGTGAAACCTTCCGCCAGTTCATCAAGGACTTCTACCAGGGCAACAAGCTGATAAAGGGCGAGGTCAGCCTCAATGGCAAGCGGGTGGACCTGGCCAACATCACCTTGCCGGTGCTCAACATCTTCGCCGAGCAGGATCACCTCGTGCCGCCGTCCGCATCGCGAGTGCTCGCTGATCATGTGGGCACCGACGACTACACCCAGCTCGCATTCCGGGGCGGTCATATCGGTATCTACGTCTCCAGCCGTGCCCAGCGCCTGGTACCACCCGCCATCCACGACTGGCTGGCCAAGCGCGCCGGCTGAGCCGCCGCTCTCGCTGAGCCATCCTGCCGAATTTCAGGGTAGGGTGCTGCTGAGCGCAGCGAAGCGCACCATCGCCGGATATTCTCGCCGCCATCCTGGGCTCGTCGCAGGCTGGCCGGTTCGCCCCGTCATTCTGGGGCGAAGGCTCGCCGAGCTGCTCCGTCATCCTGGGGCCGCCGAAGGCGGAACCCGGGATCCATTTTTATTACTTATTGTGCAGTTGGGCGCTCCTGCGCAGGGAAGCTTGGCGGCCTGCGGCCGCAGAATGCAAAAGCTTTCGCGCCCGTCGGGCGCGAGTTCATTTCTCTTGTTTGCTCAAGAGAAACGGAACCACAAATGCGTCTGGAACGCATTTGAACAACCGAAGGTTGGCCCGAAGGGCGGAGGGCAGGATGCCCAGAGTAAAGAGAAGAGCACCCCTTTTCCGCGCTTTGCCGGCGTCCTGCCGGCAAAGTCCGCGCCGGTTTGCGGGGCTTTTTCGGAGGCACATCCCTGTGCCTTCGAAAAACGCGCCGACGTCGTGTCGGCGCCCCTTCGGGCATGGAGCGCTGCCGGTGCTGCGCACCGACACCGTTCCAGCCGCAAGCCTCTGCCGCTCCACAGGGGCCCCGGTACAGCGGCGGACGTCGTGTCCGCGGGAGTTGCGTGCGCGAAGCGCACGGGCTTTGGGCGCCCAGGCAAGCACCGCCAACGGACGCTGCCCCTGCAGCCGTTACAATGCCCGGATACCCGAATCCCGCGCCCCCAGGCGCAAGGAAGAACATGACCAGCAACCCCACTCACGACAATGTCCGCGCCGTGCAATGGCGCGATGACTGCCTGGCGCTGCTGGACCAGCGCCAGTTGCCGGCGAACGAGGTGTGGCTGGAATGCCGCACTGCCGAACAGGTGGCCGGCGCGATTCGCGATCTGGTCGTGCGCGGTGCGCCAGCGATTGGCATTGCTGCAGCCTGGGGCGTGGTCCTGGCCGCACAGCAGGGTGCGGATACGGATGCGGCCATGCGTGTGCTGCGGGCGGCGCGACCGACGGCGGTCAACCTGATGTGGGCGCTGGATCGCATGCGCGCCCTGATCGAGGGCGGGGCCGACCCGGATGCCTTGCGGCAGGCGGCGCAGGCCATCCAGGATGAGGACCTTGCAGCCAATCGGTGCATGGGGGAACTGGGTGCCGCGCTGATCGATCCGGGCAGCGGCGTACTGACGCACTGCAATACCGGTTCGCTCGCCACCGCCGGCTTCGGTACCGCGCTGGGGGTGATTCGATCAGGCGTGTCGTCCGGGCGCATCGACAAGGTCTTCGCCTGCGAGACACGGCCGTGGCTGCAGGGCGCGCGTCTGACCATGTGGGAACTGTTGCGCGACGGCATCGACGCGCGCCTGATTGCCGATTCGGCGGCGGCGTGGCTCATGCACTCGGGGCAGGTTCAATGGGTGATCATCGGCGCTGATCGCGTCGCCGCCAACGGCGATGTGGCCAACAAGATCGGCAGCTACGGGCTGGCCCTGGCGGCGAGGCATCACGGGATCGGCTTCATGGTGGTGGCACCGACATCAACCGTGGACATGGAGACCGCCACTGGCAGCGACATCGAGATCGAGCTGCGTGACGAAGCGCGAGCTGATGGGCACGGCGGGGCAGCGCAGCGTGGTGGACGGCGCGCACGGCTGGAACCCGGTGTTCGACGTGACGCCGGCTGCGCTGGTCGATGTGCTGGTCACCGAGCGCGGCGTGGTTCGCTCGCCCGACCGCGAGAAATTGCACGCATTGATGCTGGCACAATGAGTCTGCGCCGGGAGGCCCTGCTGTTTTCCATCGGCGGAGTGCTGGGTTTTGTCGTCGACGCGGGCATCGTGCAGGCCCTGGTGAGCGGTCTGGCATGGGACCCGTATCTGGCGCGGGTCGTGTCGTTTCTTGCGGCAGCCACGGTCACCTGGCTGTGGAATCGAAGTGTGACCTTCGCCCATCGAAGACTGCATGGCGCACGTTCCGAGTGGTTGCGCTGGATGGCGGTCATGAGCCTGGGTGCGGCGATCAATTACGGCATCTATGCGGCCCTGGTGGCCTGGTTTCCACTGGTCCGCCAGTGGCCGTGGCTGGGCGTGGCTGCCGGTTCGGCGGCAGCCGCGCTGGTCAATTTTTGCGCAGCCCGCAGCGTTGTTTTTCCGCACGCCGAAAATAGCTCGCAAGGTATTGATTAGAAAGGACTAAATACCTGCCAATCGAGCGTACTTGTGGTAGAATAGTCGATTGTGCTTCGGCATCGCGCGGGACCGGCATGGTCCACCGTGCACCCCGTCAATTGTCAACAAGGGACAGCTTCAATGGCAGAGCTCGCCAAAGAGATCATCCGGGTCAATATCGAAGACGAGATGCGGCAGAGTTATCTCGACTACGCCATGAGCGTGATCGTCGGGCGGGCACTGCCGGATGCGCGTGATGGTCTCAAACCCGTGCATCGTCGCGTGCTGTTTGCCATGAATGAACTGGGCAATGTCTGGAACAAGGCGCACAAGAAGTCGGCCCGCGTGGTCGGTGACGTGATCGGCAAATACCACCCGCATGGCGATTCTTCCGTGTACGACGCCATCGTTCGCATGGCCCAGCCGTTCTCGCTGCGCTACATGCTGGTGGACGGGCAGGGCAACTTCGGTTCGGTCGACGGCGACAATCCGGCGGCCATGCGTTACACCGAGGTGCGGATGTCGCGGCTGGCACAAGAACTGCTGGCGGACATCGACAAGGACACCGTCGATTTCGGGCCCAACTACGACGAGACCGAACACGAGCCGCTGGTGCTGCCGGCGCGCGTGCCGGTGCTGCTGATCAATGGTTCGGCCGGCATCGCCGTGGGTATGGCCACCAATATCCCGCCGCACAACATCACCGAGGTGATCCGCGCCACGATCGCGCTCATCGACGATCCCGAGCTGGATATCGATGGCCTGATGGAATACATCCCAGGTCCGGATTTCCCCACGGCCGGCATCATCAACGGTGCCTCCGGCATCGTCGAAGCCTACCGCACCGGTCGCGGCCGCATTCTGGTCCGTGCCCAGGCTGACATCGAGACTGCCGACAACGGCCGCGAGACCATCATTGTCACCGAGCTGCCGTACCAGGTGAACAAGGCGCGCCTGATCGAGAAGATTGCCGCGCTGGTCAAGGAAAAACGCCTGGAAGGCATCTCCGAGCTGCGCGACGAATCGGACAAGGATGGCCTGCGCGTGGTCATCGAGGTGCGCAAGGATGCGATGGGCGACGTGGTGCTCAACAACCTGTTCAAGCAGACCCAGATGCAGGTCACCTTCGGCATCAACATGGTAGCCCTGCTGGAGGGCCAGCCGCAGCTGATGAATCTCAAGCAGGTGCTGGAAGCCTTCATTCGCCATCGTCGCGAGGTGGTGACCCGGCGTACCATTTTCGAGCTGCGCAAAGCGCGCTCGCGGGCTCACATTCTCGAAGGCCTCACGGTTGCGCTGGTCAACATCGACGAGATGATCGAGTTGATCAAGTCCTCCAGTTCGCCGGCCGAGGCACGCGAACGCATGCAGGCCCGGCGCTGGGAGCCTGGTCTGGTGCGGGCCATGCTGGAAGCGGCCGACAGCAACGACACGCGCCCGGAGGACATGGATCCGCGCGACGGACTGAAGGACGATGGTTACCAGCTGTCCGACATGCAGGCCCAGGAAATTCTGGCCATGCGACTGCACCGCCTCACCGGTCTGGAGCAGGAAAAACTCAGCGACGAGTACCGTCAGATTCTGGAATCGATTCGTGGTCTGATCGCCATCCTCATGGATCCGGAAAAGCTTCTGACCGTGATTCGCGAGGAACTCGAGGTCATCCAGGCAGACTACGGTGACGATCGCCGTACCGAGATTAGGCACTCGCTGGATGATCTGGACATGCTGGACCTGATCGCGCCCGAGGACATGGTGGTAACCCTGTCCCACACCGGCTACATCAAGCGCCAGGCTGCCAGCACCTATCGTGCGCAACGCCGTGGCGGCAAGGGCCGTTCGGCCTCCGCATTGAAGGACGAGGACGTGGTCGAGCAGTTGTGGGTGGTCAACACGCACGACACCCTGCTGACCTTCACCAGCACCGGTCGCGTGTACTGGCTCAAGGTCTACCAGATGCCCGAAGCTGGTCCCGGCGCGCGCGGCAAGCCCATTGTCAACCTGCTGCCCCTGGGCGAAGACGAGTACGTGCAGGCGGTGCTGCCGGTGCGCGAGTACAACGAAGACCAGTTCGTGTTCTTCGCCACTCGCCAGGGCAAGGTCAAGAAGACGCCACTGACCGAGTTCGCCTACCAGTTGCAGAAGGGCAAGATCGCCATCGGCCTGGCCGACGACGATGCGCTGGTCAATGTGCGCCTCACCGATGGCAACAGTGACGTGATGCTGTTTGCATCCAACGGCAAGACCGTACGCTTCGAGGAGAATGCGGTGCGCTCGATGGGTCGCACGGCCGCCGGTGTCCGTGGCATGAAGCTGGCGAACAAGGCGGAGGTGGTTTCGGTCATCATCGCTGCCGCTGGCGACAACGGCGATACCGATATCCTGCTGGCGACCGAACGCGGCTATGGCAAGCGCACGGCCCTGGCCGAGTTCCCCATCAAGGGACGTGGTATCCAGGGCGTGATCGGAATCCAGTGCTCCGATCGCAATGGCGCCCTGATCAGGGCACTGCGCGTGCAGGAAGAGGACGAGGTGATGCTGATTTCCGACCGCGGCACCCTGGTACGCACCCGGGTGGCAGAAATCTCGCAGTTGGGACGCAACACCCAGGGCGTCACCCTGATCCGCCTGCCTGATGACGAGAAGCTGATCGGCGTGGTTCGTCTCGATGCCAGCGAGGAAGAAGAAGCGCTGGAAGCAGACGAGACTGCCGCTGGCGAGGCATCTGAACAGTCTGCCGAGGCTCCTGAAGCGGCAGCGGATGACGCCGACGAGTAGCGGCCGCAGCTCTGCTCGGCGTCCGGCGAGTGCCCGCCAAGCGGGCAAGGCCGGGCGCTGAGCCGGGTCATTCGTGCTGCCTGGGTGCATACCGCAAGACCCTTGCCCGAAGGGAAGCTGAACGGTTTTCCCGGCCCGGCCATATGCTCTTGAAACTGTACCGCCCGTACCCATTTTCTGTTCATGCGGACATCAGTCCGAGTTGAGCAGGAGCAAGCAATATGAGCGTTACCCAATACAATCCGTGGCAGAATTCATCCACCATGCCCAAGGACTTCAAGCAGTTCTTTGAGCGCTATTTCAATGACGAGGACGGCGATCAGTCCAACGTGGTGACCAGCCAGTGGGCGCCGCGCGTGGATATCCGCGAGGAGGCCAAGGGCTTTGTCATCCTGGCCGACATCCCCGGCGTGGAGCCGAAGGATATCGAGATCAACATGGACAAGGGCATCCTCACCATCCGTGGGGAACGGCGCAACGAGAGCAGCGAAGACGGTGAAAACTACACGCGTGTGGAGCGTTCGCACGGTGTGTTCTATCGCCGCTTTGCCTTGCCCGACAGTGCTGATGCCGAGGGCATCAAGGCCACGGGCAAGCATGGGGTGCTGGAAATCAGCATTCCCAAGAAACCCGAAAGCACGCCGCGTCGCATCTCGATTGACGCTGCAGAGTAGACTGTAGCTCATCGCAGTCAACCGACCCGCGGTGGCGCTGCTGCCGCGGGTTCTTGCGTGCATGCCTGAGCCTGCCTGAATTTGCGAATTTCCCCGAGGAGTCTCAATGGAGTTCAAGGACTACTACGACATTCTTGGCGTGAGCAAGGATGCCAGCGAAGCCGATATCAAGAGTGCCTACCGCAAGCTGGCTCGCAAGTATCACCCTGACCGCAACAAGGAGGCCGGGGCCGAAGACAAGTTCAAGTCCGTCGGCGAGGCTTACGAGGTCCTCAAGGACAAGGAGAAGCGCGCCGCCTATGACCAGATCCAGGCCGGGGGTTACCGTGGCGGCGACCAGTTTCGGCCGCCACCGGACTGGGGTGACAACGTCCATTTCGATTTCGGCGACATGGGCGGCGGGCGCGGCGGCGGCGGTGCCGGTGCCGGTGAATTCAGCGATTTCTTCGAGAGCCTGTTCGGTCAGGCCGCACGCCGACAGGGCGGGCGGGCGCGCGCGCAGCGTGGCCAGGATGTACGTGCCCGTATCGAGGTTGATCTCGATACCGTGTTCAAGGGCGGCAAGACACGGGTCGCGCTACACGATTCCGGTGGCCAGGAGCGCGTGCTGGAAGTGAATATCCCGGCCGGCATCGAGTCCGGCAAGGTGATCCGTCTGGGCGGGCAGGGCAGTCCCGGCTACGGCGGTGGTCCGGCGGGAGACCTGCTGCTGGAAATCGCCGTACGCGACAACCAGCAGTTCCGGCTCAAGGGACGCAATGTCGAAAGCACGCTGCAGCTTGCCCCATGGGAAGCGGCTCTGGGCGCGCGCATTGACGTGCCAACCCTTGGCGGCTCGGTACAGATGCAGATACCCGCAGGCTCACAAAGTGGACGCACCTTGCGCCTCAAGGGGCGCGGCCTGCCCGGCAACCCGCCCGGCAACCAGCTGGTGACCCTGGAGATCGCCGTGCCCGAGGCCAGCGACGACCAGGCCCGCAAAGCCTACGAAAACTTCAGCAAAGCCTTCCCCGACTTCGCCCCCCGCGATTGAACGCCGGCCCTGTAAACGCGCAACCCCGCGCTCCGCAAAGAAGGAGCAACGCAGCCCCCTTAGTAGGGGGCGATCCGCGCCGACGGCGCGGATGGGGGTGTGGGAGAAGCAGGCCGGGGCCCAAAATTTTGCGCAGCAAAATCTTTGGGATTTGTCCTGCGCAGCAGGCAAATGCCAGCGGATGGGGGTGTGGAAGCAGCAGGCCGGGGCCCGGAACTTTGCGCAGCAAAGTTTTGCAGATGGACCTACGCAGCAGGGCGCCAGCCCCCTTAGTAAGGGGGCGATCCGCGCCAACGGCGCGGATGGGGGTGTGGAGAAGCAGGCCGGGGCCCAAAATTTTGCGCAGCAAAGTTTTGGGGATAGTCCTGCGCAGCAGGACTATGCCCTATCCGGCCAGCAGATCGTTGATGGTAGTGGCCAGCTCCGCTTCGTCGATCGGCTTGGTTACATAGGCCTTTGCGCCCTGGCGGGTGCCCCACACGCGATCGGTCTCCTGATCCTTGGTGGTTACCAGCACGATCGGGATGTGCTTGGTGGCGTCGTCACGGGTAATGGTGCGCGTGGCCTGAAATCCATTGAGATTGGGCATGACCACATCCATCAGGATCAGGTCAGGCAATTCGGCGCGTGCGGCCTCGACGCCTGCTGCACCGTCTTCGGCGGTGAAGGCCTCGTGGCCAAGGTTTTCCACGACCCGCTTGAGTCCGATCAACTGGGAGGGCGAGTCATCAACGATGAGAATGCGTGCCATGAGGTAAATCCTTGAGGCTGAGCCGTAACGATTGTGAATTGCACTTCAAGCGCATTGTATTAGCTGTGCCGCGCCTGTCCAGCGCTGATCGCGAACATCCCCCTGCATGCCGGCAAAGAAGGCTTCCCAATCAAGTGGATGCGTATGGTGCTTCTCGGATCCGTGAGGGTGCTGCTGAAGCCTCTCATCACCCTTGCGCAAGCGTGTTCAGGCGGTCGCCGGGCCGCTGATCCGGACCACGGTCCGGGGCGGGGCATCGCCCGCAAGCAGCTTGGCGAAGGTCTCGGGCAGTTCCTCGAGTCCGACTTCGTGGCTGGCAATGCGTTCCAGATGCTGCGGTTTCCAGTCATCGGCCAGGTGCTGCCAGATGGCGTCACGGATCGGTCTTGCGGTGCCGGCCGAGGCGATACCCAGCAGGCTGATGCCGCGAATGATGAAGGGCATGACCGTGGTGGCCAGGTCATGGCCGGCGACCAGTCCGCAACTGGCGATGTTGCCGTAGGGCTTGATTACACGTGTCAGGCCCGCCAGCATCTCGCTGCCGACACTATCGACGGCACCGGCCCAGCGCGCGGTTTCCAGTGGCCGCTGGCCCCAATGCAGGCCGTGGCGCGATATGCACTGAGTGGCGCCGAGGCCGGTGAGAAAGTCGAACTTGTCCACCGATCCGGTGATGGCATGCACTTCAAAGCCGGCGCGGGTGAATATGTCCACCGCCAGCGAGCCGACGCCACCGCTGGCGCCAGTCACCACAATCGGTCCCATGTCCGGCTTCTGGTCGTTCTGCAGCATCCGGTACAGCGACAGTGCGGCGGTGAAACCGGCCGTGCCGATGGCCATCGATTCGCGCACGCTGAGGCCGTCAGGCAGGGGGATGGCCCATTTGGACGGCAGCCGGATCATTTCCGCAAAGCCGCCATCGCGCGTTTCCGACAGGCCGCAGCCGGTGCACAGCACTGGGTCGCCTTCCTTGAAGCCGGGATCACTGCTCTGGGCGACATAGCCTGCGGCATCGATGCCACCGTTCAGTGGAAAGCGGCGCAGTATCTTGCCTTCACCCGTGCCCGCCAGCGCGTCCTTGAAGTTGATGGACGAGTACTGGCACTTCACCAGCACCTCGCCTTCCGACAGACCCGAAACGGGCATTTCCTCCAATCCGGCGCGGTAACCTTCATCGTCATTGTGAATGCGGAAGGCGCGGAATTTCTGCTTGTCGATCATGCGCTGGAGCCTGTTGCGGGAGAGTGAGCCATCTACGATAACCCACGCCTGCCGGGCCCGTCATTCACCGCATGGCCCGCGGCCGGGGGCCAGGCCCCGGCGAGCGATGCTGCGCTCGTCGGGCGGAACCTGTAAAATGTCGTTTTCCGGGCTGGCGCAAATGATGACCCCTCTTATTTTCGTTACCGGCGGCGTGGTTTCTTCCCTGGGCAAAGGCCTGGCTGCAGCGTCTCTGGCCTCCATTCTTGAAGCGCGTGGCCTGAAGGTCACCTTGATGAAGCTCGATCCCTACATCAACGTGGATCCGGGCACCATGAGCCCGTTCCAGCACGGTGAGGTCTATGTCACCGATGATGGTGCCGAGACCGACCTGGATCTGGGTCACTACGAGCGCTTCGTCAGTACCCGCCTGTCCGGCAAGAATTCGGTGACCACGGGCAAGATCTACGAGGCCGTCATTGCGCGCGAGCGGCGTGGCGACTATCTGGGCGCTACCGTGCAGGTCATCCCGCATATCACCGATCAGATCAAGCAGTGCGTGCGCGAAGCCAGCGAAGGTTTTGATGTGGCGCTGGTGGAAATTGGCGGCACCGTGGGTGACATCGAGTCGCTGCCGTTTCTCGAAGCCATTCGTCAGTTGCGTATCGAACACGGGCCGCAGCGCTGCATGTTCGTGCACCTGACCCTGATCCCGTACATCCGCGCGGCCGGCGAGATCAAGACCAAGCCGACCCAGCATTCGGTCAAGGAACTGCGCTCGATCGGCATTCAGCCCGACGTGCTGCTGTGTCGCAGCGAACAGCACCTGCCGGAGAGCGAGCGCCGCAAGATCGCCCTGTTCACCAACGTGCCGGAAAAGGCCGTGATCAGCGTGGTCGACCTGGACGTGATCTACAAGCTGCCGCAGTGGCTCAATGACCAGGGCCTGGACCAGCTGGTTCTGGACCAGTTCGGCATTCAGGCGCCGCCGGCCGACCTGTCGGCCTGGCAGCGCACCGTTGATGCCGTGCTCAATCCGCGCGATGAGGTGTGTGTCGCCATCGTCGGCAAGTACGTCGACCACAGCGACGCCTACAAGTCGCTGGGCGAGGCGTTGCGTCACGGCGGCATCCAGAACGGCACCCACGTGCGCCTGAAGTGGCTGGATTCGACCGACATCGAAAGCGACGGTGCACAAGCCCACCTGGCCGATGTCGACGCGGTACTGGTCCCCGGTGGTTTCGGCAAGCGCGGTTTCGAAGGCAAGGTGGCCGCAGCCGGGTACGCGCGCGAGAACGGCATTCCGTATTTCGGCATCTGCTACGGCATGCATGCGGCCGTGGTCGAGTTTGCGCGCGATGTTGCCGGCCTCAAGGGCGCCGGTTCCACCGAGAACGGCCCGTGCGAGGATCCGGTCATTGCCCTGGTCACCGAGTGGTCCACGGCCAGCGGCGACGTCGAGCAGCGCAGTGCCTCCTCCGATATGGGCGGTACCATGCGTCTGGGCGCACAGGAAATGCGCCTCAAGCCCGGCACGCTGGCGCGCAGGCTGTACGGCAGCGATGTGGTCAGCGAGCGGCATCGACATCGTTACGAGTTCAACAACCGCTACCGCCAGCAACTGGAAGACGCCGGCCTGGTGATCGCCGGAAAGTCGATGGACGACATGCTGGTCGAGATGGTGGAGTTGTCACCGCAAACCCATCCGTGGTTCCTGGCCTGCCAGGCGCACCCGGAATTCACCTCGGGCCCGCGCAAGGGCCACCCGCTGTTCAACGATTTCGTGCGTGCGGCGCGTGAGTATCGCGCTGTCAGGGAAAGCCCGCGTCTGGCCGAGGCGAAGGTCGACGCATGAAATGTCCCGTCCCGGCAAGCCGTTGCGGGCATGCTCCGCCGGCACAGATATCCCGACAAAGGCTGTACCCATGAAGCTGTGTGATTTCGAGGTTGGCCTGGATCAGCCCCTGTTCCTGATTGCCGGCCCCTGCGTGGTCGAGTCGCAACAACTGCAGATCGACACCGCGGCCACGCTCAAGGAAGTGACCGCCGATCTGGGCATGAATTTCATATTCAAGTCCAGTTTCGACAAGGCCAATCGCTCCTCGGGTGAAAGCTTCCGCGGCCTCGGCATGGAAGAGGGCCTGCGCATCCTGTCCGAAGTGCGCGCGCAGGTCGGTGTGCCGGTGTTGACGGACGTGCACGAATACACACCATTTGACGAAGTGGCCGATGTGGTTGATGTGCTGCAGACACCGGCATTCCTGTGTCGCCAGACCGACTTCATCCGCAAGGTGGCCGCGGCCGGGCGGCCGGTCAACATCAAGAAGGGCCAGTTCCTGGCGCCCTGGGACATGCGCCATGTGGTGGACAAGGCACGCGCTGCCGGCAACGATCAGATCATGGTCTGCGAGCGCGGCGCCAGTTTCGGTTACAACAACCTGGTCTCCGACATGCGCTCGTTGTCGGCAATGCGCGACACCGGTTGCCCGGTTGTGTTTGACGGCACCCATTCGGTGCAGCTGCCGGGCGGGCAGGGCAACCGCTCGGGCGGGCAGCGCGAATTCATTCCGGTGCTGGCACGCGCTGCGGTGGCAGCCGGTGTGGCCGGCCTGTTTGCCGAGACCCACCCCGATCCGGACAAGGCCCTGAGCGACGGACCCAACGCCTGGCCGTTGGCGCGCATGCGCGAACTGCTGGAAACCCTCATGGAGATCGACGGCGTGGTCAAGCGCCGCGGCTTCATGGAGCAGGATCTCTGAGCCATGGGCATGGACTGCCGACATCACCCCGTGATCCCCGGGCCGGTCATCCCACCGGAAGCCGGAATGTCCCGGCTTCCGTCATCCTGGGGCCGAGCGAAGCGAGGAACCCGGGATCCATTTTGATTTCCCGGCAACCGGAAAGGTTCGACAGCAGAAGAAACAATGGATTTACTCACGCCATCCAGGCGTTCGCCCTTCGGGCCATAGGCTACGCCGATGTTTGCTTTCGGCTTTCCTGCCTCGGCGTCCGGGTTCCGCCTGCGGCGGCCCCAGGATGACGGCGAATTCAAGGCTGCCGGAAATCGGCGCCACTTCATTCCACAACAGGTAACAAGCATCCGACCATGAGCACCACCATCCGCACTATCGACGCACTTCAGATTCTCGATTCGCGTGGCAACCCGACGCTCGAAGCCAGGGTGACCCTGGACGATGGCAGCACCGGCACGGCACGCGTGCCTTCCGGCGCTTCCACCGGTACACGCGAGGCCGTCGAGCTGCGCGATGGCGACAAGACGCGCTTCGGCGGCAAGGGTGTGACACAGGCCGTCAACAATGTGAACACGCTCATCTGTGATGCGCTGAAAGGCCGGGATGCCGCGGATCAGCGCGCCCTCGACGAGGCCCTGATCAAGCTCGATGATTCACCCAACAAGTCGCACCTGGGCGCCAATGCCCTGCTGGGCGTGTCACTGGCTGCGGCGCATGCCGTGGCGGCGGCCCGCGGTGTACCGCTGTGGCAGAGCCTGGCGGATGGCCGAGAGCCGTTGCTGCCGTTGCCGCAGATGAACATCATCAATGGTGGCGCCCATGCCGACAACAACGTCGACATCCAGGAGTTCATGATCCTGCCGGCCGGCTTCGAGCGTTTCTCCGATGCGCTGCGCGCCGGTGCCGAGGTCTTTCATGCGCTCAAGAGCGTGCTCAAGGGGCGTGGCCTGAGTACATCGGTGGGTGACGAAGGCGGGTTTGCACCCGACCTCAAGTCCAACGAGGAAGCCATCGAAACCATCATCGAAGCCATTGGTCGAGCCGGCTATCACGCCGGACAGGACATTCTCCTGGGGCTGGATGCGGCATCGTCCGAGTTTCATGACAACGGCAAGTACCACCTGGTCGGCGAGGGCAAGCGCCTTGATGCCGAGGAGATGTGCGATTTTCTGGCGGCCTGGTGCGAGAAGTACCCCATCATCAGCATCGAGGACGGCATGGCCGAGGACGACAGTGACGGCTGGAAGCTGCTCACCGGGCGTCTCGGCAAGCAGGTGCAGCTGGTCGGCGACGACAACTTCGTCACCAACCCCGGTATCTTCCGCGCCGGCATCGAGGCGGGTATCGGCAATGCGATCCTGATCAAGCTCAACCAGATCGGCACGCTCAGCGAGACCATGGACGCCATCAACATGGCGGCCGACAACCATTACGCAGCAGTGATCTCGCATCGTTCCGGCGAAACAGAGGACACCAGCATTGCCGATCTGGCCGTGGCCACCAGCGCCACCCAGATCAAGACCGGCTCACTGTGCCGCAGCGACCGCATCGCCAAGTACAACCGCCTGCTGCGCATCGAGGCACAGCTGGGCGACAAGGCACGCTTCGCCGGCCGCAATGCATTCGTGCAACTGCCCGGTACGGATGGCGCCTGGGCGTGAGCAGGAGCGGGCCAGCATGCTGCGCGTGATCTTTGCGCTGTTGTTTGTTCTGCTGCTGATCTTGCAGTACACGCTGTGGCTGGGTGATGGCGGGTATCGTGATGTGTCCTGGCTGCGCAAGCAGGTGGCCGCGCAGAAAGCCGAGAACAAGCGGCTGGAGGAACGCAACAAGGCGCTGGCAGCCGAGGTCGAGGATCTCAAACAGGGCAAACAGGCCATCGAGGGTCGTGCCCGCAGCGAACTGGGCCTGATCAAGCCGGGCGAAACCTTCTATCAGGTGGTCACCCCGGCGCCGGCCGCCACAAGGGGAAGTGATGAACACTGAAGCAGGTCTGTGGTGCGTGGTACCGGCGGCGGGCAGTGGCCAGCGTTTCGGCGGCGAACTGCCCAAGCAGTATGCCCTGCTGAATGGTCGCGCGGTGCTGTGGCACACACTGCATCGGCTCGGCGAGCATCCACTGGTGGCCGGCCTGGTGCTGGTGCTGGCGGCTGACGACGACCTGTGGCGCAGCCGGCTTACCAATACCGGAGACGATGACACGCCTGAATTGCACGGCCAGGGCGGCGCCTACCCCACCAGCAAGCCGGTACATCTGGCCACGGGCGGCCATACCCGGGCCGACTCGGTGCTCGCCGGCCTCGATGCGCTGCCGCCCGAGGTGGCGCCGGATGACTTCGTGCTGGTGCACGATGCGGCGCGACCGTGCATCCGCGAACAGGACATCGATCGCCTGATCGAGGAGGCCTCGGACGGCGACGGCGGCCTGCTGGCGACGCCCCTGCGCGACACCCTGAAACGTGCCGACGAACAGCAATGCGTGGCCGTTACCGAGCCCCGAGAAGACTGCTGGCATGCCCTCACCCCGCAGATGTTTCGTCGCGGGCCGCTGGCCTCGGCATTGAACGCTGCGCGAGATGCCGGCATCGCCGTCACCGACGAGTCCATGGCCATGGAGTATGCCGGGTTCGCCCCGCGTCTGGTGGAAGGGCATGAAGACAACATCAAGATCACCCGGCCAGCCGATCTGGCGCTGGCCGAATTTCTGCTGGAGCGGCTGCCATGATGCGAATCGGACAGGGCATCGATGTGCATGCGTTTGGCGACGGCGATCACGTGATGCTGGGCGGCGAGCGCATCGCGCATGCGCAAGGCCTGGTGGCGCATTCCGATGGCGACGTGGTGATCCATGCCCTGTGCGACGCCATCCTCGGCGCCCTGGCGCTGGGTGATATCGGCGTGCATTTTCCGCCAAGCGAAGCGCGCTGGCGCGATGCCGACAGCCGCGAGTTTCTGCGCGCCACGGCGGCCATGATGCGCGAGTCGGGTTATGTGCTCGGCAATGCCGACATCACCGTGATCTGCGAAAGACCGAAAATTGCACCACACAGCGCGGCCATGCGCGCCAATCTCGCCGCAGATCTCGACTGTGATATCCAGTGCATCAGCCTGAAGGCCACGACCAGCGAGAAGCTGGGCTTCACCGGGCGAGCGGAAGGTATCGCAGCACAGGCCGTGGTGCTGCTGCAGGCCACATGAGTACTCACGAGTTGCAGCGCGCGCATGGTGGTGCGCCGTTGACGGGCGTGCTGCGTGTACAGCCCGAAGACTTCCAGGTCATCGAGCAACTGGGTTACGGCGCTGATGGCGATGGCGAGCATGTGTTGCTGACGGTACGCAAGCGCGGGCTGACCACGCAGCAGGTGGCGGAGATGCTCGCACGCCATGCCGGGGTCAAGCCGCTGGCCGTCGGCTACGCCGGCATGAAGGATCGTCATGCCGTCACCGAGCAGGCATTCAGCGTGCAGTTGCCGGGCCGTGCCGAACCCGACTGGCAGGCACTTGCCGGCGATGAGCTGCAGGTACTGGCGCACGCGCCGCACCGACGCAAGCTCAAGCGTGGTGCACTGCGGGGCAACCGTTTCGTGATCGTTCTGCGCGAGGTGGCCGGTGATCATGCGCGGGCCGAGACGGTGCTCGAAGCGATCCGCACGGACGGTGTGCCCAACTACTTTGGCGAGCAGCGCTTCGGCCGTGATGGCGACAATGTCGAGCAGGCACGCGCCATGTTTGCCGGCCGTCGGGTCAGGCGCAAGCAGCGCGGCATTCTGCTGTCCGCGGCGCGCTCGCAGATTTTCAATACCCTGCTTGATGAGCGCGTGCGCGAACAAAACTGGAATCACGCCATCGACGGCGAAGTGTTTTGCCTGGCCGGTTCACGCTCCTGGTTCGGGCCGGAAGAGCCCAGCGCAGCATTGAGCACGCGACTCGAGCAGGGTGACATCCATCCATCCGGACCCTTGTGGGGTCGCGGCGAGCTGGCAAGTGCGGGCCGTGCCGCCGGACTGGAACAGGCGGTGGCCGACCGCTACCCCGAACTCGTCGCGGGCCTTGTCGAGGCTGGCATGGATCAGGACCGCCGCGCCCTGCGCCTGCTGCCGCAGGATATGGAATGGCGCTGGCTGGCCGACGATGCCATCGAGCTGCGCTTCGAGCTTCCGGCGGGCGCCTACGCCACCACGGTGTTGCGTGAACTTGCCAGGACTGTGCAGTAGCGGGCCGAGCCCGTGCTGGTGTCAGCGGTCAATGGTCAGCGGTCAGCAGAAAAGACAAAATCTCGCTCATGGCGCACGACCGACTCCAGCGAACTCTGTCGCGGGTCCAGTAAAGGGTTGGTGAATAGTGCGGGCCGGGAGCCTGGGCGGTAGAAGCGCAAGCGCCTGCGGTTTGTGGTTTTGGCCGGCTTTTCCGCTCACTGCGCCAAACAGCTGCGGCTGTTCGCCTCGAATGATCGAAAAATCTGCCGCAAGACCACTATGCCTCGCTCACCTGGTTCCTGCCGCCAAGGCTCCCAGCAGGCGCTGCAGGGTCTGGCCGCAGTCGGCCTCGACCTTGACGTCAATGATGGGATCGGCGCGATTGCGGCCGCGGTTGATGGCGGCGATGGGCTTGCCCAGCTTGTGTGCCATGCTGGCGAAGCGGTAGCCCGAATAGACCATCAATGACGAGCCGACGATCAGCATGGCGTCAGCGCGTTCGAGTGCTGCGCCGGCTTGCATGACGCACTCGCGCGGCACCCCCTCGCCAAAGAACACCACATCGGGTTTCAGCACACCACCGCAATTCGGGCAGGGTGGCACCTTGAAGGCCGCGAAGTCTTCGCCATCCAGGTCGGCATCGCCATCGGGTGCGCGCTCGGCCGTGAGCTGAAGCCAGTCCGGATTGTCCGATTCCAGCCGCGCCTGCATCTCGCTGCGCGGTATGCGCAGCTCGCAATCCATGCAGCGGACGCGGTCGATGCGGCCATGCAGGTCGATCACCTTGTCACTGCCGCCATGCTGATGCAGCCGGTCCACGTTCTGCGTCACCAGCAGTTCCACGTGCCCGCGCCGCTCCAGTTCGGCCAGCGTCTCGTGCGCGATGTTGGGACGCGCCCTGGCCATCGTTCGCCAGCCAATCATGCTGCGCGCCCAGTAGCGGGCACGCGCCAGATCCTTGCCCATGAATGCCTGCAGCGTCATCGGCGAGGCGCGCTTCCAGTCACCCTCCAGGTCGCGGTAGTCCGGAATACCCGAGGCCGTGCTGCAGCCGGCACCAGTCAGTACGAACAGCCGCTCGTGCCGGCGGACAAGATCCGTGAGTCGCTCAAGCGCGGGCATGGCCGGGTCGGTGGTCACATTGGCTTTCATGCAGCCATGATGGCGGCGAAAGGCAAATTATGCGACCAGGACCATGCCGCGCGCTATCCGCGAGTGACGCTCAGGGCAGTACCCGAATCCGGATCTGTGCCCAGCCGCCCGCGGCGCCCAGCGCGGTGATGGTCTTGGCGCCGGGTTCGGCGTAATCGTGCACGAAGGCCTGGCGCGGGCCGGTGGTGGCGACCAGCCGGCCGTTGATCAGCCACAGGATGTCCTTGTCGCTGCCCAGCGCACGCAGGCTCAGGCGTGGGGGCTGGTCGCTGTTGGAGGCACGGGCAATGCTGGCATGGTCGGGTATGCCCTCGATATGCAAGGCCTGCGCCTGCTCCAGCGCGTCGTCCGGGCAGCCTGCGGCCAGCGGCGGCAGGCTTGCCTGCCGGCGCTGGGTCGGGTCCAGCCAGGGCCAGGCCAGCACCGGCCAGCGGGCCACGAGTTGCGTGCGCTCCTTGTTGCGGTGGCAACCCGCGCTGAGACGTCGGCCGCTTGCGGCATCCACGCGCAGGCGCAGCGCGGCCGCGTTCCAGCGCGTGTCCTGGCGCTGCGGCAGGGTGGGCGGAATCACGCCATCGAGTACCCAGGCCTGCATGCGCTGCTGGCACAGCTGCGGCTGCTCCGGATCCGGCGCCAGACCCAGCGGCCAGCATACGCTGCGCTGGCTGACGCTGGCCGGGGGCGGTGTGCCGCGGCCCTGATCGCGCGGCAGGCTGTCGGCTACCTGGAACAGCAGCGGCAGCGCGGTCACCGCGCCATACTGCCCCGGCATCGGCGTGCCGTCGGGGCGGCCGATCCATACGCCAATCGAATAGCGCGGCATGCTGGCCACGGCCCAGGCGTCGCGAAAACCGTAGCTGGTGCCGGTTTTCCATGCCAGTGGCGGGGTGGCGCTGTTGGCCAGGCTGTCGGCGCTGTAGCCCGGGCGCGGATGCTCATCGAGCATGCGCCGCACGACCCAGGCCGCACCCGGCGACAGCAGCCGGCGGTGATGCTGTGGTGTATCCGGACGCAGCCGCATGCTGCTGGCAATGCCGCGATTGTTGAAGGCGGTGTAGGCACTGACCAGGTCTTCCAGGCGGGCACCGGCGCCGCCGAGGATGATCGACAGGTTGGGCCGGGCACCATGCGGAAGCTGCAGATTCAGACCGGCATTGGCCAGGCGCGCCGCAAACCGCTCCGGTCCCACGCGGTCGAGCAGGTCCACCGCCGGCACATTCAGTGACAGGCGCAAGGCATCGGCGGCGGCGACCGGACCGCTGAACGCACCGCTGAAATCACCGGGTCGATAGCCATCGAAGGACTGCGGCGCGTCCAGCAGCAGGCTTTGCGAATCAATCAGGCCGTCGTCCAGCGCCATGCCGTAGAGGAAGGGCTTGAGCGTCGATCCGGGCGAGCGCCAGGCACGGCTCATGTCGACATAGCCCAGACGCGCATCGTTGCCGAAACTGCCCGAGCCGACATACACGCGTGTCGCGCCGCTGAGGTTGTCGAGCACCAGCAGCGCTGCCGAGGTGCGCGGTGGCAGGCGCGACAGATAGGCGTGCACCCGTGCCTGCATGGCGCGTTGCAGGTTGGCGTCGATGGTGGTGCGGATGCGGCGTGCGGACGGGTCGGCGTCATGCAGGCGGCGGGCCAGCATGGGCGCCAGCATGGGCGGATCCAGCGATCGCGCCACCACCGGCTCGATGCGCGCCGATGCGGCGGTGGCGGACGACCAGATACCTTCCTCGACCAGGCGATCCAGGACCTTGTCGCGGGCCATGCGCGCGCGCTTCGGGTGACGGTCCGGGCGCATGTGGCTCGGCGCCTGCGGCAACACCGCCAGCAGGGCGGCCTCGGCGTGCGACAGATGTTCGGCAGGCTTGCCGAGGTAGGCCCAGGAGGCGGCCTCGACACCCTCGATGGTGCCGCCGAACGGCGCGTTGTCCAGATACAGGGTGAGGATCTGCCGCTTGCTGAGATGAATCTCCAGTTGCAGCGCGCGCAGAATCTGGTGCAGCTTGCCCAGCACCGTGCGCGAGTTGGGGTCGATGATGCGCGCCACCTGCATGGTCAGGGTGGAACCACCGGACACAATCCGCCCGTGCGCAATCCACTGCCCCGCCGCACGCGCCAGCGCCAGCGGGTTCACGCCCGGGTGGCGCCAGAACCACTGGTCCTCGTAGCCGAGCAGTGCCTGCACATACAAGGGCGACACCTGCTCCGGCGTGACCGGATAGCGCCATACGCCGTCCTGGTCGGCAAAGGCGCGCAGCGGCTTGCCGTCCCGCGCCAGCACCACGGTGGCGCCGCGCTTGTGCGGGTCGGGCAGGGGCAGCGGAAACAGGCGGTCCAGCGCTACCGCCGTGAGCGCCAGCAGCGCGATGGCGATCACCAGCCGGCGCAGCCAATGTCTCGCCCTTTGCACTGATTTGCCAAAATGCTTCATCGTTCTCGGTCGCGTGGTTTGGATTTCTGCCGACGTCAGCGCTTCTTTCAAAAAATGTTTCACGCCCTACGGGCGCGAGTTCATTTTCTCTGTTTGGCCAGAGAAAACGAACCAAAAGAGAGGCCACCCCTTTTCCGCGCTTTGCGGACATCCTGTCCGCAAAGTTCGCGCCGGTTTGCGGGGTTTTTCGGAGGCACATCCATGTGCCTTCGAAAAACGCGCCGACATCGTGTCGGCGCCCCTTCGGGCAAGCATTTCCGGCCTCGCTTTGCTCGCCCTGCAATGCAGCCGCAAGCCGCCGCCGCTGCACAGGGGCCCCGGACAAGCCAGCGCGCATCCTGCGCGCCAGAAGCGTGTGCGCGCAGCGCACACAATCGCGGACAGGAGTCCGCTTTTTTCCTTGGGCCCCCTGTGGAGTGGTGACGGCCGGACGAAAAGGCCCGAAGGGGCTGGCACATGGATGTGCCTGCCTTTTCGCCGGCACAGGATGTGCCGTCGAAAAGCCCGGCCGGCCGGCACGTACCCGGAGGGCAGGATGCCCGCAGGGCGCGGAAAAGGGGTGCCCTTCTCTTTGGTTCTGTTTCTCTTGGGCATGCAAGAGAAATGAACTCGCGCCCGCTGGGCGCGAAACGCTTCGTCTTCTGCAAGCAGAAAACGCAAACCGGCATGTGCCGGAAGCGGGGCGAGCCGCAGCGGGCGGCTATCCGCCCGCCGCGAGCCGGCACCCGCGCTGGCCGCCTGGCAGGGCGCGGCCATGGCCATCACTTGTCTCCGGGTTCAACCACGGTGATGAACTTCGGCGTGCGCGCGCCGATGCCCTGCAGCTCCGGCCGGTACATGTCGGCCACACGCGGCGGCGGCACCACGAAGTGGCCCGGCGACACGGCGCGGACAAGGTAGAACACCTGTGCCTTCTGTCCGCGGCGCAGATCAAGGGCGGCCACGTAGCGGTCATCGCGGAACGACTCATGCAGCACGTCGGCGGCCTGGCCGCGGTTGTTGATGCGGATGCCGTCGATGATCACCCCGGCCCACTGCTCGGTGTCGGTGAGGTTGAAGTTCTCGACCTCCAGGCCGCCCGGCAGCAGATCGGTGAGCAGGGCGTCGGGCACTGCCTTGCGCGCCTCGATGCGCAGGCGCACGATCAGCGCCTTGCCCTCGGTCAGTGGCTGCTTGCTGTCCCAGGGCTTGCCGTCCAGGGTGAAGTAGTCGCGCTTGACGCTGATCATGCTGTCGTCGGGCGCCGGCGCCTCGGTCGGCACGCCGCTGACATCGCTGATGGTGTACACCGGCGGCTCTCCTTCGGGCGTGACGGTGATGCCTTCGGTCAGCGCCTTGTGATCGAACAGCTGACTCCACAGCAGGTCGGGCTGGATGTCGTGGCGTGTCTTGCCCTGGGTCCAGAACCCCTGCACGGTGTTTTCCCCATTCTTCAGCAACTGCCTGGCCAGCCGGCCCAGCGCAGCTTCCTCCTGGGTGCTTAGCCAGACGCGGCCTTCATTGTGGCGATCGGCCTCGTGCTGGTCGCTGGCCTGTGCGCGCGCCAGGTCGATCAGCTTCGCGTCCCAGTCGGGTCTGGCCAGGTCATGCTTGTGGGTAAGCATCACCATCAGCGCCATGTCGCGCAGGTCCGAGCCGTAGTCGCCGAGGTACCAGGGACGCCTGACCTTCATGGTGAACGCCTGTTGCAGCGCCTTGTCGGCGCGCGGTGTGTCGCCCATGAGCTTCAGGGCGATGCCCAGGTGCACCAGCGGCAGGGCGGTCAGCGCGTCGTCCCGCTTGTTGTCAAACAGGTTGCGCAGCGTGCCCAGCGGCGCGCGGTTGACGCGGGCCAGCACATAGGCCGAGTAGGCTTCATCGGCGAAGCGCAGGTGATCCGAGTGCTCGTGGCTGTAGTAGGGATGGCCACCGGAGAGCAGGTCGTCCTTGAGCCGCTCCAGTGCGTTCTGCAACACCTGGTTGTTGACCGCAAAGCCGGCGTCGCGGGCGTCCAGCATGAAGTCCACGGCATAAGGCGTCAGGAAGGTGGCCGCCTCGCCGTGGCCGCCGCCCCACATGGAGAAGTGGCCGTTGGGGAGCTGCAGCGATGCCAGCCGGCCCAGTTCGTTCTCCACGCGCTGACGACGCTGGCCTTCGCCAAGTGGCGACATGTGCAGCGCCTCGGCCAGCTTGGGCGTCATCAGCAATGCGCCATAGCCGGTGCTGGTGGTCTGTTCCAGACAGCGATAGGGATAGCTCAGGAGCCGGTCGAGCGACAGGGCAAACGGCAGTGGCGGCAGACGTGGTCAGGGTCATGCGCGCGGTCATCGACTGCGCAATCAGACCCGAGGTCAGCTTGCGCGTGAATTGCACCGGCGCCAGCTTCGTCAGCACCGTGGTGTGCGAGCGGGCTACTTCGGGCCAGGCCGCACGCACGATCATGTTGCGTCCGGTGTGCACATCGGTTTCGCCGGCCGTGGCATTGATGTCGATGTGCGCCGATCCGAACTGCGCGCGCGCCGTCAGCGGCATGGACACGGTGGTCTTGGCGCCGTCGGCCAGTTTCAGGGTATGGCTGGCATGGCCGATCGCAAGCCCCTCGTCGGACTTGGCGGTCAGTGTGATCTCGGCCTCGCTGCCGGTGAAGTTGGTGACATCGACCGTCAGCATGCTCTGGTCGCCGGGCGCCATGACCTTGGGTGTCGAGGCCTCCAGCACCAGTGGTGCGCGTACGATGGTCTCGGTCTGGGCGCTGCCGAAGCTGTCCTTGCCGAAGGCCACGGCGCTGATGCGCACGGTGCCGTTGAACTCGGGCATCGGCATGGATGCCTGCGCGTGGCCCTTGGCATCAAAGCGCACCGGGCCGGAGAACAGGTCCACGGTCTTGTGCTCGGCGGTGGGGCGCCGCGATTGCGGCAGCGCCGCCAGCGCCATGTCGCCGCCATAGGCCAGGCGCGCGGTACCGCCCTTGAAGGCCTCGATGATGCGGCCGTACAGGTCATAGGCATCCACCCCCAGCGCGCGTTGCTGGAAGAACCAGGTGAACGGATCGGGCAACTTGAAGCGGGTGATGTTGAGCACGCCCACGTCCACCGCCGACACTGTCACCTGTCCGGTCTTGCCGGCCAGTTGCGGCGCATCCACGGATACCTTCAGGTCCTGGCCGGGGCGCATCTTGTCGGGTGCCTTGAGCGCCAGCGCCAGTTTGCGCTGGGAGCGGTCGATGGGCACATGCACCTCGCCCACGGCCCGCGCCGGTGTCGATTGCTGCCTGGCCGAGCCGCCGCGGAATACCAGCGCGGTGACATAGACATCATGCCGCATCCACTCGGCGGTCACCGGAATCTCGAAGGTGGCGCCGGGCTGGGCGTCGATGTTGCGGGTGTAGAGCAAATGGTCGGATTCGACCAGCAGCACCCCGGGGCCGGCCTTGGGTGCCGTCACCGTCACCTTGAGCGTGTCGCCCTTGTGGTAGGCGGTCTTGTCCAGCGCCAGCTTGACCTTGTCCGGGCGTGCTTCATTGCCGCGGTTGTCGTCGTCCCAGCTCCAGCCCGCATAGAACGGGTAGCGCATGGTCAGGCCGGTGTCCGGGTCGGTGACCTCCAGGCGGTAGTTGCCGTATTCCACCGGGAAGTCCAGCTTCAGCGACTGGCCGGCGGGGATGTTCACGGTACGTGTGCCCACCTCGTCGTAGTAGCTGCTCCAGTCGTAGCCCCAGCCGCCATCGTCGGTCCAGTTCCAGTGGTAGCGGCGATAGGCGCGTATCAGCTTGACCTTGAGGTTCTTGCCGGCCAGCAGCTCGCCCTTGCTGTTGGCGCGGATCAGCTCGAAGCCGGCGCGGGAATCGGAGTTGGCGCCGTCGTTCGGGTCGAACATGGGGTGCACGCCGACCAGCACGTCGGCCGGCCAGACCGTGCGCTTGATGGTGCGGGTGACCGTGCGCCCTCCGGTTTCGTAGACGCTGCCACTGAGGAACGCGGCCACCGGCGTGGCCGGCGGCTTGCCCTGGAACGGGTCGACGTCCTTTTGCAGCTGGCCCTTCTCGTCCAGCTTGGTATCGAGCACGTCACGTGCCTTCTTCGGCACGTCAATGGTGGGGTCGCCAAACCAGTAGTCCTCGAGCTCCTTGATCGGATGCTGGTCCACGGCCAGGGTCAGCTTGGCGGTAAAGCGGTTGCCTGACGCCGGTGCGCCGTACAGATAATCGGACTGCACCTCCAGGTGCAGCGGCAGGCTGCCGCGGATGCTCGGGTTCTTGCTGTCCAGGTCCAGTTTCAGGCGCTCGGGCAGAAAGTCCTCGACATGAAACTTCATGCTTTCGACGGTCTGCTTGCTGGCAGGATCAAGCCGGAATTCGACCTGCCAGGTGCCGGTGGTCGCATCCTCGGGAATGGCCTGGCTGAAGCTGTAGTAGCCCAGTTCGGCCGGTTTCAGCCGGCTCGACACGAAGGCGCGGCCGTCGGGCTGCCTCAGTGTCACGAACAGCGGCTGCGGGTCCATCATGTGGCCGTCAAAGTCGCGCAGCAGGGCGGACAGGCTGAGGGTTTCCCCGGGCCTGTACAAGTCGCGGTCGGACCAGGAAAAGACGTCGAAGTCGGCTTGCTCGGGCCCGGCCACCTTGAACGCGGACAAGTCCAGGGCCGGCTGGTTGAAGGGCAGCATCGACACGTCGCCATCGAGCGTGCCGATCAGTACGTCGTCGGCATCCAGCGAGTAGGCCAGCAGCGCATTGCCGTGTTCGTCGGTCTGCGCCCTGGTCACGTCATTGCCGCCACCGCCGAGGATCTTCAGCTGCACCCCGGGCAACGGTTCGCCGGTGGCCAGCGAGGCGGCATGCACGAACAGGCGGTTCTTGTAGGCGCGGGTGTGCAGGCCGATGTTGCTGACATAGAACACGTTGGTGGCGTAGCTGTCCTCGAGGTCGCCGGCACGGCGCATGACCGCAAAATAGGCACCGGGACGGTCCAGCTGGCTGATGTCCTGGATTGGCAGGTAGTTGATGCAGCGCTCGTTGGCGTTGCAGTCCAGGGTGAATCGGTGGCTGTACACCGAGTCGGCAATGCGGGTGACCGGCGCCCCCTTGCGGCTGCCCCAGCCCCAGCGTGGGTCCAGGTCCCAACTGTTGCGCAGTCCGTTGTGGGTGTAGGCAGCAAAGAACGCATTCAGGGACTTGTCGTGCACGCGATAGAACTCGACGTCCACCTGACTGGTGTTGACGGCGATGACCGGCAGGCCGCGTGTCTCGCGCGCCGGCAGCACGCTGCCGCGCGACGCGAAGCCCACCGAGGGCTGCATGGGGCCCGTGTAGACATCCTTGTCGATGGCTTCGCCAAGGCTGGCACCATCGGCCGCGGTCAGGTCCGCATCCACATGCACCTGATAACTGACGTTGGCCTTGATCGGGGTGAAGCGCAGGCTCAGGCCGTCTTCATCCAGCGCCCAGCCACCGTCAACCTGCGCGCCCTTGCTGTCGTTGAGCCGCAGCAGCTTGTCGAAATTCTGGGCACCGGCCAGGCGCTGGTTGAATGTGAGCACCAGGTTGAGGCGGCCGGCATGCATTTTCGAGCCGGCCGCCTCCAGGGTCAGGGCAAGCGGTCTGCCCGGTTTGCTGGCGGTCGCTGCCGGTGCCGGGGCAGGGGTGCTGCCTTGCACGGCAGGCAGGGCGTTGCCGGTTTCGCTCGGCTTGCCGCAGGCGGCAAGCATCAGGCAGGTGGCGAGCACGGACAGTAAACGGACCAAGCGCATGGTTTTCTCCCTGTTTGTCTGGTGTCAGGCCCAGTCTAGCTATGCGCGTCTGTCAATTTTGTGGCAGCCGCCGGGCAAAAAATTGCGGCAGCGCCGTTTTACGTGTCCGATCCGGATGTCTGATCGTCGCCGTGCAGCACCTGCTTCTTCAGCAGCAGCGCCAGAATGGGCGGCGTGATCATGGCGGTCAGCAGGGACATGGCGACAATCACGGCATACACGCGCTCGCTGAATACGCCGGCGGTCAGGCCCAGCGCCGCAATCACCACGCCCACCTCGCCGCGGGGCACCATGCCGAAGCCGACAATCAGGGCGCTGCGCTGGCCCAGCGCCAGCGCACCCAGCCAGCCGCCGGCCAGCTTGGTGATGATGGCGATCACCGTGACCACGGTCAGCATCCACAGCGTGCTCCAGTCGGCCAGTTCGGCCATGTTGATCTTGGCGCCGGTGATGACAAAGAAGAATGGCGTCAGCAGCACCAGCAGCGGCATGGTCTGGTGTTCCAGCTGTTCGCGCTGGCGGGTCTCCGAGGCAATCATGCCGGCCAGGAAAGCGCCGATGATGGCGGCCAGGCCGAAGCGTGTGGACAGGAATGCCAGGCCCAGGCAAAGCGCCAGCACCAGGCTCAGTGGTGAATGCGGGCCGGACGGCTTGTCCAGCCATTGCGAGCGCCGCCGCATGACATGGGTGCCGCCCCAGCCGAACACCGCCAGAAAGCCGACCGCACTGACCAGGGTCACCAGCAGCGACTGGATATTGAGTTCGCCGCCGCCCTGCAGGGACGACACCACACCCAGCAGCAGCATGGCCAGGATGTCGTCGATCACCGCTGCACCCAGAATCACCCGGCTCTCGATATTGCGCAGCACACCCAGTTCTTGCAGCACGCGCGCAGTAATGCCGGCCGAGGTGGCGACAAAGGCAGCGGCCACGAACATCGACTTGATCCAGTCAAACCCCGAGCCATGCGCCCACACCGCGCCCACCGCGAACGGCAGGATCACACCCAGTACACCCACCATGAAGGCGCTCTTGCCGACCTTCTTCAGATCATCCAGGCGCGTCTCCAGGCCCACCGAGAACAGCAACAGCACCACGCCGATTTCCGCCAGCATATCCAGCGGCGTGCCGGGCGCAATCTGTTCGGGCGTGATCAGACCCAGCATCGACGGCCCGATGATGGCGCCGGCAGCAATCTCGCCCACGACCCCGGGCATCCTGATGCGCTGCGCAAGCTCGGCACCGATCTTGGCGGCAATGAAGACAATGAACAGAATCAGCAGAATGTCGCTGGCGTGGTGCATAAGGAACTTCCAGGGGGATCTTGCGCATGCTACACGATAAGCCCATCACACGGCGCCCGTGCGCGCCAGAAAAACCGCAATCCAGCACCCCGCCGCAAACCGGATTCCCGTCATTCCGGGGCCGCCCGTCAGGGCGGAACCCGGAATCCATTGTGCTTTTTGATGGGGTGGCTGGGTTGCTTGCACATGCACTCGAAAATGGATCCCGGGTTCCGGCCTTCGGCCGGCCCCAGGATGACGTGCTTTGAGGTTGGCGGCCTTCGGCTGGTTCGGGTGGACCTTGCAGTCAGTCCCCGTCATTCTGCGCGCAGCCGAAGGCGAAGTCGCAGAATCCATGCTCCGGTTCGTTTGCGAATGGCGGGAGAGGGGCGGGTGTCGTCGCACTTGTAGTCAATCCCCGTCATTCTGGGGCCGCCCGTCAGGGCGGAACCCGGAATCCATTGTGCTTTTTGGTGGGGTGGGCTGGGTTGCTTGCACATGCACTCGAAAATGGATCCCGGGTTCCGGCCTTCGGCCGGCCCCAGGATGACGTGCTTTGAGGTTGGCGGCCTTCGGCTGGTTCGGGTGGACCTTGCAGTCAGTCCCCGTCATTCTGCGCGCAGCCGCAGGCGAAGTCGCAGAATCCATGCTCCGGTTCGTTTGCGAATGGCGGGAGAGGGGCGGGTGTCGTCGCACTTGTAGTCAATCCCCGTCATTCTGGGGCCGCCCGTCAGGGCGGAACCCGGAATCCATTGTGCTTTTTGGTGGGGTGGGCTGGGTTGCTTGCACATGCACTCAAAATGGATCCCGGGTTCCGGCCTTCGGCCGGCCCCAGGATGACGTGCTTTGAGGTTGGCGGCCTTCGGCTGGTTCGGGTGGACCTTGCAGTCAGTCCCCGTCATTCTGCGCGCAGCCGAAGGCGAAGTCGCAGAATCCATGCTCCGGTTCGTTTGCGAATGGCGGGAGAGGGGCGTGTGTCGTCGCACTTGTAGTCAATCCCCGTCATTCTGGGGCCGCCCGTCAGGGCGGAACCCGGAATCCATTGTGCTTTTTGGTGGGGTGGGCTGGGTTGCTTGCACATGCACTCGAAAATGGATCCCGGGTTCCGGCCTTCGGCCGGCCCCAGGATGACGTGTTTTGAGGTTGGCGGCCTTCGGCTGGTTGGGGAGCCTTGCAGTCGATCCCGTCATTCTGCACGCAGCCGCGGATGGGGTGTGGGGCGCGAGCCTCTGGGACCGCCGTCACGGTACACTTTGTCGCATGAGCAGACTGACCCCCGAAGACACCGCCCACGCCGCCGAACTGCGCGCGAAGCTGGAAGACGCCAACTACCGCTACCACGTGCTCGACGACCCGAATATCCCGGACGTCGAGTACGACCGCATGCTGCGCGAGCTCGAGGCACTGGAGAAAAAACACCCGGAGCTGGCCACGTCCGATTCGCCCACCCGCACCGTCGGCGCGCGCGCCGAAGGCGGCCTGGCCAAGGTGCGTCACGAGCAGCCGATGCTGTCCCTGTCCAACGCCTTCACCGACCCCGATGCCGACAGTGACGAGGACCGGTACAGGGAAGTCGCCAGCTTCGAGCGCCGCATCGAGAAGGCGCTGGAGCGCACGCAGCCGCTGTTCTCGGTCGAGCCCAAGCTGGACGGCCTGGCCATCAGCCTGCGCTACGAGCAGGGCGTGCTGGTGCTGGGCGCCACCCGCGGCGACGGCGAGGAGGGCGAGGATGTCACCGCCAACGTGCGCACGGTGCGTGCAGTGCCGCTGAAACTGCGCGGCAATGACTGGCCGGACGTACTGGAAGTGCGCGGCGAGATCATCATGCTGCGCAAGGACTTCGAGGCTTACAACGACTGGGCGCGCAAGCACGACGACAAGGTCCTGGCCAATCCGCGCAACGGCGCCGCCGGCTCGCTGCGCCAGCTCGACCCGGCCGTCACCGCACGCCGCAAGCTCAGCTTCTTTGCCTATGCCGTCGGCGTGGTCGAGGGCGGCGAACTGCCGGACACCCATTCGGCCACATTGAAGAAGCTGCGTGACTGGGGCCTGCCGGTCTCGCCGCTGGTTGATACCGCGAAAGGGCTGAAAGGGCTGATCGCCTACTACAAGCACATCGGCGACGAGCGCGACTCGCTGCCCTACGACATCGACGGCGTGGTCTACAAGCTGGACGACTACGCCGGCCAGGAAGCCCTCGGCTTCGTCTCGCGCGCGCCGCGCTGGGCACTGGCGCACAAGTTCCCGGCCGAGGAGCAGATGACCGTGGTCGAGGACATCGAGATCCAGATCGGCCGCACCGGTGCCGCCACCCCGCGTGCGCGCATGCAGCCGGTGCAGGTGGGCGGTGTCACCGTCACCCACGCCACTTTGCACAACGCCGACCAGGTCGCGCGCCTGGATGTGCGCATCGGCGACACCGTGATCGTGCGCCGCGCCGGTGACGTGATCCCGGAAGTGGTGCGCGTCATCACCGAGCGCCGACCGAAGAACACGCAGGCCTGGTCGATGCCCGAGGCCTGCCCCGACTGCGGCTCGGAACTGGTGCGCGAGGAGGGCGAGGCGGTCTACCGCTGCAGCGGCGGTCTGGTGTGCGCGGCGCAGCGCAAGGAAGCCCTGATCCACTTCGCCTCGCGCCGCGCCATGGACATCGATGGCCTCGGCGAGCGCTACGTCGACGCGCTGGTGGATCTGGGCATCGTGCACACCCCGGCCGACCTGTACGGCCTCACCGTCGAGCACTTCGTCGACATGAAAAAGCGCATCGACGAGCGCGACGGCACCACCCCGGAAACGGTCAAGCAAGGCAAGGTTGCCACCCGCTGGGCCGAGAACCTGGTCGAGGGCATCGAGGCAAGCAAGAACACCACGCTGGCGCGTTTTCTGTTTGCGCTGGGCATCATGCACATCGGCGAAAGCACTGCAAAAGTTCTGGCCAAGTGGTTGGGATCACTGGATTTTGTGCGCACCACGCCGGCGCCTATCCTGCGCCAGCTGCCCGACATCGGCACCCAGGTGGCCGATTCCATCGCCACCTTCTTCGAGCAGGCCGGCAACGAGGACGTGGTCGACAAGCTGCTCGAGGCCGGCATCACCTTCCGCGACGAGAGCACGCCGTGGCCGGCCCTGCGCGACAAGCTCAACCTGGCCGCGCTGCTGAATGCCGCCGGCATCAACAAGCTCGGCCCCACCAGCGCCGAGAAGCTGGTCGCCGACTATCCGACGCTCGAGAAAATCGAGGCCGCCGATCAGGACGCCCTCAAGGCCGCCGGCCTCAACACCGCCGCCGCCGAGAACCTGACCGCGTTCCTCGCCGACGACAAGGCCAGCGCCGATCTGCGCCACGCCGTCGCCATGGCGGAGAAACTCCTCGCCGCCATCCCCGAGGACGCCGAAACCGCCGAACAGCCCCTCGCCGGCCAGACCGCCGTCCTCACCGGCAGCCTGGAATCGATGACACGCGACGAAGCCAAACAGAAACTCGAAGCCCTCGGCGCCAAGGTCTCCGGCAGCGTATCGAAGAAAACCAGCTTCGTCGTCGCCGGCGAAGCCGCCGGCTCCAAACTCGACAAAGCCAAAGAACTCGGCGTGCCCGTATGGGACGAACAAAAACTGATCGACACCCTGGCGGAGCACGCCTGACCAGGCCAGAACCCGAACCTCGTCATCCCGGCGAAAGCCGGAGTCGCTTTTCAACCGCCGAACGGCGGGTCATCCAGTGTGGTCTGGTGCGAAGCACTGCAAAAACGTCTTGTGTGCTGCGCACAGGTTTTTACACTGGATCCCGGCCTGCGCCGGGATGACAACAAGGGACGGCGGAGTACACGCGTTCCGGGAGAGACGTTCCGAACCGGCCTGCGCCGGGATGACCACGAAGGGGCGTGCCTGCACGGATCTCGGGCGGTTCACTCCGTCGATCAGAGGCACACGGCGCCCGCCAGCCCGTCAGGCCGCGACCGCTTCCTGCTTCGTGCTCTCGGCCGGGGTGCTGTGGCGGATCAGGTAGTCGAAGGCGCTCAGTGCCGCGGTGGAGCCGGCGCCCATGGCTATGACGATCTGCTTGTAGGGCACGGTGGTGGCGTCGCCGGCGGCAAACACACCCGGCAGCGAAGTGGCGCCGCGCTCGTCGATGATGATTTCGCCACGCGGTGACAGGTCCACCGCGCCCTTCAGCCATTCGGTATTGGGCAGCAGGCCGATCTGCACGAAAATGCCTTCCAGCTCGATGTCGTGCAGGTCTCCGCTCTGGCGATCCTTGTAGCGCAGGCCGGTGACTTTCTGGCCGTTGCCCAGCACCTCGGTGGTCTGGCCGTTGACGATGATGTCGACGTTGTCCAGGCTCTTCAGCTTGCTCACCAGCACATCGTCGGCGCGCAACTGCGAGTCGAACTCGATCAGGGTGACGTGCTTGACGATGCCGGCCAGGTCGATGGCCGCCTCGACGCCGGAGTTGCCGCCGCCGATCACCGCCACGCGCTTGCCCTTGTACAGCGGGCCATCGCAATGCGGGCAGTAGGCCACGCCCTTGTTCTTGTAGGTGTCCTCGCCGGGCACGCCCATCTGCCGCCAGCGCGCCCCGGTGGACAGGATCACGGTTTTCGATTTCAGACTGGCGCCGTTGGCCAGTTCCACCTCAACCAGCCCGTCGTCCGACTCGCTGGCCGGGACAAGGCGGGTGGCGCGCTGCAGGTTCATCACGTCCACGTCGTAGTTGTGCACGTGCTGCTCCAGCGCCACGGCCAGCTTGGGACCCTCGGTGTAGTCGACCGAGATGAAATTCTCGATACCCATGGTGTCCAGCACCTGGCCACCGAAACGCTCGGCGGCGATGCCGGTGCGGATGCCCTTGCGCGCGGCATAGATGGCCGAGGACGCGCCCGCCGGGCCGCCACCGACCACCAGCACGTCATATGCGTCGCGTGCATTGATCTTCTCGGCCATGCGCGCGCCGGCATTGCTGTCGAGCTTGCTCATGATCTGCTCGACCGTCATGCGACCCTGGTCGAATGCCTCGCCATTGAGAAAGACAGTGGGCACCGACATCACTTCGCGCGCCTCGATCTCGTCCTGATAGAGGGCGCCGTCGATGGCCACGTGGTGGATGTTGGGGTTGAGCACCGCCATCAGGTTCAGGGCCTGCACCGTGTCCGGGCAGGTCTGGCATGACAGCGACATGTAGGTCTCGAAGCGGTACTCGCCTTCCAGCTCACGCACCTGGTCAGCCAGTTCCTCGGAGATCTTTGCCGGGTGGCCGCCCACTTGCAGCAGCGCCAGCACCAGCGAGGTGAATTCGTGACCCATGGGGATGCCGGCAAAGCGCACGCCGACATCGGTGCCGACACGCTGGATGGCAAACGACGGCTTGCGCGCCTCGCTGTCATCGCGGCGCAGGCTGATCTTGTCCGACAGGCCGGCGATGGTTTCCAGCAGCTCGTTCATCTCGGCGGACTTGTCGCCATCGTCCAGCGCCGCCACCAGTTCGACCGGTGCGGTCAGCTTCTGCAGATAAGCCTGCAACTGATTCTTGAGGTCTTGGTCAAGCATGCTTGAACTCCGTATTCCGAGATGGGGTGCAGGAGCGCCCGACGGTCGCGATAATTGCGCCGCTGAAACGGCCGCGCCCAGGGGCGCTCCTGCCAGAAGAGGGTGGTGCAGCCGGGATCAGACCCGGCTGCACGGGGTGGAACCCGAATCAGATCTTGCCGACCAGATCCAGCGACGGCGCGAGTGTCTTCTCGCCTTCCTTCCACTTGGCCGGGCACACTTCGCCCGGATGCGCGGCCACGTACTGGGCGGCCTTGACCTTGCGCAGCAGCTCCGACGCGTCACGGCCGATGCTGCCGGCGTGCACCTCGATGATCTGGATCTTGCCTTCCGGGTCAATCACGAACGTACCGCGATCGGCCACGCCAGCGTCCTCGATCAGTACCTCGAAGTTGCGCGCAATGGCGTGCGTGGGGTCACCCACCATCGTGTAGTTGATCTTGCCAATCGCCTTCGAACTGTCATGCCAGGCCTTGTGCGAGAAATGCGTATCGGTGGATACCGAGTAGATTTCCACACCCAGCTTCTGGAACTCTTCGTAGTGGTCGGCCAGGTCTTCCAGTTCGGTCGGGCACACGAAAGTGAAATCCGCCGGGTAGAAAAACACCACCGACCACTTGCCCTGCAGGCTGGCCTCGGTAATCTCCTTGAACTCGCCCTGCTTGAAGGCCTGGGCGGTAAACGGCTTGATTTCGGTGTTGATAAGCGACATGCAAAACTCCTTGGGTTGAGGATGAAACGAACTTGAGCTCTGTAAGTCTAACGAAGACTGACAATTAGTCCAATTGATTGTATGAGATGGCCTGATAGGCTAAGCCTATACATACCCGCGCCAGCCCAGCGCAGCCCCATTACCCGTCACCCCGCCGAAACGCCGAGCACGGTCTCCCCGGCAAACCTCACGACCGTCATCGCGGCGAACCCCAACACGCCGTCATCCCGGCGAAACCCCACACCTCTTCATACCGCCGAATGGCGGGCATCCAGTCTCAAAGGGGTGCGCAGCACACAAAACCGTCTTCGGAGTGCTTCGCACGAGACCACACTGGGTCCCGGCCTGCGCCGGAATGACAACCAGGCAAACGTCCACACCGGGTCTTACCAGCCTGCGCCGGGATGCCAACCAGGCGAACCCCCACACCTCGTCATCCCGGCGAAAGCCGGAGGTGCTTTTCAACCGCCGAATGGCGGGTCATCCAGTCTCAAAAAGTGCGCAGCACACAAAACCCTCTTCGGAGTGCTTCGCACCAGACCACACTGGATCCCGGCCTCCGCCGGGATGACAAACAGGACGAAATCACCACACCGGGTCTTGCCGAGCCTGCGCCGGGATGACGGGCAATCAGGACCCCGCCTCACCCGACAAGAACTCGGCAGTTTCGCCCAGGGCCACACCCATCGGTCCGAAGCGTCGCTCGATAATGCGGCCGCAACCATCATGGTCCACGGCAATCAGGGTGCTGGCGCGCGTGCCGTAGTCCTCGCCGCGGATGAAGGTCGCCGACAGGCGCCGCTCCAGCGCCACGCCGACGCCGGTATCGGGGAGCACATCGTCCGGCCACTGGCTGTCATCGGCCAGCGCCGCCCACAGTGGCGAAAAGTCGTCCACCGCGCCACTGGCCAGCCAGGCCTCGAGCCGCGTCATCAGCGCGCGGGTCTTCGGCCACGGCGTGTTGAAATCGGCATTCGACAGCCCGTGCACGCCCGCCGTCACCGCCTGCATGGCGGGGGCAGGGCGGTTGCCCAGGTAGACGCCATCGGCGTCATCAAACAGCAGCAGGTTGAACGGCCGGTACTGGTCCGCGTGCGCAAGCAGCGCCTCGCCATGCGCCCGCGCACCCGGCTCGCCGCGCAGGTAGTCGCTGACCAGCAGCCCCCGCGACGCGCCATCGGTCGCCGCTGCCGGATCACGCACATTGGTCACCACAGCCGCGCGTCCACCCGCCGCCAGGCCCATCCAGGTGCCACCGGCCTGCAGATCCTTCCCTGCCAGCATCTCCGGTGCGCCCGGCCAGCGCGCCAGCGGCGCCGTCGGCCGCGCATGAAACTCGTCGCGGTTGCCGAGCAGCAGCAGGCGCCAGCGCGGATGAACATTCCAGGCAAAGGCGATCAGACACATGGCAGGTCTCCCCGGCATGGCACGGGTGGCATCGTGCGGTTGCTGCGAGGGTCGTGGCGGCTATTCACGTGTGTCGTGCAAATCATTGATTCAGCATGGCATAACATTCACCTGTTAAGGTAACCCTGTGGCACGCCGCAAATGCGTGCCGAGTGCAAGGGCTGCGCTGCTGACAGCGACCAGGCCCCGCCCGGGGATCCGGCATCGATCCGTTTTTCCGGCCCAGGACGCCATGTTGCGCGTCGTTTTCGTCAGCCGTTCGAGCCCTGGCGACCCGATCCAATTCATTCATCCATGCGGCAGGCACACATGACCACGCTTCCCGAACAAGTTCCAGAACAATCCGCCGCCGGGCAGGACAACGCCACCTTGCAAAAGCGCAGGGAAAAGGCTGTCGTGCGCGGCGTGTCCACTTTGCTGCCACGCTTCATCGAGCGCGCGGAGAACGCCCGCATGTGGGACGCCGAAGGCAAGTCCTACATCGATTTCGCCGGCGGCATCGCGGTGCTCAATACCGGCCACCTGCACCCGAAGGTGGTGGCGGCGGTCAGCGAGCAGATGACCCGTTTCAGCCACACCTGCTTCCAGATCAATCCCTACCGTGTCTATGTCGAACTGGCCGAGCGCCTGAACGAGCTGGCGCCGATCAAGGGCGACTGCAAGACCCTGCTCCTGACCACCGGCGCCGAGGCGGTCGAGAACGCGGTGAAGATTGCGCGTGCCCACACCGGCCGACCGGGCGTACTGGCGTTTTCCGGCGCCTTCCACGGCCGCACCATGATGGGGCTGGCGCTCACCGGCAAGGTGGTGCCGTACAAGACCGGTTTCGGCCCGCTGCCCTCCAGCGTCTACCACTTGCCGTATCCGATCGCCTACCACGGCGTGACCCTGGAGCAGACCAGGGACGCACTCAACACGCTGTTCAAGACCGAGCTGGAACCGGAGCGGGTGGCCGCGATCATCATCGAGCCGGTGCAGGGCGAGGGCGGCTTCTACCGCGCCGACCCCGACTTCCTGAAGGCGCTGCGCGAGGTCTGCGACCAGCACGGCATCGTGCTGGTGGCCGACGAGATCCAGAGCGGCTTTGCCCGCACCGGGCAGCATGTTCGCTATCGAGCATGCCGGCGTGGAACCGGACATCATCACCATGGCCAAGAGCCTGGCCGGCGGTTTCCCGCTGGCTGCGGTGATCGGCAAGGCCGAGATCATGGACGCACCCGGGCCCGGCGGCCTGGGCGGCACCTACGCCGGCTCGCCGATCGGCTGCGCCGCGGCGCTGGCGGTGCTGGATGTGATCGTGACGAGAACTTGTGCGAGCGCGCCACGGCCATCGGCAAGCGCATGACCCGGACGCTCGAGGCCATGCGCGACAAGCCGCGGCATGGGCGATGTGATCGGCGACATCCGCGGCCTGGGCGCGATGGTTGCGCTGGAACTGGTGGAGCAGGGCGATGCCAACCGGCCGGCGCCGGACCTGACCCGTGCCCTGGTGCAGCGTTGCGCCGAGGACGGCCTGATCATCCTGCCGTGCGGTGTGCGCGGCAATGTCATCCGCTTCCTCATGCCCCTGACCGCCGAGGACGAACTGATCGACGAAGGCATGGCCATCCTGGAAAACGCACTGTCCGCGCTGCTGCGCGACGCCAACCCATCCTGAGGAGCACGTCCGCTTGAGCATGTACCACTGCACCCGTCTTCCTTCCCTGCGTGCTTCTAGCCCGACGCGGGCCATTGGCGCGGAGGCGTGCCGATGATTCCCTTTTCCATTGCCGGCGTGCAGATGCACGTCGCCGCCTCGCGCGACAACACCGACACATGCTGCACAAGGTGGATCTGGTGATGGCCAGCTTCCCCTGGGTGCAGATGATCCTGTTCAGCGAGCTGGCCGCATGCGGCCCCCTGCCCCACCATCCCCGTGCCCTGCCCAACCACAACGAGCACGCGCTCAGCGCAGCCGCGGCCCGCCATGGTGTGTGGATCGTCAACGGCTCCAACTTCGAGCGCGGCGAGCACGGGCACATCTACAACACCGCCTCGGTGATCAACCCCCAGGGCGAGGTGATCCGGCGTTACCGCAAGATGTTTCCGTTCCGCCCGTACGAGTCCGAGGTCACGGCCGGCAACGCGTTCTGCGTATTCGACGTGCCCGACGTGGGCCGTTTCGGCCTGTCCATCTGCTACGACATCTGGATTCCCGAAACCACCCGCACACTCACCGCGATGGGCGCCGAGGTGATCCTGCATCCGGTGCTCACCCGCACCATCGACCGCGACGTCGAGATTGCCATGGCGCGCTCGGCGGCGGCACCAGTCCAGTGCTTCTTCTTCGACATCAACGGCCTGGCGGCCGGCGGCATCGGCCGCTCCTGCGTGTTCTCGCCCTCCGGCAGCGTACTGCACCAGGCCGGCGGCCAGGACGAGATCATCCCGATCGAGGTCGACTTTGCCCAGGTCCGGCGCCAGCGCGAACGCGGCCTGTTCGGCCTGGGCCAGGTGCTGAAGAGCTTCCGTGACCGCGAGGTCGACTTTCCGGTCTACAACCGCGACTCCGGCGTGGACGCCTACCTGCACACCCTCGGCCCGCTGACCATGCCCGACAAGGGCGGCCGCGGCGGCCTGGACACGCCGGCGCCGGCGCAAGTGCTCAAACCCCGGCCAGATGATTTCTCCAACCCCGAAGACTCCACAAGCTGACCCCCGCAAGGAGCAAGTCGCAAGTGACCCAGCATGAGAAGGACACAAAACGACACAAGACCCTGAGTGATTTCTTCAGCGCCTCGCAGATGCGCAGCGACCGCTGGACCGCCTTAAGGGCCTGGCCGCGCAGCTTGTCGATGCCAGCGAGCACAAGCGCGAGAGATCATGTCGCGCACGCTGGACCTGCTCGATACGCTGGACCCGATCGAGAGCCTACTGGGCCTTCCCCGGCGATCGCTCGCTGCAGCAGCTGCGGCGCCTGCTGGCGCGCAATGACCTGGACGAGTTTGCACACGCGGTCTCGCGCATCACCCGCGCCCTGATGAGCGGCAGCTACCGGCGCCGCTACATCGACCATGGCCCGACAGCGACGAGTCGGCGCAGCCGGACAGCGACGAGCCGGAAAGCCCCGAACAGCGCACCCGCGCGCGCAACTACTTCGAGGTGCTGGTGGTCGATGACATGACCGAGGCGAGGAGGACGCGGTGCGCGATGCGCTCAGGGACATGCGCCGCGCCGAGGACAAGTTCGTCTACAGCACGGTGGTGGTGCCCAGCCTCGAGGACGCGCTGATTGCGGTGATGTTCAACTACAACATCCAGTCGGTGGTCATCCGCAACGACTTCAACATCGAGAGCGGCAACAAGCTCGATATGCTGCGCGCTACCTGGACCGCGCTGGACGAGGAGCGCATCGACGAGATCGATCCCGAGAGTGCGGCCCGGAGCTGTGCCGGCTGCTGCGCAAGGTGCGCCCGGAGCTGGATGTGTTCCTGGTCACCGACCGCTCGGTCGAGGACATCGCCGGCCGCGACCTGGGCGGCTGCCGCCGGGTGTTCTACAACCAGGAAGACTACATCGAGCTGCACCTCAATATCCTGCGCGGGGTGTACGCGCGCTACCAGACGCCGTTCTTCACCGCGCTCAAGGAATATTCGCAAGCAGCCCACCGGCGTCTTCCACGCCATGCCGATCTCGCCGCGGCAAGTCGATCATCCGCTCGCAACTGGATCCGCGACATGGGCGAGTTCTACGGCATGAACATCTTTCTGGCCGAAACCTCGGCCACCTCCGGCGGGCTGGATTCGCTGCTGGAGCCGCACGGGGCCGATCAAGCGGGCGCAGGAACTGGCCGCGCGCGCCTTCGGCTCGCGCGCAGACCTTCTTCGCCACCAACGGCACCTCGACCTGCAACAAGATCGTGGTGCAGGCGCATCGTGCGAGCCCGGCGACATCGTGCTGGTCGACCGCGACTGCCACAAGTCGCACCACTACGGCATGGTGCTGGCCGGCGCCCATGCGGTCTACCTGGACAGCTATCCGCTGGCCGAATATTCCATGTACGGCGCGGTGCCGCTGCGCGAGATCAAGCGCCAGCTGCTGGAGCTCAAGCGCGCCGGCAAGCTGGACCGGGTGCGCATGCTGCTGCTCACCAACTGCACCTTCGACGGCATCGTCTACAACGTCGAGCGGGTGATGGAGGAATGCCTGGCGATCAAGCCCGACCTGGTGTTCCTGTGGGACGAGGCCTGGTTCGCCTTTGCCGCGTTTCAGCCCCATCTACCGCCAGCGCACCGCCATGCACGCGGCCCAGACGCCTGCGCGATCGCTACCGCAGCGAGGACTACCGCGAGGCCTGGAACGAGCACCGCGAAGCTGGCCGATGCTGGAAGACGAGGCACTGGCTGAACACGCCGCTGATGCCCGATCCGGACAAGGTGCGCGTGCGCGTCTACGCCACGCAGTCGACCCACAAGACGCTGACCTCCCTGCGCCAGGGCTCGATGATCCACGTGCAGGACCAGGACTTCCAGCGGCGAGGTCGAGCAGGCCTTCCACGAGGCCTACATGACCCACACCTCCACCTCGCCCAACTACCAGATCCTCGCCTCGCTGGATGTCGGCCGGCGCCAGGTGGAGCTGGAGGGCTACGAGCTGGTGCAGAAGCAGATCGAGGTGGCGATGACGCTGCGCAAGGCGGTCGCTCCATCCGCTGCTGCGAAGTATTTCAGCGTGCTGCGGTGGGCGACATGATCCCGGCCGAGTACCGCGAATCGGGCATCGAGACCTACTACGACCCCGAGCACGGCTGGAACGAGACTGGGACGCCTGGGCGCAGGACGAGTTCGCGCTCGATCCCACGCGTGTCACCCTGGCCGTCGGCAACACCGGCGTCGACGGCGACACCTTCAAGAACAGAGTGCTGATGGACAAGTACGGCATCCAGATCAACAAGACCTCGCGCAACACGGTGCTGTTCATGACCAACATCGGCACCACGCGCTCGTCGGTGGCCTACCTGATCGAGGTGCTGGTGAAGATCGCCCAGGAGATCGAGAACAGCTCGAGGACGCCAGCGCCATGACCGCGCAGGCGTTCGACAAGCGCGTGCGCTCGCTGACCGAGGAGCTGCCGCCGCTGCCCGACTTCTCCCGCTTCCACGCGCGCTTCCGCGCCAGCGACGGCAAGGACACCCCGGAGGGCGACATCCGCGCCGCGTACTTCCTGGCCTACGACGAGACAACTGCGAGTACTTCCCCCTCGGCGACGGCTCCGATGGAGAAGGCCATCGACCGGGCGCGAGCTGGTCTCGACCTCGTTCATCATCCCCTATCCGCCGGGCTTTCCGATCCTGGTGCCGGGCCAGGTGATCTCCGCCGAATCCTCACTTCATGCGCGCGCTGGACGTGAAGGAAATCCACGGCTACCGCCCGGAACTCGGCTTTCGCGTATTCACCGCAAGAGGCCCTCGCCGCGCCGCCGCGCCAGCCGGCATGAACCCGTCGAGCGCGCCAGACCGCTAACCCGCCGGTGCGCCACCGATCCAAGGAGATGAACCATGCAAGCAGCAAGAAGCTCACCAACGTCTCCGACATCCGACGCTTTTTCCACCGCAACGAGCGGCCGATCTACTTCATCAGCGCCACCAACTTCAACCTGCTGGGCATGGACCGTTGGATCAACCGCTTCAGGTACATCAGCTACATCGACTGCTTCGACGGGCGCCACCCGAACGTGTTCTGCCGCCCGAGGGGCCGCACGCCGAGTTCCAATCGATCGAGGACATCAACAACTACCTGCTGCAGCACAAGGACGTGGTTGACATGATCGAGCGCCGCGGCGGCAAGCCGGCTGGTGTTCCTGATGTTCGATGAGCGCACCGAGGAGCTGGCCAAGGAACTGGGCGCTGGAGATCTGGTTCCCCCAGGCCAAGCTGCGACGGCGTGGACAACAAGATCGAGACCGTCGCATCGGCGACAAGGCTGGCGTGCCCACGGTGCCGAATACGCTGGAGAAGGTGGCGACTACAAGCAGCCTGACGAAAATCGGCGAGAAGGCCGGGCTGGGCCACGACCTGGTGATCCAGTCGGCCTACGGCGACTCGGGCCACACCACGTTTTTCATCAAGCCGAGGCCGACTTCCGCAAGCACGAG
>CAWDBD010000002.1:0-157500 GCA_963800395.1 uncultured Gammaproteobacteria bacterium
ACCCGCTCAATGGCAGGTGCATCCTGTGCCGGTCGCGGGAAGGGTGCAAAACAGACGTAATAGAGCGCCAGCAGCAGGCAGATCTTGAGAATGATCAGTGCAAGCAGTTCGAAGGCAAGGCGACGACCGCCAGAAAACACCGAAGCAGGGCTGGTCTGTGTCTGGAATCTGGAAGCCACGGCGTCGCAATCTCCTTGCAGGCTGCTGGCTGGTGGGCAGCCATCTACTCCAATGCTAGCGCAGATTGCGCAGCGCCGTCTTGACCGCGGTCAAGTCCGATGACCCGCGCGCACGCCGACGGCTATTCGAGTGCCTTGAACGCTTCGCGAGTGAGGTTGAGCGGCGTATCGTCGGTGCAGGCCACATCGTCCTCGATGCGGATTCCGCCATACTTGCGCAGCTTCTCGACCTTGTCCCACTGCACCGCCTTTCCCTCGGGTTTGCCACGCAGCTCCTGCAGCAGCATGTCGATGAAATACAGGCCCGGTTCGATGGTGACCACCATGCCCCTGGCCAGATCACGGGTCAGGCGCAAGTAGGGATGGCCGTCGGGCTTGTCGATGACGCCGCCGTCCTCTCCCTTCATGAAGCCGCCAATGTCGTGTACCTGCAGGCCGATGCCATGGCCCAGTCCGTGCGGGAAAAAGTGACTGGTAAGGCCGGATTCGACCGCGCTCTCTGGAGTCATGTCGACCAGACCATGTGATTGCAATATCCTGGCGATGTCGTGATGTGCCTTGATGTGCAGCTCCGCGTAGGAGCGGCGGTCGCGCACCCCATCGCACAGTTCCAGCTGCATCGCATCCATGTCGTCGATGAGTGCCTGGAAGTCCTCGGCATCGGGCGCGGCATAGCTGCGCGTGATGTCGCTGGCGTAGCCGTTGAAGCTGGCGCCGGCATCGATCAGGAAGCTGTCGGCGCTGGCCGCCGGCTCGCGATCAAAGTTGGAGTAGTGGAGGATGGCGCCATGCTGGTTCAGCGCCACGATGTTGCTGTACGGCAGCTCGGCCTGGGTCAGGCCCGAGGCATGCAGATAGGCCATCTGGATGCCGAACTCGGACTCGCCGCTGCGAAAGGTCAACTCCGCGGCTCTGTGCGCCTGTGCACCAATGCGGTTGGCCTCGCGCATGCACTCGATCTCGTAGTCGGTCTTGAACGCGCGATGGAACCGCAGGTAGTCGATGACGGTCTGGGGGCGGTTCGGCGCAATGTCTTCGATGATGCTGTCGGCCGGACCGATAATGGCGCAGCTGTCAGGGTCGCTGGGCAGGTGCTGGCGAACCTGGTCGGGCGTATGCACGATTTCGATTTCGAAGTGTTCGGTCCAGAAGCCGTCTGGCGCCTCGGGCACAACATGCCAGTAGTCGCGGGGCTGCAGATAGATCAGCTTCGGCTTCTGGCCCGGTGTGTAGGACAGCCAGCTTCCCGGCGCCTGGGTAACCGGCAGCCAGGCCTTGAACTGGGGATTGACCGCGAACGGATAGGGGTTGTCGTCCTCGAACCGGTACTGGAGCTTGCCGGCAGCGATGAGCAGATGCTCGTGCCCGCCTTTTTCCAGAGCCGCATCAGCACGCTGGATCATGGTGGCAATGTGGGTCGGATAGGTTAGTGCGAGTTGTTCTGTCATGACGATTCCTGGAAACATATTCACCCATGGTGCCGCGAATTGGCACGCATGACCAGCGTCCGGGCACGACAGAAACGCCCCCATGCGCCCCGGGAATGGCCTACCATGGTCTGAAACGGGAGATCCTGCATGACGGCATCAATATTCCGCTCGCGCTATGGCGGCTTGCAAAAGGCAAAACAGCTTGCAATCACGCTGGCCATTTTGTGCGTGAGCGGCTGTGCCGCGCCGCTTGCGTCGCGCGATGCCGAGCATACTGATCGCGTACAGGTGATACGTGCCGATCGGGAGTTCGATCTCGACAAATCGGTGCGGCGCGTAAGAATCGTCAATTACCACGGTGACATCCGCGTCAAGCGACATGATGAGGATACCGTGGCCATTCACGCGGTGATACAGCGTCTGCCACCGAGTTTTGCCCGGCTCCAGCTTCACGCGCGCCGCGACAATGGCGTTTTGCAGATCGAGACGGGCTACGCCAAACGGATTGATCCCGCGACGCCTGGCCGGATTGACCTGGCAGTATTCCTGCCAAGCGCAACGGCGGTGTCGCTGGAGACCCGTGCCGATCGCATCGTGGTGGGTGCCCGCGAGGGCATCACCGAGGCGACCAGTAGCTCAGGCAGGATCAGTGCGTCATCGCGCGGGCGTCTTGTGCTGCACAGCGAAAGCGGTTCGATCCAGGCTGCCGCATTGGGCGGGCACTGGCAGGGCGAAAGCCGCATCGAAACCCGCAGCGGACAAATCGTTCTGCTGGTACCCACCTTCGGTGGCATCACTCTGGACGCTTCCACGGGGGCGAGGCTCAGTACCGATTTCGGACTCAGTGTACATCGGCAGCCAGACGGGAACATGCGGGCGCATGCTCGCTACGGTGATGGCAAGTCACGCCTGCTGGTGAACAGTGCAGATGGTGAGGTCATTCTTGAACAACTGGTCAGATCGAGCGAAGATGGGGAATTGCCGGACGACGACGACTGATCGCACCGACGGCATGCATGCGCAGCGGCGAGCTATCGTTCGTTCGATGCGGGGGGAGAAGTCCGTTTTGCCCGAAATCCGTATGTGTGTCTCGCTCGAAGCGCGTGCACCCGACGGGTTCCAAGGGATCAATTGGGTAGGCTTGGGGATTGAAAATGATGAAAGCACTGATCAAGACGGGCGTCGTCGGCATCCTCGCATTGGCGTCCGGCATGGTCTTCGCGGCCAGCGCCCCGGATGTTCCGGTATCGCGTGGCGCTGATTATGTGAGTGCGCCGGTTGTACCGGAAAAATTCTTCCTCGACGCGCGAACACGCCCTGTCGTCCCGGCCTGGCGACCGGGGGACCCCATTATTGAAATACCCCGCCAGCTGCATGGTGAGGGCAACTTGCAGCGCAACCCGCCACGCCCGACCAATCCGGTGGCAAAGGGCCCGGATATCCTGGCGCAGCTGCAACGCGAATTCGGTGGCAGGGGTCCCAGCAGTGTATTCGAAACCCCGCTGGTGAACATTGAAGGGCAGGGTTTCGCCGGGGTGTTTCCGCCAGACCCGTCGGGTGATGTCGGCGGCGGCTACTTCGTCCAATCGATCAATGGCAGCGCTGGCGCGACCTACGAGATCTACAACACCAGCGATGGCAGTGTCGCCGCCGGCCCGTTCAGCATGGACGGCCTGGGCAGCGGCGGTGCCTGCGCAAACGGTCAAGGTGATGGCGTGGTGGTGTTCGATCAGCTTGCCAATCGCTGGTTGCTGACCGAGTTTTCAAATAGCGGCAATGATCTGTGCGTGTATCTCAGTGCCGACAGCAATCCGGTTACCACCACCTGGACCCGGTACAATTTCGTTCCCCCCAGTTTCCCCGATTACCCCAAGTACGGCGTGTGGAGCGACGCCTACTATGTGGCGGCCAACGAGGGGCCCGCGGTGTATGCACTTGACCGGCAGGCGATGCTGGCTGGCAATCCGGCAACGTTCCAGCGCAAGACTGTACCGGGTCTTGGCGGCCTCGGGTTCCAGATGACGCCGCCGGCGTCGGTGTTCGGCAGCACGCCGCCACCCGTGGGTGCGCCCGGCATTTTTCTGCGCGACAACGACGACGAGCGCAACAATCCGGGCTCGAATGACCCGACCAAGGATTTTCTGGAATTGTTCACGCTGCACGTGGATTTTGCCACGCCAGCCAACACGACCTTGACGGGTCCGATACAGATCCCCGAAAACGAGTACGACTCCACATTTAATGTGCCCAGCGGCTTTGGAGCCATCCACCAGCCGGGCACGAGCAAGTTGCTCGATCCCTTGCTCGAGGTGCTGATGGTACCGATCGGCTATCGCAATTTCGGCGATCACGAGTCGATTGTCGGCAACCACGTAACCCAGGTCGAAAACGGCAATATTGCCGGGATTCGCTGGTTCGAGCTGCGCCGCAGCCAGCCCGGCGATCCGTGGGCAATGTACCAGCAGGGGACCTATTCACCCGCCGATGTCGATGGCACCACCAGCCGCTGGATGGGGGCGTTGGGCATGGACAGCGACGGCAATATGGCCATGGGTTTCAGTGTCGCGCGCGAGACGCCCGCCGTGTATCCGGGGCTTCGCTATGTCGGCCGCAGTGCTGATGGCCCGCTTGGCGTCATGACGACCGGCGAAGCCAGTCTTGTCGAGGGTGCCAGCTCGCAGACCAACCAGGATCGCTGGGGTGATTATCATCAGATAGGGGTGGATCCGGCAGATGGCTGCACGTTCTGGTTCACCGGCATGTACGAACCTGCTGGCGGCCAATGGAGTACGCGCATCGGCGCCTTCCGGTTTGCGTCTTGTGGTACGCCGACATTCGCTCTCTCGGGCACGAATCTGAGTCAGGATGTCTGTGTCAACCCGAACGCAAACCTGGATCCGGTGGCGATCAACATCGGTTCGCTCAATGGTTTCTCCGGTCCGGTGGACATGAGCTTCGGGGCCGGTTTGCCGACCGGTTTCACGGGCAGCTACACAGTTACGCCGGTGACGCCCCCGGGTTCGACCGAGGCCGATATCTCGGTCGACAGTTCGGCTGCTCCGGGCCAGCATCTTCTGACATTGCGCGGCAGCTCCGGTGGTGTGGATCATGACCTGATCCTGGGTGTCGATATCTCGACCGAAGTACCTGCGGCGACCGGCTTGCAAACGCCGGTCAACGGCGCGATGGGTGTGCCGGCGCAACCACAATTCACCTGGACCGGCTCCAGTCAGGCGAGTGCATACCAGATCGATATTGCCACCGATTCGGGGTTCAGCAATGTCATTCTTTCCAAGAGGGTGACCGGCGCAACCAGCTACACGCCAACCGCGGCACTGCCGACGAATTCGCAGCTCTACTGGCGCGTGACGGCAACCAATATTTGCGGCGACATGGGGCCGAGTGCGGTGTTTTCCTTCCAAACCCAGGCGCCACCGGGTGAGTGTGCTGCCGGAAGCGACACGGTGACCGTGTTCAGCGACGATGTCGAAGGCGGCGCCGGCGGCTGGACCCATTCGGCCGCTGCCGGATCGGACACGTGGGCCATCTCGACGGCCAATCCCTCAAGCCCCACGCAAGCATGGCATGCCGATGATCCGGGCAGCATAAGCGATCAGAGCCTGGTCTCGCCGCAGGTCAGCCTGCCGCTCAATCTTTCCGGATTGGCGTTGCAATTCATGAACGCGCGCAAGATCGAGGACCATGGTGCCAACGCCTGCTACGACGGAGGCATCCTCGAAGTCTCGCTCGATGGCGGCCCATATCAACAGGTGCCCAACTCGCTGCTCGCCACCGACCCTTACACCGGCGCCATCTATAATAGCGCCAGCAACCCGCTGGCCGGATTGCAGGCTTGGTGTGGAACTCAGGGCTACGTCAATTCGATCGTCGATATCGCCTCATACGCAGGTCACGATGCCCGCTTTCGCTTGCGCCTGGGTAGCGATATCAACACAGGTGATAGCGGCTGGGACATTGATGACATCAAGGTGACTGGCTGCAGTCTTGATGCCATCTTTGCCGACGGGTTCGAAAGCCCGCCCAACTGAATAGCCGGCACGTGATGGCCACTGGCTGGCGGTGTCGAGCTGACAAGCTCAGGCACTCTCCAGCCATGTGGTCAGCAGGTCATCGGCTTCCGGGCTGATGTCGATGATGCGCAGCCCGGACCAGAATTGCCCGGGTACCGCCGCCTGCTCCGTCCATTGCTCGTGCACCCCCACTTCAATGGGTGCGGCATCGTCATTGCCGTTGGTCGGAAGAACGAAGCGGATCTGGTACAGGGCATCATCTTCCAGACGCTCGGAGCAGATCACCATCATGCCGCTGCGCGACAGGTTGCCGATGCGACCCATGCTCAGGCCGCTGATCGCATTTTCCACCAGGATCATGTCGCGGATCTGTTTGCGCTCGGCTCGGCGCTGGTTGCCGTCGTCACTCATGCCGGTTTCTCCTGCTTGGTGTGGCCACCGGTCATTTTTTTCAGGTTCGCAAAGATGCTTTCCCATGCCCGATCGATGAATGATCCTTTCTCCGGCGGTGGCAGTCGTGCGGTCCCGGCCAGCATGGCTTGCGCGAGGTGGTCGATTGTCGTGTCGTGGGTGCGGATCCCGCGTCTGTTGACGAACAGGCAGCGACCGGTCCTGGTGGAGAACCAGGCCATCTTGCGCCGCACAGGTGCTTCCCGCTCGGGGTCGTCAAATTCGAACCAGGTGCCGAAGTCCATCTTCCTGATGCGCGCCACGGCGTCGGCGTGTTCCTGGCCTGCCTCGTCGACCGGTGATTCAACCGCCGTGTCAATCTGGTCCGAGCCCACCGGCTTGCGCTGCTTCAGTTTCATCGCCAGCTCAGTGCGTGTGAGCTGGTCGTCACTGATCGCTTCAGGATCCTGGCTTTGCAGCCCGGTCGCTTCCCGCGCCAGCAGGTCGGCTTCCTTGGGCGCCATGCCAACCTGCGTCAGGCCCTGCTCGATATCGCCTCGCAATGCCTCGCTGTCAGCATCAGCCGGGCCGGGCTTGCTCTTGCCAAGGACCTCGGTGATGCGCAGTTGTTTGCGGAAATCCTCGCTATCCTCGCCCTCGCGCAGCAGACTCAGGGCCAGCACATCGGTCCAGGCGTGCTGCAACAGGTTGCGGGTCAGGCTGGGAGCGCTGCCAGACTGGATGCGCTCCTGCACGAGCTCTTCCGCACGTCGGCGCGCGATGTCGAGTCGTTCACGGCCCTTGGATGCTTCCACATAGCGGCGCTCGGTGACCGATGCCTTGTGCGCCAACTGCTCGAGTTGTTTTTGCAGGTCTGTCGACATGCCGTCGAAGATCGACGCATCACCATCAAAATCGCGGTTGATGCTGCGGTTCATGCCGTGGATGCGTTCGATCAGTGCCGGATCGCCATCGTCATCACCGGCGTCCGATCCCCAGCGCGCCGATGCCTCGGCGACCTTGTCCAGCCAGTGCCTGGCTGGATGCTGCCGATCCGTGAAAAAGGCCTGGTCGTCCATGGCTACCCGCAGCAGGGGAGCCTGCAGCTCACTCAGCAGGTAGTTGCCGCTGGATGAGTGGATGTCACCTGACAAGCGATCAAACAGCATCGTCATCAGTTCCATCACGTCGAGCTGCTGCGGACTGAAATGGGGCGCACTGCCATCACGGCTGGTCTGGCGCAATTGCGCCAGCATGTCCCTGCGCAGGTTCTGCATGCTGCGCGGTTGCAACTTGCCGTCGGGCGAGAGCATGGTGGATGGTTTGTGCTGCAGGCCGCCGAGCGCCTGATTCAGTTCCTCACGGCTTGGTACCTTGCGTTTGCCGCTGCTGGGCACCGGGCCTATCTGGCGTCGTCTGAGCGCCAGCAGCTCGGACAGAGCGGAGAACATTTCCTGGTCGTCGCCTTGTTCGGCGGAACTTGTCAGGTCTGGCGCTGCAGCAGATCCTGCAGGGGGCGCTTCTTCGGCAGAACCGGGCGTGACGCTCTGGTCCTCGGCAGACGAGTCCCGGGCGGTAGCGTCTTCCTGATAGTTGCGTTTGCTCGGTGACGCGCCGGCCTGACGACGCGGTGCATAGGTGCGCAGGTTGGGCAGGATGCCGCGCTCGATCAGTCTTGCGTTCAGGTTGTCGTAGAGGCTGACAATCTGGTGCAGCACGCTCTTGTCAAACGCCCGGTAGATTTCGATCTGGTGGTCCGGGATGATCTCGAGCTTCGAGACGACCTGGCGGATACAGTCACACAGGGCCCCCGGCGAAAAGGGCTGCCGATCAGAATCCATGATGGGTGCAGCGGCCAGTACCGCGTAGCGATGACCAAGTTCAAACAAGGGCATCGTGGCTCGCGCATCAGTGCGTGCGGAGATGTCATCAAGGATGATGGACTGATCCTGGCTTTGCTCGGCCAGCAACTCCAGCCCCGCTTGCACCTGCTGGCGCAAGGGTTTCTTGCTTGCCTTGCCGAATTCCTCCAGCTTGGTCGGCAGCAATGCCAGAACCTGGGTGACTATTTCGCTGCGCTGACGCTTGAGTTCGCGTACGCTGGCCAGACACTGCTCCTGCTCGGTATTGTTGCGCGACTGGTTCGCGCGCTTGAACAGGGCCTTTTCTGCTTCGCCCACTACAGCGGGCAGCAGCGGACGCAGGAAGGCATCACATGTGGCCAGCTGCTCTTCGAGGGCATTCAATGCCCGCGGTGGCAAGTTATTGTCTTGCGATGCAGATCCCTTGTCATTCATCACGCGTCCCCTGGCAGCACACTGGCTGGTTTTGCGGCAGCCGTAGATACCCGCAAGAGTAGCGCAAGATCAATATCCTGTGCATCGAAATATTTTCAATACGCTGTGGCTGCGGACACAGAAACAGGGCGTTGACGACATTGCCCCATGCAAGATCGACTTGCCACGTACGGCGGTACCGGGGCAGGAGGTGCTCGCGGGGGCACATGCGAAAATCGACCCTTGTGCGACCACGCAGTCCGACCACAGCGCGGTACAGCTTGCCAGGCTTTGTGCATTGCGAAACGTGCTGTGCAGTGCCCGGAAACCGCTACTGGCCGCGCCAGACCAGCTTTATCCAGAACGAGCGTCCGGCCGTGTTGAAGCCGCGCAGAACGCTGTAGTCACGATCCATCAGGTTCTGTGCACGCAGGTGAACGTTCAGCCCGCGCGCGAGCTGCCAGTTGATGCGCGCGTTCAACAGGCTGTAGCCGGGCAGCTCCCCACCCAGCTCCGGGCGTGGACTCACCGCCTGCCACTCCACTCCGCCGTTGAGCGTGGTCGAAAAGCGGCGACCGAGCACCAGATTGGCTTTGCGGTCGGGTCGACGCAGCAAGCGCGTGTCGGCCTCGAGGTTGCGTGCCTTTTGCCATGTCGCATTGGCACGACCGTGCCATGGGCCGTGCTGCCAGCTGAGCGCAAGCTCGCTGCCGTCGATACGGGCCCGGGCGATGTTTTCGGCCTGAAAGAGCTCACCGTGGGTAAAACTGATCAGCTGGCTGATATCGGTGCGGTAGTGGCCAAAGCGCATGCTGAAAGCGGAGGAGGGTGTCCATTCCAGACCGGTTTCCGCGCTGTGCGAACGTTCCGGCTTCAGCAGGGGGTTGCCGGCGTAGTAGCCACCATATCCGGGTGAAAACTGCTCGTTCAGGTTGGGGCCGCGAAAGCCCTGGCCCCAACTGCCGCTGAGGCGCCAGTCCCTGCTTATGCTGAAGCCCAGGGCGGCCGATCCGGTGTTGGCGTTGCCGAACGCGCTGTTGTGGTCGTGGCGACCGGCCAGCTGCCAGTCCATGTGCCCCCGGGTGCCATGCCAACTCGCGTAAACAGCCTGGTTGTCGCGACTTCCGCCGTAGCTGGTGGTGCCGCTGCTGGTATCCATGCTGGCACCACGTTCGTGCAACAGGTCGATCCCGGCAACCAGGTATTGCTGCCTGCCCAGCGCGACACGATTGCGCCAGCCGAGGCTCTGGCGTCGACTGCGAAAGCGGGTGGCATAGGCCGGCGTGGACAGGTCCTCGCGCGCATGACCCAGCATCAACTGGTGCGACCAGCCATGCCCCAGCGGGCCGGCCAGGCGCACACCCACGGTCTGCTCGATATTGTGCGATACGCCCTGATCGAATTCGACCGCGCTGTCACTGAGCATGCCGCTGCCAGACAGTGTCTGGCTGCCGATATCCACCGCGCCGCGCGCGCTCAGGTTGCGGTTGCGCTCGCCATCGTCGTCCGGGTTGTAGCTGAAGCCTTGCGGGTTCTGCGACGAGAATCCGCGCACATGGCGGATGCCGGCATTGATAGTAAATCCTTCCCTGCCCTGCCAGTGGCCGACGCCGGCGCTGGCCGAGCTGTCGGCACCGCTGCCCAGGCGCACGGCTGCCGCGCCGCCATCAAGCTTGCGGGTGAAGATCTGGATCACGCCGCCGATGGCATCCGAGCCCCAGATGGCTGCACGCGGACCGCGCACGATCTCGATTCGTTCGACCACGTCCAGCGGCAACTGCTCCCAGGCAAAGGCGCCGGTATTGAGAGAGGCGGCACGTACGCCGTCAATGAGTACCAGAACATGATTCGAGTTGGTTCCGCGCAGAAACACGTTGGTCTGGGTGCCGGGCCCTCCCGAGCGCACAATATCAACACCGGCCTGCAACTGCAGTACCTCGTAGACATCGGCCGCACCGCTGGCCTCGATCGCGCTGCGATCAATGACCGAGACGTCGGCCAGCGAGTTGTCCACCGTCTGCACCACGCCGGTGGCTGTCACGACCATCTCCGGCTGTTCGCTGACGTGCTGCCCTGCTGAAGATTGCGCCTGCGCCAGCGGCGCCAGGCAGGCCAGCAGGCAGGAAAAAAAAGCGTTCTTGTTCATGTCTGGATCCTCAATCGCACACCCGCGACAGGCGGGCGGAGGATCGGGTGGCGGGCGCGTTGCACGGACGATGGCAACGGCAGCCACCGTCGCCCGCCGCAACGCCTGACAAGAACGATGCTGTTGAATGCATCGACCCAGGCCGGTCTCCGGGCTTGCAAGCGACGTTGCCGTCGGCCCGGTCGTCTTCCCGCAGTGATTGGCACTGCAGTGACATGCTGACCGGGTTGAACTTGCCTACCGTTGCGGGGGCAGCGCCGGACTCGAGGTCTTGATCCTCTGCACCGGCTTCCCGTTTCACCCTGTCCGCCGTGTCGACGACCAGGGCACCTGTGGCGACGGGGAGTCTAGCCGCTGGGGCAAACGGTCACAAGCCTGCGGCTTGTCACGCGTCCTGATGGCGCGCGCTAACAGCCTGTAGTTCGCCATCGGTAGCGATCTCGACCTGCATCTCGATGGGTCGACAGCATACGAAACAGTCTTCGACGTAATCCTGCGAGCCGGCCGAGGGATCGACGACCACCTCGATCGGCTCGCCACAATAGGGACAGGTGACCTGGACGGGTTCCAGCATGGGGCTTGGCGGGTGCGAGTTGGCGAAAAGATCATTGTCCGCGAAGGACGCCGAGGGCGCAAAGAAGCGGCGATACCAATGCAGGATCGGAGTGAGCAAATCGGGGAGCCCACCCCGGGCTGAGTCCGATCCAATCCCCTTTGGCGTTCTTCGCGTTCCTTGCGGACACAAGGCTTTTCATCCCATGAACAGCGCGATCACGTCATTGAGGAAGCGCTGGCCGAGTTCGGTGGTCTGCAGGCGATCCGGGTCGGCGCTCATCCAGCCGCGTTCGATTGCCTCGGCTTGCGGCCCGGCGATGTCAGTCAGGCGCAGCCCCGTTCGTCTGCTGAAATCGGCCGCAGGCACGCCGTCGACAAGGCGCAGCGCGTTGAGCATGTATTCGAACGGCAGGTCGTCGCCGGCAATCGCCGTCTCGCCCTCGATGCGTCCGGGTTTGCCCGCGGCCTGCATCCAGGCCAGCGGCAGCTTCTTTTTCCAGCGCCGCTGGATGCGCCCGCTTGCCTGATCACTGAGTTTGCCGTGGGCGCCGGCACCAATGCCGAGGTAGTCGCCGAAGGCCCAGTAGTTGAGATTGTGCCGCAGCGCCGGTCGGGTCGCGCATAGGCCGAGACCTCGTACTGGCCATAGCCGGACGCCGCCAGCCGTTCCTGGCATTCGATCTGGATGTCCCAGGCGGCGTCGTCTTCCGGCAGCCCGGCTGGCGGCCGGTTGGCAAAGGCAGTCCCTGGCTCCAGCGTCAGCTGGTAGTGGGAGATGTGTTCGGGTGCCAGCGCCATGGCACGTTCGATATCACCCAGCGCGCCCGCCAGATCCTGCCTCGGCAGCGCGTACATCAGGTCCAGATTGATGTTGTCGAAGCCGGCCTCGCGCGCCTGTCCGAAGGCCTGTTCTGCCTCGCGGGCGGAGTGGATCCGGCCCAGCCGCCCGAGCATGGCGTCGTCGAAACTCTGCACGCCAAACGACAGGCGGTTGACGCCGGCCTCGCGGTAGCCGTCGAAGTGACCGTGCTCTACCGTGCCGGGATTGGTCTCGAGCGTGATCTCGCAGTCGTCGGCCAGGGCCAGGCGCGAGCGCACGCCTTCGAGAAGGCGCGTGATCTGCGCGCCATCGAAAAGGCTGGGCGTGCCGCCGCCGAAGAAGATGCTGACGATCTCGCGCCCGGATGCGGCCGTGCCGAAATCGGCCAGATCCGCGTCGAGGTCGGCCAGCAGGGCATCCACATACCCCGCATACGGCGGTTGCCCGCGCACGCCGTGCGAGTTGAAGTCGCAATAGGGGCACTTGCGCACGCACCAGGGCATGTGCACGTACAGCGCCAGCGGGATCGGGCCGAGCCGGTCAGGCAGGGCAACCTTGTCGCCCGCGGGAGCGCTCACGGCAGCCATGTGTCCGTTTCCAGGCGCTCGGCAAGCGCGGCAAGGGCCTGGCCGCGATGGCTGATGCGGTTCTTCAGATCGCTGTCGAGCTCGGCGGCGCTAAGCTTGCTGCCATCAGGCTGGAACAGGGGGTCATAGCCAAAGCCACCGTTACCCCGTTCCGCATGCAGTATGCGCCCGTGCCAGCGGCCCTCGGTCACCAGCGGCGCCGGGTCATCGGCATGACGAAGCAGCGCAAGTACGCAGATGAAAAAAGCACAGCGCTGCTCGTCGGCTATTCCGTTCAGCTCACTCAGCAGTTTTCTCTTGTTGGCAGTGTGGTCACCGTGGCTGCCTGCGTAACGGGCCGAGTAGAGTCCCGGCGCGCCGTTCAGCGCGTTCACGCACAGGCCCGAGTCGTCAGCCAGCGAAGGCAGTCCTGTCGCGCGCGATGCATAACGTGCCTTGAGAATGGCGTTCTCGACGAATGTCGAGCCGGTTTCCTCGGCATCGCCGACGCCGAGCGCGCCCTGCGCAATCAGCTCGATGCCGCGATCGCGCAGCAGTTCGCGCAATTCCTTCAGCTTGCCGGCATTGCCGCTGGCCAGGACCAGCGTGTTGGAGGTGTGGAACATGATCTGTGTTTTATCCTCTTGCCCGAGTCCCGAGTCCCGAGTCCCGAGTCCCGAGTCCCGAGTCCCGAGTCCCAGTACTACTCCGCCAGCGCCGCTCGCTGCGCCTCGATCAGTTCGCCCACGCCCTTCTCGGCCAGGTCCATCATCGCCTGCATTTCGTCCCGGCGAAAGGCGTGCCCTTCGGCGGTGCCCTGGATCTCGATGAAGCCACCGCCGTCGTTCATGACCACGTTCATGTCGGTGTCGCAACTCGAGTCTTCGGCATAGTCGAGATCAAGCACCGGTTGTCCGTTCCAGACGCCCACCGACACGGCGGCGACCGAGCCGATGACGGGGTTGCGCTTCAGCTGCTGGCGCTTCATCAGCCAGTTGACGGCATCGACCAGAGCCACGTAGGCGCCGGTGATCGACGCGGTGCGGGTGCCGCCGTCGGCCTGGAGGACGTCGCAGTCGAGCGTGATGACGCGCTCGCCCAGTGCCTTGCGATTGACGCAGGCGCGCAGGCTGCGGCCAATCAGCCGCTGGATTTCCAGGGTGCGGCCACCCTGTTTGCCGCGCGTGGCCTCGCGCTGCGTGCGGCTGCCAGTAGCGCGCGGCAACATGCCGTATTCGGCCGTCACCCAGCCCTCGCCCTTGCCGCGCAGCCATGGCGGCACGCGGTCCTCGATACTGGCTGTGCACAGCACACGGGTTTCGCCGGCACTGATCAGTACCGAGCCCTCGGCGTGACGGGTGAAGTGGCGCTGGATGGTGATGTCGCGCAATTGATCGGGTGCGCGTCCACTGGGGCGTTGCTGTTGGCTCATGATGAAATTAGGCACGAATGGGCGGGAAAGTTTACCATTGACGTCTTTTCCCCTGCCGGTGCCCCGCAATGATCCGCAGCATGACCGCTTTTGCCAGTGCCGAGGGCGCCAGTGACCTGGGCACGCTGTCGTGCGAATTGCGCTCGGTCAATCACCGCTATCTGGAGACGACCCTGCGCTTGCCCGAGGAACTGCGGGTCTTCGAGCCGCTGCTTCGCGAGCGCATCGCGGATCGACTGGCGCGCGGCAAGGTTGATGTCAGTGTGCGCTTGCGTGGTGACAGCCACGCCCAAGGGCTGGAGGTGGATACCGAGTTCCTGGGTCATCTGGGAGATCTGCATGAGCAGATACGGCAACGCTTTGCCGGTGCGCAGGTCCAGACCACCGAATTGCTGCGTTATCCTGGTGTACTGCGTCAGCCTGAACTGGACCGCGATGCGCTTCAGTCAGCCTTGCTGGCGGTCCTGGACGAGGCCCTCGGTACGCTGACTGCCAGTCGCGAGCGCGAGGGCAGCCGGCTCGCCGACATGCTGCGGGAACGGCTTGACGGTATCGCCAGCCAGACCCGCGTGTTGCGTGGCCTGATGCCGGAGATCCGGGATGCGCTGCGACAGCGTTTGCAGTCGCGCCTGGCGGATCTGGCGCAGCCCGCTGATCCGGGCCGGCTGGAGCAGGAACTGGTGATGCAGGTGACCCGTGCCGATGTCGACGAGGAGCTGGATCGGCTGGATACGCATGTGGCCGAGGCACATAGGGTGCTGGATCTGGACGAGCCGGTTGGCCGGCGGCTGGATTTCCTGATGCAGGAATTCAATCGCGAAGCCAATACCCTGGGTTCCAAGGCGGTGGATACGCGCAGTACCCAGGCGGCCGTGGAATTGAAAGTACTGATTGAGCAGATGCGAGAACAGGTGCAGAACATCGAATGAGTGAATCCACGCCAGAAACCGGTACGCTTTTTGTGGTCGCCGCCCCCTCCGGGGCGGGCAAGTCGACTTTGGTTAATGCCCTGCTTGAGCGTGAGCCAGGCATCAGCCTGTCGATATCCCACACCACGCGTGCGCCGCGCGCCAGTGAGAGCGAGGGCAATCACTATCATTTCGTATCGCGTGATCAATTCGATGCGATGATTGCCGCCGGTCAATTTTTCGAATACGCGGTTGTCCACGGCGACATGAAGGGCACCTCGGTGACCTCAGTGGCGCCGATGCTGGAGCAGGGCGGCGATGTGCTGCTGGAGATCGACTGGCAAGGCGCGAGACAGGTCAGGAAGAAAGTGCCCGATTGCCGGAGCATATTCATTCTGCCGCCGTCGCGTGCCGAGCTTGAACGGCGTTTGCGCAGCCGTGCATCGGACAGCGAGGAAGCGATCGAGCGACGTCTGCAAGACTCTCGCGCCGATATTGCCCATGCCCATGAATTCGATTTCATCGTGGTCAACGATGATTTCGACAAGGCCCTGGGGGAGATGCAGGCCATCGTCAACGCGGTGCGCTGTCGTGCTTCCGTGCAGAGTCAGCGGCACAAGGCACTGATCGCCGAGTTGCTGGATACCGGCGCGTAGCCAGCGGACCGGACACCAGGGCAAAGCCATGACTGAACGTCTGAATACTCGTCGCCCGGGTATGCATGGGGATGCTCGAATGATCAGGCGCCATGTTGCGGAATATCCCATCACCGCTTCCACGCAGCCGTACTGTCGGCTATCGTAACCAGCTTATGCCTGACACCAACGCCAACGACCCCCTGATCAGGATCCGCAACCTGAGTACCCGCCTGGGTAACAAGCAGATCTTCGACCAGATGAACCTGGACATTCCCCGCGGCAAGGTCACGGCCATCATGGGCCCCAGCGGAACAGGCAAGACGACCCTGTTGCGGCACATCACCGGCCAGCTGAATGGCGACGCCGGTGAAGTGCAGGTGCAGGGGCAGTCAGTCGCCAGCCTGGATCGCAGCGGACTGTACCGTCTGCGCGAGCGGATTGGCTACCTGTTCCAGAACTCGGCCCTGCTGACCGACTACGACGTGTTCGAGAATGTGGCCTTTCCGCTTCGTCAGCATGCCAAATTGCCCGAGGTGCTGGTGCGCAACATTGTCCTGATGAAGTTGCAGGCGGTAGGTTTGCGCGGGGCTGCGCGGCTGATGCCGAGCGAGCTTTCCGGCGGCATGGCGCGGCGTGTGGCGCTGGCCCGTGCGATTGTCTTCGATCCGATGCTCATTCTCTATGACGAGCCGTTCGTGGGCCTGGATCCCATCGCCCTGAATCAGGTCTTGCGCCTGATCCATACGCTCAACCAGACCCTCGGCATCACCTCGGTACTGGTAGCCCACGAGCTGGCCGCCGTGCGTGAAGCCGCCGATCATGTGTTCCTCATTGCCCAGGGCAAGGTGGTTGCCGACGGTGATCCGGCTCATCTGGCCGAAGATGGCTCGCCCTGGACACGGCAGTTCTTCGGCGGCGAAGCCGACGGACCCGTGCCGTTTCATTACCCCGCTGGCGACTATGCGACCGAGCTGGGCCTGGCCGGGGAAGGTGAATGAACAGACCTCGCGTATTCGGTCCGCTTGCCCGGTCGCTGGCCGAGGTCGGTTCATGCGGCCTGTTCGCCCTGTCGGTGCTGGGAGCGATCCCGCGCAGCCTGCGCTACTTGCGCGAAACCGTGCGACAAATATGGTTCGTCGGTGCCATGAGCCTGATCATCATCATGACCAGCGGCCTTTTCGTGGGCATGGTGCTGGGTTTGCAGCTCTATTACGTGCTGTCGATCTTTGGCGGCACCGCAGCCCTGGGCTCTGTGGTGGCTCTGAGCCTGTTCCGGGAGCTTGGGCCCGTGGTGACGGCACTGCTTTTTGCCGGCCGCGCCGGTACCGCAATCACAGCCGAAATAGGCCTCATGCGTGCCACCGACCAGCTTGATGCCATGGAAATGATGGCGGTCGATCCGATGGCCTATGTCGTGGCTCCGCGTTTTCTGGCTGGCCTGATCGCAATGCCGCTGCTGGCTTGCGTGTTCAACGCCATGGGCGTGCTCGGCGGTTACCTGGTCGGCGTAACCTGGCTCGGCATAGACAGTGGTACTTTCTGGTCAAACATGACCGGTAGCGTTGATGTGTGGACTGACGTGGTCAATGGCGTCTGGAAGAGCCTGGCTTTTGGCGCCGTGGTCACGCTGATTTCGGTCTATCAGGGATATGCCGCGCCGCCCACCAGCGAGGGGGTGGCCAACGCCACCACGCGTACGGTGGTGTTTTCATCCATTGTGGTGCTGGCACTGGATTTCGTCATGACTGCCTTCCTGATGTAAGCGCCACCTGATGTCGCCGTCATGAAATTCATCATGCCCGTTTTGCAACCATTCATCGAGAGGATCTCGCCGTGAGTCAACCCAGATCGTCCTATGCCATTGGCGCCGGCCTGTTCATTCTGCTGGGCTTTGCCGCGTTGGCCTATCTGGCCACCCAGACCACTTCCCTGGCCAATTACAGTCAGGGTGATACCTACGCGCTGAAGGCTCACTTCACCAATATCGGCCAGCTCAAGCTGCGTGCGCCGGTGAAGATTGCCGGTGTTCGCATCGGCTCCGTGGAAGCAATCCAGCTGGAGCCGGAGAAGCTCGATGCCCTGGTGACTCTGGGCATCGACACCCGTTATGACCAGATTCCCGATGATTCGGGTGCCGCCATATTCACGAGTGGTTTATTGGGTGACCAGTACGTTGGCTTGCAACCGGGTGGATCGCCCGAGATGCTTCGCGATGGCGATCAGCTGATTCTGACCCAGTCGGCCATGCAGCTTGAAGATCTGATTGGCAAGTTCCTGGTCAACGACAAACCGTCCGACAACAAGAAATAGAACCCTTTTTCAGGAGATCCCAAAGATGCAAGCAACGCTCATACGCGCAGCACTGGTGCTGATGGCGGCTCTTGTTGCCGGACCGGTGGCACTGGCGGCCCCCGATCAGCCGGCTGCGGTGGCCTCGGTTGCAACCCCGCAGAAGGTCGTGCAGGACATTGCCGACCAGCTGACGGACAAGATCGCCGGACATCGCGAGGAGTTGAAGGACGACCGCGACAAGCTGATCAGCGTGATCGATTCGATCCTGTTGCCGCATTTTGACGTTGATTATGCGTCGATTCTGGTCCTGGGCCGGCACGCCCGTGAAGCCACGCCTGAGCAGCGGGAGCGCTTTGCCAAGGCCTTCTACAACTCCATTACCCACCGTTATGCCGAAGGCCTGCTGAACTACACCAAGGGCAGCGTCAAGGTTCTGCCGTACAAGGGTGATCTGGACAGACGGCGCAGCATCGTGCGCACCCGTGTGGTTCTCAATGACGGCAAGACCATCTCGGTCGACTATGCGTTCCGCAAGACTCGCGCCGGAGACTGGAAGGCCTACGATGTGATCATCGAAGGCATCTCGTATATCACCAATTACCGCAATCAGGTCGATGCCGAGATCCGCAAGGAAGGTCTGAACAAGCTGATTGCGCGCCTGGAAACCCAGGGCGACAAGGTGCTCAAGTCGATGGAAAAGGATTCGGCCAGTTGAGCGACCAGCAGGCCGCGTTTGAATCGCGCGAGGGCGGGGTATTGGCCATGTCCGGGCCGTTGACCTTTGCCAGCGTTGCCGCCGCCTGGCGCGAAGGGAAGGCCAGGATTCTCGCGGCACGGCCCACCGTGCTGGATCTGGCGGCGGTGCAGCGTGCCGATAGCGCCGGGCTTGCGTGCGTGCTGGCTCTTCTGGCCTGCGGCCGTGAGCTGCAGCCGCAGCTTGCCATTCGAAATGCGCCTGATTCGCTGCGCGACCTGGCTCGTGTAAGCGATGCGGAAAAGTGGCTGCTGCCGTAGGCCCGCGGCAGCCATGACGATACGGCGTTCGCTGCGTCGGATCAGAATGTGTTCGGCACGCCATTACGGCGCGCCGTTCCCTGCGGGTGGGCAGACGGGGCTGCGCTGAGGGAACTCAGCGTGGCGGGTTGGACTTCTTGTCGTCGCTCTTCGCCGCTGCCTTTTTGCTCTGTTTCTTTTCCCAGCTCTGCTGCTCCTCGAGCAGCTGCTCCGGATCGAAGTTCTTGTCGTCCAGACCCTGCATGTGCTCGATGACGTCGGCCGGTGGATTGCCATAGTAGATTTTGTAGAGGCGCTGCTGACGGAAGGCGTCACGTACGAAAACGTAGGGATCGTATGCAGACTTCAGGAAGCTTTCGGCGTCGATGGCCCGTGAGCGCAGGTTGACCAGGTACAGGAACTGGGGCGCCAGCTGCGCGTGGTAGCGCAGATTGTGGTTGTCAGCGTAAATGGTCAAGGGGTCAAAGAAGTATCCGTCGACTGGAATCTTCCAGAAGTCGCGGGTACTGGTCGGGCCAAACAGCGGCAACACCAGATAGGGCCCGTCAGGAACACCCCAGTGTGCCAGGGTGACGCCGAAATCGTTCTTCTCAAGCGGCAGCCCGATACCGCTGGCCGGATCCAGAAAGCCGCCAAGGCCGATGGTCAGGTTGATAAGGAAGCGCCCGCCGGCTTGCAGCGCGCCCTTTGGCCGGCCCTGCAAAAGGTCATTGCCAACGGTGACCGGCATGCGAAGGTTGGTGAAGAAGTCGCTGATGGCGCGGCGCACCGGATCATTGGTGATCTTGCGGTAGCCGATCGCGACCGGTCGGATGACCGCCTTGTCCAGGGCATTGTTGAAGGCATAGGTCTTGCGATTGAATTTTTCCCATGGATCGTCGTTTCTCGGCTTCGACACGGCACAGCCAGCCAGCAGCAGGACCAGGCTGAGGGCAATCCAGTGTTTCCAGTGTGCGAGCGGTTGCTGCGGTGTCGAGCGATGCATCGGTTCAGGTTCCAAATTCTGCGCGATCGCGGGCGTGCCATTTTACTGTACCATGCGGTTTGCAAAATACCAGAGCCCCACGGCCGGGGCGAATGCTGTAAAATGGCAAGCCGCCCATGATACGCGACCGGAGCTCGGAACAATAGTCCGGGTCATTGCCAGCCGTCCTGTCACGCGGATACACTACGCACGTGGCTGCGTGCGTGGCCGATTTTTCGTATTCCAAGGTTTTGAACTGATGGCACGTATTACAGTAGAAGATTGCCTTGAAGTGGTGGACAACCGTTTCGAGCTGGTCATGATGGCGACCCGGCGCGCGCGCCAGTTGGCCAATGGCGCCGAACCCACCGTGGATCCCGAAGCTGACAAGCCGACGGTGGTGGCGCTGCGCGAGATTGCCGAGCGCCGCATTGACATGGCCATGATTGACGAAATTGACCGCGCCGAGCGCGAGCGCAAGGAGCGCGAAGCGCTGGAATGGGCAGCGGCAGAAGTGGATGAAGATCTGTCCAAATCCGGCGACGATCTGTAACGATGATGTCTGCAGACATTGGTTGCGCGACGGCCTGAAAGGCCGGCAACAGTTACGGGTACGGCCATGAACACCCCGGTAGCGGAAAATCCGTCGCTGCCCGAGTGTGTGCGTGAACTGGAAAGGCGCCTGAGTGGTTTTGCCGAAGAGCAAAGGCACGCGGTTCGCCGCGCCTATCATGTGGGCGCCGAAGCCCATGCCGGGCAGCAACGTCAGAGCGGCGAAGACTACATCACCCATCCGGTTGCCGTGGCCACCATTCTGGCGGATCTGGGCATGGATGCGGAGACGATCGTTGCCGCCATTTTGCATGACACCCTGGAAGACACAGGCCTGACCCGCGAGGGCCTGTCCGACCAGTTCGGTACCACCGTGGCCGATTTGGTCGAAGGGGTCACCAAGCTTGACAAGGTGCGTTTTGGCAGCCGCCAGGAAGCGACGGCGGAAAGTTTCCGCAAGATGCTGCTGGCCGTGGCGCGCGATCTGCGCGTCATCCTGATCAAGCTGGCTGATCGCCTGCATAACATGCGCACCCTGGGTGCCATGCAGCTCGAGTCCAGGCGGCGCATCTCGCGCGAAACCCTGGAAATCTATGCGCCCATTGCCCAGCGCCTGGGCATGAATCTGATCAAGGCAGAGCTCCAGGATCTCGGTTTTCGCAATCTCTATCCGGACCGTTACCGCATTATTGCCGGTCGCATTCGCGACATGCTCGGCAATCGCCGCGAGGTCATCGAGCGGATCGAGGCTGAAATTACCATGCGCCTCGCCGACGAGGGGATCAAGGCGCGTGTCATTGGCCGCATCAAGTCGCCGTACAGCATCTACAAGAAGATGCGCAGCGAGAACAAGACTTTCGACCAGGTTACCGATGTCTATGGCTTCCGCGTTGTGACGTCAGACGTGCCCCATGCCTATACGGCACTGGGTGCCGTGCATGGCCTGTACAAGCCGGTCGACAAGCGCTTCAAGGACTTCATTGCCATTCCCAAGGCCAACGGCTACCAGTCCTTGCATACGGTTTTGTTCGGCCCCTTCGGCGCGCCCATTGAAGTGCAGATCCGAACCGAAAGCATGGACACGGTGGCCGAACGGGGCGTGGCTGCACACTGGGCCTACAAGACTGACGAGAATGCAGGCAACTCGGCGCAGGCGCGGGCGCGCGAGTGGGTCGAGGGCCTGGTTGACAGCCAGGCGCGCAAGAGCGGCTCGCTGGAGTTTCTGGAAAACGTCAAGATTGATCTGTTTCCGGACGAGGTTTATCTGTTCACGCCCAAGGGCGATATCCTGTCCTTGCCACGCAATGCCACGGCGCTGGATTTTGCCTACGCCGTGCACACCGATGTCGGCAACCACACCGTGATGGCGCGCGTGGACGGCAAGCTGGTACCCCTGCGCACGCGGCTGGAATCAGGTCAGCGGGTGGAAATCACCACCTCCGACAAGGCCAACCCCAAGCCGCAGTGGCTGGAGTTCGTGGTCACCGGCAAGGCACGTACCGGTATTCGGCACTATCTCAAGCACCTCCAGCACGAAGATGCAGTGGAGTTCGGTCATCGCATGCTCGATCGTGCCTTGCACGCGCTTTCGATCAGCCTGGACAGTATCGATCCGAAAGTACTGCAGCAGTTCCTGAAGGATCAGCGTCTGCGCCGCCTGGAAGACCTGCTGGCTGATGTGGCCCTGGGGAATCGCATGGCGGACCATGTGGCCGGACAATTGCACGAGATCAGCAGCGAATCACGGCGCAAGCGCAAACGCAAGCGCAAGCGCGAGAAGATCACTATCAGTGGCAGCGAGCGCGGCGTGCTCACCTTTGCCAACTGCTGCCATCCGGTGCCGGGTGATGCCATCTTCGGCTACATGTCCTCGGGCAAGGGTGTCGTTGTGCATCGTGTCGAGTGTCCCAATGCCGCCGAGTTGAGCAAGCATGCCGAGCGCTACATCGGCATGGGCTGGGATCGCGATGTGGAAGGCGTGTACAAGGTCGAGCTGCGGCTGGAGGTGGCCAATGAAACCGGCGTCCTGGCCGAAGTGGCTGCGGCGATTGCACAGGTCCGATCCAATATCGAGAACATCGAGTACGCCGGGCGCGAAGTGCTGACCGCGACCCTTCTGATTACCATCGAGGTGGACAACCGCAAGCACCTGGCCGACGTGATGCGCAAGGTGCGCCGCCTCAAGGTGGTGCGTGCCGTGTATCGGCACCCGGTGTAGGAGATCCTGCCGGGATGGGGCTTGTCGATCAGGCGTTCGGTGTGGGCAAGCACACGCGGTCGTGTATTCTTCCTCCCGAGTCCCGAGTCCCGAGTCCCGAGTCCCGAGTCCCCGATACCCAGTCAACCACCGGATACCCGCAATGCCAAAGCAGATCATTCACAGCAAGCACGCTCCTGCCGCCATCGGCCCCTATTCGCAGGCGGTGCGCACGGGCAATACCGTTTATCTGTCCGGTCAGATTCCGCTTGATCCGGCAACCGGCGAGATGGTCAATGGCGATATTCGCGCTCAGGCAGGCCGCGTGTTTGCCAACATGAAGGCGGTATGCGAGGCAGCCGGAGGCTCGCTGGACGACATTGTGCGGATCGGGATCTACGTGGTCGATATGAGCGATTTCGCGGACGTCAATGACGTCATGGCCAGCGCCTTTGCCGAACACCGGCCAGCACGCTCGACCATCGAGGTGGCTGCCTTGCCCAGGGGCGCACGCGTCGAAGTGGACGCCATCATGGTACTGGCCGGCTGATCAATGGCTGCAGGTGGCGGTTACCTGGCAGCGGACGCGGCGCTTACCGAGCTTGACGGCGTAGGTCCGGCGCTTGCAGCGCGGCTGGGCAAGCTGGGGCTCGAACAGCTGCGTGACCTGTGGTTCCATCTGCCGCTTCGCTACGAGGATCGGACTCGCGTCATTCCCATCAGCGCGCTCAAGGTGGGTCAGGCAGCGCAGATTGTCGGCGTGGTGGATGGCGTCGATCGCGGGTTTCGCTACCGACCACAATTGAAGCTTGTGCTGAGCGACGAGTCGGGTGCCAGCGTGCTGTTGCGCTTTTTCCATTTCAACCGCTCACAGAGCATGCAGTTGCAACCCGGCGTGCGCCTGCGTTGCTTCGGTGAAGTGCGCTGGGGGGCACAGGGTCTGGAGATGGTGCATCCGCAGTATTCCCGCCTGGCGCCCAATGCGACAGCGGTGACCGAGGACTGCCTGACGCCGGTTTATCCCTCGACCGAGGGCCTGGGTCAAAAACGCATTGCTCGTCTGGTGGCAGAATCGCTGCGCAACCTGCCGGAGGAATCAGTGATTGAGCTTCTTCCCCAGGCGCTGCGAAGCCAACTGAAACTCACCTCATTGCGTGAAGCCTTGCTGACCCTCCACCGGCCGCCAGCCGATACCGATCTTGCCCTGCTGGCCACGGGCATGCATCCGGGTCAGCAACGATTGGCGTTCGAGGAATTGCTGAGCCAGCACCTGGGTTTGAAGCAGTTGCGCCAGCGTGTGCGTCGGCACAGCGCACCCTCGTTTCCACACTGCGGGCAACTGCATGCTGCCCTGATCGAGCAATTGCCATTCGAACTGACGGCTGCGCAGCGTCGAGTGGACGAGGAAATCCGCGCGGATCTGGCGCAGGCTGTGCCGATGTTGCGTCTGGTGCAAGGCGACGTGGGCTCCGGCAAGACCGTAGTGGCCGCGCTTGCAGCCCTGACCGCCATAGCCAATGGCTGCCAGGTGGCCCTGATGGCGCCAACCGAACTGCTGGCCGAGCAACATCTGCACAGCTTTCGCGCCTGGCTAGAGCCTCTGGGGGTGGATATTGCATGGCTGTCGGGCAAGGTCAAGGGCAAGGCGCGGACAGCGGCCCTGGCGGCGGTAGCCGGGGGCGTGCCGCTGGTGATCGGCACGCATGCGCTGATGCAGGAAGGCGTCGAGTTTGCCGATCTGGGCCTGGTGATCATTGATGAACAGCACCGCTTCGGCGTGCACCAGCGTCTCAGTCTCAGCGAAAAGGGCAGCGACGGTGAGCGCCAGCCGCATCAACTGGTCCTCACCGCGACACCGATCCCGCGCACCCTGGCCATGAGTGCCTACGCTGATCTGGATGTATCCAGCATCGACACCTTGCCGCCGGGCCGCACGCCGGTGGCCACGGTGGCGATTTCCAGCCAGCGCCGCAAGGAAGTCATCGAACGCATCAGTGCGGCCTGCGCCGAGGGCCGCCAGGCCTATTGGGTCTGTACCCTGATAGAAGCCTCGGAGCAGTTGGCGGCGCAGGCAGCCGAAGAGGTGCATGCCGAGCTGGTCGAGGCCTTGCCGGGACTGGATGTTGTACTGATTCACGGGCGCATGAAACCTGCCGAGAAGCAGCGCGTGATGGATGACTTCAAGACGGGCAAGACCGCGCTGCTGGTCGCCACTACCGTGATCGAGGTCGGCGTGGATGTGCCCAATGCCAGCCTGATGGTGATCGACAACGCCGAGCGGCTCGGTTTGTCGCAACTGCACCAGTTGCGCGGGCGGGTTGGTCGCGGCAGCGTGGCGTCGAGCTGCGTGCTGTTGTATCAGCCGCCGCTGTCGGCCGCGGCGCGCGAGCGCCTGGAGGTGATGCGCCAGACCAATGACGGCTTTCGTATTGCCGAGAAAGACCTGGAATTGCGTGGCCCCGGTGAAGTGCTCGGTACCCGCCAGACAGGCCGGATGGAGCTGCGTATTGCCGACCTGGTTCGCGATGCCCACCTGCTCCCGACCGTGCAGCATGTCAGCACGATCATGCTGAACGACTACCCGCAGCTGGCCGATCGCCTGGTGCAGCGGTGGTTCGGCAGCGCCGCGCGTTACGGCAACGCCTGAGTGAACCTGTATCCTGAGTCGAGTGCGGTGCAGCAGGCGCCGACTGGCACAAGCGAACTGAAGCAGCATCCCCATTCATTGCGGCTGGCAAGACGGCAAATTTCATGACACCCAGGCTACTGATTGATACCGACCCCGGCGTGGATGATGCGCTGGCTATCCTGATGGCACACCAGCATGGCCATGTTTGTGCCTTGTCGGTGGCCGCCGGCAATACCGGTCTGGACCACACCGTTCGCAATGCCTGCACCCTGGTTGATCTGTTGCGCAGCGATACGCCGGTCTTTGCCGGCTGCAGGCAGCCATTGGTGCGCGCAGCGGACGAAGATGCGGTGCGTGTGCATGGCCTCGATGGTTTCGGTGATATCGATCTTCCGCCTCCGGCCACCCGGCCGGGCGATGAGCATGCGGCGCTGGCGATGATTCGCATGACCCGCGAGCAGCCGGGCAGTTTGACCCTGGTTGCGCTGGCACCGTTGACCAATGTGGCGCTGGCGGTGCGCCTCGATCCGGATTTTGCGTCGCGCGTGGCGCGGCTGGTGGTCATGGGCGGTGCGGTCAACGGCCATGGCAACATGCATCGCAGCACGGCCGAGTTCAATGTCGGCTTTGATCCGGAGGCCGCGCATGTGGTGTTTGGTGCGTTCGAGCATTTCGAGCTGGTGGACTGGGAATTGACGGTTCGCCACGCATTCGACGAGACATGCTTTGATCGCTGGCTGGCTGCCGACGACAAGCGTGCCGACCTGTTTGCCCGGATCAGCGGCAAATCGCGCCGCTACAACGCCGAGCGCGAAAGGCGAGGCGTGATTGCGGCCGATGCGCTGGCCATGGCGGTAGCACTGGAACCGGGCATCGTGACGCGTGCCGAGACCCGAAAGGTGGCCGTGGAGCTGGATGGCAGCCTGACCCGGGGCATGACCGTGGTCGATTGGGAGCATCGCGGTGAGGCCGTGGCCAATGCCCGCATCGCCATGGAACTCGATCATGAGCGGTTCTCGCGCCTGGTCGCCACAGCGCTGGGTGCGTCCGGGTAGGGTGCTGCCGAGCGCAGGAAGCATGCATAGCGGAGCGGGCGCCAGCATGGTGCGCTTCGCTGCGCTCAGAGCCTGTGAATTTTTCGCTTTTCAGATCAACCAGGCAGCGCGATGGGCCAATTTGTGGGTAACCTCGGTCAAGTGGGTTTGAGACGGAGTTTTGTGTCGGGGTGGGTGAATCGAGGTCAGGCAGCTTGCGATCAGGCCGTTGAGGCGGGGCATATGGGCCGGTTAGGCGCGTGTCAGGTCGTGTGCGAGGGTTGGTCAGGTCAGTGCTGCGCCCTGCAGTGCAAACATCCGCGCCAGATTGTGTGCCAAGGCAAACAGTAGCGCGACTGCCAGCGTCTTGTTCGGTGGTGGACACGCGGGCACTTTCGGGCGGCTTGCGTATGGCCTTTTTTCTCGCTTCCATCTTCGGCATCTGTTCCAGCGCCTGGCTGATGCGCTGTTCGCGTTCGCGCGCGGCGCGTTCACGGGCTGCTTGTACATGACGTTCGGTGTAGTTTGACTCAATGGGCTGGCAATGGCGATTTTTTCACAAGCTCTCAGCGGCACCCTGCGTGCAGCGAAGGGTGCAGTCTGTGGTTCAGGCGCCCAGGGTGAGGAGGGAGGCGTTGCCGCCGGCGGCGGTGGTGTTGATGGTGATCACGCGCTCGCAGGCCATGCGGGGCAGGTAGTGCGGGCCGCCGGCTTTGGGGCCGGTGCCGGACAGGCCTTCGCCCCAGAGGCCAAGAAGTTTTCTGTTCCGCTAAGCAGAGCACACATCAGGTGCTTGAAAGGGAAGCCACCCCCCCCCCCTATAGTGGTTTCGACAAGGCAACCTTGCAACAACATCAGCAAGGCAGCTTTAGCGTTGCGGCCCTGATGCGGTTTTTACTTCTGCGAATCCGGTGCTCAGGGAAGAAGAAATCTGAAGAAAGGAATAACAAATGAAGACTTGGGGAAGTATTCTTGTGGCAGTGGCAGTGGCAGTGGTTTTGCTTGGCTTGGCAATACCCGGACGGGCCCAAGCGATGATCAATGCAGGTGGGGGCTGGTGGTGCGCAGGTTACGACACGGTTTGGGTGGACTGGCCTGGTGGCGGAGGTGGACTGACGCTGACGTTGACGGGCTGTGAGTACGTGGGAGGTGGCGGTTCAGGTGGGGGTGAAACTGACCCCGCCCAACCATATGGTGGTGGTGGAGGTAGCGGTGGTGGAGGAAACACAAATGCAGGAGTAGCCGTATCTAGCAAGATGAAGTGCCAGCTTTTGCACTACGGTAACTTAGGTATGCAGCCACACCATCCCTTTGCCCGTCCCGGGACTTATCGATATGTCAACTCAGACACAAATGAAGTTCGTACCTCTATTGCGCCACTCCTCAATCTCGGGTCTAACTGGGTTGCTGCGCCGGGTCATACCGTCTACGCTGGCCAAAATAACCCAGATACTCACTCATCTTTATACGAAAGCGCATACCATGGATATCATGGTAACCAAATAACTGGGTCGCTTAATGATGGTACAACGCCCAACAATTACATAACGTCGATGACGGCGGAAGAGTATACGCTTTTTGTGTATGGGCACGAATCGGCTCATCAGAATGGAGTAGACGATGCACCCTCGCAGCAAGGCGCTGTGCAGCACTATGCTGCAAACTACTACGGGATAATGGCGGTCAAGCGTATGCGAGCGGCTAAAGCAGCCGGCACATATAAGTGCGGAGGATAGAGGTGACTATTGTGCGACGCAACTGCCGTACGCTGAGGTACTGGAGAGTTGCTATTGACGTAGCAACTTGGCACTGAAAATATGCGGAAGATGATTTACATCGTTGCGGTGTTGGTTCTTTTGGCAGGCGTCCTTGCAGTATATTTCGGGCGAAACAGTCCCCGCGTGCCGCACGAAAATGCCAGTATCGCGAACACTGGGAAGCCCAATTCTACCCAAACACGGCTTTCGACTGCGTCAATGTCGAGTCAGGATAAGGGCGAACTATCAAAGAAAAAATATGTAGCCCTGAAGAAAGTCGAGCCTACAGAGAGCAGCCTGCCTGCGGAAAATAGGCCCTTCAGGGAGACATATGAAGAGCTGAAAGATTCCGCCGCCAATGGCAATGCGTCCGCGTCGACGCGGTTGTACGACGATGCAATGAGATGCGAAAACTATCTGGATGCCAAAGACGCTGCAAGTCGTAAGTTGGGCGCCAGTACGGATTTTGCAAGCGGGTCAGTCGCCGCATCCGGGTCTGAGCTTGGCTCATATGATAATGCAATGAGCACAATTTCACAGACTCTCGAAGCCAACAAGGAAATATGCGATGACGTGGACAGGAAGTTCCTGAGAACTGTTGTTTATCAGCTAGTACTGGATGCAGCCATTGCGGGTGATCCGGGAGCACAATCTTGCTACGTTTCGGCACGATTCCTACCAAATCGAACAGATGCAATTGATGACGCATTGATCAGCGAGTACAGGCATCACGCGCTGAAATTTGCCAGTGATGGGCTAAAGAGTGGCGACTGGCATATGGTTTCCTGGCTGGCGCGCGCATATAGCGGTCTGGATCAAAATGAGTTCTTGAAATACTTGGCGCCAGCAAATCAGATTCAATACTACGCCTATACGAAATTGCAGCGGCTGGGTGCTGACAAGTCCAGTGCGAAGGATCTGGATCAGTTTCTGCAGGCCATACTGGACATGAACGACTTCTCGGTGGCACAAGTGCAGGGCGCGGACAAGTGGGCGGAGTCCATGTACAGCAGATACTTCATTGACAAGCCCCAGTACGATGAAAACGCCACGGTCTGCAATCGTCAGCCATATCGATGATTCGCGCGCTCGGGCGTCCCGCGCTCCGGGGCGGCTTGTTGTGTAGGGTGCCGCGGAGGGACGAAGCGTACCGCGGCGTGAGGCTTTGGATGGTGCGCTTCGCTGCGCTCAGAGCCTGTGAATTTTTCGCTTTTCAGATCAACCAGGCAGCGCGATGGGCCAATTTGTGGGTAACCTCGGTCAAGTGGGTTTGAGACGGAGTTTTGTGTCGGGGTGGGTGAATCGAGGTCAGGCAGCTTGCGATCAGGCCGTTGAGGCGGGGCATATGGGCCGGTTAGGCGCGTGTCAGGTCGTGTGCGAGGGTTGGTCAGGTCAGTGCTGCGCCCTGCAGTGCAAACATCCGCGCCAGATTGTGTGCCAAGGCAAACAGTAGCGCGACTGCCAGCGTCTTGTTCGGTGGTGGACACGCGGGCACTTTCGGGCGGCTTGCGTATGGCCTTTTTTCTCGCTTCCATCTTCGGCATCTGTTCCAGCGCCTGGCTGATGCGCTGTTCGCGTTCGCGCGCGGCGCGTTCACGGGCTGCTTGTACATGACGTTCGGTGTAGTTTGACTCAATGGGCTGGCAATGGCGATTTTTTCACAAGTTCTCAGCAGCACCCTACGCCCAACGCCGTACTCCCGAGCCCCGAGCCCCGAGCCCCGAGCCCCGAGCCCCGAGTCCCGAGCCCGAGTCCCGAGTCCCGAGTCCCGAGTCCCGAGTCCCGAGTCCCGAGTCCCGAGTCCCGCATCTTGCGCGAATCCGGGCCGCCACGCTACAATGCCGCTCTTGTCTCAAGCCTTTTAACCCGGAGCGCGTGATGAAGCCCGAAATCCACCCCCAATACAAGCCGGTGGTGTTTCAGGACATGTCGTCGGATTTCTCTTTTCTGACCCAGTCGACCATGTCCAGTAAAGAAACCATCAAGTGGGAAGATGGCAATGAATACCCCCTGATCAAGGTGGACGTATCCAGCCATTCGCATCCCTTCTACACCGGCAAGCAGAAGACGCTTGACGCCGGTGGACGCGTCGACAAATTCCGTCGTCGTTACGGCAAGTAGGATTGCTTGCTGCGCCACGCCAATCGGCGTGGCGCGTGCGTGACCGGCCGTCACGCACGATTCCGCAGCCCGGGCCGGCATGCGCACATGCCGCCGTCCCATCCCCGAATCTGGCGACCCGGCGATGCGTGAAGCGCCGTCTTGCTGTGCCCGTCATTCTTGCAGGCACGGCCCAACTCACAATGCAGGAGTTCCAATGTCCGACCCATCCGTCAAATTGACCGTCGAAGACGACAAAAGCGTCGAATTGCCACTGGTCAGTGGCAGCATGGGGCCATCCTGCGTCGACATTGCCGGCCTCTACAAGCAGACCGGGCATTACACCTTTGATCCGGGTTTTGCTGCGACAGCCAGCACCAGGAGCGCGATCACCTTCATTGACGGTGAGAAGGGCGTTTTGCTGTATCGCGGCTATCCGATCGAGCAGTTGGCCGAGAACTCGAGCTTCCTCGAAGTGGCCTACCTGCTTCTGAACGGTGATCTGCCATCCAGTGACGAGTTCAGCACCTTCGAGCATCAGGTGACCCACCACACCATGATGCACGAGTCCCTGAAGACCTTCCTGCGCGGATTCCGCTACGACGCGCACCCGATGGCCATGCTGTGCGGCTCCATTGCATCATTGTCGGCCTTCTATCATGAAGACCTGAGCATCGACGATCCCGAGCAGCGCAAGCTGGCAGCGATCCGGCTGATCGCCAAGATGCCGACCATTGCGGCGGCCTGCTATCGCTACTCGATCGGTTGGCCGATCCGCTTCCCGCGCAACAACCTCAACTACGTTGATCGCTTCCTGCACATGATGTTCGAAGTGCCCAGCGAGCCTCTGGAACTCAATCCGGTGGCGGCCAAGGCGCTGGACCTGCTGTTCATCCTGCATGCGGATCACGAACAGAATGCCTCGACCTCGACCGTGCGCCTGGTCGGCTCGACTGGTGCCAATCCGTACGCCTCGGTTGCGGCCGGCATTGCCGCGCTTTGGGGCCCGGCACACGGTGGTGCCAACGAAGCGGTACTGGCCATGCTCAATAATATCGGCGATCCGAAGGACGTCGAAAAGGCCGTCAATCGGGCCAAGGACAAGAACGATGATTTCCGCCTCATGGGCTTTGGTCATCGCGTCTACAAGAATTTCGATCCCCGCGCCAAGATCATCCGCAAGATGGCCCACGAGGTGCTCGATGAACTGGGTGTCGACGATCCGCTTCTGGATGTGGCGCTGAAGCTGGAAGAGGCTGCACTCAAGGACGACTATTTTGTCGAGCGCAAGCTGTACCCGAATGTCGACTTCTATTCCGGCATCATCTACAAGGCACTGGGCATTCCGACCGAGATGTTCACCGTGATGTTCGCCATCGCGCGCACTGCCGGCTGGATCTCGCATTGGATCGAGCACCATGAAACACCGGGCTCGCGCATTGGTCGCCCGCGCCAGGTCTACACCGGTTCCACCCCGCGCGACTACGTCGTCGTCGACAAGCGCTGATTCTCGCAGGCGACCGGTCTCGACCGGTAGCCCTGCGACAGACGGCCCCCTGATTGCCTGCTGTCCGGGCAATCAGGGGCGCTTCGCTCGGCTAGCCAGCAGCCAACATGCTTCGCACCCACGGGGTGTGCAACGGTCCTCGCGCCAGAATCAGAAGATGGGAGCCGCCTCCGCCTCGTCCAGCAGGGCTCGCAGCGCAGTGAGCGACGCGCGTGGCATCGGCCTTTCATCGATCTTGTCGAGCGGCGCCTGACGTTGCGCGACGGTGGGCAACACCGTCAGGTCGAACGCCGTGCCGTCGGCCATGATCTCGAGTACCGGCACGTCCCGGTATTCCTCCCGTTTCATGCGCAGTCGCCGCGTGCTCTCGTTGAAGGGAATGCCCTGATCACGCAGGAAGCCGTGTACGGCCTCGGGTGAATCACTGAACAGGTGCAGGCAAACCGCCGAGTGGTGATCTGCGGTGCCGGCCAGAACCGGGCCGACGAGGCGGGCGTGAAAGGGCGCAAAGAAGTCCAGGGCTTCGCAGGCCGCTTCCCGCAGGCTGCGCAGCGTGGCTGCCTGGCTGTCGGGATGGAACAGACGCTGGTGTTCGCGCAGGGCCTGCTCGATTTCGCGGTTGCGTGGCAAGGCCTGCTCTTCGCCGACACCCAATCGGCTGGCCGCCTTGGTCTTGGCATGGCGGAAATCGCGGATGCCGTGCTCGCTCATCAGGCGGGCCGCTTCCTGTGCCACACGTCGCCGTGTGCGCTGGGCACGATCCTGTGCATGGATCTTGTGGTGGACTCCTCTGGTCATGTCCGAAATCCCCTGGCAGCCATACACGCCTGCGAGCCTAGCAGCTCGGACGAAGGAAGGACAATGTGTGCGTGCCGGCAATCGAGGACACGGAATCGCTGCGCGGGGCGTCGCGCAACTCCCGATGGTGCGCTTCGCTGTTCGTAGGGTGCTGCTGAGGAACGAAGCGCACCGCCGCGGGAAGCTTGCGACGGTGCGCTTCACTTCGTTCAGCAGCACCCTACGCCGAAGATCCGAATCCCGGCTGTCAGAAGATGTCGTAGGCGTTCTTCTTCTTTTTCGGCTCGTCCGGGCTGGGTGAGCGGGCCTGGAGGCGTTGCAGGGCGTCCTTGCGGAAATATTCGCCAACAGCGGTGGGATCATCCGGGCTGGCAATCAGGCCCGTACCCGGATTGATTTTCGCGGTGACGACCGAGTCGGGCCTGGGCAGCAGAGCCGGTTTGCTGTTGCCCAGTGCCGCGCCCATGTAGTCGATCCAGATAGGCAATGCAGCGCGTGAACCGAATTCGCCCTTGCCCAGGGAGCTGAAGTCGTCAAAGCCGACCCATGCCGTCGTGACCAGCCGGGCGTTGAATCCGGAGAACCATGCGTCACGATGGTCGTTGGTAGTGCCGGTCTTGCCAGCCAGATCCGGGCGCTTGAGCACCAGGGCGCGGCGACCGGTACCGCGACGGATCACGTCACGCATCATCGAGTCCATGATGAAGGCGTTGCCGGCGTCGATAACGCGCGGTGCCGTACCCATCACGGCCGTATCCGCGCTGTCGGTCTTTGCAACGGGCAGCAGCGGCAGCAGCGGCTGATCATTGCCGCCAGCGTCGTCTGTCTGGGGCGGGCTGACCACGGCCTGTTCATTCTGGCAATCCCGGCAGGCCTGCACCGGATGCGTGGCGAAAACGCGTGTGCCGTTGCGGTCGGTGATGTTGCTGATGAACCATGGCCGGATCAGGTAGCCGCCATTGGCGAATACGGCATAGCCGCGCGCCATGGTCAGGGGCGAAACCGAGGCGGTGCCCAGCGCCAGCGAAAGACTTTTTGGCAGCGCATCCAGCGGCAGGCCGAATCGAGTTGCGTATTCGCGTGCATAGTGAATGCCGATGGCATCGAGCAGGCGTACGGACACCAGGTTCTTCGATTGCACCAGCGCCATGCGCACGCGCATGGGTCCGGAGAATTTGCCATCGTCATTGGATGGCGTCCATTGCCCCTCGGGTGCCGTCGGATCCGGGATCACCAGTGGCGCGTCGTTGACGATCGAGGCTGCCGTGAATCCGTGCTCCAGTGCTGCCGAATAGAGGAACGGCTTGAAGCTCGACCCGGGCTGACGGGCAATATCGATGGCGCGGTTGAACTTGCTGCGCGCGAAGCTGAAGCCACCTACCAGGGCCTGGATGGCGCCGTCGTGCGGGTCCAGCGATACCAGTGCGGCCTCGGCCGCAGGGATTTCGGCCAATTGCCAATTGCCTTCGTCATCGCGCATCAGTCGCACGATGTCGCCGGCCTTGAGTACGTCGGTGACATGCTTGGGTTTCGGACCCATGCTGTCCGGGCTCAGCCAGGGACGAGCCCATGACACGGCATTGAAGCCCAGCACGGTGGTTTCGCCGCCCCTGATGTAAAGGGAAGCAGCATCCTTGTCGACTTGGGTTACCAGCGCCGGCACCATGCCCGCGATTTCGTCGTGGGACTGCAGCGCCTTGGCGTAGCTTGCAAGGCTGGATTGGCTATCAAGTTGCACATGGCCCAGCGGGCCACGGTAACCATGCCGATGATCGTAGGCGATCAGTTGCGAGCGGACTGCCTGGCGCGCCTCGTGCTGCCGCTCGCTGTTGATCGAGGTTGTGACCACGTAGCCGTCGGTCAGGGCGTTGTTGCCCAGGGTATTGATCGCTGCGCGGCGCACCATCTCGGCCAGATACGGCGCATTCACCTCGGTCGGTGGCTCATGCGGGAAGGCATGGTCAGGCTCGGCCACGGCCTGCTTGTACTGCGCCTTGCTGATGAACTGGTTGGACAGCATCTGCCCGAGTACCCAGTTGCGGCGCGCCACCGAACGTTTGTGGTTGGTGACCGGGTTGACCTCGGAGGGCAACTGGAACAGCGATGCCAGCATGGCGCACTGGGCCAGTGACAATTGTTGCAGGGACTTGCCGTAGTAGTAGTCGGCTGCTGCCGCGACCCCGTAGGAGCGGTGGCCCATGAACATCTTGTTGAGGTACAGCTCGAGGATTTCATCCTTGCTCAGATGATGCTCCATGCGTATGGCGATGAAGATCTCCAGCAGCTTGCGCGTATAGAGCTTCTCCGGGCTCAGGAAAAAACTTCGCGCCACCTGCTGGGTGATGGTCGATCCGCCCTGGGTCTTCTTGCCGCCGGACAGCGCCACATGGACCACCGCGCGCAGGATGCCGCGCCAGTCAAAGCCGGGATGGCTATAGAAGTTGGCATCCTCGGCGGACAATACCGCCTGCTTGAGCTGCTCGGGTACCTGGTCGATGTGGGCCGGGATGCGACGTGTCTCGCCAAAGGTGGCGATGAGCTTGCCGTCGCTCGACAGTACCCGAAGCGGGACCTGCAACTGGACATTCTTGAGCGCCCCCACGGCGGGCATTCTGGGCGAAAGGAGCCAGTAGGCGATACCGAGGGCACCGGCACCGAGAATGAATCCTGAGACGGCGAGTATGAGCAAATAGCGGACAATCCGCTTCAATCTGGGCATGGGCGGGCAGGTTTGTGATGAGGTTCAAGGTACGCACAAGCGCATACCGAGTATAGATTGTATTAGGGATCCCCGATACCTGCCGTGTTTTTTCAGCGCACGCAGCCAGTGCGGGGATTCCGCTGCGAATTCATAAGTTTGCAGCCGACTTCCAACATAGTTGATTATCTGTTAAGTTTGATATCTAATGTGCTTGTGCATAAACCGCTCGTAAGGGCCCGTGGGGAAGGGGAAAATTGTGGGACTGTTCACACCCAAATCACCACCGCTAATCGGCGTTGACATCAGTTCGACAGCAGTAAAGCTGCTGCAACTCAGTCGGTCCGGGTCGCGCTATCGCGTTGAGCATTTCGCGGTGGAGCCCCTGCCGCCCAATGCCGTGGTGGAGAAAAACATCGTCGAGGTCGAGGCTGTTGGTGATGCCATCCGGCGAGCCCTGTCGCGCAGCGGTGCAAAAACCAGGGACGCGGTGGCGGCTGTTGCCGGGTCCGCGGTCATCACCAAGTCGATCCCGATGCCTGCAGAACTGACCGAGGAAGAACTTGAGGGCCAGATCGAAGTCGAGGCCAACCAGTACATTCCCTATCCGATCGAGGAAGTCAGCCTGGACTTCGAGGTCATCGGTCCGGTCAAGGACAATCCGGAAATGGTCAACGTGTTGTTGGCCGCGTCGCGAACCGAGAACGTCGACATGCGCGTTGCCGCGCTGGATCTGGGTGGGCTCACCGCTCGGGTGATGGACGTCGAGGCATTCGCCATGGAGAACGCATTCGCCCTGATTGCCGATCAACTGGCGGTGGGGCGCGACGCGCTGGTGGCAATGATCGATATTGGCGCCACCATGACCACGCTGATCGTGCTCAAGAACGGGCGCACCATCTATGCACGCGAGCAGGTCTTCGGCGGCAAGCAGCTCACCGATGAAATCATGCGCCGCTACGGTCTCTCCTACGAGGAAGCCGGCCTGGCCAAACGTCAGGGTGGTTTGCCCGAGTCCTACGAAGCCGAAGCGCTGGAGCCTTTCAAGGAAGCCATGACCCAGCAGATCAGTCGACTGCTGCAGTTCTTCTTTGCCGGCAGCGAGTACAGCAAGGTCGACCAGGTGGTGCTGGCCGGGGGGTGCGCCTCCATTGACGGCGCTGCGGAGATGGTCGAGGAGCAGCTCGGCGTGCCCTGTGCCGTAGCCAACCCGCTGGCGCAGATGTCTCTGGCCTCGCGGATTCCCGCCCAGTCCCTGGCCGAGGACGCACCGGCCCTGATGATCGCCGCGGGCCTGGCCTTGAGGAGTTTTGCCTCATGACCCGAATCAACCTACTACCCTGGCGCGAAGAGCGACGCAAACAGCGCGAGCGCGAGTTCTACGGCATGCTCGGCGTGGCCGGCATCGTCGCCCTGGCCGTGGCGCTGCTCTGCGTCTTCTGGATGGGCGCGCGGATCAACAACCAGGAAGACCGCAACGACTACCTCAAGGCGCAGATCAAGCAGCTCGACGTGAAGATTGCGGAAATCAAGGATCTGGAAAAGACCCGTGCCCGCCTGCTTGCACGCAAGAAGATCATCGAGCAGTTGCAGGCCAACCGCTCGCAAATGGTGCACCTGTTCGACGAGCTGGTGAAAACCATTCCGGACAGCGTGCGCCTGACCAGCATGGCGCAGAATGGCAAGAATCTGCATCTGGATGGGGTCGCACAGTCCAATGCCAGCGTCGCTACCTACATGCGCAATATTGACGCAACGCCCTGGCTCGGCAGCCCCGACCTCGGCAAGACCGAGAACAAGAGTGGCGATTCGGCACTGCCCTTCGTTTTCAACCTGGATACCAAGCTGACCAAGCCCGAAGACAGTGATGAAAAGGCTGACGGCGAGGCGTCGGGGTCTGCAGCGGGAGGCACGCCATGAAATTCTGGGATGAACTGACCAATCTTGACCGAAACAATATCGGCGGCTGGCCCAGGTCGATCAAGTGGTTCTTCTGTGTCGTGCTGTTCGTCGTCATCGTATTCGGCATCTACTACTTCAAGATCAGCGACCAGCGGGACGAACTGGCCAAGACCCAGCGCACCGAGCAGCAGTTGCGCAAGGAGTTTTCCGACAAGCAGGCCAAGGTGGTCAACCTGGATGCGCTCAAGAAGCAGCTGTCGCAGATGCAGGACATGCTGCAGCAGTTGTTGAGGCAGCTGCCCAGCAAGACGGAAATGCCGGCATTGCTGGTGGATATCTCGCAAACGGCACTGGCGGCGGGCTTGCAGGTGGACCTGTTCCAGCCAGGGCCCGAGTCGGTCAAGGAGTTCTACGCGGAAAAGCCGATCAGCATCCGCATGGCCGGTACTTACCACCAGTTTGGTACCTTCATCAGCGGCGTCGCCTCGCTGCCGCGCGTGGTGATCCTGACGATGCATGATGTTGTCCTGAAGCCGGCCGGCAGTTCAGCCAGCAAAGGTCGGCCGCCCGGACAGCTGGTGATGCAGGGTATCGTCAAGACCTACCGCTATCTGGACGAGGACGAGACCGAAGCCCAGAACAACAAGCGGGGAGGTGGCAAGTGAACACGCACACGACCCGAATTGCCAGTGTTGCGCTGCTCTCGGCAGCGGTCCTGTTGATGGCCGGCTGTGTCGGGGGCAAGTCGGATCTCGAGCAGTGGGTGGCGCAGCAAAAAGCAAGAAAAGGCGCACCGCTGCCCGCATTGCCAGTAGTCAAGACCTTCGAGACCTTTATTTATCAGGACCAGGACCTGCGTGATCCGTTTGCTTCGCCTGCCAACAGGGATGAGAAGACCGCGTCCACGCAGGGGCCAAGCCCCAACCCGGATCGCGTCAAGGAACCACTGGAATCGTTCGCCCTGGACAGCTTGAAGATGGTCGGCACCATTGGTACCGGGCCCAAGGCGGTGGCTTTGCTGGAAGACGCGGACGGCGTCATTCACCGCGTCCATGACGGCAACTACGCAGGACAGAACTATGGGCACATCATTTCAATTACCGAAGACAACATCGAGCTGGTGGAACTGGTGCCCGACGGCAACGGCGGCTGGATGGAGCGCAAGGCCAACATCGCATTGGGTGGAGAAAACCCATGAGGACATTGGGGAACAAAACCATGAATACTGCTAATGCGCGTGCGTGCCTTGATGGCACGCGCTCCAACCGTGTCCACGCCCGCTGGGTCGGCATGCTCCTGTTACTGGTAGCCACGCTCGTGCTTGCGGCACCGGCGTATGCCCAGCACACCCTGAAAGACCTCAGTTATCAGGTTCTGCCGGGTGGCAAGGTGGCTCTGAGCCTGCACTTCGATGGTGCCGCCCCCAACCCCACTGCCTTTACCACGGACAAGCCGCCGCGCATTGCGCTGGACTTTGCCGATACAGCCAATACGGTTTCCAATCGCAGTGTCGACATCGGTACTGGTGCCACCTCGGGCGTGACCATTGTCACGTCCAACGGACGCACGCGTGTGGTTATCGATCTGTTCCGTCCGGCCACGTATCGCACCAATGTGAAGGGCGACACGCTGGTCGTTGACGTCGCCAATGGCAAGGAGAGCATCGGCAACTCCCAGTCCTACGCGGCAACTGACCCGACCAAGGCGCCGCCGCCCAGCGATGTCAGCGTCAGCAATATCGATTTCCGCCGCGGCGACAACGGCGCAGGCAAGATCATCATTGATTTCAGCGGTCCGGGCGCCAATGCCGACATGCAGCGCAAGGACGATCAGATCAAGGTGAACCTTGGCCAGGTGCGCCTGCCCGGGAAATTTGCCAAGCATCTGGATGTCACCGACTTTGCCACCCCGGTGCGTTTCATCGAGACGCGCGCGGTTCCTGGTGGCGCCAGCATGCAGATCGCCGCCAGTGGCAATATCGAGACCTCCGCCTATCAGACCGGTACCCAGTACGTGGTCACGGTCGAGCCCAAGACAGCGCCGAAGAAAAAAGAGCCGGAACTTGGTGCCGATGGCCGCCCCAAGGCGGTCTACACCGGTGATCGGGTGACCTTCAATTTCCAGGACATCCCGGTGCGTCAGGTGCTGCACCTGATTGCCAGTGAATCCAACTTCAATCTTGTGGTGGCCGACAGCGTCGGCGGTCAGGTCACGCTGCGCCTGGTCAATGTGCCCTGGGATCAGGCACTGGATATCGTGCTGCGTGCCAAGGGCCTGGACAAGCGCAAGGAAGGAAACGTCATCTGGGTTGCCCCGCAGAAGGAAATTGCTGATCGTGAACAGGCCATTGCCGAGGCACGCCAGCAGCAGGAGCAGAATGCAGAACTGATTTCGGCCTATATACCGATCAGTTACGGCAAGGCCGCGGACATCGCCAAGCTGATGACCGAGGGAAGCATGAAAGGCGGCGGTGGCGGTGGCGGCAAGGGTGCGCAGACCCGCGGCTTCCTGTCGCCACGTGGCAGCGTATCCTTCGACCAGCGAACCAATACCCTTCTGGTCAACGACACGCCGGACAAGGTCAATCAAGTTCGCGCACTGGTGGCCAAGCTCGACAAGCCGGTGGAGCAGGTGCTGATCGAATCACGCATCGTGGTCGCCACCGACGACTATGCCCGCGATCTCGGGGTCAAGTTCGGTGTCAGCGGCGGCTATGAAGACAAAAACGGCAATGTGATCACCACCAGCGGCAGCCTCAATGCCACTGACGGCATGGTCAATCAGGCGCTGGTCAACCGCTTCAACAACACGGGTAGCGGCTTGCCGGTGGTGACGCCAACCAACACGCCTTCCCTGGGTGATCGCCTCAATGTCAACCTGCCCGCCGCGACCAAGGCCGGCAGCTTTGGTCTGGCCATACTGGGCGCCGACTATCTGCTGGACCTGGAACTGAGCGCGGCCCAGACCGAGGGCAAGAGTGAAATCATCTCCAGCCCGCGCGTGATCACGGCCAACCAGCAGCAGGCCACGATCTCGCAGGGTCAGCAGATCGGCTACCAGACCGTGACCTCCAGCGGTGCCGGTGGCGGCGCCTTGCCGCAGGTGCAGTTCAAGGATGTCACCCTGAAGCTCGAGGTCACGCCGACCATCACCGCGGATGGCCGCGTGTTCCTCAACCTCAACGTGCACAAGGACTCGCTGGCGGGCTACTACCAGGGCCCGACTGGCCAGATCCCGATCATCGATACCCGCCAGATCCAGACGTCGGTGCTGGTGGACAACGGTGCCACGGTGGTGCTTGGTGGCATTCTCGAAATCAACAAGACCGACAACCTTACCAAGGTCCCGTTCCTGGGCGATATTCCGGGTGTGGGCGCCTTGTTCCGCAACAAGAGCAAGAAGAGCAACCACGCCGAGCTGCTGGTCTTCGTGACCCCGCGCATCCTCGACCAGAAACTGAACTGAGCAGGGCAGTGCCAGCTGCCAAAGCCAAGAAGACAAATATTCGGAGAAGTCACATGAAATCCCTTTTCAAGCTCTGTCTGCCACTGCTGGCCACTGCCCTGCTCGCCAGTTGCGGTGGCGGTGGCGGTGATGGCCACGGCGGATTCACGCCACCGGCCAGCGGCAAGATCACAATCACCGCAGAGACCCAGGATCTGCCCCTCAACTCGTTGGGAGCCCTTCCGAGCCCCGGTGGCCCGTTCACCACCGAGGTGACCATCACGCTGCGCCGCCGAGACGGCAGCCTGATCAACGATGCCACCACGGTCAACGTCGACATCAGTCCAAAGGCGGTGGCTACATTCTCCACACTGGACGACCCGACCACGACTGACGTCAACGAGATCCAGTATCGCCTGGGTCAGGGTCCGGTTGACGTAGTGGCGGGCCAGGCAACGGTGTTTGTCACGGCCTACAAGACTGCCGGCACGGCCAAGTTGACGGTCACGTCACCGGCTGTGAATGGTCTCTCCATCCAGTCCGCATCGATGGACTTCACTGTCGGCAATGTTGCCGCCCCGACCCCGGCGAATATCGATCTCAGCAGTCAGTATCCCGGCGTCTACCTGGCCAGTTCCGGCGGCCGCAGCAGCAGCCTCATCACCGCGGTGGTCACCGATGCCGGCAACCAGACAGTCCCCGACACGGACGCTGCCAATGTGCAGTTCGAAATCGTGGGGGATGCCACCAACGGTACTCTGTCCGGTGACTCGGGCAACGGCCAGACCGTCCAGGTGCACACCACCAAGGGCGTGGCGCATGCCTCCTTCAAGGCCGGGAGCGTTCAAGGTCCTGTGACGGTCAAGGTAACCGCTGATGGTGCCGACAACAACGTCGCCAATGGCATCACTGACCCGGTGACAAACACCACTACCATCGTGGTGTCCGACGGACAGCTTTACAGTCTGGAAATCACCTCGCCGGTGTTTGCCAGCGAGCTACCCGGTATCACGGTCAACTCGCTCCCGGTATCCGGCAATACCCAACCTGCCTCGGGCAGCACCAGCCTGATCCCGCCTGATCCGGACGCCACGCTCAGCCTGACCGTCAGCGCGCTGGCAACCGATCGCCAGGGCAACCCGGTACTTCCTGGAACAGCCATCCGCTTCGGTTCGGTGGATGAACCGGTGTGGCCGTTTGAAACCACGGGTTCGATTTCTGACTGCAATGGTGGCTCGGTCGCTTCTGCCAATCATTTCCAGATCGCCGGATGTGACGGCAATCCCCAGGAAGGCGGCAACCTGTTCACGGCGCCGGCGGGACAATTCCTCACGGCCGGTGGTGGCGCCGGGCCCGGCGATGCGCTGGTGGTGTTCGGCAAGGCGGTCCAGGGCAACGCCAACCTGGAAAGCGCCCTCACGGTCGGCAATGTCAACAGCCAGACCAGCCTGAACGCGACCTCCAGCTTCAATCTCAATGACACGACCGGAAGCTCGGTCAACAATGGCGCCGTGCTTCCCTACCTGATCGGTCGCTCACTGCATGGCAATATCACGGCTACCGGCAATACCAATGATGTCGGCGTGGCCAGCGCCAAGCTGACCTACACGGTCAACTCGGTGGGGCATGCCGTGGCCATCTGGTCGCAGGGCGCCGGCGCGGATCGCGTCACCGATGCATTGACCCTGACCTATCCGGGTGTTGCGCCAGCGAAGCTGACGGCCTTCCCGGATCCGATTCCGGGCAATACCACGACCAATGTCACTGCCTGCCTGACGGATGCGCTGGGGATTCCTTTGCGCGGTGTCCCGGTCAGTTTCGCATTCCAGCTTGATGGCGGCACCGGCTCTGTGGACGGCGTGGCCTCGAGCGGTGTCATGGGTAACGTGACCGGTGCCGATGGCTGCACGACTGGCGCGGTATCGACCAACGGGCTGCCGGTCACCACGGGTACCGGCAACAGCGGCGTGCTGAACTTCAGCGCCGCCGGCGCCACGGCCCAGGTGGAGATTCTGGTCAAGATCAGCTTCCTGTCAGCCTCCCCGAGTTCGGTTTGTACCTGGACTGCGGATACGGGTATTACGGAGAACGCGGCAACCATCTATGTCACCGCCTACTCCCAGGGCGGCGGCACGGCCTCTGACGTTACCGTCAATGCAAGCTGCGACAGCGGGGTGAATGTCGACCCGACGTCGGGCACGACGAACTCGTCCGGTTATGCGACCTTCCAGGTAGTTGCGGATGATGGCGTCGTTGGAACATGCACTTTTACTGCCACGGATGCACGCAGCGACACGGTTGCGGTTGGTGGCTCTGGCGCTGTCAGCAGTGGCGGATTCAGCCCGGCCTTGAGTTGCCCGGTCAAGAACTGACAACGGCCGCAAGGAAAGTACATCTCGAAGGACAAGCCTGCGGGGGTCGCGTTTGCGGCCCCCGCAGCGTTTTGCGGTTTCGCGAACGGCCACCAACTGGTTTGCCATTGCGCGAACTCGTCACGGCATGCCACGCTTGGTAACACGTGCCGCACAGCTTCGCGCCAATTCCGGCAGCCGTTAAACTATTCATGCCTTTTGCGGTCGATACAGTGTCACAGCATTGTCCAAAAGCCATGGATCAAACGGTTACCACTGAACAGAAGACACCCTTGCAATCACGCTTCGCAGCGCTGAACGAGCACCTGAATCGAGCCATCCTGGGCCAGAAGGACCTGGTGCGACGGCTACTGACCGTCGTGCTGGCCGATGGTCACCTGCTGGTCGAAGGGGCGCCCGGGCTGGCCAAGACCACCGCCATCAAGAAGCTGGCGGAGTGCATCGAGGCCAGTTTTCACCGGATCCAGTTCACGCCGGATCTCCTGCCGGCAGACCTGACAGGCACCGAGATTTTTCGGCCGCAGACCGCAAGCTTCGAGTTCGAGCAGGGTCCGCTGTTCCACAACATCGTGCTCGCCGACGAGGTCAACCGTGCCCCGGCCAAGGTCCAGTCGGCGCTTCTGGAAGCCATGGGCGAGCGGCAGATCACCATCGGCCGACGTACCTGGCCGCTGCCGCCGTTGTTCATGGTGATGGCCACCCAGAATCCGATCGAGCAGGAAGGCACGTTTCCCCTGCCGGAGGCGCAGCTGGACCGATTCACCATGCATGTGCGCGTGGGTTATCCCGAGGCGAGCACGGAGCGCGATATCGTCGCACTTGCGCATCGACGCGCTCTGGAACCGGCAACGCAGCCTGTTCGAAGCAATCACATTCTCGCCCCGCAGCAGGTATTCGATGCGCGCACCGAGGTTCTTGGGGTGCATGTTGCCGATGGACTGGCCGAGTACATGGTGCAATTGGTTCTTGCCAGTCGCGATGCCGCGGTGATCGATGCCGAATTGGCCCGCTGGATCACCTGGGGTGCCAGTCCACGCGGCAGCATTGCACTGGACCGTTGCACCCGCGCCCACGCCTGGCTCGATGGTCGCGACTATGCCTTGCCCGCGGACGTGCATGCGGTGGTGCATGACGTTCTGCGACACCGAGTCCTGCCAAGCTACGAAGCCGAAGCCGAAGGCATCAGCCCCGATCAGATCATCGACCGGCTGCTGGAGCGGGTAGCTTTGCCATGATGGCCGGCATCGGCACATGGAAAATCCTTTCAAATTGCGCAGGATGCTGCTGAGTACAGCGAAGCGCATCGTCGCCATACGCGGGTTTGTGCCCTTGCACTACGCGGCGCTCAGCGGTATCCGACGCGCCGTACCAGTTGCCGCGAACCCTGACCATCACCTTGGCCTGCCTTGTTCACGCGCATGATTTTTACCGGCACGCAAAAACGACCTGAGACCCCATCTGGCGACGGACTGGCTCACGCCAGCCTCGACGAACTGCTGGCGCTGCGTCATCAGGTGCCGCGTCTGCGCGCCGGTGTGCGAGCCCGCTCGGCACCTGCCGGGCAGCATCTGAGTCACCTGCATGCACGTGGGGTCGACTATGCCGAATCGCGCATCTATCAGCCCGGAGACGATATCCGGGTCATGGACTGGCGGGTCACCGCACGTACCGGCAAACCGCATACCAAGCTTTTTTTCGAGGAGCGCGAGCGCGATCTGCTGGTGCTGCTTGATCTGAACAGTAGCATGCGCTTTGGAACGCGCAAGCGCTTCAAGTCGGTTCAGGCCATTCGTGCAGCGGCACTGGCTGCGTGGACAAGTGCGGCGGCTGGCGACCGGGTCGGTGCGCTGGTGTTTGGTCCGCAGTCCAGCTGGATTCGGCCGCGCGGAGGACCCCGGGGTGTCCTGGCGCTGTTGCGGGACCTGCTTCGTGTCGATGCCGCTGCCACCGATTCGAGTGCTGAGCAGGTCTTGTCCAGTGCGCTCGACCAGGCATCGCGTTGCCTGCACAGTGGTAGTCGTTTGGTGCTGATCAGCGATGGCTTCAGTTGTGACGTCGATTCGAGGGTACGGCTTGCGCGCCTGCGGCAGAAGGCCGATGTCGCGATTCTTGGCGTGGCCGACCCGCTGGAGATGCAGGCGCCTTCGGTACGCACGCTTGCGGTGGAAAGCGAAGGTCAACGGGTGCAGTTGCAGCTTGATGATCGCGCATCCCGAAATGCCTTTGAGGCGGCGATGGGGCGCGGGCGTCGCCAGCTGGACCAATGTGCGCGTCAGTGCGGCATCCGGCCAGTGTGGATTGACACGACTTCGGATCTGCACCAGGTCATGCGCCAGCTTTTTCGCGAGACACTCGGGGGGCGCCGATGAACCTTGCGCCCCCAACCGGTCCCGACTTGCGCGACATCCACGTGCCCGATCCGTCCTGGTGGCCCCCGGCACCGGGATGGTGGCTTCTCGCCACGGCCTTGATGCTTGCAGTGGCTGCCCTGATCTGGTGGCTGCGGCGGCACCTGCAGCGTCGCAGAAGAAGGCGCGCGCTGGATTCCGAACTGACCCAGATCCAGACGCAGTTCGAGCGCGACAAGGACCATGTGCAACTGGCCGCAGCACTGTCGAAGCTCGTTCGTCGTGTCTGCCTGTTGCGCGGTGGCGGAGCACAGTTGCGCGGCAGGGCCTGGGAGCAGGAGCTGCAACGGCTGGCCCCCGCGTGCCTGGATGGGGATGCCATGGCCGTCCTCGGCAACGCCCCGTACCGGCGCCATGCCAGTTTTGACGCGAATGCACTGCTGCAACAAAGCCGGCACTGGCTGCACACCGCAATGGAGCGGCGTGATGCCTGACTTTGCCTGGCCATGGATGTTCCTGGTGCTGCCCCTGCCGTGGCTGGTGTGGCGCCTAGTGCCCGCTGCCCAGGTGCGTGCTGCATTGCGTCTGCCACAGCACGGCTTGAATCTTGAAGCGCGCTCAGGTCTTGCCAGGCGCCACTGGTCACCGTTGTGGCTGCTGGCCTGGCTGCTGCTGGTATGTGCGGCGGCCCGGCCGCAGCAACTGGGGCCGCCCATTGACCAGCCACGCAGCGGTCGTGCCATGATGCTGGCGATCGATATATCCGGTAGCATGCAGAATCGCGACATGCAGTTGGGCGGCCGCATGGTCAGCCGGTTTGTCGCCACCCGCGCCATTGCCGGGGACTTCATCCATCGCCGCCAGGGTGACGAGCTGGGGTTGATCCTGTTCGGGTCGCACGCCTACCTGATCACGCCGCTGACCTATGATCTGACCACGGTTCGCAAACAGCTTGACGGCAGCGCGGTCGGTCTGGCCGGGCGAGAGACGTCAATCGGTGATGCCATCGGTGTGGCCGTGAAACGACTGGCCCCGTTGCCAGCGCAAGCCCGCGTGCTGATTCTCCTCACCGACGGGGTCAATACCTCCGGCAATCTTGCTCCGACCGACGCGGCAAAAATAGCCAAGGCTGCAGGCGTGCGCATCTACACCATCGGTATCGGCGGCGAGGGCGGCGGGCTGCAGAGCATTTTCGGCGGCATGATGCAGGGTCCTGGTGCGCGCCTGGATGTGCGCTCGCTGACTGAGCTGGCCGAATCCACAGGCGGTCATTTCTATCGCGCAACCGACACCGCCGAGCTGGCGGCGGCCTGGCACAGCATCGACCGCCTGGAACCAGTAAAACAGAAGGCCAGGCCACTGCGCCGCCATCGTGATCTCTTTCGCTGGCCCTTGCTCGCAGCGGTGCTTTTGGCCCTGCTGGCAGCGGCAATGCAGACCTGGCCGGGACGCCGGGAGCAGTCAGCATGAGTCCGGCACTGCATGACTTCCACTTCTTGCAGCCGGCCTGGTTGCTTGGCATCCTGGTGATGCCGGTACTGCTTTGGTGGTTGTTGCGTCGAGTCGATTCAGGCAAACGACTGGAGCGTGTGGCCGACGCCGAGTTATTGCCGTTGCTCATGGCCTCGGGCCGGACTGCCCGGCGTCTGTCACCATGGCTGCTGTCGCTGTTGTGGCTGTTGACATGCGTGACCCTGGCCGGCCCGGCCTGGCAGCGTTTGCCAACTCCCGTCGAGCAAAGCCGGAATGCACGCGTGATGGTGCTGTCGCTGGCCGACAGCATGCTGGCTACGGACCTGAAACCCGACCGGCTGGCGCGTGCACGCTTCAAGATCCGCGACCTGCTGGAAGCTGGCCGTGACGCGCAGAATGCACTGGTGGCCTATGCCGGCCAGGCTTTCGTGGTGGCCCCGCTTACCGCCGATAGCGATACGGTGATCAATTTCCTGTCTTCACTGAAACCGGATGTCATGCCGGTGGCGGGTGACCGCGCTGATCGAGGCATCAACAAGGCGGTCGAACTGCTGCATCAGGCCGGTTTCGAGCACGGTGACGTGATCCTTGTGGCCGATCATGCCGGCGACCGAGCCATTGCGGCGGCTGGCCAGGCTCTGCAGCAGGGCATCCACGTCTCCGTGCTCGGCGTGGGCACGGACAAGGGCGCACCGGTAGCGCTGGACGATGGCGGTTTTCTCAGTGATGACAAGGGCAATATCGTGATTCCGCGCCTGGCATTGTCGCAGTTGCGGGCGGTGGCAAAAGCGGGCGGCGGTACCTACCGCAATCTGGGTGCCGACGACGGCGATGTGCAGGCCCTGATCGCTGCCAGCCATCATGCCGGGAACAAAGACGCGAACCAGAGCAAGGCGCTCAAGGCCAATCAGTGGCGGGATCAGGGACCGCTACTGCTGTTGTTGCTGGTACCCCTGGCAGCGCTGGGATTCCGCCGCGGCTGGTTGATGCTTCTGGCGCTCGCACTGGTACTGCCCACCGGGCGCGCGCGCGCAGGTATTGCCTGGTCCGACCTGTGGCGCAATCACGATCAGCAGGCAGCGCACGCACTGGCCAGCAACAAGCCCGAACAGGCCCTCAAGCAGGCGCGCAGTAACGGCTTGCGCGGGTCTGCGGCCTACCGCAATGGCGACTTCAAGAATGCGGCCAGTGCATTCGCCAAGGGGCACAGTGCTCAGTCGCAATACAACCTTGGCAACGCTCTGGCACGGCAAGGTCAATACAAGCAGGCGATGCAGGCGTGGGACAGGGCGCTGAAGATGGACCCCGACCTGGCCGATGCTCGCGCCAACCGCAAGGCCGTGGCAGACTGGCTCGCGCGGCAGCACAAGAGCAAACCCTCGAGCAATCCTTCGGGCAAGAAGCCGGACAAGAAGAACGGGAAATCGGGCTCCTCCGGGCAATCGGGACAGCAGGGCAAGCGTGGCAAGCAGGGCAAACCGAAGCCATCGCCGGACCAGGGCAGCAACAACGGCTCCGGAAACAAGACTCAAGAAAACGGTCACGAGAACAAGTCTGCGGACAAGGCCGATGCTGCGCCGTCAGGCAAGGATCAAGCCGGCTCGCCAGGACAAAAGAGCGGCAAGGCAGAACGGGGCAAGCAACAGCCCTCGAGCGCAAGTTCGTCACGCGAGCCGGAAGCATCGGCATCGACCATGCCGGCGCCCGCGCTTTCCAGCGAGGCGCCACCCAAGGCGCTGAGTCGCGAGCAGGCACAACGCCAGCAAAGCGAAAAACAGGCCGCGCAGCAGGCGGTTCGCAAGGCCCTGGACAAGCAGTTGCAGAAGACCGAACGTGCCCCAGTGCATCGCTTCGGCACATCCAGACACCCCTATGACAAGGCCTTGTCGCCGGCCATGCGCCAATCGCTCGAGCGCGTGCCTGATGACCCCGGCGGCCTGCTGCGGCGCAAGTTCATGCTGGAATACCAGCAGCGACAACAACAGGAAGATGGCTCATGATGCGAATTGTCCTGCTCGTTCTGTGCCTCATGGCAAGCACGCCGGCTCTGGCCACCAAGGTGCGCGCCTTTCTGGATCGTGACACCGTTCATCTCGGCGACACCGTTACGCTCAATGTGTCGGCCACGGATGCCGTCGCCGTCCAGGCCCCGGACTTCAGCGTGCTGGTGCCCGATTTCGTGCTCCACGGTACCAGCCGCAACCAGAGCATACGCATCGACAATGGCAAGGTCAGCAAGACCGTGCTGTTTGCCGTGGCGCTTGATCCACGGCACACCGGGAAGATCACCATTCCGGCATTCACGGTGGACGGACAGAGCAGCAAGCCACTGGTCCTGAACGTGTTGCCTGCGGACAGCCGGGCTTCGGGGGCGCCGGGTGACCCCGTGTTCCTGCGTGCCGACATCGAGCCCCGCAGTCTTTATGTTGGCCAGCAGGCATACCTGAGCATCAAGCTCTACTATGCCGGCGGCAGCCTGCAGGGCAAGCTGGATGATCCGGACGTGAGCAGTGCCGACCTGCAGCCCCTGGGCAAGCAGCATCAGTACCAATCGCAGCAGGCAGGACAGATGTATCGCGTGGTCGAACGCGACTATGCCGTGATCCCGCGCGACCCGGGCACACTCACTATTCCTCCGGTCCGCTTTCGTGGGCAACTGATTGCCGGTTCCAGCGGTTTTTTTGGCAACGCCCGGTCGTTCTCGGAGAAATCCCGGGCGCTTGAACTTGATGTGCGGCCCGAACCGGCCTCTGCCGGTAGTGGGCCCTGGTTGCCCGCGCGCTCAGTGAGTCTGTCCATGCAGGGTCTTCCTGAGGCGGGGAAAGCCAGTGTCGGCACGCCGATCACGGTGACAGTGACCGAGAAGGCGTTGGGTCTCGGTTCCGAGAGCCTGCCCGATCCCACGCTGCCGGCCATTGACGGTGCCGAGATCTATCCGGACAAGTCTCAGGGCCAGAACGACGCCGATGGCCAGTGGATCGAAGGCACGCGGGTGCGCAAATTTGCCGTCGTTCCCACGCGACCCGGAACGCTGGAGATACCGGCTCTGGCCGTGGATTGGTGGAACGTGCAAACCGACAAGCCGGAAACGGCGTCGGTACCTGCGCGCAGCCTGGAAGTCGCCGGTGCCGCGGTCACGAGCAGCAGCACGGCTGCGCCGCCGCCGCGGGCGTTGGTGAGCACGGGCAACAGTCCGGCATCGCTGTCATCGACGCCGTCCTCAGCGGCCGCGCCGGCTGTTGCAGCAGCGCAGCCTGGATTCTGGCGCTGGCTGGCGCTGGCGCTGGCAGGTCTTTGGTTGTTGACGTTGTTGTTTCTGGTCGTGCTCTGGTGGCGTCGGCGCGCGCACATAGCAGCTCCTGCGCGGTTCGAATCGGCTTCCGAGAACAGTGCTGGCACACGCCAGCAGTTTCGCGCTGCCAGTGATACCGTCGGCCAGGCGCAGGCCGTACTGGCCTGGGCCCGCGCCGAGCGGCCAGTGATCCGAAATCTGGGCGATCTGGCCGCGCACCTGACGGACGACACCCAGAAAAAGATCTTGCAGGAGCTGGAACAGGCGCGTTTTGACGACCGCACCACGCCACCCCAACCAGCTGCCGTCCGCAAAGCCTTCGCCAGAGGCTTTGCCTGGCGGCAGGATGAAGAACGGTCGGGCGAAGACCTGCTGCCACCACTATACCCTCGGCGGTAGTGCGTCCCGGGACCACCCGCATGTTGCGCACGAATCGCCCCTCCCGCAGTCAGCCATGATCTTGCCGGGGCGGGATTTTTTCTGCTGTCAGGCGGCAAGTGCGAGAGACGAAAGAATCCATGTAGACTGTGAGCGGGAAATTTCCGGGGAATACGTCCATGCCTGATTTCGCATCTGTCGCAGCAGCCGAGCGAGGCTGCGCATGAAGCTTGCCCTGCACACGCAAATGGCCATCGGTTTCATTGTTGGTACAGTGGCGGGCATGGCCTGCTGGGCCTGGGCTGGTGATGCGCAATGGCTGGGTATCCTGATGGACTATGTGACGCAGCCGGTGGGCGAACTGTTCCTGCGTCTGCTGTTCATGCTGGTGGTGCCACTGGTGTTCTCGGCGCTTGTCCTGGGCGTGGTGGAAATCGGTGATCCGCGCTCTCTGGGCCGGATCGGTGGCAAGACGCTGCTGTGGATCCTGCTGGTGACCGGCATTGCAGTCACCATCGGCCTGGTACTGACCAATCTGCTGCAGCCGGGACAGGGCGTGCCACCGGAGGTCGGGCAGTCGCTGCTGGCGCAGGCCAGTGAACGCGCATCCGACATTGCCGGCAGTCGCGGTGCTGTGTCGATACGCGAGGTGCTGCTGGGCATTGTGCCGCGCAATCCGGTTGATGCGGCCGCCAAGGGCAATCTGATTGGTCTGATGTTCTTCTCGCTGATGGTGGGTATCGCGGCCGCGGTGATCCGCAGCGACTCCACGCGCACCTTCGTGTCCACCGTTGAAGGGCTGTATGAAATCAGCCTGAAGCTTATCGATTGGGTGATTCGGCTGGCGCCCTGGGCCGTGGCGGCGCTCCTGTTCAATCTCACGGCACGTCTGGGCTACGACGTGCTGCTGCAGTTGAGCCGCTATGTCGGCGTGGTGCTGCTGGCGCTGGTGCTTCAGACCTTCGTGGTGCTTCCTGTGCTGGTGCGCTTCATTGGTGGCATGAGTCCGCGGCGATTTTTTCGCGATTCGCAGACCGCCATGCTGACCGCGCTGTCGACCTCATCCAGCAGCGCCACCTTGCCCACCACCTTGCGCGCTGCCGAAGAAAAGCTGGGCGTGCCCCGCCAGGTCAGCCGTTTCGTGTGCACTCTGGGCGCCACTGCCAACATGAATGGCACTGCCTTGTACGAAGGCATCACGGTGCTTTTTCTGGCCCAGTTCTTCGGTGTCGACCTGGGCCTTGCGCAACAGGTTCTGGTGCTGCTGATCTGTGTGCTGGGCGGCATCGGCGCGGCCGGCGTGCCGGGTGGCTCGCTGCCCGTGATCGCGATGATCCTGGGCTTGTTTGGCGTGCCACCCGAAGGCATCGGCCTGATTCTGGGCGTCGACCGCTTCCTGGACATGTGTCGCACCACCCTCAATGTCACTGGTGATCTTGCCGGTGCGGTTGTCATCTCGCGCGGCGAGGCCGGTGCCCAGAGCCATGAGCTGCAGGATTCGACGGTCTGACGCCTGTCTGACAGTTTTCTGGCTGGCCATGCCTGTGATGCTGGCTGCCCAGGTACCACCCGACTGGGCGTTGTGGAAATCGCCTGCTGCGATGGCCGGTCTTGACGCCAGCATGATCAGCGTCGAGTTGTCGAGCTTCTGCGGCGACAATTGTCGCTATGACCGCAGTGGCCGCGGCAGTGAACCGCCTGCTCAGAATCCTTTCCCCGATAGGTGGCTGTACCGTGATGGTGAAGATGCCGTGCTCTATGACGATCCCGGCTCTGGTGTGGTCTCGCGGATCTGGCTCACCACGGGCGGACCGTCGCCGGCCTGCCTGAACCCTGGCATGCATCTCAGACTGTATTTTGGGGATGTGGATATCCCGCAGATCGACATGCCCCTAGCCCAGGTCTTCGATGGTAGTACGCCACCATTCACCTCGCCGCTGGTGTTCGATGCGGGATATGCCAGCGGCGGCTATGCAAGCTACGTACCGATACCCTATGCACGCGGATTGCGCATCGCGGTGAGTGGTCTGGACTCGTCGGGGGCATGTAGCGGCATCGAGCCTCCGCTGCTGTGGTATCAGATCGATGCGCAACGGTTGCCGCCCGGGCAGGTAGTTGACGACTTTGCGGCGTCCGCGGATCCCGTCGCACTGCGCGCATTCATGGCCAGCCAGGGCGAGGATCCCTGGCAGCGCGGTCTGCCGGTGAACTCGAGTTCGCTGAATGTCGCGCCCGGTCAGACGGCCGTGGTGGCGCAGGCATCGGGTGAGGGATGGCTGGCAGGCCTGCGTTTCCGGCTCGATCCGGCTGCTTGGGGCAAGACGAGACTCGATATCGACAGCGACGGGCAAAGCGTGCTCTCGCTGCCACTGGATCGCGCCTTTGTCGTGACAGCGGATGATGAAGTGCAGGCACGTTCACCTCTGTTCGGACTGGACCAGAATGGTTGGTTGTACATGTGGTGGCCGATGCCCTACCGGCAGAGTCTAACTGTGAGCCTGACGGCAACCAGTCTCACGCAGTCAGTCGCAATAGAAGACGCCTATGTGCTGGATGCGGCACCGGTATCGGCCAATGCCGGCTACTTTCGTGCTGCGGGCAGCGTAGGGCATGCCTTCGGGCGAGCTTGTTCGGAATGGCCCGGTTCTGCGGCTCGGCCAAGTCAGGGCTGGCGGGGGAGCACCTTGCCCGGATTCATGATGCCCTGCGGATCCAGGGCCTGCTTGATCGACTGCATCATGGCCAGCCCGACCGGGTCCTTGTAGCGGCGCATGGCATCCCGCTTGAGCTGGCCAATGCCGTGTTCGGCGCTGATCGAGCCTTCGGCGGCATGTACGGCGTCGTGCACCAGCGTATACACGGCATTCTGCTGTTCCAGCAGCCCGGGTTCGCTCCATTTTCCACCGGGCGCCACGTTGTAGTGCAGGTTGCCGTCACCCAGGTGGCCGAAGATCACGTGGCGGATGCCGGGGAACGCTTCTTGCAGTGCCCGATTGGTGCTTTCGACGAACGTGGCGATGCGCGAAACCGGGATCGAGATGTCATGCTTTATGGCCTTGCCCATTTCCTTCTCGGCCATCGGGATGCTCTCGCGAAGATGCCACAGTGCGCTACTCTGTGCCCCGGAGCCGGCAATCACTGCATCGACGACGCAACCGTTCTCGATGGCCTCGCCCAGCACCGTCTCAAAACGCTGGCGGGCATGCTCCTCGCTTTCGCTGTCGGACAACTCCAGCAGTACATACCAGGGCAGTTCTGCCGCATCGCTGTCGAAGGGCAGGCTCTGTTGCGGGAAGCAGTCGGTCACTGCGCGCAGGCAGTCGCCCGCCATCAGTTCGAAGCCGGTAAGGGATGCGGCAAATCCGCGGCGCGTCAGCGAGAGCAGATCCACGGCCTGCTCGATTGAATGCAGCGCCAGCAAGGCGGTGCAGCGGGCGGCAGGTTGCGGAAACAGTTTGAGCGTGGCGGCAGTGATGATGCCCAGGGTGCCTTCGCTGCCGATGAAAAGGTCACGCAGGCTGTAGCCGGTATTGTCCTTGCGCAGCCCGCGCAAGCCATGCCAGATCTCGCCGCTGGCGGTCACCACTTCCAGCCCCAGGGTAAGTTCGCGCATGCTGCCGTAGCGCAGCACCTGGGTGCCACCGGCATTGGTCGCCAGGTTGCCGCCGATGGTGCAACTTCCTTCGGCAGCCAGGCTGAGAGGGAACAGCCTTCCGCCGTCGCTGGCTGCGTTCTGTACGTTCTGCAGCACGCAGCCGGCTTCGACTTCCATCGTGTCGTTGTCGCTGTCGATGCCGCGAATCCGATTCATCCGTGCCACAGACAGCACGATGGCCTTGCCGGAGCCATCCGGCGTTGCGCCACCGCACAGTCCGGTGTTGCCGCCTTGCGGCACGATCGGCGTGCCAACCCCGGCACAGCAGCGCACCACAGCGGCGACCTCCTCGGTTGATCCGGCACGCACAACGGCCTGTGCCGTGCCGCTGTAGCGTTCGCGCCAGTCGGTCAGGAAAGGTGCGGCGTCGGCGCCGGTGAGCACGTGCCCGCTGCCCACAATGTCACGCAAGTTGTCCAGGTGGTCCATGCTTTGGTGTTTCCATTAGTCACGCCCACGATGACCATCATTGTAAACATACCCGGCCCGGATAGCCGCGATACCGGTAGCGGTGAAGTTGTCGGATCGTCGTCCTGCCCTTGTGCCCCCTCGGTCGACAGGCAACGGGAAGACGGCCGGGTCGCTGTGGCTCAGCTAGTGGACACGGCTTGTCGCAGAGCGCGGCTCACACCAGCGCCATGGGCACACAGCACGATGCGTTCGGGCAGACGCTGTTCGGATGCGTGCAGGCGAATGGTATCGACGGCAATGCGGGCGGCAGCAGCAAGCGGATAGCCGTACACGCCGCAACTGATGGCCGGGAAGGCGATGCTGTCGAGGTGCCGGGCGGCTGCCAGACGCAGCGCATTCCGATAACAGCTGGCCAGCAGTTCCGCCTCGCCGTGCGTGCCGCCATGCCAGACAGGCCCGACGGTGTGGATGACATGAAGTGCCGGCAACTCGAATCCCGGCGTTATGCGAACCTGGCCCGTCGGGCAACGTACCCCGGGTTCACTCTCCGGCAGTTTCAGGCAGGCCGCCAGCAGTTCCGGTCCGGCGGCTGCATGGATGGCGCCATCGACCCCACCACCTCCAAGCAGTGAAGGCTGGGCTGCATTGACTATCGCGTCCACCTGCAGTTGGGTAATGTCGGTTTCCAGGATTTCGATCTGCGGCATGGGACGATACGTCTGCTTGCACTGGGCAGCATCCTACTCCATTGGCTCGGCCCGCCGACAGTTCGAGACCATCGTTTGCCATCATGATTGTGCCGTGAGGAGTCAGCTCTCCGGGCACCAGTCTGCTTCCCTGGCTGGTTTATCGCTGTTCTGCCGGAGTCGCTGCGCACGCTCTGGCATACTGCGAGGTTGCTGCATGGAGCTGATGTGTTGAAACGCTTTCTTTATACGCTGATCATGTACCTGGGCACGCCGATCATTCTGTATCGATTGGCGTCGCGTGGTTTGCGCTATCGCGACTATTTTTCGCGCTGGCGCGAGCGGTTCGGCTTCTTTCCCTCGCCCGGATTTTCCGACAGCATCTGGATCCACGCGGTATCCGTGGGAGAAGTCAACGCGGCAGTGCCGCTGATCGAGGCACTGATGGAGCGCCATGCCGGGCGTGACTTCGTGGTTACCACGATCACTCCGACCGGTTCCGAGCGAGTCGTGCAATTGTTCGGTGACAGGGTATTTCATGTCTATCTGCCCTACGATCTGCCCGCGTCGGTACGTCGTTTTCTTGATCGCGTCAGGCCGCGCATGGCGGTCATTCTGGAAACTGAAATCTGGCCCAATCTTTACTTCGAGTGCGACGCACGCAAGATCCCTCTGGTGATCGTCAACGGGCGCCTGTCGGAGCGTTCGCTGCGCGGCTATCGGCCGGTCTGGTCGCTGGCGCGGTCAGCGCTGCGTCGGGCATGCGAAGTCGCTGCACAGTCGCATGCCGATGCGCGACGCTTCGAATTGCTGGGTGCTGAGCCTGAAAGCGTCACCATCGCCGGTAATCTCAAGTTCGACATGAGCGTGCCTGCACACTGGTTGACCGATGGTCTGGCCATGCGCAAGGCCTGGGGACTGGCGCGCCCGGTGTGGATTGCCGCAAGCACCCATGAGGGCGAGGAGCTGTCGATGTTCAAGGCGCACCTGGAAGTGCTGAAGCGCTTTCCCGACGCTCTGCTGCTGATTGCACCACGCCATCCCGAGCGGTTCCGGGCGGTGGAGCAGACCGGGCGCCATCTTGGTTTCAATCTGGGTGTGCGCAGCGCAGACAAGGCGCCAGCAGCGGCCATGCAATGCTTCGTGATCGATACCATGGGCGAGCTGATGTCCTACTTTGCCAGCGTGGATGTAGCGTTCGTGGCCGGGTCGCTGGTACCGATCGGTGGTCATAACGTGCTCGAGCCGGCGGCCCTGGCCAAGCCGGTACTGGTGGGGCCATTTACCTTCAATTTTGCCGAGATTACCCGCACCCTGGTGAAGGGTGGCGGGGCGCTTCGGCTCAAGGATGCCAGCGGGCTGGGCGGCGCTGTCAGTGAGCTGCTGGCCGACGAGGATCGTCGTCAGCGCATGGGCATGGCCGCGCGCGAGGTGTTCGAGCGCGAGCGCGGGGCCGTCATTCGCACCATGCAGGTACTTGATCGCGTTTACGCGCAGACGGCGAGGTAGCGCCCATCCTGCCCGGGCAGGGTTTCATCGTGCGGGCTTTTCTGAAGGCGGCCGCGCCGGACGAGCGCGGAGGCTGCGGAGGCTGCCTGCCTGTGCGGCTGGGGGTGTGGCCTGGCGTGACCGGGGGCAGCCCGGTCACGCAGCACGGGATCAGTCGGGGGTAACGAGCAGGGCGTTGACTGCCTTGAGGTCGTTGTAGTTGATGTCACCGGAAGATTGCTTCAGCAGCAGCTTGTTGATGATGAAGTTGTGGCGGGCCAGGGAGTAGGCGCTGCGTGCCTGGAACAGCTGCTGCTGTCCGTTGAGCACGTCGATGATGTTGCGTGAACCGACCTCGAAACCGGCTTGCGTTGCATCCAGGGCGCTCTTGGCGGAGATCACAGCCTGACGGCGCGCCTCGACCTCGCTGATTCCGGCGACCACCGAACGGAATGCGTTGCGGGTGTCGCGCGTCACCTGGCGACGATTCTGCTCCAGCAGGTCGTTGGCTGCATCGCGCTCGTAGATCGACTGGCGCACGCGCGACTGGGTGGCGCCGCCGCTGAAGATGGGAATATTCAGGACCAGGCCCACCGATGTGGTTTCGCGATTGGAGTTGGTATGGATCGAGCCGCCGTAGCGTGCCGAGTTGAGATCGCTCCAGCCAGGGTTGCGGCTGTAGACCACCGAAGCGCCCAGGGTCGGCAGGTGTCCGGCCCGTGCTGCACTGATGCTGTGTTCTGCCGCATCCACCTGGTAGCGCTGTGCCAGTACCTGCGGGTTCTGTGCAAGGGCCTTGTCCACCCAGGCTTTCTGATTATTGGGACTGGGCGGATTCATGGGCAGGTCTTCGCGCAAGGTTTCCAGTGTGCCGAAGGACTTGCCGGTGATCTGCGTCAGTGCCTCGCGAGCATCATCCAGTGCATTCTTGGTGTTGATGACATTGGCGACCGCCGCATCGTGGTTGGCTTTCGCCTCGTTGACATCGGTGATGGCCGACAGCCCCACTTCATAACGTTGCTGGGCCTGGTCGAGCTGCTTGCTGAGCGCCTTTTCCTCGGCTTTGGCAAAGCTGAGGTTGTCATTGGCGGTCAGCACATCAAAGTAGGCTTGGGCAACCCGCACAATCAGGCTTTGCTCGGTGGCGCGGTATTGCTCGTTCTGCGCATCGGCCTGGGAATGGCTGGTCTTGAGATTGGCGTACTTGCTGAAATCAACCAGAGTCTGGTCGACCTGCCCGCGCAGCGTGGTGCCGTAGTCGTCGGAACTGGAAGTCACGGAAAATACCTGGAAATCCCCGCTGCCGGTGGCGTAGGGTTGGCTGCTTGAACTGTGGGTATGGCTCTGGTTGTAGCTGTAGCTGCCGGTAATCTGCGGCAGCAACTGTGCCCGGGCCTGATTGACGCCCTCCGATGTTGCCAGCTTCTGCGCCTCGGCCTGGGCCAGGACGGGATCGGACTGTCTGGCCTGCTGGTAGACTTGCAGCAGATCTTCGGCGTGCGCCAGGCCAGGGCTGGCAGCAATGGCGGTGAGCATCGCAATGCTCAGCAGGGAAGGGCGTTTGAACAGGCTTTTCATGGCAAAGGGTCCTTGCGTCTTGGCATGCGCAAAAAAGCGCGCGACATGCTTGCTTTGTTACACGGTGTAGTCGGCCCTGGGGCCGGCATGACTCAAATAGGGCAGGCTGGTATCGAACAGACTTTCGCGGCGGATCTGGCCGGACGGCGAGTTGCGCAACAAGGATGCGCACATGATGGGTTGCCGGCCATGGATCACGAACATGCGCCCCTCGGGCGCAAGCCAGTCCCGCCAGTGAGCGGGTATCTCGGCTACGGCGCCGGTTACCACGATGGCATCGAAATGGCGATCGGGTTGCCATGACGTGACTGCGTCGGCGGTGTGCAGGCTGATGTTGGACAATCCCTGGCTGGCGAGCACTGTACTGGCGCGCTGGGCAAAATCGTCACGCAATTCGAGGCTGGTCACATGCCCGGCGAGGTGCGCCAGGCAGGCGGTAATGAATCCGCTTCCGGTACCGATCTCCAGAACCTGTTCGGCGGGCAGCAACTGCAAGGCCTGCAGCATGCGTCCCTCGACCACCGGTTTCATCATGGTCTCGCCATGGCCCAGCGGAATGGGCACATCGGCAAAGGCCATGGCACGCCATTGCGGGGGAACGAAAGCTTCCCGGGGCATGGCGGCCAGGGTGTCAAGCACCCGCATATCCACAACATCCCAGCCGCGAATCTGGTTGTCGACCATGTTGCTATGTGCTTGCTGGGTGACGGTGGTCATGGGCTGCTACCTTGAAAGTGGATGTTACCAGCGCAGTATGGCGCATGCTGCCTTTCGTCACGCCGACAATCGGCCTGATGGTAGCCAGGCTCGAACTTCCGCGGCGTGGCTTGCGATGGCGGGCGCCTGATCTGCGGCAGGCTTCTGCGTGACCATGATCGTCAAGGTACCAATTATATCGTAGTGCCGAAAGTCACCACGGCCGAATGACGCGTGTCACGGGTGTTGGCTTGCTGCCGCGCCGGTCATGGTCATGGCTACCGACCCGCGCTCGACATTGGCCGGTGGTGCAGCGTGGCCGAGACTGGTCGTCAGGCGCTCGATGCGTGCACTCATCATCATCTCGCCATTCTGGCGTGCCGCATACAGCAGACAGTCAAGCCATTTCATCAAGCGCAGCCACTCGCTGCGGGGAAGGGTCTGCAGGGTCTTGCGTGTCGCCATGACCGACAGATGAGCATCGGGGTGCTGTTCCAGCCATTGCGCCAGCGCCCGCTGGCAACGCTTGAATGGCCAACTGAGGACGAGTTCGGACAGGGCAGCTTGTTCGGGCATGATTGCTTGGCCGTTATTGGATAATAAATGAACTAACGCGTATAATAATGTCTTTCCGCAGCAATGTGAAGCGTGACTTCCGACATGCCATCTGTAGCAAAACATCCCGGGCCGGGGCGGCCCAAGGACATGGAGAAACACGCCGCCATCCTGAGTGCAGCCAAGCAGCTGTTTGGTGAGCGTGGCTATGCCGGTACCAGCATGGATGCCGTGGCCAGTATGGCCTCGGTGTCCAAACTCACCGTGTACAGCCACTTTGGCGACAAGGACACGCTGTTTCGGGCCGCAGTACGTGCGCGCTGCACGGAGCTGTTCCCCGATGATCTGTATCTGACTGATGAGACAACCAGCGTCGACAAGGCGCTACTCACGATTGCCCGCCATCACGCGCAGCTCATGACCAGCCAGGAGTCGGTTGGCATCTGGCGCGCCATCAGCAGTGACCGCTCCGGCCACGGTCCACAGTTGGGGCGGCTGTTGTGGGAGGAGGGGCCGCAACGCGTGCATGCTCTGCTGGACGATTTTCTGGCCAGCCTTGCTCGTCAGGGCAAGCTCAGCGTTGAGGACACGGGGCGTGCGGCCACCCAGTTCATGGCCCTGCTCAAGGGTGATCTGCACCTCAAGCGCATGGTGGGGTGCGAGGAGGCGGATTGCTCCCGTTTCGAAGCCGAGGTGCAGGAAAATGCCGAAGCGGCAGTCGAGATGTTCTTGCGCGCCTATCGCCCGGTCCAGAGCTGAACAGGTGGCCTGAATTCGATCATGGCAAAAAAAGACCCTGCGCAGCGCGGGGTCTTTTTTTTTGGCTGATGTCGCTCCGGGCGTCGCCCGTAGTGCAGCGAGCGCCCCGAATCAGGCGCTATTCGAGATGCCGGCCTGTTTGCGCCGCCGTGCCACTGCCAGCCCGGCCAGGCCGAGCAGGACGCCGAGGCCCAGACGGCCGGGGTCGCCCAGCGCAGGTACCGCCGCAAACGGCGGGACTGGCGGGGCAGCGCCTGAAGCTTCCGTGGCGCCGATATCGACCGTGCCATTGATCACGCGCGGGAAGCCGGCGCCGCGCTGGTCATTGTTGGGCGGACCCGTGAATGCCGGATCGCCGGCGTCGATCAGCGGGCTGCCGGCCTGTGGCAACTGCGTCAGCGTGGGGCCGCCATTGTTGGTCAGTGCGCCCAGCATCGGATTCTGGTTGAAGATGTTGCCGCCGTTGTCAACAATCGTCGCGCTGCCTGCATCCTGAATCAGCGAGTGGTCAGTGAAGATGCCGTAGGAGTTTGTCATGACATCCGGATTTGAGCCGTTGCTTGTGGAATTCCCTGCGACTACCGTGTTCGAGAGCGTTAGGCCGGAGTAGGAGTAATTGGCTGATTGGCTGATGCCGCCGCCGTCGTCAGTGGCTCTATTGCCGGTGATGGTGCTGTTGGTAACGCGCGTGCCCGAATACGCTCCATGCAGATACAGACCACCGCCATACACGTCGGCGGTGTTGTTCGCGATCGTGCTGTTGCTGATGTGGGCCTCGGTGTGGCGAACGAACACGCCCCCGGCGTTGTAGTAGCTGTGGTTGCCGGTGATGGTCGAGTCGGTGATAGTCAGGATGTTGTTGTTGTCGTTATGGACAAGTACGCCGCCACCGCCGTATTCGCCGTCGGTAAAGGCGACATTGTTCGAGATGGTGCTGCGCTGGATGGTAATTGCCGACTGGGTGGTGGCAACGCCTCCGCCATAGTAGGCCCTGTTGCCCGTAACCGTGGAGTCGGTGACCAGCAGGCTGGCGTATTTGCCGGCGATTGAGATGCCGCCGCCGTGATCGTAGGCCGTGTTGCCGCTCACCACGCACTGACTGACCGTGAGGTCGGTGTCGTAGCCAAATATGCCGCCGCCGTTGGTGGCATGGCCGCCGCTTATGGTGAGTCCGGAGATGCTGACCGTGGAGCTGGCCAGTGCCTGCTGCGTTGTCGCGGTTCCGGCTGCCACACCCGGCGCTTGCGAGGTGTCGATGGTGAAGACGCCGCCGGTGCCGCCACCGTAGTAGTAGCCTCCTCCCTGGGTGGCATTGCCACCGCCGTTGCGCTCGCCCTTGCCGTGATGTGTGTGGCCGGCGTGCGTCGCCCCTAGCGTGACAATGCCGCTGCCGTTGACGGTCAGCACCGAGGCGCCCGGCCCCTGGATGTCGACGTCATCGGTGATCAGCAGCGAGGTGGTGGTCAGGTTGATGGTGCCAGTGACGCTGGAGTTGAAGGTGACGATGTCAGCACCGGGGTTTGCGTTGGCCTGATCGATGGCGTCACGCAGGCTGCCACTGCCGCTGTCATTGTTGTTGCTGACCGGATAGGTAGCTGCCAGTGCCGCCGGTGAGAGCAGTGCTCCGGCTGACAGCAGCATGGCGCCGGGCAGTGCCCGGGTCACGGCCGCAACCAGCGGTCGTGGCGAAAATTGGCGCGCAGCGGCATGCTGCAAGGTTACGGCGTCATCCGACCGGTGCTTGGTCATGCTGAATTCCCCCTTGATTCGCTGAGCGACCGAATTCGGCAAAGTGCAGACCGGTCATCGCATTGACCTCAGAGAATACTCATAGTGATGTCTTTGCGCAATGGGCTGCATGGCCGGGGATGTCACCCTGCAGTCTCGGTAATGGCGTTTACCTGCGCCAGCACGCGAGCGGGATTGGGTTATGCTGGCGCCATCATCCGGGATGAAATGTAGCCATGCAGCTTGCCAGTGCCTTCGTGAAATTGCCCATCGGATTCGACGCAGAGCGACTGCGCCGGGAAATCGAAGCGCTGGGGGAGTCGGTGTGGCGACCGCATCCGCAGGGTTTCGAGGGCAACGACGCCTTGCCGCTGGTGGCCGCATACGGCGATCCCGACGACGATGCCACCGCCGGTCCCATGCGGGCCACGCCCGCGCTGGAGGCATGTCCGTATCTGCGCCAGGTCATGGCGAGCTTCCGTTCCAGCATCGGCCGCAGTCGGCTGATGCGCATCGTGGGCGAGGGCCAGGTTCTCCAGCACGCGGATATCAGCTACTACTGGTGGGAGCGGGTGCGGGTGCACGTGCCACTGGTCACGACGCCGGACGTGATGTTTCATTGCGGCGACCAGTCCGTGCACATGGATACCGGCGAATGTTGGATCTTCGATACCTGGCGGGCGCATACGGTACGCAATCCGGAGCCTACGGCGCGCATCCACCTGGTGATCGATACGCCGGGCTCGGCGCATTTTTGGCAGATGGTTGCTCGCGGCTGGGATCCGAACGCAGGGAACGCAGCGGCAAATCCGCCCGAGGCCGTGCCGTATGATCAAGGCCAGGATCCCAGGCTGGCATTCGAGCAGCACAATCGGCCGCAAGTCATGACTCCCTGGGAACTTGCCACGATCGTGGCCTGGCTGGAAGCGGAAATGGACCGTGATCCGGCGGTCGATACCTCGCATCTGCACCCGCTGCGCATGGCGCTGGCTGCACTGTGCCAGGACTGGCGCTCGCTGTGGGGCGCCAATGGCGATGCCCGGCAGGCGGTGCCGACCTATCGGATACTGCTCAAGCGGCTGGTCTCAAGCCTGGAAAACATCGACCCCGATATCCGTTTCAGCAATGGTGTGTCTATTCCCAATGCCGTTTCCAGCCTGGTGCTGGAAGCCGCACTGCTGGCCGACAGTGGGCAGGCACGCACCCGTGGCGCCCGGCCAAGCGGTCCCAGGCGACGACTGCGCCATCCGGTGTTCGTGGTCAACCCGCCGCGTTCGGGGTCGACCTTGCTGTTCGAGACGCTGGCGCAGGCCCCGGGCCTGCTGACCACCGGCGACGAGAGCCACCAGCTGATCGAGAGTATCCCGGGGCTGTCGCCGGCCGCGCGTCAGTGGGCGTCCAACCGGCTCGAGGCTGCCGATGCCGATCGTGCCACCGCGCGGGCTTTGGCTGCAGCCTTCGTTGAACGCCTGCGGGACCGCGATGGCAATCCGCCGCCAGGCAAAGGCACGTTGCGTCTGCTGGAAAAGACACCCAAGAACGTGCTGCGCGTGCCGTTCTTTGCCGAAGCCTTTCCCGATTCGCTGTTCGTGTACCTGTACCGTGATCCGCGCGAGACCATCAGCAGCATGCTCGATGCCTGGCGCAGTGGCCGGTTTGTCACCTACCCGAACCTGCCCGGTTGGGACGGCCCGCCATGGTCGCTGCTGCTGGTGCCGGGCTGGCAGCATCTGAACGGGCGGACGCTGCCGGAGATCGTGGCGCTGCAGTGGGCCGCCAGTGTCGAGATCGTGCTGGAGGATCTGAAGAAGCTGCCGCCGGATCGGTGGTGCGTAGCCAGTTACAGCGAGCTGATCGATGAGCCGCAGCAGGAGATCGAGCGACTATGCAGCTTCCTGGGGCTGAAATGGGGTCAGCAACTGGAATCGCCGCTGCCACTGTCGCGCTACACGCTGGGTGCGCCCGATCCGGACAAGTGGAAGCACAATGCTGCGGACCTGGATATCGCCCTGCCTCTGGTCGAGAAAACCGTGGCCAAGGCACGCGAAGTCTTCGCGCGGCCGCCGCAAGACCAGGCGGTCGAACGGCAGTCAGAAACAGAAACAGCGCAACCACAAGCCGACGAGTAGGCCGCAACTGCTCGGCCGCTCACCCTGGTGCCCGAGTGGCTCACTGCAATCAAGGCGAAGTCACCAGCAACGGAGGCTGAGGGGCAATGGCGAGCCCGCAAGACCCTGGTCAGCGCGCAAGAAGGCGGCCAAAGAAGGAAGCTGGGCAAAAACAGCAGGTAAGTGCCGCGATGCTCCGTGATTTGGTGTCCCCGGGTGGAATCACCAAGGGACATGGTGCTACAGCATGCCGCAGGCTCGTTGTCGCAAGCGAGCCAGGTCATTGCCTTTTGCCGATTAGTCACCGATCGGTCTGCAGGCCCCGATCGTCCCATCCCTGACGGGGTGCGCGAAATAGAGCCCAGGCAATTGGACCGGCTTCGGGCCAGGCCAGGCTCTGCCGCGAACCACACTCAAGCGGTCATGCAGGGGTGCATTTGGCCGCGCCCTGGCTGTGGCAGGCACCGGATCATGGCTGCCTCGGCACAGGCCGTGACCGCAGAGGGGTCACGGCCGCAGCGCAGCTTACGCCCCGAATCAGTCGCTATTCGAGATGCCGGCCTGTTTGCGCCGCCGTGCCACTGCCAGCCCGGCCAGGCCGAGCAGGGCGCCGAGGCCCAGACGGCCCGGGTCGCCCAGCGCAGGTACCGCCGCAAACGGTGGGACCGGCGGGGCAGCGCCTGAAGCTTCCGTGGCGCCGATATCGACCGTGCCATTGACCACGCGCGGGAAGCCGGCGCCGCGCTGGTCATTGTTGGGCGGACCCGTGAATGCCGGGTCGCCGGCGTCGATCAGCGGGCTGCCGGCCTGTGGCAGCTGCGTCAGCGTGGGGCCGCCATTGTTGGTCAGTGTGCCCAGCATCGGATCCTGGTTGAAGATATTGCCCCCATTGTCGGAAATCGGGGCCGAACCCGGGTTCTGAACCAGGCTGAAGGCAAGCCCGATATCCCCTGCGCCGCCGATCGAGCTCAGGTCCGGATCCGTGGGAGCGCTGTTGCCGCCAATCACGGAGTTGACGATCTGGTGTGTTCCGGATGCACTGTTGTAGAAGCTGACGGCAATGCCGCCCGTATTCTGCGCGGCCTGATTTCCCGCCACGGTGGAGTTGCGGATACTGGTGTTCCCATCGTACTTGGCACCATCGGCAATGGCGCCGGCCACCGCATCGGAAATATTGTCGGATATGGTGCTGTTCACGATGTTGAGGTTGCCCGCAATTTTGATCAGTCCACCACCGACAGCATAGGTGCTCTGGCTACCTGAGGACACGGCGTGATTGCCGGAAATGGTGGAATCGGTGATGGTCACGTCGCCGACCGGGCCGTACTGGTAGGCTGGGGCCTGGATGGCAGCCATGCCCGCGCCGGCTGGCGCGGTATTGTTCGACAGGGTGCTGCGCGAGATGGTTGCGGCATGGGTGCTAGCCATCACGCCACCGCCCACCCCGGGCGGCCCCGAAGTGCCGTACTTGGTGACGGCATTTCCGGTGATGACCGAATCGGCAACATCCAGCGTGTTGTATTTGCCAATGGCCATGATGCCACCACCGGCGGAGTAGGCTGTGTTGTTGCTGACCACACAATCATTGACGGCAAGATTGCTCTGGTTGGCGAGAATGCCGGCGCCGTAAGCGGCGTGACCACCCGTGATGGTCAGTCCGGACAAGGTAACGTTGATGGACGGCGGCGCGGTCCCGGCGCTGGTCTGTCCTGATCGAATCGAGGCCACGGTCGCCGCGCCAGAGGGAGCTATCGCAAATACATTCGCCGAGATCGGTGCTGGGGGCTGGCCCTGAGTCGTGCCGCCCTGAGCCGGAGCAACCACGATGCCGCCGGCATCGACGGTGAGTATGTCCGCGCCCGGGCCCTGCACATCGACGCTGTCGCTGATGAGAAGCGGGCCGGACGTCAGATCGATACTGCCGGTGACGTTGGAAGCGAAGGTGACAGTGTCCCCGCCCGGATTGGCGTTAGCCTGGTTCAGGGCGTCACGAAGACTGCCACTGCCGCTGTCATTGGTGTTGCTGACCGGATAGGTGGTTGCCAGCACTGCGGGTGAGAGCAGTGCACCGGCTGACATCAGTATGGCGCCGGGCAGGGCCCGGGCCACGGCTGCAACCAGCGGCCGTGGAGAGAATTGGCGTGTAGCAGTCTGCTGTACGGCCACGCTGTCGTTCGAACGGTGCTGGGTCATGCTGAATCTCCCCTTGTTCCTCTGAGTATCCGGGCGCGACAATCGCCGACCGGCTATCGCACTGATCATTCACAATACCCCCAAGCATGGCGTCGCGCAATTGGCTGCGTGGCAGGGGGTGGCCCTGCAAGCCCGGCAGCAACTCTTGCCTTTGCCGGCACGCAAGCGAGTTGGGGTCATGCTGGCACCGTCGCCTTGCTGGAATCGCCGTTGCCACTGTCGCGTTATACGCTGGGTGCGCCCGATCCGGACAAGTGGAAGCACCATGCCGCGGACCTGGATATCGCCCTGCCTCTGGTCGAGAAAAGCGTGGCCAAGGCACGCGAAGTCTTCGCGCGGCCGCCGCAAGACCAGCCCGTCGAGCGGCAGTCGGAAGAAGCGCAACAGCAAACCGACGATTGAGCCGGTTCTTGTCGGCGGCGCAGCCTTGCGCCCGAGCGACTCGCACCAGCATGGGGGTATTTCACGGCAGCCAGGAATGAAGCCATTCCCCGGCCACATCACGGCATCCTCCAGGCGTACCGGCGCGCATCAAGCAGCTTGAGATGTGCCAGGTCTGCAGTGCCGATAGCGACGCTGCGGCTCGAGGTGCTGAACGCGTGCCGAGGACATCGTGACCCTGCTGGAAGAGCTGGGGTGCAGAAGCGAGCATGTCAAACCCCGATTAGCGCGCACGAAGACGGCTGCAAAAAAGAAGTCGGGCAAAAAGAGCAGGTAGCGACCGCGATGGCCCGCGATTTGGTGTAGCCTGTTGGAATCACCAGAGGAATTGGAGCTGCACCATGCCGCAGGCTCGTTTTCGCAGGCGACCCAGGCCGCTGCTTTTTGCCATATTGTCACTGATCGGCCTGTACGTCCTGATCGTGCTGTGCCTGATGTGGTGGTGGGATCTCGAGCCCCGGCCCTTTGACCCGCTTCGGGCTGCGCGTCAGGAGACGGCAACCGCGGCACAGGCGAAAGTCACTGGCGCCACCACCACGGCCACGCTGATCGAGACGGTGGATACCCTGGTCGACAAGCGCGGTGGCTATCTCAGCAATGACAAGTTGCCCCCGGGGGTATTGATGGACAATGTGCCGAACTGGGAATTCGGTGCGCTGACCGCCTCGCGGGACCTGGTGCGCGCCATGCGCAACGACTTCAGTCGTTCGCAATCGCAGTCCACGGAAAATCCCGACCTCGCGGCGGCTGACCCGCTGCTCAACAGTCCCAATGATCGATGGTTGCTGCCCAGTTCGGAAAGCCAGTTTCGCAAGGGTGCCAAGCACCTGCGCACCTATCTCGGTGATCTGACCGGCAAGGGCGACAAGGCCGAGTTCTATGCGCGTGCCGACAATCTTGCCGACTATTTCCAGCTGGCCTCATCGCGCCTGGGCTCGCTGTCCCAGCGTTTGTCGGCCAGCGTCGGCCAGATGCGCCTGGAGGTGCCGGCTTCCGAATCCAGTTCGGCTGTGCCGCCGACCATCCCCGGTGCGGTGCCCGGCAGTGCCGGCGTGACCCGGGTGAAGACGCCGTGGACCAAGGTCGACGACAATTTCTATGAGGCGCGGGGTTACACCTGGGCACTCATGTTGCAGCTGAAAGCCTTCCAGACCGATTTTGCCACCGTTTTGGCAAAGAAGAACGCCGCCGTCAGTCTTGATCAGGTGATCAGGGAGCTGGAAGAGGCGCAGCATCCACTGGGTAGCCCCGTGGTGCTCAACGGTGCGCCATTCGGATTCTTCGCCAACCACTCACTGGTGATGGCCAACTACGTCTCGCGCGCCAATGCAGCCCTGATTGATCTCAGTGCGCTGCTGAAGCGTGGATGAGCCGGGCCGGCAGCGGGCATGGTCGGCACGCGAGTGGAACACATGCCCATGATGCTTGCCAGGACACTTTCATAGATGAAGAACTACCACGGCCGCTGTGCCTGCGGCGCCATTCGCTATGTGGCACGCAGCGAGCCGATCAAGCCGCACTACTGTCATTGCGAGACCTGCCGACGGATTACCGGAGCGCCGGTTTCGGCCTGGGTCAACTTCGTCAAATCGGGCTTTGAATGGCTTGACCGGGAACCGTCGTGGTATCGCTCATCACCGGGCATGCAGCGGGGTTTTTGCGGCAGCTGCGGCAGTACCCTGTGCACGGTCGAGGACGATGGCTATGTCTGCGTCAGCATTGCCAGCCTTGATCGCGCAGCCGAAATCGCACCCAGGTATCACATCTACTGGCAACACGCCCTGCCGTGGCTGTCCCAGGATGACGCGCTGCCGCGCGAGCAGCGCGAGGACCGATTCTGAGCTGGAGCAAACAGTGCGTTGGTTTCAGGCTGCGTTTCCCGTGCGGTAGCGCTCGACACCCGCCAGGATTTCGTCGCAGGCGGCGGCCGCGTTGGCCCAGCCTTCGACCCGGACCCACTTGTTTTCCTCCAGATCCTTGTAGTGGGTGAAGAAATGGGCGATGCGGTCACGCCAGTGCGCCTGCACTTCGTCGATGTCGGTGATGTGCGCATAGCCGCGAAAGATGCGCGGCATGGGCGCCACGATCAGCTTTTCGTCGCTGCCCGCCTCGTCGTTCATCTGCAGCATGCCCAGCGGGCGGCAGCGGATCACCGAACCGGGTACCAGTGGCAGGGGGAGAAGCACCAGCGCGTCCAGCGGGTCGCCGTCGCCGCCCAGTGTGCCCGGCACATAGCCGTAATTGCATGGGTAGCGCATCGGGGTGGTCAGTACGCGATCGACAAAAATCGCTCCCGACTCCTTGTCGACCTCGTACTTGACCGGCTCGGCATCCTTCTGGATTTCGATGATCACATTGATTTCGGACGGCACATCCTGGCCGGCGCTGACCTGGTCGAGGCTCATGGGCTTGCACCTTGTTGCAATACTCGGGGTGCGCAAGGATAAAGCAATTGTTGCTGCAGCGCAGCAAAAAAGAATGTCAAATCAGAGCGTTTCCAGGCCGGCAAAGGCCAGTACCAGCCACTTGCTGCCATGTTCCTCGAAGTTCACCTGTACGCGAGCGTGGCTACCCTGGCCTTCGGCACTGACAATGGTGCCCCTGCCGAATTTGGCATGCTGCACCGACTGACCAAGTTCAAGCCCGTTGCTGGCCGATGCGCCCGCCAGTGCGTCCTGATAGCGTGGCTGGCGAATACCCGAACGAGGTCGAATTTCGTCGATCAATTCGGCCGGTAACTCGTCCAGAAAGCGCGAGGCTCTTGCCAGGACCTGGGTGCCGTGGATACGCCGGGACTCGGCGTGGCTGACAATCAGGTTTTCGCGGGCGCGGGTAATGCCAACATAGGCCAGGCGCCGCTCTTCTTCCAGCCGGCCGTCTTCGCTGGTGGAGCGCTCACTGGGGAAAAGCCCTTCCTCCATGCCGACCAGGTACACCTGCGGAAACTCCAGGCCCTTGGCCGAATGCAGTGTCATCAATTGCACGCATTTCGATGGGTCGCGGCCCTGGCCTTCACCGGCTTCCAGTGCGGCATGCGACAGGAATGCCGACAATTCCGACAAGCCGGCCTCGTCGTCTTCGGGCGTCATTTCAAAGCGGTCGGCGACATTGACCAGTTCGTCGATATTCTCCAGGCGCGCTTCGGCGGTGCCGCGACTGTCGCGCTCGTAATAGTCACGCAGGTCGGTGGTCACGATGACGTGTTCGATCTGTTCGGCCAGGGTGAGAGACTCGCGTCCCGCGGCGACGGCGGCTGCCGAATCAGGTGCCGTTGCTGGACTGGCGTCACTGCTGTCGGATCCATCCACCGTGTCATCGACCTGATCCGGGTCCCGGGTCCCGGGTCCCGAATCCCGGTCCTCGGACTCCAGGCCTGCCACCACCTCGCCGATGCCCTCAATCAGCCCCACGAAGCCCTTCACCGCATTCTTCGCCCGCCCGGCCAGGGTGGTGCCTGCAAGTTCCGCAAGGGCGGCATCCCACATCGAGCTGTCGCCACTGCGTGCCCGACGGCGCAATGTGTCCAGCGTGCGTTGGCCGATGCCGCGAGGCGGCGTGTTCACAGCGCGCTCGAAAGCGGCGTCGTCATGACGGTTGGCGGCCAGGCGCAGATAGGCCAGCACGTCCTTGATCTCCGCGCGTTCGAAGTAGCGCTGGCCGCCATACACCCGGTAGGGCAGGTCGCGCTGGATCAGTTGCTCCTCGAAATTGCGGGACTGCGCATTGGACCGGTACAGGATGGCGCAATCGCTGGCCTGGCCACCGCCCTCGATGTGCTCGGCAATGCGCTCGATAACGAATCGCGCTTCGTCCTGTTCGTTCCAGGCCGTGAACAGCTCGATACGATCACCTTCGTCGCCAGCAGTCCACAGGTTCTTGCCGAGACGCTCGCCGTTGCGCTCGATCAGGCTGTTGGCGGCCTTGAGAATGGTGGCGGTGGAGCGGTAGTTCTGCTCCAGGCGAATCGTGCTCGCATCCGGAAAGTCATTGAGAAAATGCTGCATGTTCTCGACCCGCGCGCCGCGCCAGCCGTAAATGGACTGGTCATCGTCGCCGACCGCGAATACCTGACCGGTATCCCCGGCCAGTACCCGAATCCAGGCGTACTGAAGCGCGTTGGTATCCTGAAATTCGTCGATCAGCAGATGCTGCCAGCGCTGGCGGTAGTAGTTCAGCAGCTCGCCATGACCGAGCCACAGCTCGTGTGCGCGCAGCAGCAACTCGGCAAAATCCACCAGTCCGGCACGCTGGCAGGCCTGTTCGTATGCGCGGTAGATATCCACCATGACCCGGGTCGCCGGGTGATCCCGGGTTTCGATGGCATCGGGTCGCTTGCCCTCGTCCTTCCAGGCATTGATGGACCAGGTCGCCTTGCGGTGCGGGTAGCGGGCTTCGTCCAGGTCCAGGCCGTTGATCACGCGCTTGACCAGACGCCGCTGGTCATCGGCGTCCAGAATCTGGAAGGTCTCCGGCAATCGGGCTTCGCGCCAATGCCGCCGCAGCAGGCGGTGGGCGATGCCGTGGAACGTGCCGACCGTGAGCCCGTGCATGCCGTCGGGCAGCAGGCCTTGCAGCCGAGCGCGCATTTCGCCAGCCGCCTTGTTGGTGAAGGTCACCGCCAGGATTGACCAGGGTGGTGCACGCTCGACCTCGACCAGCCAGGCGATCCGCTGCGTCAGCACACGGGTCTTGCCTGAGCCGGCCCCGGCCAGGATCAGCTTGTGCCCGGCTTCGGCGCTGACCGCTTCGCGTTGGGCTGTATTGAGGGAGTCGAGCAGGTGGGATACATCCATGGTCCCATTGTAATGCCGCACGCTGCAGGCCTGCTCGTGGCCCCCTCATCCCCGGGGGCGCCGCAGGCGACACGGGGAGCGATCATGGATGACCAGCGCTTTAAGGAGCAAGGGAACCCGGGCGCTGGCGGCCTGCGGTCGCATGAATCAAAGGCTTTCGCGCCCGCAGGGCGCGAAAGCGCTTTGGCTTGAGCGAGAGGTGAAGCCGAGTCCGGCGTGCGCCCCCTGGGTGTCGTTCAGGCGACGCGGAGCGTCAGCGCTTGCGACCGGAGACGAATCCGCCAATCACCAGGATGCCGCCAACCACCACACCACCGATGCCGGCCCACTGCGGGATTGTCTTGTCGGTCTTGGCGGTGAGCTCGGCGCTGCCAACCTTGAGCACGGTATCGTTGGAGGAATAGGAGCCGCCAGCGACGAGGACCCAAATGCCGAAGGCGAGGGCAATGGCTCCGAGAACGATCAGGGTTGTGCGCATGTGCAGATTCCTTGCATGAGACGGGAACTGCGATCTTATCGCGTGGCGCGTCACAAGCAAGTCTTGTCGAAAGAAAAAAGGTGCCCCGAGGACCAGGGGGGAGTCCTCGGGGCGGGGAGACCAGAATCTGGGGAGGGATCCGGTCTCCTTGGGTCCACTCAGGGAGGTGAGTGAGCCGGACGCCGTTGCGTGCGTCCGAAACATTAGATGGGTACTGTGGGGTAAAAGTTCAAAGCGCTGTGTCGGATCGGTTTACTTTCGGTTCATGCGCTTTGAAATCAATAACCTGCGAGCGTTCGAACGATCGCGGACCGTGCCGGAAGTCATGCCCTGGATGCGCGCTCGGAGCGGCTGGATCAGTGGGCCTGTTCCCAGTTGTCGCCCACGCCGATATCGACCAGCAGTGGAACCGACAGTTCCGCAGCCTCGCACATGAGCCGTGACACATTTTCGCGCACCACTTCAATCCCGTCTTCATCAACTTCGAAAACAAGTTCATCGTGCACCTGCATCAGCATGCGTGCGTCCTCACGACCGCTCAGCCAGGCATCTGCGGCCAGCATGGCGCGCTTGATGATGTCGGCAGCCGTGCCCTGCATGGGGGCGTTGATGGCGGCGCGTTCGGCCCCGGCGCGGCGGGCCTGATTGCGGGCACCGATCTCGTTCAGGTACAGGCGCCGGCCGTAGAGTGTTTCCACGTAGCCCAGTTGTCGCGCGCGTCGACGCGTACGCTCCATGAACTGGTGTACGCCGGGGTAACGCTCGAAGTAGCGGTCGATGTAGTCCTGGGCCTCCGTGCGACCGATACCCAGGTTGCGCGCCAGACCCCAGGCGCTCATGCCGTACATCAGGCCGAAGTTGATGGCCTTGGCGGCGCGTCGCTGCTCGCGATCGACCTGGTCGGCAGCCAGGCCAAATACTTCGGCTGCCGTGGCGCTGTGAATGTCGGCGCCGTGGGCGAAGGCGTCGAGCAGTTTTTCATCGCCTGACAGGTGCGCCATGATGCGCAGTTCGATTTGCGAGTAATCGGCAGCCATGATGCGCCAGCCATCGGGGGCAATGAAGGCCTTGCGAATGCGGCGGCCTGCCTCGGTACGCACCGGGATATTCTGCAGGTTGGGGTGGGTTGAAGACAGCCGGCCGGTGGCGGCCACGGCCTGATGGTAGCTGGTGTGGACGCGACCGGTATCCGGGTTGATCATTTGCGGCAGCTTGCTGGTATAGGTGGAGCGCAATTTGGCACAGCTGCGGTATTCGAGGATCAGGGCCGGCAGTTCATGCTCGCTGGCGATCGCTTCCAGAGCTTCCTCGTTGGTTGATGGCGCACCCTTGGGCGTCTTGACCTGTGCCGACAAACCCAGCTTGTCGAACAGGATTTCGCGCAACTGCTTGGTCGAGTCCAGGTTGAAGGATTCTTCGGCAAGCTCGTGCGCCTCGGTCTCGATCGCCTGCATGCGCTCGCCCAGCGTCTCGCTCTGCCGATCCAGTTCTTCGGCATCAACCAGAACCCCGGTACGCTCCATGCGTGCCAGTACCTCGACCAGTGGCATCTCGATGTCCTGATACACCTGACGGAGTTTCTCGATGCTTTCGATTCGTGGCCACAGAGCCTTGTGCAGGCGCAGGGTGATGTCGGCATCTTCGGCGGCATAGTCGCCGGCGATTTCCAGCGGCACTTCGGAGAACGGAATCTGCTTGGCGCCCTTGCCGGCAACCGCTTCGTAGGGGGTGGTCTCGATCTTCAGGTAGCCCAGCGCCAATGTGTCCATGTCGTGGCGACCCGAGGTGGCATTCCAGATATAGGACTCCAGCATGCTGTCGTGCTGCAAACCCGCAACATCAATGCCGTGGCGTGCAAGCACATTGATGTCGTACTTGCCATGCTGCGCCAGTTTGGGACGATTCGGGTCCTGCAGAATCGGTTTGAGCACCGAGAGCACACTGTCGGCTGCGAGTTGTTCCGGAACGCCTTCGTAGTCGTGCGCCAGCGGGATGTAGCAGGCGCGGCCGGGCTCCACGGCCAGGGAAATGCCCACCAGGTCGGCTCGCATCGGGTCGAGCGAGGTGGTTTCGGTATCAAACGCGATCAGCTCGGCCGCTTGCAGTTTCTGCAGCCAGTCATCCAGTTGCTTTTTACTGGTGACCAGCTCGTACTCGCCCTTCTCCGGTGTCTTGTCGTCCGCCTCCGGACCGGCATCGTTGTCGTTGCTCACGGCCGCCTTGCCCGGCGCGTCGCCGTTGTCGAGCGCGGCCAGTGCCGTCTTGAATCCGTAGCGGGTATAGATCTCGCGCAGGCGGTCGGTATCCGGGGCGGCCTGTTTCAGTTCCCGAGGTTTGCGATCCAGGTCGACGTCGGTCTTGATCGTCACCAGTTGCCGCGACAGCGGCAGTTGTGGCACGGCATCGCGCAGATAGCCACCGATCTTGCCTGTGAACGAATCGGCGTCCTTCATGATGGCATCCAGTGAGCCGTATTCGGCCAACCACTTGGCGGCGGTCTTGGGGCCGCACTTGTTGACGCCGGGGACATTGTCGACCTTGTCTCCGACCAGTGCCAGGTAGTCGATGATCTGCTCCGGGGGCACGCCGAACTTGTCGATCACCCCGTCGGTATCCATGTGCTTGCCGGTCATGGTGTTTACCAGGGTGATATGCGGGCCGACCAGTTGTGCGAAATCCTTGTCGCCAGTGGAGATGGTGACGTCCATGCCGGCACTTTCGGCCTGGCGAGCCAGGGTGCCGATGACATCGTCCGCCTCGACGCCAGGCACACGCAGTACCGGCAGGCCGAGGGCGTCGACAAGTTCCAGCATCGGCTCGACCTGGCTGCGCAAATCCTCCGGCATCGGTGGGCGATTTGCCTTGTACTCGGCGTACAGCTCGTTGCGGAAGGTCGGGCCGCTGGCATCGGTGACAAAGGCGACGTGGTCGGGGCTGGCTGCCAGGGTCTCGCGCAGCATGTTGAAAACCCCGAAAAGGGCGCCAGTGGGCTCGCCGTCAGCATTGGTGAGGGGTGGCAGCGCGTGGTACGCACGGAACAGGTAGCTTGAACCGTCGATAAGTGTCAGATTGGCCATGTGGTTCATTCTCTCACGGGCCTGCTATGGTGAACACAGGCCCGACTTTCAAGGAAGCAAACATGAAAATTCAAACTGTATTGCACGTCGCGGGATTTGCACTGAGCGGCCTGATGCTTGCGCCGATGGTCCATGCGCAGACCGAGCCGGGCGCTGAACTGCCGCCGCCAGGGATCAATGACCCGGGGGTCAAGCCGGCCCCGGCTTCGACTGCACCGATGGCTGCCAAGCCGGTCCACGACCCCCTGCCCGGCGGCGACGTTGCCGATGATCAGAGCCCGCCGGACGTGAACATCCGTCGCGAGGGCGATGACATCGTCCAGGAATACAGCCACAACGGCCGTATCTACATGATCAAGGTGATTCCCAGGAAGGGCGTGACCCAGACCTACCGGGACATCAACGGCGACGGTCGCCTGGACACGCAGCCGGGAAAGGCTCCGGTCGCACCGGTCTACTACACGCTCTACGAATGGGGCAACGCCAAGCCCAAGAAGGGAAAATAAGATTGGCCTGGCGGCTGTGGGTGCGGCTGGCCGTGGGCAAGCTGCATCGCGGACATGGGCCGACGGCACCTGATCAGGCTCTCGCCTGTCATCGGGCAGCGTGATCCGGAATCGAACCGGATCCTGACCGGCATGCTCATGCTGGCGGCGTTTTGCGACCGGCTGAAAATGGATCCCGGGTTTCCTCGCTCCTCAACGCGCGGTCATCCATGCCCGCTCCCCGCGTCGCCTGCGGCGGCCCCAGGATGACGAAATTTCCCGTGCAGCAGGGTCACCGCGTTCATTCGATTTTTGCCCGTATCCGCAGCCCCCTGAGTCAGGGGGCGATCCGCGCGTAGCGCGGATGGGGGTGTGGGGAAGCAGGCCGGGGCCCAAAACTTTGCGCAGCAAAGTCTTTGGGGATAGACCTGCGCAGCAGGGCTATGGCCGTGGGGAAGCAGGCCGGGGCCCAAAACTTTGCGCAGCAAAGTCTTTGGGGATAGACCTGCGCAGCAGGGCTATGGCCGTGGGGAAGCAGGCCGGGGCCCAAACTTTGCGCAGCAGTCTTGGGTTCGCACGTAGATCTCGATTTGCCGAGCCCCCTGAGTCAGGGGGCGATCTGCGCGAAGCCGCAGATGGGGGTGTGGGGAGGCAGGCCGGGGCCCAAAACTTTGCGCAGCAAAGTCTTTGGGGATAGACCTGCGCAGCAGGGCTATGACCCTGCGCAGCAGGGCTATGACCCTGCGCAGCATGGCTAGTGCCTGAAGTGACGGATTCCGGTGAACACCATGGCCATGTCATGCTCGTTGGCTGCGGCGATCACTTCCTCGTCCCGGCGTGAGCCACCGGGTTGGATGACCGCACGGACCCCGGCTGCGGCCGCCGTGTCGATGCTGTCCCGGAAGGGGAAAAAGGCATCGGATGCCATCACGCTGCCGGCAAGGTCGAGCCCGGCGTCGGCAGCCTTGATTGCAGCGATGCGGGCACTGTCCACGCGGCTCATCTGGCCGGCGCCAATACCCACGGTACGGCCCTCGCGTGCGTAGACGATGGCATTGGACTTGACGAACATGGCCACATGCCAGGCAAACAGCAGATCGCGCATTTGCTCGGCATCGGGTACCCGGCTTGTAACCAGCTTGAGGTCGTCCACCAGCAAGGTATCGCGATCGCCATCCTGGACCAGCAGGCCGCCGCTGATACGCTTGTAGTCGCGGTGGGTGGCCGCATGTTCGGGCCATGGGCCCGTGGCCAGCAGGCGCACGTTGGGCTTGTCGGCAAAGCAGGCTATCGCCTCGTCGTCAAAATCAGGGGCTATCACGACCTCGACAAACTGATTGTCCAGTATCAACTGTGCAGCACTGCCGCTGAGGCTCCGGTTGAAGGCGATGATGCCGCCGAAGGCAGAGGTCTTGTCGCAGGCCAGGGCGCTGGAATAGGCCGCGTCGATCGAGTCGGCCAGGGCCACGCCGCAGGGGTTGGCATGCTTGACGATGACGCAGGCCGGCACCTTGCTGAAGGCCTTGACGCACTCCAGCGCCGCATCGGCATCGGCGATGTTGTTGTAGCTCATCGGTTTGCCAGCCAGCAGGCGTGAACTGGCAACACAGCCCGGCGGCAATCCGTCCTCCACGTACAGTGCGGCCGACTGGTGCGGGTTCTCGCCATAGCGCAGGCTCTGGCTGCGCTTCAGCGACAGATGCAGGCTTGGCCCGAGCATGGAACCGCTACCGGTGTCGGCCTGGGTACCCAGCCAATCGGCAATCAAGCCATCGTAGCGCGCTGTATGTGCAAATACCTTGGCGGCGTATTGGCGGCGCCGGACCAGGCTGGTGCCGCCGTCGCGACGCAACGCCTCGATCAGGCCGGCATAGTCACCCGGGTCGACAATGACCGCTACATGCTCGTGATTCTTGGCGCCGGCCCGGAGCATGGCCGGGCCACCGATGTCGATATTTTCGATGGCATGATCGAGCGTGCAGTCCGGACTGCTGATGGTTTTCTCGAAAGGGTAGAGATTGACCACCAGCAGATCGATTGGCTCGATGCCGTGTTCGTCCATGACCGCATCATCGTTGCCGCGGCGCGCCGAGCAAGCCACCGTGTACGGCCGGATGCAGGGTCTTGACGCGGCCGTCCATGATTTCCGGAAAACCGGTCAGTTCGCTGACTTCACGCACCGAGATGCCTGCCTCGCGCAGGTTGCGCGCAGTGCCACCGGTCGACACCAGCTCGATGTCCATGGCCTCCAGCCCGCGTGCCAGATCGACCAGGCCGGTCTTGTCGGAAACACTCAACAGTGCGCGGCGGATTGGCAGCGGAGAATCGCCAAACATTGTCAAAGAGCCTCTGATTGAATCATGTGCAGAATCCTGGCCGGAATGTTTTCTTGATGGGCGCAAGTCGCGAGAAGGGCACTGCGTTCACGCGGCCTTTCACGCTTGACGGCATGGCTGGCGCCATGGCGGATCTGATGGTGCGTCCCGTGGGTTCAGTGTGCAGGCAAGGGCAGGTTGGTTTCATGGAAAGACCCGGTTACAGACTCAGACCAGGCCGTATTGCAGTAATTTCTTGCGCAAGGTTGCACGATTGATGCCCAGGGTCTGAGCCGCGCGACTCTGGTTGCCGTCGTGCCACTTCATTACCTCGGCCAGCATGGGCCGCTCGACCTCGTTGAGCACGAGTGCATACAGCCCTTCGTGGCATTGGGTATCGTCCAGGTCGGAGAGGTAGCGACGCACGGTGCGGGCAACCCGGTCATGCAGCAGTGGCTCGGCAACGTTTGTGTTGATGCCACCGGATTGCGACAGGCTGACTGCATTCACTACGGGATGTTCCCCAGAATCAACGAACGGTATCGACCACCCGACTTGCGATGTGTCGACGGAAGGCCGACTAGTCTACCGCTGTCCGAGGTATTTTTTAAGTGCCAATTTGGCTTCCATGCGAGGCCAGCTACTGGAACGAGAATTCGAATGCCACCGCGTTCCGGCCCGGGTCTGCAACTTCGAATACCAGGGCCGCACTGGTCTTGGCGGCCAGGCCGGCGCGGCGGGTGGCGGCATCGTGGAGATATTCGGCTGGCCGGAAGCGACGCATGGCCACTTTGTGGTCATCGAGGTCTGACAACGAGATGCCAATGACCGGCCATGGCTGGCGGAAGTTTGCGTTGTTGCGCACCGTTGCCGAAATCAGCAGAGCTCCCGGCACCGAGGGGTGTCGCCGGATATCACGTGAAGTCAGTTCCAGTTGTCCACGGTCGCTGGCGGCCGGCAGTTGGCAGTCAAGAAGCGAGCAGGCTGAGCGCATCAGCGAGGCGGCTGCAGGCACCTTGACCAGGCTGGCGCGCTCGGCCCAGGCCAGTTGCGCTCCCAGGGTGAGCGCCAGCGCTGCGCACAGCCAAGCCAGTTTGCGCGAGCCGCGACGCCTGGCTGGCACCTGTCTGCCGAGCTGGCCGAAGATCGGACCATCCTCGTGGCCGTCGTCGCCATGATGCCCGTCCGCTGCCGGGGCCGGTCCGGCAAGCGCCGCCTCGTCGGGCTGAAACAGGCCCTGCTGTGGAGGCAAGTCGTGTTCGACCGGTTGCAGCAGCAGCGGCGGCGCGGCACCCGGCTCGTTGATCGGCAGGGTTTCGAAAGGCTCGTCCGGCAGGGCGTCGCACAAGGTAGCCATGGTATCGAAGGTGGCGCTGCACTGGCTGCAACTGACGCAACCGTGCGCCCTGGCCAGGGTGCTGGCGTCGACCGAGAACACGGTCATGCATTCGGGGCACTGGGTGAACATCTGCATACCTTGTGGTGGAAACACGCGTCGCAACGGCAGCACGCGTCTGGCTGTAGTGTAATGACTCTTGTCCACAGCGGAAAATGCCCATGTCCGAGACCCCTGAACCCGGCGACATTGCCCGATTGCTGGGCATCATGGCGCGCTTGCGCGACCCCGATGATGGCTGTCCGTGGGATCTGGCCCAGAACTTCGAGTCGATTGCGGCCTATACCCTGGACGAAGCGCACGAGCTGGTTGACGCCATCGCTCGCCGGGACTGGCTGGACATGTGCGACGAACTGGGGGACCTGCTGCTGCAAGTGGTCTTTCATGCGCGCATGGCCGAGGAGGCGGGCCGCTTCGATTTCAGTGACGTGGTAAAGGCCATCAGCGAGAAAATGGAGCGACGGCACCCGCACGTGTTCGGTGAGGTGCGTTATGCCGATGACACGGAACGAGCGGGTGCCTGGGAGGCAATCAAGGCTGAAGAGCGTGCTGCGCGAGGGCAGCTGCCGGATGCAAGTGCCCTGGCCGGAGTGTCGCGCGGTCTGCCGTCCTGGCGCCGCGCGCGGAAGCTGCAGCAACGCGCTGCCGATGTCGGTTTTGCCTGGCCGGATGCAGTACCGGTCATGGACAAGCTGGGCGAAGAACTGGACGAGGTGCGCGAGGCGGTGCAGTCGGAGGCTGGCACGGATCGAATCGAGGACGAAATCGGCGACATGCTCTTTGTCCTGGTCAACCTGTGCCGGCATACCGGTACCGACTTCGACCGCGCACTGCGCCACGCCAATACCAAGTTCGAGCGCCGCTTTCGCCGCATGGAACGGCTCGCTGAAACCGCCGGAACAGCGCTGCCTGACCAGGACCTGGCTGCGCAGCAAGGCTTGTGGCAAGCGGTCAAGGCCGAAGAGTCCGGCGAGTGAGCGGTGCCATGGCAACTCGTCGAGATCAGGGGTCTGGCGATGTGGCTGGCGTGCCTGCCGTGCTCAGGTCCTGCGCAACAGGGTCAGGGGCGGCGTGCGGGTGACCCGGCGGGTGCCGGCCAGGCCCAGCAGCATCACCAGCAGCGCGGCGGCCAGGGTGCTGCCTACAATCGGCAGCAGCGGTGGCACGAAATCACGGATGTGAAAAACCGCTCGCGCCAGCCATAGCCCGCTGCCCAGAGCGCCCAGGGCGGCCGTGACCGCGGCGATCATGCCCAACAAGGCAAATTCGCAGGCTGCGGCCAGCCGAAGCTGGCGGCTGTGCGCCCCCAGGGTGCGCAGCAGGGCTGCTTCATGCTGGCGTTCGCGCTGGGTGGTAGACAAGGCTGCAGCCAGTACCAGCGCACCGGCCAGAAGACTGAATGCCAGGACCCAGTTCACGGCAGTACCGACCTGGGTGATGATGCCGCGGATACGTCCGAGCAGGGCATCGACGTCAATCAGGCTGAGATTGGGGTAGTCGCGCCCCAGTGCCGCAAGCCGGTCGCCCTGCGCCTGGGGCAGGTGGAAGCTGGCCAGCCAGGTGTGGGGCAGGTCGTCGGCGTGAGCCGGGTCGAGCAGCAGGAAGAAATTGACCCGGAACGAACTCCAGTCGACCTTGCGCACGCTGCTTACCTTGGCATCCAGCGCCTTCGAACCGATGCGGAATTGCAGCGAGTCGCCCAGCTTGAGCTGATAACGGTCCCGCCAGTTCTCGTCGATCGACACTTCCGCATCGGCCGGCGACGCACCGTGCCAGCGCCCTGCAACGACCTGGTTGCTTGCGGGCACTTGCGCACTCCAGGACAGGCGAATCTGCCGGTCGGCCTGGCGGCGTGTGCGCGGATCCGCAAAGGAAATACGGTCCACCGGCGTACCGTTGATGGCCGTAAGCTTGCCCACCGCCAGCGGCATCATGTTGATCTGGTCGGCGCCCTCGTCTTGCAGCGTCTTGCGAAACCCGGCGCGCTGGTCGGTTTGCAGGTTGAGCACGAACCAGTTGGGCGTGTCCGCCGGCAGTTCCCGGCGCCAGCCGTCGAGCAGCGCCGGGGCGATGACCCCAAGCGACAGCATTGCGGTCAGACCCAGGGCCAGTGCAGTGCCTTGCAATACGCTCAGGCCTTGCCGTCGACCCAGGGATGCCAGGCCCAGACGCAGCATCGGGTGGGCGCGTCCGGCCAGGCGCCGCACCAGCCACAGCAGCCCGGTCGACAACAGCATGGCGACCAGCGCGACCCCTGCCAGGCTTGCAGCGAGAATCCCGGCCATGCGCAGCGAGTGACTCTGCAGCCAGATCAGCGCGCAAGCCACCACGATGGGCAGCAGATAGGCCGTCTGGTTGCGCCAGCCGGGGCGCTCGAACTGGCGGCGAAAAACCGAAACCGGTGGCAGCCGGCTGAGGCGGGCCAGCGGTGGCAGCGCAAATCCGATCAGCACGGCCAGGCCCATGGCCATGGCGGCGAAAACGGGGCCGAGCGGAATCAGCGTCGGTGCGCCGGGGAACAGCTGCCGGGCAAATTGCCAGGCCAGTTGCGCCACACCCAGCGCCAGCACGACACCGAGCAATGCAGCCGGCAAGGCCAGCAAGGACATGCTGGCCGACAGCATCAGACCGATTTGACGGCGGGGCATGCCCAGTGCGCGCAGCAGGGCCACCTCGTCGGTCTTGCGTCGCGCATACTGGCGTGCGGCCAATGCGATGGCCACACCAGCCAGAAGTGCCGCCAGCAACGCGGCCAGGCGCAGGAAGGCGCCGGCACGATCGAAGGCATTGCGCAGGCGCTCCTGGACGCGAGCGGGCGTGATCAGCTCGGCATTGTCGGGCAGATGAGATGTGACCCAGGCTTGCCATGTCTGACGTGCCGCGGGCGGTCCCGCGACCAGAAGACGATGGCTGGCGCGGCTGCCGCGGGCCAGCAGGCCCATTTGCACCGCATCATCGAGGTTGATGATGGCGCGTGGTGCCAGGGCAATCAGCTGACCACCATCGGGCTGGCTGACGCTGCGCGCTGCTATGCGCAGCTGGCGACCACCCAGCTGGATGCTGTCACCGATCGCAACGCCCAGGCCGGTCATGGCGCGGTGGTCGAGGTAGACCACGCCACTGGGCGGGCCGTGAGCCGTCGCGGGCTTGCCCCGGGCATCGGTCACTTTCAGGCTGCCGCGCAGCGGCCAGGCAGTGTCGGTGGCCATCACATCCAGCATCTGGCTGCGATCACCGGCAAATGCCACAGTGGGGAAGCCGGCATTGCGGCTGACTTCTAGGCCCAGGTCACGGGCCTTGTCCGCCAGTTGGTCGGGGATGCGTGCCGGCGCTGAAACCCCGGCATCACCACCGATCAGCTGCGCAGCACCGGCCAGGATGGCGCGTTCGACGCGTGCCGAAAGAGTGGCCACGGTACCCAGGGCAAGCACCGCCAGCAGCAGCGCCGCGATGAGGGTACGCACCTCGGGCAGGCGCCATTCACGGCGCATGTTTCGCAGCGCAAGTCGCCAGGCGTTCATCGTTCCGCGGCCTGCAGTCGTCCGTCGCGCAGCAGTACGGTGCGTTCGCAGCGTTGCGCCAGGTAGTGGTCATGGGTGACCAGAATCAGGGTCGTGGCGTGCTGGCGATTGAGTTCAAACAGCAGGTCCGAGATGCCTTCGCCGGTGCGCTGATCCAGATTGCCGGTGGGTTCGTCGGCAAAAAGTACCCGCGGTTCGTGCACGAACGCCCGCGCCAGCGCTACCCGCTGCTGCTCGCCGCCGGAAAGCTGGTAGGGATAGTGACTGAAGCGTTGTGCCAGGCCGACGGCCGTCAGTGCCTCGCGTGCGCGTTTCAGTGCATCGTCGTCGCCAGCCAGTTCCAGGGGGAGCAGCACATTTTCTTCTGCGCTCAGGGCCGGCAACAGATGGAAGGACTGGAACACGAAACCGACCAGGCGCCGGCGCAGGGCTGCGCGCGCTTCCTCGTCCAGGTCGTTCAGCACATGGCCATCGAGTTCGATGCGGCCATCACTGGCGAGGTCCAGCCCCGCGAGCAGCCCCAGCAAGGTGGTCTTGCCGGAGCCGGAGGCGCCAATGATGGCCAGGCTGTCACCTTCGTGCACCTGGAGGTCGATGTGGGCGAGAATGTCGATGCGGCCTGCGGGGCCATTCAGGTGCTTGCTGACATCATGTGCGGCGAGAATCGGATCAGGATTTGTATTCATGCGTTGTATTGTGATTGTTCTTGCATTGATGGTGCCTGTACTGGCGAACGCTGCAACGGCGGCGCCATTGCTGGTACTGGGTGATTCGCTGTCGGCGGCCCACAATATCGCGATAAGCGATGGATGGGTGCATCAGCTGGGGCAACGTCTCGCTGAAGACGGTACCGGGCGCACGGTCATCAATGCCAGTATCAGCGGCGAGACCACCCAGAGCGGTCGCAACAGATTGCCGGCGCTTCTGGCCAGGCACAAGCCGGCCATCGTGGTCATTGAACTGGGCGCCAACGACGGTTTGCGTGGTTTGCCGCTGGCCGAGATTCGCACCAATCTGGCCGCCATGATCGAAACCAGCCAGCGCGCCGGCAGCAGGGTATTGCTGCTTGGCATCGAATTGCCGGTCAACTACGGCCCGCGCTATCGCGACGACCTGCGTGCCATATACACCGGTTTGGCGAAGCGCTATCACGTCGCCCTGCTGCCCTTTTTGCTGGATGGCGTGGCACTGCACCCCGATCTGATGCAGGCCGACGGGCTGCATCCCACGGCAGCCGGTGAACAGCGGGTGTTTGACAATATATGGGCCTGCCTTGAGCCGATGCTGAGCCGCACGCATCAGGGATCTGCCGGTCCCGGATCCTCGGGTTGATCGGAGGTTCCCTGGCGCACAGGCTGCCGTCATCTCTGTCGCCGACCGTTCATGCGCATCATATGGCGCGCTGATTGCCTGCTTCCGGGGCATGGGCGACAATGCCGGGTTCAAGTGGGCTGCGAATCCGGGAACGTGGGCGGTAGAAGCTTTGGAGAACACGATGGGACTATCGCCACGGGCCGTGCCTGCCTGAAGGCGCGCAAAGCGGTTCCTTGCGCGCGCTCGCACGGACGCGGTCGACGGGCGAGAGCACCATCGCAACCCGAATCTTTCTGCCGGCCACTCCCCTAGTCGCCCGATGTCCCGTCCCAAACAGGCCCTGAGCGTGAGCCCGACCCGAGCTTCCATCCAAGTCGATGCTGTTACTGCCTGCATTCTCGGGGCAGCGGACGGCGACTGGCTGGCGGGTCTGCGCGACGATCTGCCAGCGGGCACGCCTGTCCGTGAGTTCGCCGAGGACAATGTCCACGCCGTGCTCAAGGCATTGGCGAGTGATCCGGTGGATGGTGATCTGCTGCTGATCCGTGGCAACAGCCTGTTGCCGGATTTCTGGTTGCCGCGCATTCTCGCCGCCTTGCATCTGAACGATGTGCTGGGCGTGGCGGCGCTGGAGGCGGGCCTGATGCCCGCAATCGCCCCCCCGGCAGACCATGCGACGCTGAACTATGCGGATGCCTTGTGCCACGCTCACGGCAGTCGCCGCGCGCTGGATGCGGCACGGCTCGACTCGCCACTGCTGGCGTTGCGGGGCACGGCGCTGGCATTGCTGAACAATCTGGACGGTGAGCTGGATGGCGACAGTCTGCCGGCGCCCTGGCGTCTGCTGCAGATGCAGGATCTGCTGGTGGCACCGGCGCCCGATCAGGCCCCGGCAGAGGTCGCGGGTGACCGGGGCCTGCATCTGGATCTGGCCCACACTCTCGCGACTGCCATGGAACAGGAGACGCCGCACCCGGGCCTGCCGGGTTACGATGGCCGGCCGGTGATCTTGCACATACTGCATGGCTGGGGCGGCGGTGCAGCGCGCTGGGTGCGTGATCTCGCGCAGGCTGACGACGCTCACCATCATGTGCTGCTGGAGGCGCACGGCAGCTTCAAGCAACGTCATCATGGTGAGACCTTCACCGTGCGCGATGCCCGCGCCGATGGCCCTCCGTGGCAGCAGTTCACTCCGGCCAGGGCGATTGCCGATACGGCTATCCAGCACCGCGGCTATCGGGAGTTCCTCGAGCGCGTGCTGGCCGATTATTCCGTGGCCGCGATCTGCGTGTCGTCACTGATCGGCCACAGCCTGGACGCGCTGCGAACGGGTCTGCCCACGCGCATCATGGTGCACGATCACTACCCCTTGTGGCCGCTGCTGCATTGCAACTTCGGTGAGACCTCGCTGCGTTTTGACGATGAACAGTTGCGGTCCGCGCTGGCCGCCGCCAGACCCGACTTCGAGTTTGCTCATCGCGAGCCGGGCTACTGGCGCGCCTTGCGCCGCGCCTTCGTCGAGGCCGCCATCACCAGCAAGGCCATGCTGGTGGGACCAAGCCACAGTGCCATGCAGGCACACCTCAAGCTGGCGCCCGACCTGGCTGCATTGGAGCAGCATGTGATTCCGCATGGTGTGGTGGCGTGGCCGGAATCCCTGCCGATGCCCGAAGGCCGGCGCAGCGGGCGCTTGCGCCTGGTGGTGCCGGGCCGCATCCGCGGCGGCAAAGGCGCCGAGCTGCTGCATGCCATCGTCCCGGCGGTATGCCGGCACGCCGAGCTGGTGCTGCTGGGCTGCGGTAGCGAAGGCATGGCCTTTTTCGGACAGCCGGGTGTGCACGTGGTCCTTGATTACGAGCATGACCAACTGCCACGCCTGCTGGCAGCACTTGCGCCCGACGCCGCGCTGCTGCTGCCCACGGTGGCCGAGACCTACAGTTACACCTTGTCCGAAATGCGTAGCCTGGGCCTGCCGGTGGTCGCGACACGCGTGGGCGCGCTGGCCGAGCGTATTGACCACGGCGTCGACGGCCTGCTGGTGGAGCCCGATGCAGATGCCGTGCTCGAATGCATCGCCGGGCTGGTTGCCGATCCGCAAGCACTGGCGACAATTCGCCAGCACCTGGCCGGGCATCGTCCGGACGGCAGCGTTGCCACCATGGCGAGCGCGCACCGGGCACTGCTGGCCTTGAATGACAAGGCCCCGGAGGTGCTCGCGGCAGTCGCCGGCAATGCGCAGGTCGAGGCCTTGCATGGCCGCAACCGCATCCGTCAGCTTCAGAGCGCGCTGACAACCGGTGCCGCCCAGATCGCCGAGCTCGAGGCAGAAATCGAGCGACGCGGCGAGTGGGGGTGGGAACTGGACCGCGCCAAACGCACCTTGCAAGCCTTGCTGGATGAGCGCACGGAATGGGCACTGTCGCTGGATGCGGAGCTGCAGGCACTCAAACCCGTGCACGAGCAGATGCTGGCCAGCCGGTCATGGCGTCTGACCCGGCCGCTGCGTGCCAGCGCCGTGCGCCTGCGCGCCTGGCGCGAGATGTGGCGATTCCGCCTGGCGCGGCTGCGCAGCTTGCGCGGGCGGGTGCGAGGCAGCCTCAATCGTCGCGGTGTGCTGGGCACGATCAAGCGCATGCGCCAGGAGTTCGATGGCGCGCAGCCTCTCACTGTCGCTTTCGAACACCCGAAGCCGGGGGCGGACTTCAGCCCCTTTGTCGTACCGACCAGTGATGCCCCGCGGGTATCGATCGTGATTCCGGTGCACGGCAAATTCGAGTACACCGCGGCCTGCTTGCGCTCACTGGCCGAGCACGCGGCAACGGCCAGTTTCGAGGTGATCGTGGTAGATGATGCCTCGCCCGACGCAACGCCCGAGCGCTTGCCGCAGATCGCGGGCATCCGCGTGCACAGCAATGCGGAAAACCTCGGTTTCATAGGCTCATGCAACGCCGGCGCGGCCATGGCGCGAGGCGACTACGTGCTGTTCCTCAACAACGACACCCTGGTCACGGCGGGTTGGCTGGAAGCCATGCTGGACTGCTTCGCCGAACGGCGCGATGCCGGCCTGGTTGGTGCGCGTCTGATCTACCCCGATGGGCGCCTGCAGGAATCGGGAGGCATCGTCTTTGATGACGGCAGTGGCTGGAACTATGGCCGGCTTGAACATCCCGATGATCCACGCATGAGTTTTCGCCGCCAGGCCGACTATTGTTCGGGTGCCGCCATCATGCTGCCGCGCGCCCTGTTCGAGCAGTTTGGTGGCTTCGATACGCGCTATGCCCCAGCCTACTACGAAGACACCGATCTGGCCTTCCAGGTACGCGATGCGGGAAAGTCGGTATATGTCGAGCCTCGCGCGGTAGTGGTGCATTTCGAAGGCGTGAGCAACGGCACGGATACCGAGTCCGAATCCGGCATCAAGCGCTTTCAGAAGATCAATCGCGACAAGTTTGCGCACAAGTGGCGCGAGCAACTGGCGCAGCATCCGCGCCCCATCGACGATGCCCGGCACGCACATCTGGCCGCGACCTGGCGCGCGCGCAAGCGGGTGCTCATCGTCGATGCGTCCACGCCCACACCCGATCAGGATTCGGGTTCCGTGCGTCTTCTCAACATCATGCGGGTCTTGCGCGACATGGGCTGTCAGGTCACCTTCCTGCCTGACAATCTGGCGCGTTTCGACAAGTACACGCCGCTGCTGCAGGCCGAAGGTGTCGAGGCGCTCTACCATCCCTTTGTCGAAAGCCTGCCGGACTTCTATCGACGTCGCGGGAGCGAATTCGACTTGATCATGATTTCGCGCCACTACATTGCTGCCCATCACCTGGGCCTGGTGCGGGTGCATGCGCCGCAGGCCCGCCTGGTGTTCGATACCGTCGATCTGCACTACCTGCGAGAGGCGCGCGAGCTGGCGCTGGCCCCGAGGCCGGAACTGAAACGTCAGGTCGAAGCCACGAAACGACAGGAACTGAAGCTGATCAACGAATCCGATGTGACGCTGGTGGTCAGCAAGGTGGAAAAGGAGCTGCTGGCCCGCGACGCGCCGGGTGCACGCGTGGAAATCCTTTCCAATGTGCATGCCATCCGCGGTTCGGACGCCTGTTTCGAGGAGCGTAGCGGCCTGCTGTTTGTCGGTGGCTTCCAGCATCCGCCCAACATCGACGCGATGCTGTGGTTTGTCGGAGAGGTCCTGCCCCTGGTGCACGCCGAGCTGCCTGAGATTGATCTGCACATCGTGGGCAGCAAGCTGGTACCGGAAATCAAGGCCCTGGCGGGCGAGCGGGTCACCGTGCACGGCTTTGTCGAGGATATCGAGCCGATGCTCGAGCAGGCGCGAATCTCGATTGCGCCGCTGCGTTACGGGGCTGGCGTCAAGGGCAAGGTCAACAGCGCCATGAGCCGCGGGCTGCCGGTGGTGGCGACGCCGATGGCGGTCGAAGGCATTGATGCCGAAGCCGGGCGCGATGTGCTGGTGGGTGAGAGCGCACAGAACTTTGCCAAGGCGGTCATCGACCTGTACCGCAACCCGCGGCTGTGGGCGGAGCTGTCCCGCAACGGCGTGGAAAACGTGCGGCGCCAGTTCTCTTTCGATACCGCCCGGGAAACACTGGAACGCCTGCTCGACATGCATCGCGACTAGCCTCACTGCGCTGCATCCGTCTGCGCGGTGCACCTTTTGTGCCGGGCTGGCCCTTTCCCTGAAGGCCCTCGGCGCGCGCCATTGGGTCCTTGTGCTTCGCAGCGCCATGCCTTTCAGCACAGGCAGGCTGCGTGACAAACGCGCTACCGTAGGCAGCTTGTCCTTTCTGCCCCGGAGTTTGCCATGCATGCCACTTTCCGACGCGCGCTGTATTGCTGCCTGCTGATGCTGACCATCCTGTCCGCGCCAGCCTGGGCGGATGCCGACCCGTCTGCTGCCGATGGCAAGCCGCAGGACAAGTCCGGGATCAAGCTGCCACCGTTGCCGGCGGCCGCCCACGCCATGCAGTCGATGACTATTGACGGCCACACCTTGAAGTACAAGGTCACGGTCGGGGCCTTGCCGGTGCGTGACGACAAGGGCAAGAAGGTGGCCGAGGTGGTGTACACCGCCTACACCGTCAACAATGGTCACAAGCGCCCCGTAACCTTTGCGCTCAATGGTGGTCCGGGCGCGTCCTCGGTCTACCTGAACCTGGGCGCTATCGGCCCCAAGCGCGTGCACTTCGGCGAGGACGGCGACAGCCCCTCGGATACGCCCGTGCTGAAGGACAACCCCGGTACCTGGCTGGACTTCAGCGACCTGGTGTTCATTGATCCCGTGGGCACCGGATTCAGCCGCGCGCTGGTTGATGACAAGAAGGCCACCAAGCTGTTCTACAGCACCGACAGCGACATCCATTACCTGTCACGCATCATTTACGACTGGCTTCTCAAGAACGGCCGCATGGATTCGCACAAGTACCTTGTGGGCGAGAGCTATGGCGGTTTCCGCGGCCCGCGCATCACCGAATACCTGCAGACCCGCCTCGGCGTAGCCATGCGCGGGGTGGTTCTGGTGTCGCCGTACCTGGATCCCAACTCCTATCAGAATCGCTACGTGTCGCCACTGCCATGGATGCTGACCCTTCCGTCCATTGCCGCCGCGCACCTCGAGCGCCAGGGCAAGTTGACACCTGCCGCGATGCAGCCGGTGATCGACTACACGCGGGGCACCTACGCGCATACCCTGATGCTTGGCAACAGCGATCCGCAGGCGCGCGATGCCATGATCAGGAAGGTGACCGAATTGACCGGCCTGGACCCGGTGTTCGTCAAGCATTCCGGGGGACGTATTGACACCCGCGCCTACCTGCGTGAAGTGCACCGTTCGCAGGACCGCATCGGCAGTGTCTATGATTCCAACGTCAGCGCCTGGGACCCGTTTCCCTGGTCACCACGCCAGCAGAGCAATGATCCGATCCTGAATGCGATTATCGCGCCGACGACCTCGGCAATGGTCAACTTTGTCACCCGTACTGTCGGCTGGAAGGTGGACGCGCGCTATGAAGCGCTGAGCTACCGCGTCAACCGGCTCTGGCACCAGGATGACGACGCCGATGAGGGTTCGGTCAAGCAGCTGCGCCAGGCGGTTGCCAACGATCCGCAGTTGCGCGTGCTCATTGCGCATGGCTGGAATGATCTGTCCTGTCCGTTCATGGGCTCGATACTGATCGTCGACCAGATGCCGGTGATGGACGATCAGCACCGGGTCAGCGTGCACGAATATCCCGGTGGGCACATGTTCTACACCCGTCCCGCCAGCCAGGCGGCACTGCGCAAGGACGTACGCGCCCTGTACGAGCGCCACTGATGGCGCTATCCGGCCAGGATGCGCGTCGCTGAAGGCGGCATTATTACGCAGGGCGAGTGCGGCTTCTGAGATCCGCTGCCTGCTCGTCTGGCGCCCATCGCCGGCAAGGTGCTCGCCGAATCGCTGAACCGGACGCAAGCAGACGGCTGGGCAGGCTGTCTGCGATTGGCTATTCTTGCAGGCTTCGCGGCTTTCAGGTGGTACCTCACGAATGCGCCACAACCCGGCACGGCGCACAATCGGATCGTGGCTTTCGGCCCTGGTGCTGGCATTGCTTGTTGCCGCGCTCAACGTGGGCATGTGGTGGTGGGGCAATCTGCCCCATGGACCCGAGGACTGGCACGGCAGGATTGGTGGTTTTGCAGTCAGTGCCTTTCGGCGCTACCAGAGCCCGTTCGATCAGGACTATCCGAGTGACGACGAGGTCCGCGAGGATCTGAAGTTGCTGTCGGGGTACAGTGATCGCATCCGCACCTATTCCAGTCTGGAAAACCCGCAGACCATCCGCCTCGCCCGGCAGCAGGGTCTGCAAGTGCTGGCGGGCGCCTGGCTGGATCGTCGCACGCTGCACAATGACGATGAACTGCAAACACTGATCGCACAGACACGTCGCTACCCGGACACCATTGGCCGGGTCGAGGTCGGCAACGAGGTCCTGCTGCGCGGTGACATGAAGCCGACGAGGCTGATGGCGATCCTGGACCGGGCTCGTGCGGCAATCCGGCAACCGGTTTCCACGGCCGAACCCTGGCATATCTGGGAGAAATATCCGGAACTTGTCCAGCACGTCGATTTCATCACCGTGCATCTGCTGCCGTACTGGGAGGGTGTTCCGCGCAAGGATGCCATCGGCGATGTGCTGATGCGCTACGAGCACCTGCAACAACTGTATCCGGACAAGCACATCGTGGTCGGCGAGATTGGCTGGCCTTCAAACGGCGATCGCTTCGAGAACGCATACCCTTCGATTTCGAACGAAGCCATATTCCTGCGCCAATGGTTCCAGGTCGCGCGCCAGCGCGGCATCGACTACTACATCATGGAAGCGTTCGACCAGCCCTGGAAGGAGGGTCTGGGTGAAGGGCGCACCGGTGCGTACTGGGGCATGTTCGGCGCCGATCGCAAGCTGAAGTTTCCCTTTATCGGCCCCGTTACGGAAGATACGGCGTGGCCATGGAAGGCGCTCGCAGCGAGCCTGCTGGCACTGCTGCCGATGCTGTGGTTCGGCCTGAAGTTCGAGCGTTTCAAGCTGGCCGGTCGCCTGTTCTACATGGTGCTTGTGCAGTTGTCTGCTGCGGTGCTGGTGTGGTCAGCCACCTTGCCCTTCAACTTCTATCTTGGCCCGCTGGACTGGGCCATGCTGATTCTGCTGTTCCCGGCCCAGCTGGCCATCATCGCGATACTGCTGATCAACGGTTTCGAGTTTACCGAGGTCTTGTGGCGGCGGCGCTGGATCCGTCATGCCGGCCTGCTGCAAGCGCAGACTGCTGAAGCGCAGCCTTTCGTGTCCGTACATCTGGCCTGCTACAACGAGCCGCCGGAAATGGTGGTTGCCACGCTGGATTCGCTGGCGGCGCTGGAATACGCCAACTTCGAGGTGCTGGTGATCGACAACAACACCTCCAACCCCGATGTCTGGAAGCCGGTACAGGCCTATTGCGAGAAGCTGGGGCCGCGCTTTCGCTTCTTCCATCTCGAGCCGTGGCCCGGGTTCAAGGCCGGGGCGCTCAATTTCGGGCTGGGCGAGACCGATCCGCGGGCCGAGGTGGTGGCCGTGGTGGATGCCGATTACGTCGTGCGCGCCGACTGGCTGTCGCGTCTTGCCGGTCATTTTGATGATCCGGATATTGCCGTGGTGCAGTGCCCGCAGGCACATCGCGATTTCCAGCACAACAGCTTCCGCCGCTGGACCGCCTGGGAATACGATGGCTTTTTCCGCATCGGCATGCATCATCGCAACGAGCGCAACGCCATCATCCAGCATGGCACCATGACCCTGGTACGGCGCAGTGCGCTGGAAGGCACGGGTGGCTGGTCGGAGTGGACCATCTGCGAGGATGCCGAGCTGGGCCTGCGCCTGATGCATGCCGGCTACCAGCTGATCTACGTTGACGAAGTGATGGGCAGGGGCCTGACGCCGGTCGACTTCAAGGCCTACAAGAGCCAGCGCTACCGCTGGGCTTTCGGGGCCATGCAGATCCTCAAGGGGCGCTGGCACTGGCTGACCCGCAGCGGTCCGCTGGGCATCGGGCAGCGTTTCCACTTTCTCACCGGCTGGTTCAGCTGGTTTGCCGATGCCCTGCATCTGCTGTTCACCTTGATGGCGCTGGTCTGGACAGCCGGCATGATCGCGTTGCCACAATGGTTCAGTCTGCCGATGAAACTGTTCCTTGTGCCGGTCATCGGTTTCTTCGTGGCCAAGGCAGCATTCGGTTTCATCCTCTATCGCGCTCGGGTGCCCTGCGGTTGGCGCGACACTCTCACCGCTGCCATCGCCAGCATGGGCCTGTCGCATGCCATTGCGCGTGGCATCCTGCACGGCCTGACAAGGGAGAAGACGGCGTTTGTGGTCACCGCCAAGAGCCGGCGCCTGGGCGAGTCCAGTCTGGCGGCCTTGAATCCGGTGCGCGAGGAGCTGTTGATGCTGGTTGCGCTGGGCCTTGCCGTGTACGGCATGTTGTCCAGCTTTGGTGGCGCCTACCTGGAGGGCAAGCTGTGGATGGCCATTCTTTGCGCCCAGGCGATCCCGTATCTGTCGGCGGTCATCGGTGCCTGGGTAGCGCATCGCAGCGCCCGAGCCGATGGTGCACGTCGCCTGGACAACGACGCCGCCATGGCCACGCCGGAGACTGCTGCTGTCTTGATGCCTGATTCATCCTGAATGGTTTAGTCTGGATGTCGTCTTGTCTCTTTCCAGGGAAGTGGATGCGCGCCCTGCTGCTCATGTTGCTGCTGCCGGTAACGGCAAACGCCGCTGTCAAGCTGAAGGTCCAGGGGGTCGAGGATCCGCTGCGGCATGCGGTGGTCGAAGGCGTCCAGTTGAGCCAGTACGGCAATCGGAATGTGACCGAGGCCCAGGTGCATCGCCTGTACGCTCAGGCCGAGGAGCAGGCCCGCAAGGCCCTGCGACCATACGGCTATTTTGATGCCGAGGTGTCGGGCAGCATCACGCCACAAGGCAAGGACTGGCAGGTCGACCTGAGCGTGACGCCGGGCGAGCCGGTAAAAGTTGACCGGGTGGACATCAAGCTCGGCGATGCGGCCGACAAGCTGCCCGATGTGCGCGCTGCCGTACGCGGCTTTCGACCGCGCAAGGGCGACATTCTCGACCAGGGCCAATACACCGAATCCCGCGACGCCATCTCGGCGGCGCTGACTGCGGTCGGTTTTCTGGATGCGCGCATGGTCACCCATCGCGTCGAGGTCTATCGGGCGGATCATCGTGCCGAGGTCAAGCTGGAGTGGGACGTCGGGCGGCGCTACCGCTTTGGCCAGATCCGGTTTGAAGGCTCGCAGTTCAAGCCCGGGTTCCTTGAGCGCTATGTACCGTTCCAGTCTGGTGACTGGTTTTCGCAAGATCAGTTGCTGGCGCTGCAACAGGCTCTTGCAGGCGCCGACTATTTCGCGATCGTCAATGTCCTGCCGCAGGTTGATGATGCACGGGACGGGAAGGTCGACGTCAAGGTGAAGCTGGTTCCCGCCAAGCGCAGCATCTACAGCGGAGGGCCCTTTGTTGGTACCGACGTGGGCCTGGGTTTCCGCCTTGGAGTGGAGCGCCGCTGGATGAATCGCAGTGGTCACAAATGGAATAACGAGCTGATCGTGGCGCAGCGGCTGAAGTCCTTGTCCAGCCAATACACCATCCCCATGCCCGGCCCGCATCAGCGCAGTTTCAATCTGGGTGGCAACTATCGTGATGCCGACACCCGCAGCTCGCATTCGCGCACGCTGGACCTGGTTGGCAACGAAACCCGGCAGTGGAAAGGCTGGACCCGCACCCTCGGCGTGCATGTGCTGGCAGGCACCTTCACCGTGGGTCAGCGCGGCAACGAGCCGCGCGATACCCCCGGTGTCCAGCACGGGCGCAGCACCGAGGTGTTCGGTGAGGCCTCGTTGCTGAAAAAGCAGGCCGACAATCCGAGCTTCGTGCGGCAAGGGTGGTCATTGACGCTTTCCGCCCGCAGCACCGCAGCGGGCCTGTTGTCCGATACACGCTATACGCAGGTCATGGCGGATGGAAAATGGATTCACGCGCTGAGCAGCCGCAACCGGCTTATCCTGCGCGGTACCGCCGGCATGAGTTCGGTGGGGGATTTCAGTCGATTGCCACCGGAGCTGCGCTTCTTTGCCGGTGGCGCACGCTCGGTCCGTGGTTATGGCTTCGAATCGATCGGGCCCCGCAACAGCTATGACCGTGTGGTGGGCGGGCACAATCTGCTGGTGGGCAGTAGCGAGGTCGAACACTACTTCAGCCGCAACTGGGGCGTCGCGGCGTTTGTTGATGCCGGTAACGCCTTCGATGGCAGTGACTACCGGCCCCGGGTCGGTGCCGGACTGGGCATGCGCTGGCGTTCGCCGGTCGGCATGATTCGCGTTGACCTGGCGGTCCCGGTCAACGACTCGCACAGCCGCGGGGTCCACTTGCATCTCGTGATCGGGCCGGATCTGTGATGGGCTCGGGCTTCAAGAAATGGCTCAAGCGAACCGGGATGGCGATCGCGGCCGTGATGCTGGTGCTTGCGCTGGCTCTGTGGTGGTTGCTGGGTACCGGCAGCGGCATGCAGTTCGCACTGGATCGGCTGGTGGCTGTCACCCACGGCGCTGTCACCGTCAAGCGCGCAAGCGGTACCCTCGCCGGGCCGCTGCATCTCGCAGGCGTGCGCTATCGCGCCAGCGGAGGAACCGAGGTAGCAGTGAATGATGCCAGTGTGGATGTGTCGGTGTGGCCGCTGTTGCGTCGAACGCTGCACATACACAGTCTGCGGGCCACCGGAATCCGCATCACGCTGGCGCAAAGTGCTGAGGCAGCGCCGGGACAGTCGTCATCATTTTCGCTCGCGCCGCCGATCAGCATGGTCCTGGATGATGCCCGTTTGCGAGGGCTCGAGGTGCGGCAAGCCGGCAAGGCCCAGTTTGCAGCCGACAGCATTGATCTCGGTGGCGGCTGGACTAACGACGGGATCCGCATTGAAAAATTGCGGTTGCGCTCACCCGACGGGCACGCCGATGCACATGGACGGCTGCTCCTGGGTACACGCTATCGTGGCCGGGGCACGCTCGAGTTTTCCTGGCAACTGGATTCGCGCCGGTTTGCCGGCACGCTGAACACGAGCAGCGATGGGAACACGGCACGGGCCAGGCTGGCGCTGACGCAGCCGATGGTGGCCAGCATTCATTTGCAAATGAAGCAGCACAAGGACTATCCGTGGCAGCTTGACGCGAAGCTTCCGCGTGGCGATGCGACACCTCTGGTGGGTACAGGCGGGCTGAAGACGCTGGCAGCCGATCTGCATGCCAGCGGCACCCGGCACAGCGGGAAACTCGAGGGAAGTCTGCACTTGAACGACTGGCCGCTGAGCATCAGGCCGCTGCAGGTGGCACTGAGCGCGGACGGCAACAGCTTGCAGATCCAGTCCATGAAACTGGCCTCGGCGCGTGTCCCGGGCAGCATGCAGGTGCACGGCGAGATTGCCCTTGATGGCAAGCCCGTGGCCGCCCGGCTGGATGTACAGTGGCAGGATATCGAGCTGCCCGCCGAGCTGGCAGGTCAGCGACTGGCCAGCCATGGTCAGCTTGCGCTGCATGGCAGCATCGACGACTACCGGGCCACGGGCGAGATTCATGCCGGCCCGCCCGGTCGTCTGACCGACATGAAGCTGGACATCCAGGGCAACGACAGACAGCTGAATATCCGCAGCTGGGTACTGAAGCAGCCGCAGGGTAGCGCACGCGTCGCTGGCACGATCACCTTCCAGCCTGTCTTGCGCTGGAACCTGCAGGGCGAAGGCACGCACTTCGATCCGGGCCAGTTGCTGGCTGGTTGGGACGGTGCGCTTGATTTCAGTTTTGGCAGCGAGGGCCGGCACGATCAGGCGCTCGATGCCACGGTCACGATCAAGCAGCTGGCGGGGCAATTGCGTCAGCGCGCGGTTTCCGGGCAGGGCCGACTGCATTTGTCACCGGACAAGGTAGTCGACGGCAAACTGCAACTGGCGATGGGGCAGAGCCATGTCGCCGTGCAGGCGGAGCCGGGCAAGCGCAACGATATTCGCCTCGACCTGGATATCGCCTCGCTGGGCGATTGGCTGCCCGATGCCGCCGGCAGCATGCACGGCACACTGGGGCTGCATGGCCGCTTGAGCGCTCTGGCGCTGCAGGCCAAACTGCAAGGCAAGGGGCTGCGCTGGCAGCAACACAAGGCGGGTGCGATCAGTGTCGATGCCGATGTGCCGAATCTGGCCAGTCCCGGTGGCCGCATCGAAATCCAGGCAGACAAGGCGGAAATTGCTGGCCTGCAGTTCGACCGCGTGAATCTCGATGCCAATGGTACCGAGGCACACCATAGTGTCACGCTGACGGCTAGCGGCCAGCAGTTGAAGCTGCAACTGGCCGTGGCCGGCAGCATGCCGGGCCAGACTTGGCAGGGACAGGTCAGCAGGCTGGATCTGCAGCCGCAAGGCATCCCGGAATGGCGGCTGGTCCAGGCTGTGCCGCTCAGCATCGGCAAGCAGCGCATGGACATGGCCGAGCTGTGCCTGAGCGCCGGAGATCCGCGGATTTGTGTTCAGGCACATCAGGATCAAGAAGGTAACCTGCAGGCCAGCTACCGGCTCAAGGCCGTGCCACTGAAGCTGGTCAGTGCGCTGTTGCCCGATCAGTCGCTGCCCACGAGTGCCGAGGGCCTGATCGCCGGCCAGGGAGACATCCGGCGCTCGGCCTCGGGCGCTGTCAGTGGTCACGCCGAGCTGCATTCGGAGCAGGGCAGCGTGACCTGGCTCGACAGTCCCGAGCGTCCCCTGCTTGGCTGGACCGGTCTGCGCGCGGATGCCGATTTCCATGGACAGAACCAGGTCATCGAGGTTCACGGCACCTTGACGCAGCAGGGCACACTGGACGGCCGACTCGAAATCAGCGGCGCGCAGCATCAGCTCAACGGTCACCTGGAACTGGACCTCGACAGTCTTGCGTTTGCCGAGCTGCTGAACAAGGACCTGGCCAACGTGCAGGGCGCATTGCGCGGTCGATTCCGCATTGCAGGCACGCTTGCCGCCCCGGAATTGTCGGGTCAGGCCCAGGTCAGCGATTTCGCGGCCGAGGTCCCGGTTGCCGGGCTCAAGCTGACCCAGGGTCATTTCCAGGCCAGTAGCCGTGATGCCCACACTATCGAGCTGGATGGCAAGATGCATTCGGGCAAGGGTACGCTCGAGTTGAGCGGTCATGTTGGTTTGGGCAGCAACGCGGCAACGGCCTTGACCATCAAGGGTTCCCGCTTCGAGGCAGCCAACATTCCCGCAGCCAGGATCACGCTCAGCCCGGACCTGAAGCTGGACAGCGATGCGAACGGCCTGCATTTTGCCGGCTCGGTAAAGATCGACAGCGCCGATGTGGATGCCGAGAAACTGCCGGGCGCCGGCACCACCCAGGCTTCGCCGGATGTGGTGGTGATGGATGCACCGAAAAAGGAATCGACTGCCGCCATACCTGTCTCGGCCGATATCACGGTCGAACTCGGTGACGATACCCACCTCAAGGGATTCGGTCTCGATGGCCGTTTGCAGGGGCAGCTTGCGGTGCAACAGCGAGCCGGGCGCGCGCCGATTGGCCAGGGCCAGATCCAGGTCGACGGCACCTACCATGCCTATGGTCAGGACTTGCAGATCGAACGCGGACGGCTTCAGTTTGCCAGCACACCGCTGGGCAATCCGGGCCTGAACATTCGAGCCGTGCGCAAACTCAACCCCAATGCGACCGTTGATGATGGTCAGGAGGTTGGCCTGCAGATTGCCGGCACCGCCGCGCGCCCGGTACTGACGGTCTTCTCGAGTCCGGCCATGCCGCAGTCGGACGCGCTGTCCTATCTGGTGACCGGCAAACCGCTGTCCGCGGTCAAGGGCGGTGAGGGCAACCTGGTCAGTTCTGCCGCGCAGGCACTGGGCTCGGCCACCGGCGACCTGCTGGCCAAGAGCGTCGGCAGCAAGCTCGGTGTCGACGACATCGGCGTATCCAGCAATCAGGCACTGGGTGGCAGCGCCGCCTTCACCGTCGGCAAGTATCTGTCGCCGCGTTTGTATCTCAAATACGGTGTCGGCCTGTTCGATCCGGGCACGGTGGTCACGCTGCGCTACATTCTCAGCGCCCGCTGGAACTTCGAGGCGACCCAGGCCACCGATTTTTCGCGCGCCAGCTTCAACTACCGCTACGAGCGGTAGCGGGCTGCCGGGCAGGGCGAAGTGCGCCGTGTTGCTGGAGTCCACGTTGCAGTGTCGTCGGCCCCGGGTGTCAGGCGGCCCTGGCTGCAGGAAGCAAGGCAAGGGTCGCGTCCGTCGGGCGTGCAAGCCCTTGTATCCCTCTTGTTGTCATCATGCATGCCTGAGCCCGGCCGATGGTGCTCCGGGGTGGGGTTACGGGATTGCCGGCGTGTCGCAGGCTGTGCGACACGTGTGCGTCAGGCTGTTGTCCTGTCAGACGAGGGGATGAAGATGTCAGGACGCAGTCTGCCCAATGCGGCATCCGAACTGCCGGGCATTCTCGATGCGGATGACCTGCGCATACCGGCAGAGGTACGGTCGCGATTCGGCGACTACCCGAAGGCTGTTGTCAGCGTGATCCCGGTGACGGGCATGCAGCGACAGGAGTGGTGGCTGTTTGCCGCGCACGGCCTGCTGCTGGACGTGCTGGCACGCAAGTCTCCGGACCCGGAATAGAAAAGGGCCCGCACGCGGCGGGCCCTCGAGTTTGCTCTGCAGTGCTGGCCTCAGTCGAGGCCGCGATCCTTGAGCATGGCCTTGACGTTGGGGTCACGGCCGCGGAAGTTGCGGTACATCTGCGCCAGATCCTCGGTGTTGCCGCGTGACAGGATCATCTTGCGGAATCGATCGCCGTTGGCGCGGGTCAGGCCACCGTGCTGCTCGAACCATGAGTAGGCATCATCGTCCAGCATTTCGGTCCACAGGTAGGCGTAGTAGCCGGCCGAGTAGCCGTTGCCCCAGATGTGCATGAAGTAGCTGGAGCGGTAGCGCGGTGGCAGGTAGGGCAGATCGGTGTGATTGTCCTTCAGTGCCTTGGCCTCGAACTTGTCGACATCCTGCTGCGGCGCGTCGGCCGGCAAGGTGTGCCAGCTCATGTCCAGCAGGGCGGCCGAAAGCAGTTCGCCCAGCGCATAGCCCTGGTTGAAGGTGCTGGCCTTCTTGATCTTGTCCACAAGCGCCTGCGGCATCGGCTCGCCCGTCTTGTAGTGGGTGGCGTAATGCTTGAACACCTTGGGATAGCTGGCCCAGTGCTCGTTGAACTGCGACGGGAACTCGACAAAGTCGCGCGCGGTGCTGGTACCGGACAGGGTCGGGTACTGCTGGTCGGCGAAGAAGCCGTGCAGGGCGTGGCCGAACTCGTGGAACATGGTGGTGACATCGTCCCAGCTGATGAGTGCGGGTTGGCCGGCGGCCGGCTTGGTGAAGTTGCACACGTTGTAGATCACCGGCTTGGTGCCCAGCAGTTTGGACTGGCCCACCAGATTGCTCATCCAGGCGCCGCCACTCTTGTTGTCGCGCTTGAAGTAGTCGGCGTAGAACATGCCGACCAGGCTGCCATCGGCGTCATGCACTTCGAATACCCGCACATCCGGCTGCCAGGTGGGGATGTCCTTGCGCTCCTTGAAGGTCAGTCCGTACAACTGGTTGGCGGCATAGAAAACGCCATTCTCAAGCACATTGTCGAGCTCGAAGTAGGGCTTGATCTGGTCTTCGTCCAGGTCGTAGCGCGCCTTGCGCACCTTGCCCGAATACAGTTCCCAGTCCCAGGGCTGCAGCTTGAAGTCCTTGCCATCCTTCTTGATCATGGCCTGGATGTCGCTGGCCTCCTCGCGCGCCTTGTCGTTGGTTGGCTTGACCAGCGCGCGCACGAACTTGAACACGTTCTCGGGATTCTTGGCCATCTGGTCGGCCAGTTTCCACGCGGCAAAGTTCTTGTAACCCAGCAGCTTGGCTTTTTCAGCCCGCAGCTTGGCCATCCTGGCAATGGTCTCCCGGGTGTCGTTCTTGCCACCCTTCTCGGTGCGGGTCCAGGAATGCTCGAACAATTCGTGGCGCACGTCCCGGTTGCTCAGTTCGGCCAGCGCCGGCTGCTGGGTGGTGTTCTGCAGCGGCAGGACCCACTTGCCATCCATCTTGCGATCCTTGGCCGATACGGCAGCGGCAGCTACCTCACCTTCGGACAGCCCGGCGAGTTTCGACTTGTCGTCGACGACAAGCGCACCGGCCTTGGTGGCAGCCAGCAACTTGTTGACATACTGTGCCGACAGGGTCGACAACTGCTTGTTCATGTCCTTGAGCTTGGTCTTGTCGGCATCGGAAAGCTGTGCGCCGTGGTGCACGAATTCCTGATACTGCCATTCCAGCAGGCGCAGTGATTCGGGGTCCAGGTTGAGGGAGTCGCGCTGGTCGTAGACCGTCTTGATGCGCTGGAACAGCTTTTCGTTGAGATAGATGGCATCACTGTGGGCTGCCAGCTTGGGTGCCATCGCCTCCTGGATCTTCTGCAGATCGGGGTTGGTGTTGGCACTGGTCAGAATGTCGAAATCATTCTCTACCCGGCTCAGGGTCTGGCCGGTCTTCTCCATGGCCACGAGGGTATTGGCAAAGGTCGGCTTGTCCGGGTTGTCGGCAATCTTGCTGACTTCGTCGATCTGCTCGGCCATCCCCTTTTCGAAGGCCGGCGTGAAATCCGAGTCCTCGATCTTGTCGAATGGCGGCGCCTGCAGGAACAGGCTGCTCTTGACCAGCAGCGGGTTGCTGCGTGCGGGTGCCTCGCTGCTGGCGCTGGGCGCTGGTGCAGCGGTACTTGCAGTATCTGCCGCAGCCTGCGACGAAGCAGAATTGTCCTGTTGCGAGCAGGCGGCCAGAAGCAGCGTGCTGGCAACAATCATGAGTGGAATTCTTGGCATGTGTAGGGTCCTGTGTTCTTGGATGAATTCGGAAAGCCGGGATCAGACCTTGCTGACATCGCGCAAGGTCCATTGCGGCCCGATGAGCAGGGTCAGGCGGTGTGCAACGACGCGGTGGGGCAGGTTGGTGGTGACGATCACGTCGGTGTGCAGGTCCGAGCCATGGGCTTCGACCGTGGCGTCAGGGTCACAAGGGGACAACTCGTCCGGCACGGCATCCGGATCCTCCTGTTTGTCGCGCCAGCGTTTGAACAGATCACGTTGACGCAGTCCGAGCTGGAACTGTTCGGCGAAGCTGGCGGGGCTGGAGCCGGTGAAGGCGAACTCGGAATCCTCGCCTTCGGCCGCAGCCAGGTTGTCAACGCGAATGTAGAAGCGCTCGATTGCGCTCATGGCAACTCCTTGGGCAGTGTCTTGCGGAAGCCCCCTAAGATACCGCCACAAAGGCACTTCTGCCACCGTCAGCGCATCAGCCGCGGGTTCCCTCGCACAGCAGGGTGACGGCCTTGCCCAGCTCGGCCGGGCCGGCTGCAGCCGACGGATCATGGGACATCGTCCCCAGGCAGGGTACGGGCAGCCTGTGCCCGAGCGTGTCGATGTTGGCCTGGGCCATCGCCATGTCCGGATCAACACGATTGCCGATCCAGCCCAGCAGCCTTGCGCCATCGGCCTCGATCGCACGTGCGCTGAGCAGCGCGTGATTGAGACAGCCCAGCTTGAGACCGACCACCAGCAGCACGGGTATGTCGAGTTTCCTCACCAGATCGGCGGTCGTGTGCCTGTCATCCAGCGGGACCAGCCAGCCACCGATGCCTTCGACCACCACGCAGTCGTGTTTCGCCAGGAGGCGCCGGTGTGCGCGAACGATCGCGTCAGGATCGATGGCAAGACCATCCGCGCGGGCGGCCAGGTGGGGTGATACCGGCGCTGAAAGCGCAACCGGATTGACTTCCTGGTAACTCGGCGCACCACTGCTTGCTGCCTGCAACGCCAGCGCATCGGTGTTGCGCAGCCCTTGCGGAGTATCTTCGCAGCCGCTGGCAATCGGCTTCATGCCGCATGCATCGACAGCGGCGGCGCGCAGGGCGTGCAGCAATGCGACGCTGACATGGGTCTTGCCGATTTCCGTATCGGTGCCGGCAATGAACACGCTGGGATACTTCATGTTTGCAGCTTATCCGCCAGGTCGCAGCGACAAGGGTTGGTCAGCGCGCCGATCAAGTCGTGCGCTATCGTGACCCGGTTTGTTACCAGCAGCGTCACCACAAATGCGAAGGCGCCATCGACAAAGTTGTCGATCCGCTCGCCCTCGAAGAACCCCCGCTGTTTTTCCGTCATTGCATTTCCCAGATTCTCGTCCGGGCATCATAATGGCTGTTTGAAACTTGGCACAAAGCAATGTTCCAGACGACACAACTCAGTGATGACAAGACGACGGCCTACCGCGAGCTGGCGCAGCAGGCGCGCGGCCTGATGCAGGGCGAGCCCGACATGGTGGCCAACGCGGCCAACTTCTCGGCGCTGGTGTTTCATGCCTTGCCCGGCATCAACTGGGCCGGGTTCTATTTCTTTGACGGTACCGAGCTTGTGGTGGGCCCGTTCCAGGGCCAGCCGGCCTGCATCCGCATCGCGATGGGCAAGGGAGTGTGCGGCGTGGCAGCCGAAACCGGCGAGCCGCAACGGGTGGCCGACGTCAATGCCTTCCCCGGGCACATCTTCTGTGACGTCGCATCACGCTCCGAGGTCGTCGTGCCGCTCAAGCGTGCCGACGGCAGCCTGCTCGGGGTGTGGGATGTGGACAGCCCCCATGTTGACCACTTCGATGCCGAGGACCTGGCTGGCATGCAGGCCCTGTGCCGGGAGTTCATGGCCGCGGTTGAGGCCTCAGCTCGGTAGCCGCCCTGCGACGGGTCAGTCCTGCTCAGGCCCCGGTTTCCAGGCACCGACGAGGTCCTTTTGTACCTGGGCCGGCACCGGTTCGTAGTGGCTCAGTTCCATCGCGTAGCGGCCTTCACCGCCAGTCATGGCCTTGAGTTCGGTCTGGTAGCCGGTCAGTTCGGCCAGAGGCACCTGTGCCTTGATGAGCAGTTGGCCATTGCGCGATGCATCGGTGCCCATGATCCTGGCACGCTTCGAGGCCAGGCCGCCGGTCACATCGCCGACATGCGACTCGGGGATGCTGACGTCGATATTGACGATCGGTTCCAGTATCTGCGGTTTTGCCTTGCCCACGGCATCGAGGAATGCCCTCTTGCCGGCGGCGACGAAGGCTACCTCCTTGGAGTCGACCGGATGGTGCTTGCCGTCATGCACGATCACGCGAACGTCCTGCATGGGAAAGCCGGCTACGGCGCCGTCGGCCATGGCCTGCTGCACGCCTTTCTCCACTGCCGGCAGGAACTGGGACGGGATGGTGCCGCCCTTGACCTCGTCGACAAAGTCGAAACCCTCGCCCCGGGACAAGGGCTCGATGCGCAGGAAGACTTCACCGAACTGACCCGCGCCGCCGGTCTGCTTCTTGTGCCGGTGGTGGCCTTCGGCCTTGCCGCCTATGGTTTCACGATAGGCAATGCGCGGCGGCGCGGTGTCGACCTCCACGCCGTAGCGCTGCCGCATCCGCTCCAGCATGATCTTCAGGTGCAGGTCGCCCAGTCCGTACACAACGGTCTCGTTGAGCTCCCTGTGGTGCTCGATGTGAAAGCAGGGGTCTTCTTCGCTCAGCCGCGCCAGCGCTTGCGCCAGCTTCTGCTCCTGGCCCTTGTGTGTGGGAGTGACCGCCAGGCCCAGCATGGGCTGCGGGAAAGGCAGGGGGGCCAGATGAATGTTGTCCTCGTCGTGGGAGTCGTGCAAGACGGCATCAAAATGGATGTCATCGACTTTCGCCACGGCGGCTATGTCACCGGGGATGGCGGCATCGATCTCCTCGTGGTCCTTGCCCAGCAGGCGGAACAGGTGCCCGACCTTGAAGGGCTTGCGACCGTTGTCGATGAATAGCTGGCTGTCCTTGCGGATGGTGCCCTGGTACACGCGAAAAATGCTCAGTTTGCCCACGAACGGATCGTTGACGATGCTGAATACGTCGGCGATCACGTGCTTGCCGGGGTCCGGCTCGGCGGTGATGGGCCTGGCCGCGGCTCCCTCACCCTTGACGAAAGGTGGCGCATTGCCCTCGGCCGGATTGGGCAACAGGCGGCAGGCAATATCCAGCCATTCGCCCACGCCGGCTCCGCTGCTGGCGCTGGCAAAGCAGATCGGGACCAGATGGCCTTCGCGCAGGCATTGCTCGAAAGCATCATGCAGTTCGCTGCCCTTGAGCGCCTCTTCGCCGCCTTCCAGGTAGCGCCCCATGGTCTTCTCGTTGACCTCGACCACCTGATCGATGATTTGCTGGTGCCAGTCGGCGACATTGGAAAAGTCCGCATCTCCGCCGGGCGAAAAGAAGCAGTCGACCACCGTGCTTGCCCCTGCGGCAGGCAGGTTCAGCGGCAGGCACTCATTGCCGAACTCGGCGCGAAGCTGCTCGAGCAGTCCAGCCAGATCGGCATTCTCCGCATCCATGTGGTTGACGATCAGCATCCTTGCGAGGCCACGTTGCGCGGCATGGTCCATGATCCGGTGCGTATCGTGCTCGATGCCGCTGGCGGCATTGACGACCACGGCGCAGGTTTCCACCGCGGCCAGCGCAGACAAGGTGGGGCCGCGAAAATCGGCGTAGCCAGGGGTGTCGATGATGTTGAGGCGACATGATCCGTGTGTGAAGCTGGCGATTGCCGTGTCAATCGAATGGCCGTGTTCCTTCTCGATCGGATCAAAGTCGGACACCGTGCTGCCGCGCTCGATCGAGCCGGGCTTGCCGATCACACCGGCGCTGCTCAACATGGCTTCGAGCAGGCTGGTCTTGCCGCTGCCGGCGTGGCCGGTCAGGGCGATGTTACGGATGGATTCCGTGCTGATGGACACGATGCGACCCTCCTTTTGTCCAGACCTCGGGTCGGGGCAGGTGGGGAACCGCACGAGCCGACACCGAGCTTTTCCGGGCATGAACAGGTGATTGGGATCCTCAGGTTTAGACCCATGTGTCGCACGGGTCAAGTGGCATGATTCGAGCGCGCGGGCGCGCCCGTCCCTCGGACTGGCAAGTCGAACCGCGCACCGGCTGGTGACATCGGGCGTGTCATTGGCCCGTCAGCCGACAGGATTGCGGGTTAACAGGAGTTTAGCCACGGGCGATTAACATGCCTGCGCAATGCATCAGGCCACCGGCCTGACATCGTTTGCTGGCGCGGATACAGGATTTCAATGTACACAGTTGGCGCGGCGTCCACGCCGATACCAAGAATCCATCGCTGGAGTTCTGCGCCTCGCTGGCAGGCGCGACCGCAGTCGCGTGGCATGGACCCGATGCAACGGGCCTGGCTGCACGACGTGCGCTGGCGCCAGATGCCGGTGTCCCGAAGGCAGGTCGCCAGCGTGGTAGCGGCCAGCGTGCTCCTGCACCTGCTGGCGCTGCTGGGCATGAGCCACAGTTTGCGATCCTATCCGCTGGCAGCGACTCCGGTCGCACAACAGCAGGTCATGCAGGTGGAACTGATCGAGCACGTGCCCGCCGCCGCACCCTCGCCACCCCCACATCAGGTTCTGCCGGACATGCGGGTCCAGGCACCCCGCGCGGTGGCGCCAGCGCGGGTGCGGGTCAAGCCTGCGGTGAAGCCGCCGCCGGTCGACGAAGCACCGAATCCGCAGGCTACGGCGGCGGAACTGTTCGATAGCAAGGGCCAGGTCATTCTGCCGGCAGCATCGGCCAGCACGGCGACACCTGCGACCGATTATCAGGCGGGCATTCTCAATTCGCGCAACAGACCCGCCCAGCCGCAAAGCCCGATCGACTACAAACCCACACGCTTCGAGAAGGACTGGGTACCCGATGGCGAAAATCCGCTGCAATCGGCCGTGCGCAAGACGCTTCTGGAGGGTACGGTGGTGACCCTGCCGGGGGGCACCCGGGTCAAGTGTGCCCTGTCGCCGCTGGCTCTGGCCGGGGGCTGTGGTCTGGCCGGACCAGAACAGATGTCGGCGCCCTTGCATGTCGAGTTCAAGCGCAACAACCTGCCCTCGGCCACGCCGCTGATCAAGCCCTCCGAAGCCACCAGCAGCGCCAAGCCCGCCGTTGCCGGCAGTGCAGAACCACCTCTTGAGTCCGGGGCCCCGGAAACGAGCAGTGAGCAGTGAGCGGTGAGCGGCGAGCGGAAAAAACAAGCACGATCCCGCTCACCGCTCACCGCTCACCGCTCACCACTCACCTGCGCCATCCAGGACAAGCCTACAACAGGCGATTGAGCTCGGGCATCATTGGCAAGCGCCGAATGCGAACCAGGCTGGCATCGAACACCGCATTGGCCAGCGCTGGTGCCACACTGGGCAGTCCCACCTCGCCGGCACCGCTTGGACTGTCCTCGGACGGCATGATGAATACCTCGACCCTGGCCGGCAGCTCGCGGTTGCTGGCCAGACGGTAGTCATGCAGGTCATGCTGGTGTATGCAGCCGTGTTCCAGCGTGATGGCCTGATGCAGTGCCGCCGAGATGCCATCCAGCGTGGCGCCGATCATTTGCGCCTCGACCGCCAGAGGGTTGATGGCACGCCCGACGTCGACCACGCAAACGGCACGATGGATGCTGATCTGTCCCCGCTCGACCGACACCTGGAATGCATGGGCGCAGTAACTGCCAAAGGTGAAATGGCTGGCCAGGCCCAGACCGCGGCGTGTTTTCAGCCGCTTTTTCCAGCCGATCAGTTCGGCTGCCTTTTTCAGCACCTCGGCCATGCGGCCGGTGTCGATGCTTGGTCCGCCCGGGCCGCGGTATGGCAACTTGCGTGCGCTGCCCAGCAATTCCAGGCGCAGATCCAGTGCGTCACGACGGGTGGCGCGGGCAATTTCATCGACGAAGCATTCGCGGGCGAATGCGGTGCTGTTGTGACCGGGTGCTCTCCAGTTGCCGCAGGGGACAATGCTGGGCACCCTGTTCCAGGTCAGCCGGTAATGATCGACCAGTCCGGCGGGTAGCGCATCGGCGTACACATCACCGTGCCATAACCGCGTGTCATCAACGCCGCGCCCTGCGTGCCAGGGCGTGCTGGCCACCGCATGCTGCCAGCCGACAACGCGACCGCGCTTGTCCAGCCACGCCTGCAGCTGCTGGGCACTGAGTGGCCGGTAGGCATCGTGCTGCAGCATGTCTTCGCGTGTCCACATCAGCTTCACAGGTTGCTTGACTGCCTGCGCCAGGCGCACGGCCTCGGCAATGTGGTCGTTGTCCAGGCGGCGGCCGTAGCCGCCACCCATGCGTGGCACCTGGATGTCGATACGCTCGGGTGACAGGCCGGTCAGGCGCGCCACAAGCTGCAACGCAGCCTGCGGGTCCTGGGTGGCTGCCTCGATGCGAATGCCATCGCTGGTCAGCTGCACCAGGCAGGCCAGCGGTTCCATGGTGACGTGCGCCAGGAACGGCAGCGTATAGCGAGCCCGGATACTGTGCAGGGCCTTGTCAGTCAGTTTTTCGGGGTTGCCATCACTGCGTACCACGGTGGCCTTGTCAGCATCGTCCAGTGCCTTGCTGGCGCGTGTTTCGAGGGTAGTGCTGTCGAGGTCCGCGAAGCGCCCGGGTTGCCAGCGGATATCCAGCACCTTGCGCCCGCGCAGTGCAGCCCAGGTGGAATCTGCCAATACCGCCACGCCCGCGGCGCGCGGTGTACTGCCCAGGGGCTCGCTGGCGTCGTTTCCATCCAGCGTGACCGTGCGTACCACGCCATTGACCTCCAGGCACAAGCTGTCATCGACATGGTCGATGCTGCCGTTCTGATAGGGGCAGCGGGCGACTACCGCCACCAGTGCATCGCCGACCCAGCGGTCGATGGTGTATCGGGTCTGGCCACGGACGATGGCTTCGGCATCAACGTCGCCGACTGGTTTGCCGATCAGCCGATCCTGGTCATCGCTGCGCAGGGGCGCGCCAGCCGCGGGAAGCGTGAGCTTTGCTGCATCGGCTGCGAGCACGCCGTAGCCCAGGCTGCGACCATCAGCGGCACGCACCAGCGAGTCGCCGCAATGCAGGGTCCGGGCGGGTATTCTCCAGCGCTTCGCGGCTGCTTCACGCAGCAGCCAGCGTGCTCCGGCACCGACCTGGCGAAGATCATCCCAGGCGTGTCGGGTGGTCGTGCTGCCGAGGGTGAATTGAGGTGCCAGCGGAAAAACAGGCTCGCTCGTGCCCTTGACCACCAGCGGCAGCGCCACGACTTCGACTCGACCCCAGTCTGCGGCCATTTCATCGGCAATGATGCGTGCCTCGATGGTGTGCGATCCCTGGCCCATGTCCGGGGTTCGCGCGCCGATCACGATGCGACCATCCGGATCGATGCGCACGAAGGCGTTGAGGCGGGTCAGTTCATCCCCCAACAGCGCCAGGGGCGTGTTGTCATCGGCATGCGCCGGCAAACCCAGCAGCAGTCCGCCGCCGGATGTCGCCAGAAGCCGCAGAAATTGACGGCGCTTCATGCCACGCCGTCGCGCATGCGGCGCGCAGCCAGCTTGATGGCACTGCGCAGACGAGGTTGCATGCCGCAGCGACACAGATTGTCGATCTTGTCGATATCGCTGTCGCGCGGGATGCGTTTTCTGTTCACCAGCGGCAATGCCGCCATGATCCAGCCCGGCTGGCAATAGCCGCACTGGATGGCGTCGGTATCAACCAGTGCCTGCTGCAGGGGATGCAGCGTGCCGCCGGCCTCGGCAACGCCCTCGATGCTCGTGATTTTGCGGCTGGCGAGCTTCTCCATGGGCCATTGGCAGGCACGCCTTGCCTTGCCATCAATCAGGACCGTGCATGCCCCGCAGCTTCCATCATCGCAGGCGTACTTGCTGCCGGTCAGGTGCAGCACATCGCGCAGATACCAGAGCAACGGCAGATGGGAGGCGCCCGTGTGCACGAAGTCCTCGCCGTTGATGGTCATGGCGATTCCCGAGCGTGGCTTTACCGGCTTGATCTCGCTCGGTGGTGCTTGTAGCGGTTTGGCGTCTTGCAATGGCGTTCTCCGGCAGAGTGCCGCATTGTCGCAAACCTGGCAGGTCTGTGCTGAGGCAACCGGGCTTTCATCGACGCGCGCAGGTACCGCCTTGTGCGAACCTTGAGCGAATTGACTTGATCGCGGGTGCAAACAGGAGCACATTGGGGCTTGTCGTTGCAATCGGGATCCGGGGATGAAAAGAGCAACTGTCGGTATTTTGCTGGCGGGCATGATGGCCGCGCTGTCAGTCCAGGCCACGACCGTACTGGTCAATGCCAACATTCAAACCATGAACCACTGGCATCCGCATGCCACGGCCATGGCCTGGGGCGACGATGGCAAGCTCATGGCGGTGGGTGAGACAGCCGATGTCCTTGCACGCTATCCCGACGCCAGCAAGATGGATGCCCACGGCGCTGCCGTGGTGCCCGGGCTCATCGATGCCCACGGGCACATGCTGGGCCTTGGCCAGGCACTGATGCAGGTGGATCTTGTCGGTACCGGGTCGAGCGCCGATGTGCTGGCACGGCTCAAGGCATGGGCCGGCAAGCATGCCGGAAGCGGCTGGCTGATCGGGCAGGGCTGGGACCAGAATGACTGGCCGGATGAACACTTCCCCACGGCGGCGGATCTGGACGCGGCCTTTCCCGATCGACCGGTGTATCTGGAGCGCATTGACGGGCATGCGGTCTGGGTCAACAGCGCGGCGATGGCGAAGGCCAAAAAGAGTCTCGATGGTGACTGGCAGCCGGATGGCGGCCATATCGTGCGCGAAGGCAGCAAGGCCACGGGCATCCTGGTTGACGGCGCTACGGGTCTGGTGGGCTCGGCGATTCCACGCATGAGCACGGCGCAGACGCGCGAGGCCTACAAGCTGGCCATGGCCAAGGTGGTGTCGGTGGGTCTGACCGGGGTTGGCGATGCGGCGATCAGCCTTGCCGATTTCAAGGTGCTGCAGGCCATGGACAAGGACGGCGAGATTCCCCTGCGGCTATACGAATTTGCCCTTGGCCAGCCGGCGCTGGATTGGCTGTGCCAACAGCAGGGGCGCTGGCAGGATGCGTCCGGGCACCTGCAGATGCGCACGCTGAAGCTGTTCATGGACGGCGCCCTGGGCAGCCGAGGTGCGGCCCTGCTCGCGGACTACAGTGACGATCCGGGCAATCGCGGGCTGTTTACCACCAATCCGAAGGACTATCTGGCCGCGGTGCAGCAGGCGCATGGCTGCGGCATCCAGGTGGCCACGCATGCCATCGGTGATCGGGGCAACCGGCACGTGCTGGACGTGTACGAGAAGGTGCTGGGTGATGAAGCCACCACCACCGATCATCGTTGGCGGGTCGAGCACGCGCAAATCGTGTCGCTCCAGGACATACCGCGCTTCGCACGCCTGCATCTGATTGCATCGATGCAACCGACCCATGCCACCTCGGATATGCCCTGGGCAGGCAAGCGCCTGGGTGCGGCGAGGCTGAAGGGTGCCTATGCCTGGCAGCGCTTCATTCACGCAGGTGTGCCACTGGCCTTCGGTTCGGACTTCCCCGTGGAGTATCCCAACCCGATGCTGGGACTCTACGCGGCCATCACCCGCCAGGATCTCGAGGGCAAGCCGCAAGGTGGATGGTTGCCCGGGCAGCGCGTGAGCCGCCATCAGGCCCTGGCGGGGTTTACCACCGGGGCCGCCTATGCTCAGTTCATGGAAGACAAGGTCGGCATGCTGAAACCCGGCATGCAGGCCGATTTCGTGATCCTCGATGGCGATCCGATGAGTGTGCCCGTGCGGCAGATTGCCGATCTCAAACCGCTCAGCACCTGGGTTGCCGGCAGGGCGGTATATCGCGCTTCGGAGCACTAGGAGCCTGGGCCGTAGGAACCAAGTGAGCGAGGCAAAGTGGTTTTGAGGCAGGTTTTTCGATGATTTGAGGCGAATAGCCGTAGCTATTTAACGAAAATGAGCGGAAAAGCTGGCCAAAACCACGAGCCGCAGCCGCTTGTGTTTCTACCGCCCAGGCTCCTAGCCAAGGTTTCTGCCCGGGCGAGCTTGCTCGCCCGCGGCGACCGGGTTCTGCATTTGCGTGCCCATCATGGATGTCGGGATTGCGTTTTGTGCTGAGCGCGGCACACTGTGCTGATTGTCCAACGATTAGCGCGCCCCTCGATGAGCCCTCTCCGTACCGTCCTGCCCGCCGACGCCCCCTGGGTTGTCATGAAGTTCGGCGGCACCAGCGTGGCCAGCGCCGAGCGCTGGCAGACCATTCGCGAACTGGCTGCCGATCGTCAGGCCGAGGGCAAACGCGTGTTGATCGTGGTCTCGGCGCTGGCTGGCGTGACCAACGCACTCAAGGACTTGTGCGAGCAGACAGACATTTCAGTGCGCGAGTCGGCGGCAATCCGGGTCGGTCAGTGTCATCACGCATTGGCTGCGGAGATGGCCATGGACCTTCCCGAAGCCGTGCAGGGTCATCTCGACAGCCTGATCGGGCTGGCGCGCGCGGGCAGCGCTGACGGCAGCCAGCTGTTGTGGCGGGCGCAGGTACAGGCCCACGGCGAACTGATGTCGAGCGCCATGGGTGCCGGCTATCTGTCGGCACGGGGCCTGGCTGCGGCCTGGATCGATTCACGTGATTGCCTGCGCTGCATCAGCCTGCCGAACCAGAATGAACGCACCCGGGTGCTATCGGCATCCGTGGACCCGCGACCGGACCCTGAGCTGGCCGAACGCCTTGCAGCGCAGGGTGATGTACTGATCGCGCAAGGTTTCATCGCCCGCGACCAGGAGGGTCGGTGCGTGTTGCTGGGGCGTGGTGGGTCAGATACTTCTGCGACCTGTTTCGGTGCGGTCCTCAATGCCGAGCGCGTGGAAATCTGGACCGACGTGGCCGGGCTGTTCAGTGCGAACCCGCGCCAGGTGCCCGGGGCCAGGCTGTTGCGGCGGCTCGACTATGAGGAAGCCCAGGAGATTGCCACCACCGGTGCCAGGGTGCTGCATCCGCGTTGCCTGTCACCACTGAAGCAGCCGCGGGTGCCCTTGTGGATTCGAGACACCCATCAACCCCGGCTCGAGGGTACCGAAATCGGGCCGCAGGTGCGCGAGACCGCGCCCAGCGTCAAGGCCATTTCCAGCCGCAAGGGCATCACCCTGATTTCGATGGAGTCGGTGGGCATGTGGCAGCAGGTCGGGTTTCTGGCCGAAGTATTCGAGGCCTTTCGTCGCCACGGCCTGTCGGTGGACCTGATCGGCTCGGCCGAAACCAATGTCACCGTGTCGCTGGATCCGACCGAGAATCTGCTCGACTCCGATGCCCTGGCGTCGCTGGCTGCCGATCTCGCCGCCGTGTGCCGGGTCAAGGTGATCGCGCCCTGTGCTGCGGTAACCCTGGTCGGGCGCGGCATGCGTGCCATGCTGCACCAGCTTTCGTCCGTGCTGGCCGAATTCGGGCAATTGCGCGTGCACCTGATATCGCAGTCGTCCAACAATTTGAACCTGACCTTCGTGGTGGATGAGGAGGTGGTCGACGACCTCTTGCCGCGCCTGCACGAGTTGCTGGTCCGTGCCGGCAGCCTGCGCAGCGATGACAGCGAGTTGTTCGGTCCCAGCTGGCGGGTCTTGTACGGGCAGGGGGAACAGGCGCTGGCGCCCGCCTGGTGGCATGAGCGCCGGGATACGCTTGTCGAGCTGGCCGAGCAGCGCAGCCCGCGCTACGTCTACCATCTGCCCACCGTGCTGGCGCGCCTGGAGGAGCTCGCCAGCCTGAGCGCGGTTGACCGCCTGTGCTACGCCATCAAGGCCAATGTGCATCCCCGTCTGCTGCAGGCGATAGCCGCTTGCGGCGTGACGCTGGAATGCGTGTCACCCGGCGAGTTGCGAGCCGCCGCTGCAGCCGCTCCCGAGGCGGATCGTCTGTTCACGCCCAACTTCGCACGTCGCTCGGACTATGTCGAAGCGGTGCAGGCCGGGGTCACGGTGACACTGGACGCCCTGCATCCGCTGGAGCATTGGGGCGAGCTGTTTGCGGGCCAGGCGATCATGTTGCGGGTCGATCTGGGGCGTGGCCTGGGGCATCACGAAAAGGTTCGTACCGGGGGCAGCGCATCCAAGTTCGGCCTGCCACTGGACCAGCTTGATCGTTTTCTGCAACTTGCCCGCGAGCACGGGATCAGGGTGCATGGCCTGCATGCGCACCTGGGTTCGGGCATTCTGGACGCAGGACACTGGGGCGAAGTGTACGCACAGCTTGCCAGTCTGGCTGACCGCATCGGCAGCGTGGAGGTGCTCAATATCGGTGGCGGCCTGGGCGTGCCGTCGCACCCGGGGGAACAGCCGCTGGATATTGCCGAACTCGAACGCGTTCTGGTCGAGGTCAAGGCCGTCTACCCGCACTACCGGGTGTGGATGGAACCGGGGCGCTACCTGGTGGCCGAGGCGGGCGTGCTGCTGGCCCGCGTCACCCAGAGCAAGCGCAAGGGCGGGATCAACTATCTCGGCATCGATGCCGGCATGCACAACCTGATCCGTCCTGCGCTGTATGAATCCTGGCACCTGATCGCCAATCTTTCCCGCCTCGACTCGCCGGCCGATACCCTGTACCAGGTGGTGGGGCCGATCTGTGAATCCGGCGACGTGCTGGGCAATGATCGTCGCTTGCCCGAGTCGCATGAAGGCGATGTGATCCTGATCGCACAGACCGGTGCCTACGGCGCGGTCATGGCGTCCAACTACAATCTCCGTGAAGCCGCCGACGAGATCATCCTCGAATGAGCAATCCACCTGATCCACGCCAGGCCCGGGCCTTCCGTTTCGTGCGCTGCGCATTTGCCGATGGCGAAGCCACGCTGGTGTACGCGTTTGATGACGGTCCGGAGCTGGTCGAGACGATCCGGTTTCCGAATGCGCCAGCGTTGCCGCCGGCGCGGCAGGCCGCATTCGATGCGGCCCTGCGCCTCCTGCATCTGGTTGCCGGAGTCAGTTACTACAAGGCCGGTGTGCCTGCCGAGATACGCGTCGACAACGGCTTGCCGGATGACGCCACCGCCGATCTCATGGATGTGCTGTATCGGCATGGACTGGCCGAATTTGCCTATCGCAACAAGCTCGATCTGGGCGAGCGGATTGTTTTTCCGCGCGGCGGACCGGCAGCCAGGCCGTCTGCCCGGGCGGCGCTGCCGCAACGCAGCCTGATCCCTATTGGCGGCGGCAAGGACTCTCTGGTCGCCATCGAGGCCATCAAGGCCATCGGTGGCGAGGCCAGCGTGGCCTGGGTGGGCAATTCTCCGCTTATCGCCAACTGCGCCCGGCTTACCGGCCTGCCCGCGCTGAACATGGGCCGCGAGCTGTCTCCGATCCTGTTCCAGTACAACCGCATGGGTGCCTGGAACGGGCATATTCCGGTGACAGCGGTCAATTCGGCCATTCTGATCGTGGCAGCGGTGCTATACGGCTTCGATTCGATCACCTTCGCCAACGAGCGCTCGGCCTCTGCCGCAACCCTGGAATACGAGGGCCAGGAGGTCAACCACCAGTGGAGCAAGGGCTTCGAGTTCGAGCGCCGCTTGCATGACTGGGTGCATTCGCATGTCGCGCCTGATCTCGACTACTGCTCGCTGCTGCGACCATTTGCAGAGCTGGGCGTTACCTGCGCTTTTGCGCGCCTGGGTGTCGACTATTTTGATGCCTTTTCCAGTTGCAACCGCAATTTCCGCATACTCGGGCCCAAGCCCGCGGACCGCTGGTGCGGTCAGTGCCCCAAATGCCATTTCGTGTTTCTGGCGCTGGCACCGTTCATGCCCAAGCCGCGCCTGCTGGGCATTTTCGGGCGCAACCTGCTCGACGATGAGGACCAGTGTGGCGGTTTCGATGCTCTGATCGAATATCACGATCACAAGCCGTTCGAGTGCGTCGGCGAGGCGGCCGAGGCGCGCGCGGCCATGTTTGCGCTGAGCCAGCGCCCCGAGTGGGCCGAGGATGCCTTGCTGCGCCGCTTCACCCGCGACATCCTGCCGCAGCTCGATCGGGCGGAACTGGCACTGCAGCCCTGGCTGGAGCCTGCCGGCGAGCACGGCATTCCTGCCCGATTGCGCGGAGCCCTGGATGCGATTCGCGGCGCTTGAAGGCAAGCGTGTAGCGGTCTGGGGCGCCGGCCGCGAAGGTCGTGCGGCGCTGGCGGCGCTGGCACGGCGCTTGCCGGATTTGCCGGTGACCCTGTTTTGCAGGCCGGAGGAAGCCCGTGTGCTTGAAGCCGGGACCGGGGACCGGGACCCGGCGACCGGGAGGAGCAACGGCCGGCCAGGTGGATCGCCATGGCAAGACCGGCTGACGATTGATGCCGGTGAGCCGGATGCCAACGTGCTGGCCGGCTTTGATGTGGTGATCAAGTCACCGGGCATTTCCGCCTACAAGCTGGATATTCTTGCAGCGCAACGGCAGGGCACCGTATTCACTTCCGGTACCGCGCTATGGTTTGGTGAAAACCCTGATGCGCGAGTCATCGGCGTCACTGGCAGCAAGGGCAAGAGCACCACGGCGGCGATGATCGCCCACCTGGCGCGCAGCATCGACGTCACCACGGCGCTGGCCGGCAATATCGGCCTGCCGCTGCTGGAACTGGACGGTCAATCGGCCGATCTGTGGGTGGTGGAGCTCTCCAGTTTCCAGACCGGAGACGCGGGGTCGCTGAACGTGGGTGTTGTCACCAGCCTGTTCCCGGAGCATCTGGACTGGCACGGCTCGGCCGAGCGATATTTTGCCGACAAGTTGAAACTGGCCGAAGTATCGCGCAGCGTGCTGGTCAATGCGGGCCAGCCGGAGTTGCTGGCGCGCACTGCAATTCATCCCCGGCGCCTGGTGTTCGGCGATGCCGATGGCTGGCATGTCGATGCCGAAGGCTGGATAGCGCGCGGCACCGAGCGCGTGGTGGATGGCCGCGAATTGTCACTGTCCGGCGTGCACAATCGCCTCAATGCCTGTGCAGCACTGGCCGCGCTGGAGCAGGCCGGCTTCGATGCGGTCGCAGCCGCCACGTCGCTCGCGGATTTCCGTCCCTTGCCGCATCGGCTGCAAACGCTGGGCCAGCGCAACGGCATCACCTGGATCGATGATTCCATCAGTACCACGCCCCAGGCGACGCTGGCCGCCATCGACAGCATTGACCAGCGCCCGCTTGCAGTCATCGTCGGCGGCTACGACCGCGGCCTGGACTGGGGCGGGTTTGCCGCGGCCGTTGCGCGCCATGAACAGGTCACGCTGGTGATGCAGGGGGACAACAGTCCGCGTATCGCCGCAGCGCTTGCCGATCACGGGGTTTCAGGAGCCGTGTCCTGCGCCGACCTGACCCTGGCCGTGGCCCAGGCGCAAGCCTTGATCGGTAGCGATGGCTGCGTGGCCCTGTCGCCCGGCGCTCCCAGTTTCGATCAGTTTCGCGACTATGCCGAACGCGGGTGCCGTTTCGCCGAGCTGGCCGGGTTCTCGCCAGACAAGGTGAGCCGGATAGTCGGGCTCGGCATCGCTTGAACGACGGATCGCCTGTCAGCGACGACCATGCAACACAAACGGATCTGCTCGGGGGAGCGGATGTCTGATGCCTCTGCACGGATTGCCCCGCAGCTGTCTTTATGCTCGCAGGAACAGCCGTCATTTTGCGCGCAGCGTGGCGGAGCCTCAGAATCGATCTCGACAAAAATACCTGTCGCCTGACAGAACATGGAAAGCGAACTCCGCGACTCCCGTCGCTACGTTCCCTGCGCGCAGCATGATGGCTTTTGCAGCACGCGGTGATCTGTGGCGTCGTCGAGGTTGGGCGTGAGCAGGGCGTTGTTGTTCAGGCTTGATTCCTGGTGCCGAAAATCTTGTCGCCGGCATCACCGAGGCCGGGGCGGATGTAGCCTGATTCGTCGAGGTTGTCATCGATCGATGCGGTATAGATTTCCACATCCGGGTGCACCGCTTCGATACGCCTCAGACCTTCCGGTGCGGCAACCAGGAACAGCCCCTTGATGCGCTGACAGCCAGCGGCCTTGAGCATGTCAACAGTGGCGATCAGTGTGCCGGCGGTCGCCAGCATCGGGTCGATGACCATGGCGATGCGCGCGTTCATGCCATGGGTGAGCTTTTCGTAGTAGGCCGTCGGTTCGAGGGTCTGTTCGTCGCGTTCCAGGCCGACCACGCTGACCTTGGCGGCGGGAATCATGGCGAGAACCCCGGGCAGCATGCCGATGCCCGCGCGCAGAACCGGCACCACGGTAATCTTCTTGCCCTTGATGCGCTTCACCGAAGTCGGCCCGGCCCAGCCTTCGATGTCGCAGTCTTCGGTTTCCAGGTCGCGCGTGGCCTCGTAGGTCAGCAGTGTGCCGATTTCGCTGGCCAGCTCGCGAAAATGCTTGGTACTGCGATTGGCCTCGCGCATCAGGCCCAGTTTGTGCCGGATCAGCGGATGGTCGACTTCGACGATTTTCATGGGGCCACACAGAAAACAGATGGCCCCACAGGATACGGCATCTGCGCATGACCCATGAACCGGATCAGAAGCCGCTCATCCTGAATCCCTGATCCCGGCTCCAGTCACCAGATCTGTACGCGCTGATCGGGCTTGAGGTACAGATTCTGATCCGGCTTGACGTCAAAGGCCTTGTACCAGCTGTCCAGGTTGCGCACGGTGAGTGCGCGGAACTGGCCGGGCGCGTGAACATTGGTGTTGACCTGTCGGCGCAGTGCAGCGTCGCGCATCTTGGTACGCCAGGTCTGGGCAAAGCCCAGGAAGAAGCGCTGGTCGCCGGTGAGGCCGTCGATCACGGGGGCGGGCTTGCCATCCAGTGACCTCTGGTAGGCGGCATAGGCCACGGTCAGGCCGGACACGTCGGCAATGTTCTCGCCCAGAGTCTGCTTGCCGTTGATGTGCAGGCCGGGCAGGGCCTCATAGGCATCAAACTGTTTGGCGAGCTTCTCGGTGGCGGCTTTGAAATGCTTCAGGTCCTCCGGCGTCCACCAGTTGTGCAGACGTCCCTCGGCATCGAACTCGGCGCCCATGTTGTCGAAGCTGTGACTGATCTCGTGGCCCATCACCGCGCCAATCGCGCCGTAATTGCGTGCCGGGTCGGCCTTGGGATCGAAGAACGGTGGCTGCAGGATGCCGGCCGGGAACTGCAGCACGTTTTCCAGTGGCAGGTTGATCGCGTTGACCAGTTGCGGGGTCATCCACCAGTGGTCGTGGTTGACCGGCTTGCCCAATGCAGCAAGCCGCTGCCGGGTATCAAACTTTTCGGCCTTGATGGCATTGGTGAGCGGATCGTCGGCGCTGACCGTCAGGCCATCGTAGGACGGCCAGTGCTCGGGATAGCCGACTTCGACCTTGAGCGTATCCAGCTTGGCGGCTGCCTTCTTGCGCGTGGCCGGCGTCATCCAGTCCAGGTTGTCCAGGCGCGCATGGAAGGCGGCAATCAGGTTCTGCACCATGTCCTCGGCCTCTTTCTTGGCCGAGGCGGGGAAGTACTGGTCCACGTACAGCTTGCCGACGGCCATGCCGAGACTGCCGCTGGTGGCATCGACGGCCCGCTTCCAGCGCTCGCGCTGCTGCGGTACACCGTTGAGGGTGTGGCCGTGGAACTCGAAGGCGAGATCGGCAAACTTCTTCGGCAGCAAGGCTGCATGGGCGTCCAGCGTGTGGAAGCGCATGAGTGCCTTCCAGTCGTCCAGAGGCTGGCTCTGCGTCAGCTTTGACAGGCCCGTGATGGCTTCGGGCTGCCAGGCGTCGATCGTCTTCTGGCCTTCCAGGCCACCGGCCTTGAAATAGGTGTCCCAGTCCAGTCCGGGTGCCTTCTGCTTGAAATCGGCCGGGGTCCACAGGTTGTTGGCCTTGTCCACGTCCTGGCTGTCCAGCAGGCTGGCCTGGGCCTTGGCTATTTCTGTTTCCAGTGCGAACACGCGCTGTGCCTGGTTCTTGGCATCGGCCACGCCGGCTGCCTTGAGCAGGTCGGCGATGTACGCCTTGTACTTGTCACGATAGCCAGCCATGGTCTTGTCGTCGGACAGATAGTAGTCGCGACTGGGCATGGTCAGCCCGCCCTGGAGCAGGTAGGCGATGTTGTGCGACGGGTCGGTCAGGCCCTGGGCCACGAACAGACCGAACAGATTCGAGGTATGGAAGTCGGTGGCATTGATCGGGTCGACATCCTGGCGCAGGCGGTCGCCCAGCACGCGTGCCAGGTCCTTGCGCGAGGTGATGCTGTCGATGGCATCCAGCTCCGTTTTGAGCGGCGCCAGGCCATGCTTTTCGATGGCGTCGGTATCCATCCAGGCGGCGTAGAAGTCACCGATCTTGCGCTGGATGCTGCCCGCCGGCGCATTGGCCTTGGCCGCGTCCTGGATAATGGCGGCGGTTTCCTTCTGTGCCTTCTTGTAGGCCACCAGAAAAGCGCCGACGGAGGCGCGGTCGGCAGGAATCTCGGCCGTCTTCAGCCACTCGCCATTGGCATACTCGAAGAAGTTGTCGCCCGGCTTGACGGTTTTGTCGATGGCGGCAAGATCAATACCTGCCTCGGGCGCGCTGCTGCTTGCACCTGCCGCCGGGGTCATCGGTGCAGCGGGTGTCGCGGCGCTGGCGGATGCGGCCTGATCGTTTTGCGAATTATCCGGTGAGCTGCATGCGCCCAGCGCGAGAGCCATGGCGCAGCCGAGTGTGATGGCGGTCTTCTTCATGATGGTTTGTCCTTGTGCGAGACAGACACTGTAACGCCACTGTGCAGCAAAGCGTCAGTGACTTTTGGCCCATGCCCGCCAGGGGGGGGGTTATTCATGAGCCCCTGGCAGGGCATAATCGGGAGAAGGTCATGCGCGGGATGGGTCAGGTGTCGACAACGACAATACGCGTGTGGGATCTGCCCACGCGCCTGTTTCACTGGTTGCTTGCAGTACTTGTGTTGCTGCAGTTTGGTACGGCTGAATGGGGCTGGCTGGACATGCGCTGGCACATGCGTTTCGGCTATGCCGTGCTGGTACTGCTCGGCTTTCGCATCGTCTGGGGTCTGATCGGCTCGGAGACCAGCCGGTTTGCGCAATTCGTGCGCGGGCCGTTGCGTGCCTGGCGTTTCTTCAAGGCCAGTATTGCTGATCGCGAGCATCGCACCATCGGGCACAATCCGCTCGGTGCATGGTCGGTGCTGGCCATGCTGTGCAGCCTTGCGGTTCAGGCGGCAACCGGCCTCTTTGCCAGCGATGACATCATCAATTTCGGTCCGCTCAATGGTCGTGTGTCGGGCAGCACCGCCGAGCTGATGACGACCATCCACCACTGGAACAAATGGGTGCTGCTGGTGCTGATCGGGCTGCACATCATCGCCGTTCTGATGCACCTGATCGGCAAGCGTGACAACCTGATCGGGCCCATGATCACCGGCATGAAGACCGTGCCGGGCAGGGCGGACGCACCACGCATGGCGCCGTGGTGGTGGGCTGTGCCGATTGGCGTGCTTGCCGGCCTGCTGGTGTGGGGATTGGTGATCTGGGGTGAAGCTGCGCCATACTGAGGGGGCGTGTCAGCCGAGTTGCGAACTGTCGCGCCCCGGGGGTCATGCCGGACACCGTCCTGCCGCGGCGAAATGACATGCTGTGCGGATCAGGTGCCAATCGTCTCGACAGACCAATTTGACGGAGGCCTGGATGAAACATGTTTATCTGCTTTTCATTGCGCTGCTGCTCGCCTGGACCCCTGTGACCCGGGCCGCGGTCAAACCGATGCTGGTCATCCACGGCGGTGCCGGTGTCATCACGCATGACATGGACCCGGCCACCCAGAAGGCCATTCGTGCGTGCCTGAAAGAGGCCCTTGAGCGTGGCCATGCCGCACTCGCGGCGGGCAAGCCGGCGCTGGATGCGGTGACCGCCGCAATTACCGTGCTGGAGAACGACCCGCACTTCAACGCCGGCAAGGGCGCCGTGTTCACTCATGACGGACGCAATGCCATGGATGCCTCGATCATGGATGGCGCCACCTTGCGGGCAGGTGCCGTGGCTGGTGTCGAGCACGTCAAGAACCCGATCCTGCTGGCACGCGCCGTCATGGAGCATTCCCGGCATGTGATGCTGGCCTACCCCGGAGCGGAGAAGTTTGCCAGGAGCCAGGGTATCGAACTGGTCGGAACCGACTATTTCCGTACCGAGTATCGCTGGAAGCAGTTGCAGAAAGCTCTCAGGAAGGATGCCGCTGGCCAGCAATCCGATGCCGAAGCCGAAGGTCATTTCGGCACCGTCGGTGCCGTGGCGCTGGACAAGCAGGGCCATCTGGCTGCCGGCACTTCCACCGGCGGCATGACCGACAAGCGCTGGGACCGCATCGGTGACTCGCCCATCATCGGCGCCGGCACCTACGCCAATGCCGGCTGCGCCATGTCCTCCACCGGCTGGGGCGAGTTCTACATCCGTACCGCCGCGGCGCACAACGTGTGCATGCGTGTGGCCGTCATGCACGAGGATGTGGGCAAGGCCGCCGAAGAGGTGATCAACAGGCAGATTCCGGCCCTGGGCGGCGACGGCGGTGCCATCGTCCTGGATGCCAAAGGCAACTTCGCCATGCCCTTCAATACTCCCGGCATGTTCCGCGGCTGGATCGGCAAGGACGGCAAGGCGCATGTCGCCATTTTTGCTGATGAGAATGAGTCGGAGAATGCGGTCAGCGATTGACGGGTTGGTTCGCGCTTCGGGAACCGGTGCGGCGGGCCTGTAGGGTGCTGCTGAGCGCAGCGAAGCGCACCATCGTTTGGTCCACGCCACGGTGCGCTTCACTTTGTTCAGCAGCACCCTACAGCGCAGCGAAGCGCACCATCGTTTGGTCCACGCCACGGTGCGCTTCACTTTGTTCAGCAGCACCCTACGGCGCAGCCAGGCGCATCATCATCAACTTCACGCCATGGTGCGCTTCCTTCGTCAGCAGCACCCTGCGCTGGGACTCTGCGTTGAGTTGACATGTGCGCCTGCGCTGGCGCAGGGTAGGCGTTCGCTTCTATCGGGAGCTCGGCATGCAATACCGTCAGCTGGGACAATCGCAACTGGATATCGCGCCGCTGGCACTGGGCGGCAACGTGTTTGGCTGGACGGCGGACGAGGATGCCTCGTTTCGTATTCTCGATGCCTTTGTCGCCGCCGGCTGCAATCTGATCGATACCGCCGATGGCTACTCGCATTGGGCCGATGGGCACGAAGGTGGCGAGTCGGAAGCGATGATCGGCAAGTGGCTCAGGGCGAGCGGCAAACGCGAGCAGGTGCTGATCGCGACCAAGGTCGGCAAGTGGTCGAAGCGGCCGGGCCTCGGCCGGGCCAATATCAGGGCCGCCGTCGACGAATCACTCGCACGCCTCAACACTGACGTCATCGACCTCTATCAGGCTCATGCGGATGATGAGAACACGCCGCTGGAAGAAACCCTTGCGGCGTTTGCGGAGCTGATCGAGGCGGGCAAGGTGCGTGCCATCGGCGCTTCCAACTACAGCGCGCCGCGCCTGGCCGAAGCGCTCGAGGTGAGTGCAAAACAGGGCTTGCCGCGCTATGAATCAGTACAACCCGAATACAACCTGCTCCGCCGCCAGGGCTACGAAGACGGCATGCAGGACCTGGTGCAGGAGAAGAAGGTCGGCGTGATCAGCTATTTCTCGCTGGCGGCAGGTTTCCTGACCGGCAAATACCGCAGCACCGAGGATCTGGCCGGGCGTGCGCGTGGTGGCATGGTCGAGGACTATGTCAACGCGCACGGCCTGCGCGTCCTGCGGGCGGTGGATGACGTGGCCGAACGTCATGGCGCCAGTCCCGCCCAGGTGGCCCTGGCCTGGCTCATGGCCCGCCCCGGAGTCACGGCGCCCATCGCCAGCGCTACCAGCATCGAGCAGCTCGAGGAGCTGACCGGGGCAATCGATCTGGAGCTGGACCGGGCCGACATGGAAAGCCTGGATCGGGTCAGCGGCTGAGATACCTGCGTGTTTGCGCTTCGCGGGGCGATACCCGCTACAAGGGCCTCGGAGGCTTTCGGAGCATCATCGACAGTCGCTGTGCCGGTTGCCCGCGTGCGCTCGGCCGGTCGCGGCGCAGTGTCCGCGGCACCACGGACGCGCCTACCAGAGTGACGGCGCGCCGAAGCGGTTGTTCTCGTCGTCGCCCTTGCGCAAGCCCAGATCGAACAGCGGCCACAGGTTGACTGCCGGAACCAGCAGCAGCAGCGCAAAGAGGCCATTGCGGTTGCGGTCATGGCTGCGCTTGATCGCGACCATCATGAACAGGCCCAGGGCCACGGCAAGCACCAGCCATCCCCATGGGCCGCTGGCCGGCAGCAGCGCCCTGGCAATCAGCCCGAGTACCGCCAGCAGCAATCCATACACCCAGAAGGTCTTGCGTGAAGCGCGCCCGCGCCAGGACAGGAAGGCTGTTCGGAACCCGGGCGGTTTGCCCTGGCTCGCGAAAACCAGATAGATGGCGGGACTGGAGAGCAGGGTAAGGCTTTGCGACACGATCAGGCCACCGATCACGGCGATGCCCAGTGGCCGTCGCAGTTCGGCACCGGCGCCGATGCCGATGGCCAGAGGCAGTGCGGCAAGAATTGCCACCATGGTCGTCATCATGATGGGGCGGAAGCGGGTGCGGCACGCTTCGCGGATGGCATCGACTGGCGCCATGCCGTCGCGCTCCGCCACCAGCGCGAAGTCGATCATCATGATCGCGTTCTTCTTTACCAGGCCGATCAGCAAGACCAGCGCCATCATCGACACAATGGACAGTTCGGTGCGGGTGATGATCAGCGCCAGGAGGGCACCGACACCGGCGGAAGGCAGCGTGGAAAGGATGGTGACGGGGTGGATCAGGCTCTCGTAGAGCATTCCCAGCACGATGTAGACAGCCAGGATCGCCGCCAGCAGCAACCACTTCATGTTCGATTGCGCTTCACTGAAATTGCGGAAGTTGCCGCCCAGCTCCATGCGGATATCACCGGGCATGCGCATGTCCTGGATGGTCTGCTGGATTGCCGAACGGGCCTCGCTCATGGCCACGTCGGGCGCAAGGTTGAAGCTCAGGTCCATGCTGGTGAACTGATCCCTGTGCCGAATCTGGGTCGCGGCCAGGCCGGGCTCCTGGTGCGTCACCGCCGAGATCGGGATCATCTTGCCGCTTCGCGCCGGCACGTAGATACGATTCAGTGACTCGGGACTGGCGGTTTGCGAGGGCATGGCATTGAGCACCACCTTGTACTGGTTGGTATCCGAGTAGATGGTGGAGATCTGGCGCTGACCGAAGGCGTTGTACAAGGCATCGTCGATGGACGCGACCGAAATGCCCAGGCGCGCTGCCTTGTCGCGATCGATGACAAGGGTCTGCTGCAGACCGGCCTCGTCGACGTCGGTCCCGACATCGCGCAGCAGCGGGTTCTTCTTCAGCTGCGCCTGCAGGCGCGGCAGCCAGGTCTGCAACTGTTGCGGGTCGCTGCCCAGCAGCGACACTTCGTACTGTGCCCCCTGCGAGGTGCCTCCACCACCGCCGCTGGGCAGGTCCTGGTGGGCGCGCAAGCGCAATTCGAATGCGGGAAACTTGTCCGCCTTGGCGCTGAGACGTGCCAGAACCAGTTGCGTGGACTGCTCGCGCCCGTGTCCCAGCGGCTTGAGCTGGATGCTGAATGAGCCGCTTGCGCTGCCTCGGCGCGAACCCAGCCTTGAACCGACATACTCCACCGCCGGGTCGGACATCAGCAGCTGGGTGATGCGCTCCTGGCGCTGCTTCATGTCCTGGAAGGAAAGCGTCGAGCCGGCCGAGGCGCGGGCCCAAATCAGGCCGCTGTCCTGGTCTGGAAACAGTCCGCCCTTGACAAAGGTGAACAGGAAGACCGTGATGATGATCAGAAACAGCGGTTGCAGCGAAACCATGCGCGGGTGCCGCAGTGCCCAGTCCAGTGCACGCAGGTAGGTCCGCAACATGCCGGCGTGAAAGCGATCCAGCGCATCGCCGAAACGGGTACGTTTTTGCGCCTGTTCCGGTTTCAGGAAGATGCCGCACAGCGAAGGAGTCAGGGTCAGCGAGACGACGGCAGAAACGGCGATGGCGGCGATCAGCGTGACCGTGAACTCGCGGAAGAACACGCCGATCATGCTCGGCGCGAACAGCAGCGGTATGAATACCGCAATCAATGACAGCGTGATCGAAACAATGGTGAAACCGATCTCGCGTGCGCCTTTCAGGGTCGCTTCGAGACGTGAATCGCCTTCGTCGACGTGGCGGGTGATGTTTTCGATCACCACGATGGCGTCATCAACCACGAAAGCCAGTGCGATCACCAGCGCCAGCAGTGACATGTTGTCCAGGGTGTAGTCGAAGATGTACATGGCCACGAAGGCCCCGGCCAGCGACAGCGGGACTGCCGTGGCGGCAATCAGGGTCGGTGCCAGCCTGCGCAGGAACAGCGCCATGGTCAGGATCACCATCAGCAGACTGATCAGCAGCGTGATCTGCACTTCGTTCACGGAGGCACGAACCGTGGGCGTGCCGTCGTAGTAGGGCGTCAGCGTTGTCCCGGGAGGCAGCAGCGCACGCAGCGCCGGCAATGCGGCGTGAACACGGTCGACCGTGTCGATCACATTGGCGTCGGGGAACTTGAGAATGTCAATACCAATTGACGGCTTGCCGTTGAACCAGGCCGCCTGATACGGGTCTTCGGCGCCCTGATATACCTTCGCCACATCCTTCAGGCGGATGGGCGTGCCGCCGTGCACCGCGACTACCAGATCGGCAAATTGCTCGGGTGTCTGCAACTGGTCGTTGGCGGTCACCATCATGCTGGTCTGGCCATTGCTCAGCGTGCCCAGTGGCGAGGTGACATTGGCAGCCCGCAGCGCGTTGCGCAGCTTGTTGGGCGTCAGGTTCATGGCCGTCAGGGCAGCCAGATTGACATCAACGCGAACGGCCGGTTGCGCACTGCCGGAGACATCCACCGACGCAACGCCCTGCAGCTGGCTCAGCCTGGGCTTGAGCAGGGAGTTGGCGCGATCGTACAACTCCGACAAGGGTTCGGTATCCGAGGTCAGGGCCAGCTGGATGACCGGGTCATCATTGGGGTTGGCCTTGCGGTAGCTGGGAGGCGCCACCAGCCCCGATGGCAAATCCGATGCCGACGCATTGATGGCGGCCTGGACCTCGCGCGCGGCGACATTGAGATTCACATCGCTGTCGAACATCAGGAATATGAAGCTGCCGCCATCGGAGCTGAACGAGCGCATGGTGCTGACACCGGGAACCTGCCCCAGGTGCCGCTCCAGCGGCGCGGCCACGGTCGAGGCCATGGTGCTGGCATTGGCTCCGGGCTGGCTGGCGGTGACAAAAATTGCCGGGAAGGACAGCTGCGGCAGGGCGCTGATGCCCAGCATCGAATAGCAGATGATGCCCAGCACCAGCAGCCCGCTGGCCAGCAGCGAGGTACCGATGGGACGACGGATGAATGGCCCGGAGATGTTCATCTGCTTGCGGGACTCGGGTGCAGGCAAGCGATGTCCGGGTCGATTCCGGCCTGGTTCGGGATGATCGGGAGCCTGGGCATCAGCCTTGCTCCGTGGCCGTTTCGCCTGTCATGCCGGCATGCATGCGGCGCGCCTTGAGCCAGTCGGAGAAGCGCTCCAGATACAGGTAGATCACCGGGGTTGTATAGAGCGTCACCAGCTGCGACAGCAGCAGGCCACCGACGATGGCGATGCCCAGCGGACGACGCAGCTCGGAGCCGATGCCCGTGCCCAGTGCCAGCGGCAGGGCGCCGAACAGGGCGGCAAAGGTGGTCATCATGATGGGTCGGAAGCGCAACAGACAGGCGCGACGTATGGCGTCGTGCGCGGACTTGCCGGTACGCCTTGCCTCGATGGCGAAGTCGATCATCAGGATGGCGTTCTTCTTGACGATGCCGATCAGCAGGATGATGCCGACAATGCCATCCACCGAAAGGCTCATGCCGAACAGCATCAGGGCCAGCAGCGCACCCACGCCGGCAGGCGGCAGGGTGGAGATGATGGTGAGCGGATGAATATAGCTCTCGTACAGCACGCCAAGCACGATGTAGATCACGATGATCGCTGCCAGCAGAAGCAAGACTTCGTCACCCAGCGATGACGAGAACTCCGCTGCCTTGCCGGTGAAGCCGGCTTGGACCTGGGGCGGCAGATTCATGGAGGCCTCGACGTCCTTGATGGCATCGACTGCCTCGGACAGCGAATAGCCCTGCGCCAGGTTGAACGACAGCGTCACTGCCGGCAACTGGTTCTGGTGGCTGATCACCAGGGGCGCACTGGTGACGCGTGCGCTGGCCAGGCTTGACAGCGGCACCGTGCCGCCGCCGCCGAGCTGGATGCCCGTGTTGGCCATGCCCACGCCGGTGGCCGTGGAGGAATTGGATGATTGCAGCATGCCGAGGTCGGTCGCATTGCTGCCGGTCAGGGCGCCGCCGCCATTGCTGCGCACTGCCAGCTTGTTGAGCAGGTCAGTGCTGTTGCGAAAGCGCGGTGCTACCTCCAGCACTACGCGGTACTGGTTGAGCTGGGTGAAAATGGTGGAAATCTGCCGCTGTCCGAAGGCATCGTACAGGGTGTCGTCGATGGTCTGGATCGGCACGCCCAGACGACTGGCCTTGGCGCGGTCAATGTCCAGATGCAGCGCGCTGCCGTTGTCGGCCAGGTTGCTGTCGACATCGGTGATTTGCGGCAGCTGCCTCAGCGCGCGCAGCATCTTGTCGGCGTAGGTCGCCAATTCCTTGCTGTTTACGTCCGACAGCGAATACTGATACTCGGTGGACGATACACGGCTGTCCAGGGTGATGTCCTGCACGGGCTTGAGGTACAGCGCGACACCGGCAATATTGGCATCGGCTTTTTGCAAACGCTGCATCACCTCGTCGAGCGAGCCACGCTCGCTACGGTCCTTGAGCACGATAGTCAGTTGACCCTGGCTCAGGGTTGGGTTGATGGTGCCGGTGCCGATGAAGGCGGCCACGCCGGCCACGGCAGGGTCCTGGCGCAGGGCCTCGGACACGGCTCGGGTGCGCTTCTCCATGGCGTCGAAGGCGATGTTGTGATCGGCTTGCACGACGCCGGTGATCATGCCGGTGTCCTGTTCCGGCAGCAGGCCCTTGGGGATGGCGATATACAGGGCAATGGTGACCAGTACCGACAAGGTGGCCACGCCGATGGTCAGGCGCTGGTGAGCCAGAACCCAGTCCAGGCTGCCAGCATACAGATCGACCGTGCGCGACCACCAGGTCTGGCGTCCTTCGGCGGCGTGGCGTTCATGCGCGTCGTCACCTTCCGGCAGCTTGTCGGGCTTGAGCAGGTAGGCGCACATCATCGGCGTCAAGGTCAGCGACACCAGCATCGATATGGCAACGGCAGCCGACAGTACCCAGGCGAATTCATGGAACAGGCGGCCGGTGACGCCGGGCATCAGCAGCAGAGGAATGAATACCGCAATCAGCGATACGGTCAGGGACAGCACCGTGAAGCCGATCTCGCGCGCACCGGTTTCGGCAGCTTCGCGGCCACTCATGCCTTTTTCGATATAGCGCACGATGTTCTCGATCATCACGATCGCATCGTCGACCACGAAGCCGGTCGCCACCGTCAGCGCCATCAGTGACAGATTGTCCAGCGACATGCCCGCAAAGGCCATGATGCCGAAGGTGCCCATCAGGGAAAGCGGCACGGCAGTGGCCGGAATGATGGTGGCCCACAGGCGGCGCAGAAAGACGAAGATCACTGCCACCACCAGGAACACGGTCAGAATCAGCGTGAACTGCACGTCGTGTACGGAGGCGCGAATGGTGACCGTGCGATCGGAAAATACCTGCAGATGCACATCGGTCGGCAGCAATGCCCGGAGTTGCGGGATGATGCGCCGCACCTGCTCGACCGTGCTGACAATGTTGGCACCGGGCTGACGTCGAATGTCCAGCAGCACGGCCGGCTTGCCGTTGGCCCAGGCAGCGAGCTGATCGTTCTCGACCCCGTCGACCACGTCGGCCACATCCTTGAGCCGGACCGTGGCGTTGCCGGTGTCCTTGATGATGGCGTTGGCGTACTGGGCCGCGCTGGTCAGCTGATCATTGGTGTTGATGGTGTAGGTCTGGGTGGCACCGTTGAGACTGCCCTTGGCGGCATTGACGTTGGCCTGGGTCAGGGCGCTGCGCACGTCTTCCAGGGTCAGGCCCAGATTGGCCAGCTTGGCCGGATTGACCTGCACCCGGACCGCAGGGCGCACATTGCCGGCAATAGATACCAGGCCGACACCGCTCACCTGCGACAGTTTCTGCGCCAGGATCGAGTCGGCGTAGTTGTTGACATCGCGTAGCGGCCGGCTGTCGGAGGTCATCACCAGGGTCATGATGGGCGCATCGGCCGGATTGACCCGCTTGTAAACCGGCGGATAGGGCAGGCTGCCGGGCAGCCGCGCCGAGCGCAAGGCTGATTGCACGTCCTGGGCGGCGACGTCGATGTCGCGGTCCATGTTGAACTGCAGGATGATGGTCGACAGCCCTGCCGAGCTGTCCGAGCTCATCATCTGGATGCCGGAGATCTGGCCCAGCTCGCGTTCAAGCGGGGTCGTGACCAGCGTTGCCACGGTGTCGGCATTGGCACCCGGATACGGTGTGGTGACCACCAGGCTGGGCGCGTCGATTTCCGGCAGCGCCGACACGGGCAACTGGCGGTAGCCAAGAATGCCCAGCAACAGCACTGCCAGCATCAACAGCGATGTGGCAATCGGGCGGCGGATGAATACGCTTGAGAATCCCACGCGTCAGTATTCCTGCTCTGTTTGCTTCGTCACGGTCCTGTGATGACAAGCCGTGGAGATGTTGGCCTGCGTTGCTTCAGTGACGGCGACCGCCGCGGCCAGAGGTCTTGGCAGCCTTGTCGATTTCTGCCTTGGTCGGGGCCGCCGGAATTTCACCGGGCTTGAGTGGCTTGACCTTGCTGCCCGGCTTGAGCCTGAACATGCCTTCGGTAACCACCTTGTCGCCGGCCTTCAGGCCCTTGCTGATCAGGGTATGTGCGTCGTCGGCCTCACCGCCGGTAGTTATCGGCTGCATGCTGACGGTGTCGTCATTGCCGAGCAAGTAGACATACTCGCCGTCGGGTCCACGCTGTACCGCCTGGGACGGGATCACCAGGCCGTTGTCGACATTGCCGACGCGCAGGCGCACGTTGGCGAACTGGCCGGGCCACAGGCTCTTGTCCTCGTTCGGGAACTCGGCCTTCAGACGGACCGTGCCACTGCCGGTATCGATCTGGTTGTCGATGACGATGAGCCTGCCGTCATCGGCCAGTACATGATTATCGGCACCATCCAGTGCCGCGACCGGAAGATCACCCTTCGCTTGTGCGGTTCGCACCTGCTCCAGATTCTTGGCCGGCAGGGTGAACAGCAGGTTTATCGGGTGCACCTGGGTCAGCACCACGATGGAGTCGCTGGTGGAAACCACGTTGCCGGGATCGACCTGGCGCAGACCCGCCAGCCCGGAGAACGGGGCACGTACCTTGGTGTAGTCCAGCTTGAGCTTGGCATCGCGCGCTGTGGCGGCATCGGCGGCCACCGTTGCCGCATACTGGTTGACAGTATTCTCTATCGTGGTCAGGTCCTGCTTGGAGATGTAGGACTGCTTGATCAGATCATTGCTGCGCTTGAGGTTGCTGCGCGCCGTGGCCAGTTGCGCCGAATCCTGCTTCTGGCGGGCCAGTGCCTGGTCGTATTGCGCCTGATAACTGCGTGGATCGATCTGCGCCAGCACCTGGCCCTCCTCGACTTCCTTGCCTTCCTCGAAGTTCAGGCTCAGAAGAAGGCCGCCCACCTGGGGGCGCACGTTGACGGTATTGCGTGCCTGCACCGTACCCTGTGCAAACAGGTAGATCGGCACACTCTTCTGTTCCACCGGCACCACGGTCACGGGGACGGGTTTGTTGTCAGCGCCGGGTGCGGCGCCGCCCGGACCACTCTTGCTGCCTCCCTGGCCGCCAAGCAGACGGTAGCCCAGCAGGGCAACAACAAGCACAGCGACGATGATTAGTGCGATTTTCCAACGTGACATGCGAAATTCCTGAAACGACCGGGTGGCGCAATCAAACCACAGGCTCGGGAGCCCGTGCCTTGATCCTACCGCTGGGATCAGGAATGTACTAGTAAAGAAGCGTCAGGAAACGTGCCGGATGGCACAGTGGCGGCCACGAATACCTTCAGGTCCCGTGGCCGCCATCTTTCAATGCCGGGCGAACTACTCTTCGCTGGCGATAGTCGGCAAGCCGGTCTCTTCGGCCTGCGCATAGGCGCTGTGGCTGAGTGAAAGGCGTTTCATCAGCGGCAGGACGGCAATGGCAATGATGGTGCAGACCAGGGCCGCGTAGCCCAGCTTGTTGAACAGATTGGTGTAGATCGGCAAGGTTTCGAGCGGGTTGGTGATATCCCGGGGCACGCTGGCATAGGATGCGACCAGCCCACCAAGATATTGGGCCACGCCCGAGGCCACAAAGTAGGCCCCCATCATGAAGCCGCCCATGCGAGCCGGTACGTAGCGGGCGATCATGGCCAGGCCGAGGCCGCTGATCAGCAGTTCGCCCAGGGAAATGGCGCCGTATCCCCAGACCATCAGCCAGGACGATACCTTGCCCTGATCGTTGGCCATCAGATCTGCGGCACCGTAGATGAAGAAGCCGGCGGCGACAATGACGAAACCGAGTGCAAACTTGGCTGCGACCGAAATGTCCTTGCCGCTCTTGCCGGCACGGGTATAGGCCCAGGCCAGCACCGGGCTGAGGATGAAGATCCAGATCGGGTTGAAGGCCTGGAACTGGGCGGGCGACCAGTCCCACAGATGGAAGCCGAACAGGTAGAACGCCGGATCGACGTTGCGCAGCGCAAAGAGGTTCAGCGAAGTGGACATCTGCTGGTAGAAAATGAAGTAGAAGATCGTCTGAATCGTCAGCACCAGTGCCGCGATCAGACCGGCGCGTTCGCTCTTCTTGCCGATGGCGATCAGGTAGGCAAAGATGCCGATGACCACAATTGCGGCGGCGTAGACGAACATGCGTGCAACACCCTCCTGCTGCAGGATGTAGGCCGACAGAAAGACTGTGCCCACACCACCCAGCAGAACCAGCAGCAGTTTGCCCACCTGCAATGGCTGCTCATCCGGCTCGGAACCGATGTGCGCCATGTACTGGCGCATGGCCATATAGTTGATCAGGCCCAGCACCAGGCCCACCGAACACACGGCAAACGCGACATGCCAGCCCAGCTGGTTTCCCCAGGTGGCGTTGACGTAGTCATTCAGCTTTGGCGTCAGCAGCTGCGAGATCATCGCGCCCAGATTGACCGCCATGTAGTAGATGGTGAAGGCGCTGTCGATGCGCGAGTCGTCACCTTCGTAGATCTTGCGTACCAGGTTGCCGGCGTTGGCCTTGAACAGGCCGTTGCCAACCACGATCACGCCCAGGGCCATGAACAGGAAGGTCACGCTTTCGGTGGGCACCACCATCAAGGCATAACCGAGGGCGAGGATCACCGCGCCGATCAGCATGGTGCGCCGGGTGCCCAGAATCTTGTCGCCAATCCAGCCACCCACTGCCGGCGCCACGTAGATCAGGGCAGCGGCGGCGCCCCAGACCAGGGTCGCACGCTCGTCGGGGAAGCCCAGCCGTTGCACCATGTAGTAGACGATCAGCGCCTGCATGCCGTAATAGCCGAAGCGCTCCCACATCTCGATGAGGAATATGGTGGTAAACGAGCGGGATTTTGGTGCAGTCGCAGGTGAGATGTTCATGCAGTCTCCAGAGCTGGTTTGATGGTGCATTGGGCCGCAGCCGGTCAACGCCGGGGCGATGAACCAACCATGAACGCGGCACGAATCGGCCAAGAATACCCCAATCCGGGCTCGCGTGGAAAATGCGCAAAGCCCATCCCTTTTGGGGGTGCGGCGATTCGTGCATGCGGTATCCTTGGCGGATGCAAGCCTATCTCGACCTGCTGAGGCACGTGCTGGAGCACGGCGCCGTGAAATCCGATCGCACCGGCACCGGCACGCGCAGCGTGTTCGGCTACCAGGTGCGTTATGACCTGAGGGCCGGCTTCCCGCTGGTAACCACCAAGAAGCTGCACCTGAGGTCGATCATCCACGAGCTGCTCTGGTTCCTTCGTGGCGACACCAACATCGCCTATCTCAAGGAGCATGGTGTACGCATCTGGGACGAATGGGCGGACGAGAACGGTGACCTGGGACCGGTATACGGACGCCAATGGCGAGCCTGGCGCGGTGCCGACGGCAGCATTCACGACCAGATGAGCTGGCTGGTGGAGGAAATCCGCCGCAACCCGGATTCCAGGAGGCTGGTTGTCAGTGCCTGGAACGTCGGGGAACTGGATGACATGGCGCTGATGCCCTGCCACTGCCTGTTCCAGTTCTATGTGGCGCAGGGTCGTCTCAGCTGCCAGCTCTACCAGCGTTCCGGTGACATCTTTCTGGGCGTGCCCTTCAATATCGCCAGCTATGCGCTGTTGACCCACATGCTGGCGCAGGTGTGTGATCTGGAGGTGGGCGACTTTGTGCACACCCTCGGCGATGCGCACCTGTATTCCAACCATCTTGACCAGGCCCGCCTACAGTTGCAGCGTCAGCCACGCGAGCTGCCGCAACTGGTGCTCAATCCCGAGGTGAAGGCGCTGACGGACTTTCGCTTCGAGGACATTCGGATCGACAACTACGATCCGCACCCGGCCATCAAGGCGCCGGTGGCCGTGTGACCGTGGCCGTCAGCATGATTGTCGCGCTGGATCGCAATCGCGCCATCGGTCGCGGCAACGCCATGCCCTGGCATCTTTCCGATGATCTCAAGCGCTTCAAGCGCCTGACGCTGGGCAAGCCCATACTGATGGGGCATAACACCGCGCGTGCGATCGGCCTGGCGCTGCCGGGCCGCCCCAATCTGGTATTGAGTCGCCATCGCGACGCGCCTTTTCCGGGACAGCAGACGGTGCGTTCCTTGCACGAGGCACAGGCGCTGGCCGGTGACGGGGAACTGATGGTCATTGGCGGAGGCGAGGTCTACCGTCTGGCGCTGCCATGGGCGCAGACCCTGCATCTGACCCGGGTCAACACGCAGATCGAAGGCGCCGATACCTGGTTCCCGGAGTTCGACCTCGATGAGTGGCAGGAGCTGTCACGCGAGCATCACGCCGCCGATGCCAGGAACGAGCATGACTTCGAATGGATCGACTACACGCGCTTGAGCCAATGAGCCACTACCGCTCGGAAGCGTTGCGTGTTGTCGCCGGCATACTGAGCGATGGTGATGGCAGGGTGCTGCTGGCGCAGCGCAAAGCCGGCAGCCACCTGGCCGGCATGTGGGAATTTCCCGGCGGCAAGCTGGAGCCGGGTGAAGCGGCCGAGACCGCGTTGCGGCGCGAGTTGCACGAGGAACTGGGTATCCGGCTTGTCCATTGCCGGGCGCTGATCACGGTGCCCTGGGAGTATCCGGAATACCGCATCGCGCTGCTGGCCTTCACGGTGTCGGAGTGGCATGGGAGGCCACAGTCATGCGAGGGACAGGCGCTGCGCTGGCAACATCCGCATGCCATCCGGACCGATGAGCTTGCGCCGGCAGACCGCCCCGTCCTGGCCCTCCTGCAATCGTCCGCGGATGAACGGCCTGGGCGGCGAGCAGGCCGGGCACAGCGCGCGGACGGCTGATCGGATTTCCCCCTGGCAGCCCTTGTGCGCGGGCGTGGCGGGCTGTTCGTGTCTGTCTAGGGCTCGTGGTAGGGCCGTTCGCGCAGCCAGCGGGTGGCAATCCACTTTTCCCCGCGCTCGACCGGAAGGCCCGCGTGCAGGGCCTGTTTGTCGCCGGTTTCGTAGGCAAAATACACGGCACTGCCGCGCTGTGCGGCCACGGTCAGGCCGGCATACGGGAAATGCGTGCCACCACCGGCCTCGGGCGTGTTGAGGTACATGATGACGCTGGCCACCCGCTGGCCACCAATACGGGTGACGGGGGCATAGCTGGCCTGCGCGGGGTCGAACCAGTCCTGATGAGGCTCGTATTGCTGGCCGGGCTTGTAGTTGAGGATCTGCAGTGCTTCGCCGTGCGCTACGGGAAGATCCAGCAGGTTTGCGATGCGATGCTCGATGGTCTGGACCAGCGGCGTCTCGGCAATATGGAAGAACATGCCGCTGCTGGTGCGCGCATCATCGATCTGCTGCTTGCCGCTGGCGTCGACGGTCAATGCGCGCTGCAGGCGGGGGCGTGCCAGTTCGATGAGGGCGTCGCACTCATCGTCATCGAGCACGTTGTGCAGGACGCGCAAAACGGGGTTTTCGAGGCAGGCACTGACCATGATCGACCTGCCGTCCACAGTCACCATGGGTGGTTCGGGCGGGCGGGTACGCAAACCCTCAGGGCCGGTAGCGGGTGCCTTGGGTGCACTCGCCGGCTTGACCTCGACATCCAGCGCAATGGCCGGGCGATTGAGTATCCGGGCCACGATCTGGCGGCTCTGGCGCGGGCCATAGCCTGCTTCCTTCATCATCTCGAGGATGACCGGAACATCATGCCCGTTGCGGCTCATGTTGATGATCCACTGCCGCAGCTTGTCCTGGATTTGCATGTCGTTGCGAGCCCTGCCGTTAGCCTACTTCAATTTCTGCCAAAGGAAGTTCCAGGCCATCGCATGCATGTGTGCCGCCTGCTTGTTGTCGGCACCGGCGCCATGGCCACCCTCGGTATTCTCGTAGAACCACACGTTGTCGTAGCCCATGTGCTGCATGCGTGCCGCCATCTTGCGCGCCTGCGCCGGGCCCACGCGGTCATCGCTGGTGGTGGTGTAGAACAGCACCGGCGGATAGTCCTGGCCCGGTTTCACCAGCTGATAGGGTGAGAATGTCCTGATGAAAGCCCACTGCTTCGGATCTTCGGGGTTGCCGTATTCGCCGATCCACGACGCGCCCGCGTCCAGGTGGATGTAACGTTTCATGTCCAGCAGAGGCACTTCGCAGGCAATGGCCCCGAACAGCTCGGGATAGCCGACCAGCATGTTGCCCATCAGCAGGCCGCCATTGCTGCCGCCCTCGGCGCCCAGATGCGCCGGAGAGGTCACGCCACGCTTGATCAGGTCCCGGGCCACCGCGGCAAAGTCCTCGTAGGCCCGCGGCCGCTGCGCCTTGAGCGCTGCCTTGTGCCAGCGGGGGCCGTATTCGCCGCCGCCGCGGATGTTGGCAATCACATAGACGCCGCCGCGTTCCAGCCAGGCGCGGCCGACGCTGCCGCTGTAATGCGGCAACAGGGATACTTCAAAACCGCCGTAACCGTACAAAAGGGTGCGGTTGGAGCCGTCAAGCTTGATGCCCCTGGGCGCGATCTCGAAGTAGGGCACCCGGGTGCCGTCCTTCGAGGTGACAAAATGCTGACTGACGGTGAATTTCGAGGCATCGAAGAAGGCCGGGGCCTGCTTGATCATTTCCGCTTGCGACTGCCCCAGGACCCCGCGCTCGAGCGTGGATGGGGTCAGAAAACCACTGACATCGAGCCAGTAGGCGTCGCTGTTGTCAGGGTCGGTGTCGACCACGCTGACGGTGCTCAGTGCAGGCGCGCCTGCCAGCGGCTTGCGTGACCAGTGGCCATCAGCCTCTGGCGTCAGAACCTGCAGTTGGCTTTGCACATCGCGCAGCGTGTCGAGGATCAGGTGATGGCGAGTCCACGAGTAGGACGACAGCGCAGTGTGCTCGTCGGGCGTGAACAAGGCTTTGAAATCGCGTTTTCCGGCCATGAAGTCATCGAAGTTCGTGACCAGCAGCGCGCCTGCTGGCCAGGTCTTGCCGCCCGTGGTCCATGGCGACTTGGTCTTTACCAGAAGCCACTGGCGATGCGCGCTGGTATCGGCATCGCTGGGTACGTCGAGCTTGATCAGCTTGCCGTGCTTGAGCTGGTACAACTCGCCATGGAAGAAATCCCTGGCGACGAGGACAAAGTCGCGCTCGAAACCGGGCGTGGCGTCGTGGCTTGCACTCACGGCAAGGTCGCTCGGCTTGCCTTCGTAGATGGTCCTGGCGTCGGCAATCGGCGTGCCGCGAGTCCACAACTTGGCAATGCGCGGATAGCTGGATTCGGTCATCGAGCCGGGACCGAAGTCGGTGCCCACGAATACGTGGTTCTCGTCTATCCAGTCGATCTGGGTCTTGGCTGCGGGCAGATTGAAGCCGTCTTGCACGAATGATTTGCTGGCGATGTCGAATTCGCGAACTTCCGTGGCGTCGCCGCCGTCTGGCGAGAGCGAGAGCAGGCACCGCTGGTAGTCGGGCTTGAGGCACTGCGCGCCCTTGAAAACCCACTTGTGGCCTTCGCTCGCGCCCAGCGCGTCGACGTCCAGCAGAACATCCCAGTCCGGCGTGGCCTTCCTGTATTCGGCCAGCGTCGTGCGTCGCCAGATGCCGCGCGGGTGATCGGCGTCCTTCCAGAAGTTGTACAGGTACTTGCCGCGGCGGCTGACATAGGGAATGCGTGCCTCGGAGTTGAGCACCTCGAGGATCTGGTCGCGACTGCGGTTGAACGCATCGCTGCTCGCGAACTGCTCTTCGGCAATGGCATTCTGCTTTTTCACCCACTCGGTGGCGCGTTCGCCATGGGTTTTTTCCAGCCACAGGAACGGATCACTGGCGGCGGAGGAGGACGGGCTGGCGGGTGTCTGCGTCATCTGCGTTGCCTTGTCTGGGATCTGCGCGCAAGCGCCGAGCAAGGCCAGGAGGGCCGTGGCGAGAAGCATTCGAATGGCATTCATGACGATCCAGGGGTGACCATGTGAATGGCAATTATGCACGGGTAGTGCTCTGGATGCATGGGCATGAAGTCGGGGTATCCTGCCGGTCGGGCGCACATTCAGGCCACCGTTGTGCGCGTGTATTGGCGCTGGGGTGTACTGATGATTGACGAACACGTAGCGCGATAAAACAGCGGCGATGCGCATCGCCGTGGGGCGCAACGGGCCGCGTCACGGCCGATGGGTCGCTGGCTGCGAGGCGCTACCAGCCGCCTCCACCGCCACCGCCGCCACCGCCGCCGGAAAAGCCGCCGCCACCGCCGCCCGAGCTCGAGCCCGGTGCGGTCGAGGCCGAGGAAATGGCACTGGACATGCTCGAGCCCAGGTCGCTGCCGAGACTGGCGAAGCTGGCGGCGTTCAGCGCACCGAGGCTGCTGGCGTGATACCAGGTCGGTTGCGCCTGCTGCATCTGCGCAGGCGTGAGTGCCTGGGCAAAGCGCTCGCTCCAGGCATTGCCGACGTCCAGCGCCAGCGCATACGGCAGGTAGCGTGCAAACAGTTCCGGCTGCGCTTCGGGCTTGTAGCGCGAATCCAGCTCCTGCTTCTCGGCTACGCCCAGGTACCAGCGGAAGCCCTCGATGCCGTCAAGCAGCTTCGCACCATCCTGGGTCGGCGCCTTCATCCAGTGGTAGAAGGCAAAGTTGGTACCAAACAGAAGCAGGAACAGGGGCAGTATCGCGTAACCGGCCAGGTGACCGAAAATGCCCAGACCCACCAGTTCACCGATCAGAAACGGAATCGCGAACAGCCAGGTGCCGATACCTTTTGCCAGACCCTTGAACCCCTTGCCGTGGCTGGCGCTGAAGGCTGAGCTGACGAGTGTGAAAACGCCAATGCTCCAGATCGAAAGCCACAAGAGCATGAACCACGCTCCCGGGTTTGCGCCGATCATCATCGCACCGAGCGTCGCCAGCGACAGCAGCACCCCCGGCACCAGCTTGCTGCTGTTGGTAAAAAAGTACTTCTTTTCGTAGGCCTGCGACAGGGCACGCTGGTGCGTCTTGCGCGCCGCCTGCATGAGCGTGTGGTTGGACTGCACCAGCAGCAGGCTGTCGCCGTCCTTGAACAGCGACTTGAACAAGGTGCTCTCGTCCGCTGGCAGGTGATCGTCGGGGGGGTCGGATTTGCGCCGCAGGGTATAGTCCTCGTCCTCGTCCTGGTCGATGTCCAGGCGTCCGCGCGCGGCCAGGCCCAGAACCCCGGCGGTAAAACAGGTGTTGTCGTAGCTCATGCGGCGCACATAGCGCAGCGCCGCGGCCGAGTCGCCGTCGGGTGGCTCGTAGCGGGCCACCAGCGGCCCGCTTTCCGGGTCACGACCGAAGCGATTCCAGGCCCAGAGGTAGTACACCCACAACAGGCCCAGGCCCAGCAGGGCCAGCAGCACGTTGCGGTTGTCCTTGAGCAGCCAGGCGGCCTTCCGCGCGGCACTGGGTGCGGTGATGATGCCCTTGGGAAACTCCAATACCACGGTCAGGCCCTGGTGTGGCGCAAGCGGGCGGGTAGTCCGATAGCTGGCGCCATCAGCCAGAATCTCGGTATTCAGATTCTGTGATTTCGAGCCCTGGCCGCCGGTATAGCCCGAGGCTTTCAGCTTTGCGGCAGGAACATCCTGCGGCAGGTGCACCGTGGCGCTGGCCTGATCGATGGGGAACGCCCAGCCGGTGCCGGTGACATTCCAGTACAGTTCGTCGTGATCATCGAAGAAGCCCAGCTGCCTGGTGGTGCGGTAGCGGATCACGTACTGGTGCTCGCCAGCAGAGATCATGCGGTTTTTGCTGCCCGCGTACACGCGCACCCCATTGCCGCGCCTCTCGGTGTGCCAGTCTTCGGTCTGGCCATCACGGGTAACACCGAGAACCTCGAATCCGATCTTGAGCCGGTTCTTGAAACGGTCACGGTAGTCGGTCGGGAAGTCGCGATAGATACCGCGCTTGATCTGGTTTCCCTCGGCCAATACGCGGATGTGCTCGTCGACGGTCATGCTGCCGTCGGTGGCGATGGCGATATCGGAGTGGTAGTCGAGAATGCGCTCCTCGGCGCGGACGGGCGCGCCGAGCAACAGCAGCAGTGCCGCCAGTATCAGGCTTGCGGAAACGGTCTTCATGGGCTTTGCTCCGGGTCGAGCTTCACGTCTACCGCCGCACGTGCATCGCTTTCGGCGGCAAAGAAATCGGCATCACGGAATCCGGTGACGCGGGCAATGAGAAAGTCGGGGAAGCGCTGGATGTCGTTGTTGTACTCGCGTACCGAGCCGTTGTAGAAGCGGCGTGCGTGCTGCAGGGCATCCTCGATGGTGACCAGTTGCGATGACAACTGGCGGAAGTTGTCGCTTGCCTTGAGGTCCGGGTAGGCCTCGCGCAGGGCAAGCAGGCGACCCAGGTCCAGGCCCAGCAGAGTTTCCTTGTCGCTGCGTTCGGCGACGCCCTGGGCCGAGCGGGCATGGCTGCGTTCGACGGTGATGCGCTCCAGCAGGCGCGATTCGTGCTGCGCGTAGCCGCGCACCGTCTCCACCAGCATGGGCACCAGGTCGTGGCGGCGCTGCAATTGCACGTCGACATCGCTCCAGGCCACATGTACCTGGTTGCGTGCCCGCACCAGCCGGTTGAAAACCCAGATTGCGTAGCTGGCCAGGGCCAGCAGTATCAGTGCCAGGATCATGCGTGTCGAACTCCCCGTGACAAGCCCATGCGCCGCCGACTCACGCTGCGGCGCCATCCGGATCGGCATTGTGGCATAAAAAAGCCCCGCTCCTGCCAGCAGAAGCGGGGCCTCAAGGATCGAGCAATTGACTGTTACAACAGCGTGATGATCAGCAGGGCCACGATGTTGATGATCTTGATCAACGGGTTGACCGCCGGACCAGCCGTATCCTTGTACGGGTCGCCCACGGTGTCGCCGGTGACCGCCGCCTTGTGCGCGGCCGAACCCTTGCCGCCCACATGGCCATCCTCGATGTACTTCTTGGCGTTGTCCCAGGCGCCGCCACCCGTGGTCATGGAAATGGCCACGAACAGTCCGGTGACGATGGTGCCGATCAGCAGACCACCCAGGGCAATCGGGCCCAGCAGCAGGCCGACCAGGATCGGGATCACCACCGGCAGCAGCGAGGGAATCATCATTTCCTTGATCGCGGCCTTGGTCAGCAGATCAACGGCACGCGAGTAGTCGGGCTTGGTAGTGCCTTCCATGATGCCCTTGATTTCGCGGAACTGGCGACGAACCTCCTCGACCACCGCGCCGGCGGCGCGACCGACCGCTTCCATGGCCATGGAGGCAAACAGGAAGGGGATCAGACCGCCGATCAACAGGCCAATGATGACCATGTGATCGGACAGATCGAAGGTATAGATGGTGTTGGGGTGTTCCAGGCTGAGATTGTGCGTGTAGTCGGCAAAAAGCACCAGCGAGGCAAGCGCGGCCGATGCAATGGCGTAGCCCTTGGTCACCGCCTTGGTGGTGTTGCCCACGGCATCCAGCGGATCGGTGATGCCGCGCACTTCCTCGGGCAGCTCGGCCATTTCGGCGATGCCGCCGGCGTTGTCGGTGATCGGGCCGAACGCGTCCAGGGCAACAATCATGCCGGTCATGGAAAGCATGGCCGTGGCGGCGATGGCGATGCCGTACAGACCGCCGAAGTAGTAGGCAAAGTAGATGGCGGCGCACACCACCACCACCGGCCAGGCGGTGGACTTCATCGACACACCCAGGCCAGCGATGATGTTGGTGGCATCACCGGTGCTGGAAGCCTGCGCAATATGACGTACAGGCTTGTAGTCGGTGGAGGTGTAGTACTCGGTGATCCAGACCATGGCTGCCGTCAGCAGCAGGCCGATCAGCGCGCAAATGAACAGGTTGCCGGCACCGTAGCTGCTGTCGCTCATCAGCGATGTGGTGATCGGCCAGAAGGCGATCGCGGCCAGGATACCGGAGACGATCACGCCCTTGTACAGGGCGCCCATCACGTTGCCCTTGCTGCCCACGCGCACGAAAAACGTGCCAATGATCGAGGCAATGATCGATGCGCCGCCGAGCACCAGCGGATAGATGATGCCGTGTGCGCCGACCTGGGTGGCCATGACGCTGCCCAGCAGCATGGTGGCGACGATGGTCACCGCATAGGTTTCGAAAAGGTCGGCGGCCATGCCGGCGCAATCGCCGACGTTGTCGCCGACGTTGTCGGCAATCACGCCCGGATTGCGTGGGTCGTCCTCGGGAATGCCGGCTTCGACCTTGCCCACCAGGTCGGCGCCCACATCGGCGCCCTTGGTGAAGATGCCGCCGCCGAGTCGCGCGAAAATGGAAATCAGCGAGGAGCCGAAGGCCAGCCCGATCAGCGGGTGCAGGGCCTTGCCGCCCTCAAGTCCCAGATGCATCAGCACCATGTAGTAGCCGGCAACGCCGAGCAGGGCCAGACCCACCACCAGCATGCCGGTGATGGCGCCGCCGCGAAAGGCCACGGCCAGGGCCGGTTTCATGCCTTCGCGTGCCGCCTCGGCGGTGCGTACATTGCTGCGCACGGACACGTTCATGCCGATATAACCGGCTGCGCCGGAGAAGATGGCGCCGACGGCAAAGCCGCCTGCAGCCAGCCATCCCAGACCAGGCACGAAGCCGATGATCAGGAACAGAACCACACCGACCATGGCAATGGTCCGGTACTGGCGGTTCAGGTAGGCGCTGGCGCCTTCCTGAATGGCCGCGGCAATCTCCTGCATGCGTTCGTTGCCGGCCGACTTGGCCAGCACCCAACGAATTGACCAGGCACCATAGACAATGGCCAGTACAGCGCAGCCAAAAGCGATCCACAAAGCATATTCATGCAACATCGAGCTTCCCCATGTGGCGAAAAACGCCCGGAACGCCGGGCAACCCCGCAAGTTTGCCATGCGCACCGGAGAAGGGCAACGCGGCATCCTCCGGGATGCAGACCGACCCGCCGAAGTTAACCGGTTGTGAACAAGCCTGCGCGGGTCGCCGGGCATAATCTGGTATGGACTCCGGCGCTATGTGCGCTAGCGAACATACAAGCTGGCCGGCATGTGGAATTGTTTCAGGGTGGCACGGTTGCTGCCGCTTGGGATGGGAGCCCATCAAAGGGACTGGTTCCGGCCGGATGGAGAGGAGGGTCGCGAATGTCGGATTTGCACTCGGAATTACAGAAAAATTTGCTTCTCGCGGCGCTCCCCGCCGAGGATCTTGCGCGTATCGAGCCCCACCTGGAACTCGTCGACCTGGCGCTCGGCGATGTGGTCTATGAGGCGGGGCGCGAGCAGACCCACCTGTTTTTCCCTCTCGACTGCATTGTCTCGCTGCTGTACGTGATGGAGGACGGCGATACTGGCGAGATGGCCATTATCGGCAATGACGGGGTGGTCGGGGTGGCCTTGTTCATGGGTGGCCAGAGCATGGCCAGCCGGGCGGTGGTGCAAAGCGCCGGCAGCGGCCTGCGCATCAAGGCCGACATCGTGCGCAAGGAGTTCGGCCGTGCCGGGGCACTGCAGCAACTGCTGCTGCGCTACGTCCAGGTGATGCTGGCGCAGATGGGCCAGACGGCAGTGTGCAACCGCCATCACACGGTGGAACAGCAATTGTGCCGCTGGCTTCTGATGAGCCTGGACCGCTTGCCCGGCAACGAGCTGACCATGACCCAGGAACTGATTGCCAACATGCTGGGGGTGCGTCGCGAGGGCGTCACCGAGGCCGCCGGCAGGCTGCAGAAGGAACACATCATCAGCTACAGCCGTGGTCGCATCAAGGTACTGGATCGAGCCCGCCTGGAACAGGCTTCCTGCGAGTGCTATCAGGTGGTTCGGGACGAGATGGATCGCCTGCTGCCCAGGGAACCGAGTGCGGCAAGGCTGGTCCAGTCTGCCTGAGCCTGTCCCGCAATGGCAGCGAGGCTGCCCACCCTGCTTGCATCAGTGTGCCAACAGTGTGTCCCGTTCATACTCTTGGCCTGACAGGAGTAAGCTCGCTTCAGCTTGTTCCGTCATCGGGCGAACCCATTCTCCCCGTGCCGGCTGATTACCGGCCCACACAGGAGAAAACCGATGCCAAGGCGATCTTGTCCCCCAGGGACCAATCAGTTGCTGCACGCCTTGCCCGGTACCATCCAGCAGGATCTGCTCGATGTCGCCGAGCAGGTGCCCTTGGAATTTGCCCAGGTGGTGTGCGAATCCGGGCAGTTCATCGACTATGTCTATTTCCCTCTCGACAGCTTCATTTCCCTGCTCAGCACACTTGAAGATGGCTCGCGCGTGGAAGTCGGCATGGCCGGGCGGGAGGGCATGTTCGGCATGGATCTGGTGCTGGGCGTGGAGTACTCCGGAGTGCAGGCCATCGTCCAGGGCGCGGGTCAGGCCCTGCGCATACCAGCCGCCGCATTTCGGACTCGGCTGGAGGAAAACGCGGACTTGCGGCAGCTCATGAGCCGTTATGCTGCGGTACTGATCGCGCAATTGACCCGTACGGCCGTATGCAACGGCTTTCATCTGATCGAGCCGCGCCTGGCGCGCTGGCTGCTCATGTGCGACGACCGCGCCAATACCGGTACAGTCCATCTCACCCAGCGGTTTCTGGCCTACATGCTGGGCGTGCGGCGCGTTGGCATCACCCGGGCGGCCGGCAACTTGCAGGATCAGAAGCTGATCGACTATGTCCGCGGCAAAATCACGATTCGCGACCGCAAGGGTCTTCAGGCTGTCGCCTGCAGCTGCTACCAGGCGGATATCGATACCTACGCACGACTGCTGGGCTGAAGCCGGGATCGATCCTCGTCCCTGTTGCGGGCGGTGTAATCGGATCCGCCGGCATACTTGTGGCAGCTCAGGCCCAGGGCTCAGTTGCTGAGGCTTGTGCTCTTCTCAACGGCGGCGTCGGGAGCCGCACCATCCGAATTCAGCACAGGCCAGTGGCCATGCCGATTCGACAGTCGTCTTTCACGTGGCGTGTGCTCCTCCGGGATCTGATCCCGATTCCGCGGTTTGGCTCCGTACATCGCGCGATCGGCAGCCTGAAGCAGGTCGTGCCAGTTGTCACCGTCATCCGGATACAGGGCAATGCCGCAACTGGCGCTGATCGTGACATCGATGTCATCCATGCACAGACAGCCGGCGATACGTTTGCCGATCCGATCCTCGACGCGCCTGGCATCAGCCAGACTGCCAATGTCGGGCAGCAGCATGACAAATTCATCGCCGCCAAAACGGCAGGCTGTATCGCCGGCGCGCGCGATTTCCCTGAGATGGCTGGCAACACATTGCAGCAGATGATCGCCAACCAGATGCCCGTGCTGGTCGTTGATGGCCTTGAAGCCATCCAGATCAAGAATCATCAGTGCCATTGGCCGCCCGCAGCGATCGGCATGCGCCGCGGCCTGCACGAAGCGATCCATGAGCAGGCTGCGGTTGCACAAGCCGGTCAGGCCGTCATGATTGGCGAGATAGCGCGCACGTGCCTCGCATCGAGTCAGCTGTTCAAGCTGCTGTCTCAGATTGAGGTTGTCCTGCTCCAGGGCATGCAGCTTGCGCAAGGTCTCCTGCTCGTGATTGCCGGTCTCGAGCCCGGCGGTGAGGTCGCGCCACATACGCAGCAACGACTTTATCGGCGGGGTTGCTGTCCACGCATGGTGTCGTGCCGCATCGCCACCACTGCCCGATCCGGCAGCAAGGCCTGCTTGTCCTTCCAGCGAGGTCGACCGCTGAGTATTTCCTGAAGTCACGTAGCCTCCCTTGGCATGCGCCATATGAGGGGTATCCAGTGTGCCTTTTCATGGATTGTTCATCTGTGCGCTAGCGAACGGTGCGGGCTGCCTGCGTCGCCTACGCTGCGCTTCCATGGATGGTCTCCAGGCAGGGATGCCTACTACCCTGGTTCCGCCGACCATCGTTGGCGTTGCCTTCAGGCCGCGCAGGTAATTCGGAGCATTGCTCCGTTTCTGCTGGCAAGCCCAGAAATCCCTTGTCTGACATGCGCTGCCTGGCACAGGCCATGGCTTGTGTTCATGTCGAATACTGCGGCAGTTTCCGGCTCACAGGCTTCAGGTTCAGGCTGGCGAAGCATGGCAGCCCGTCTCGACCCCAGGCCTGTTCCGCCTCGCCCTCGATCAGCGGTGCCAGATAGCGTCTGGCCGCTGCGGTAATGCCGTAGCCATCACGGCGCAGGAAGCTTTTCGGCATTTTCTTTTCGCGATTGGCGATGCGTTGCAAGGCAGCGGGCTGGATGCTCCAGCGGTAAGGCTGTTCACTCTCGCGCACGATCACCGGCATCACTGCATTGCGGCCGGCCAGCGCGTATTCCACCGCAGCCTTGCCCACGGCTTGCGCCTGGGCCAGATCGGTAGCCGAGGCCAGGTGGCGTGCCGAGCGCTGCAGATAGTCGGGTACCGCCCAGTGGCACTTGTAGTCGAGTTTGTCGGTGATCATGCCGGCCAGCCTCGGCGCCACCCCACCCAGTTGGCTGTGGCCGAAGGCGTCGCGAGTTCCGGCCGCGGCCAGGAACTGACCGCTGCTGTCGCGAATGCCTTCGGAGGCGACCACGACACAATAGCCAAGCCGTTCGACTGTGGCCCTGACCTTGGCCAGGAAACTGTCCGGGTCGAAAGTACGTTCCGGGAAGAGGATGAGGTGCGGTGCGGTATCGGCGCCGTCTCCGGCCAATCCGGCGGCCGCGGCAATCCATCCGGCATGGCGGCCCATGACCTCCATGATGAATACCTTGGTCGATGTCTCGCTCATCGAGGCCACATCGAGGTTGGCCTCGGCTACCGAAACCGCGGTGTACTTGGCCACCGAGCCAAATCCGGGGCAGCAGTCGGTCACGACCAGGTCGTTGTCGACGGTCTTGGGCACACCGACACACGTGAGATCATGCTTCATTCGGCGTCCCAGACGGGAAAGCTTCAGGGCCGTGTCGGCCGAATCGTTGCCACCGTTGTACAGAAACCAGCGAATGTCGTGCGCGCGCAGGACCTCGATGATGCGCTGGTAATGGGCCTGATCCTCCTCGAGCGACTTCAGCTTGAAGCGGCATGACCCGAAAGCGCCGCCAGGGGTATGGGCCAGCGCCCTGATGCTGCGCAGGGAAAGCCCGGAGGTGTCCAGCAGGTCCTCGCGCAGAACCCCCAGGATGCCGTTGTGCGCAGCCAGGGTCTTGACGCCGTGGCTGCGTGCGGTTTCCAGCACGGCGCCGGCGGTGGCATTGATGACCGCGGTGACACCGCCCGATTGTGCATACAACAGCCTGCCCTTGCTCATTGCGCCTTAATCCATGATCGAACCGGTTACCAAGATACACCGAGCCGGGCACGTCGTTCAGCCCGCACGATCGGCGGCGATGCACTCCAGATTGACGGAGATCGGTTCAGCGGATAACTTGGAGCCTCCTTTTTTGGCGATCTGGCGAAGTGGCGCAGGCGCCCGGACGTCCGGATTCAGGATTCTTATGCGACTTGTACTGATTGGCTCACCCGGTTCGGGCAAGGGCACACAGGCGGAAAGACTCAAGGTGGCGCTGGCGGTGCCGCACATTTCCACCGGCGATCTGCTGCGTTCGGCTGTCAAGGCGGGTACCCCGCTGGGGAACAAGGCCAAGGCCGTGATGGAGGCCGGGCAACTGGTGTCCGACGAGATCATGCTGGGCATCCTGGAAGAGCGCCTCGCGGCGGATGACGTGGCCGACGGGTTCATCCTGGATGGGTATCCGCGCACGCTGCCGCAGGCCGATGCGCTGGCAAACCTGCTGCAGCGACTGGGCCAGCCACTGGATGCCGTGGTGGAATTGCAGGTGCCTGCCGAGCGTATCATCGAGCGCACGCGCAAGCGTTTCGAGGCCGAAGGCCGTGCCGATGACGAGCCCGAGACGGTGCGCAAGCGGCTGGAGGTCTTCTCGAAACAGACCGCGCCGGTGGTTGACTTCTATCGGCGCCATGGCCAACTGCAGGAAGTCGACGGCGTGGGCAGCATCGAGGAAGTCTACGATCGCATCATGGCTGTGCTGCCGTTGTCACGGAACCAGGCCACGGCCTGAGCACATCATTTTTCCAGTCATTGTCCTTGTTACTGGTCGGGCTTGCTGATGTCTGAACTGCTTCTGGCGCTGCGCAATCTGTGCCTGCTGCGTATCGGGCCCCAGGACCTGCCTTGTTCGCAGGGCTTGCTGGGTACGGTGCTGGGCTTGAATCTGGTGCTGGATACCGCTACCGGCTGGCTTCTGGGCGAGCCTGCCACGGCCCTGGGAACTTCGCTGGTGAGTCTGGTGGTGGTGGTCGGCGGCATCTGGCTGCTGCTGAAGATGCGGGATCTGCAGGCGCGTTTCGTGCAGTCCGCGCTGGCCGTTGCCTCGGCCGGCCTGTTGTTCAGCGTGCTGGCCATTCCGATCCAGATGGCCATGGCACCGCTGCCTGCTGAACTGGACCTGCTCACTGATGGCCAGACCCTGGGCATGATGTTGCTGGCCGGGCTGGGCGGATGGTCGCTGGCGGTGATGGGGCATGTGCTGCGCCATGCCCTGGAGCGCACGTTCCTTACCGGGCTGCTGCTGGCTCTGGCCCTGAACCTGAGCGCGGCGGCGCTCATGCAAATGCTGCTGCCGGCAGGGTCCGGAGGAGCCTGAGGTGAAGCTGCACATTCTGGGCATCTGCGGGACATTCATGGGTGGTGTGGCCGCGCTGGCCCGCGAGCTTGGGCATGAGGTCGAGGGCAGCGACGCCAACGTCTATCCGCCCATGAGCACCCAGCTCGAGTCGCTGGGCATCCGCCTGTGCGAGGGCTACGAGCCGCACAACCTGCAACCGGCTCCGGACCGGGTCGTGGTGGGAAATGCCCTGAGTCGTGGCAACACGGTAGTGGAATACATGCTCGATGCGAGGCTGGACTACGTGTCCGGCCCGCAGTGGCTGGGCGAGACCCTGCTGCGTGATCGCACGGTGCTGGCCGTGGCCGGAACGCACGGCAAGACCACCACGTCCAGCCTGCTGGCCTGGCTGCTGCAGTGCGCTGATTGCGAGCCGGGTTTCCTTATTGGTGGCGTGCCGGGAAATTTCGGCGTATCCGCGCGCCTGGGCGGCGTACCCCGGAAGTCGCAGCGGGATGCGCAGGAAACTCCCCCGGATTCCAGTGCAAGCGAGGCGGAGGGCAGGCCGCGGCCTTCGGCAGCGCCGTTCGTGATTGAAGCGGATGAGTACGACACGGCGTTCTTCGACAAGCGTTCCAAATTCGTTCACTACCGCCCCAATATTGCGGTGCTCAACAATCTCGAATACGACCATGCCGACATCTTTCCGGACCTGGCCGCCATCGAGCGACAGTTCCATCATCTGGTGCGCACGGTGCCGGGCAATGGCCGGCTGATCGTCAACGCGCACGACGAGAATCTTGCGCGCGTGCTCGAGATGGGCTGCTGGACCCCGGTGGAAACCTTCGGCATCGACAAGGGCGACTGGCAGGCGAGCCTGGTCGAGGCGGATGGCTCGGCCTTTTCAGTGCGCCACCATGACCAGGTACTGGGGGAAGTGCGCTGGTCGATGCTGGGGCAGCACAACGTGTTGAACGGACTGGCCGCATTGGCCGCAGCCAGCGCAGCCGGCGCTGATGCGTCGGACCTGCTGGCCGGCTTTGGCAGTTTCAGCAACGTCCGGCGGCGCATGGAAACGATCGCCGACGTGGACGGTGTGCACATCTACGACGACTTCGCCCATCATCCCACCGCGATTGCCAGCACCCTGGAGGGTCTGCGCGCGCGGCTCGGCACGGGGCGCATCATCGTGGCGCTGGAGCCGCGCTCCAATTCCATGCGTCAGGGTGTGCACGCTTCGGCACTTGCTCCGAGCCTGATTGATGCCGATGTCGTGGTATTCCTGCGGCGACCCGAACTGGCCTGGGATGCCCAGGCGGTGATCGAGGCGCTCGACGGACGCGGTGAAGCCGTCGGCGATGTCAGCTCGCTGATCGAGCGCTTGTGCGTGCATGTCAAAGCCGGGGACAGCGTGGTGTTCATGTCCAACGGTGCATTCGAGAATGCGCCGCGGCGGTTCGCTGAAGCGCTCGGCAGCGCTCAGGCACAGTAGCGGCGCGCACGCCGAGTGCTGGAAATCGCACGCTGCCGGCGGGATTTCAACGCGCATGACAGAGCCTGATCTATACTGGGCGGCATGCCGCATCAACTCAGGTAATCTCAATGGCATACGCATCTCGGGTGATTGCCGACTTGCCCCTGTTCCCACTGCCGAGCGTGCTGTTCCCTGGTGCCGACCTGCAGCTGCGAATCTTTGAGCAGCGTTACATGAGCATGCTTACCGAGTGCTCGAAAGATGGTTGCGGGTTCGGTGTGTGCCTGATGCTGGATGGCCACGAGGTTGGATCGCCGGCTTTGCCTGCTGCCGTGGGTACTCTGGCTTGCATCAGCGACTTCTACACCTTGCCTGACGGCTTGCTCGGTATTGGGGTGACCGGTACGCAGCGCTTTCAGGTGATTTCCTCGCGGATCCGGGATGACGGACTGATCCGGGGGCGCGTGCGCTTGTGGGAGACCGAGCCCGAACAGGCCCTGCCGCCCGAGTTCGGTCTGTTGGCTACCATTCTCGAGCGTCTGATCGAACAGCTGGATGGGCCGTGGCGCAATGCGGATCATGCCTGCTTCGATGATGCCAGCTGGGTCGGCATGCGGCTGGCGGAACTACTGCCGTTGCCGCCACACGAGAGGCAGCACCTGCTGGAGCTGACCGATCCCGACGAGCGCCTGGCCGACCTGCGCGACCTGTTGCCACGCTTCCAGACACCCTGAAAATCAAAGAGAGCAACGATATGAGCACACTGGCGGGAAAGACCCTTTTCATCACCGGTGCCTCGCGCGGCATTGGTCTGGCGATTGCCTTGCGTGCCGCGCGTGACGGCGCCAATGTGGCGGTGGCCGCCAAGAGTGACAGACCCAATCCCAAATTGCCCGGCACCATCCACACCGCCGCCGAGCAGATTGAAGCGGCCGGCGGCAAGGCACTGGCCATCAAGTGTGACATCCGTGACGAAGACAATGTCCGCGCAGCCATGGCGCAGACCGTCGAGCGCTTCGGCGGCTTCGACATCCTGGTCAACAATGCCAGTGCCATCTGGCTGAAAGGCGCATTGGAAACACCGATGAAACGTTACGACCTGATGCAGCAGGTCAATGCGCGCGGGACCTTCCTGTGCACACAGGCCGCCATCCCGCATCTCAAGCAATCGGCCAATCCGCATGTCCTGACCATGGCGCCACCGCCAAATCTGGACCCCGCATGGTGGGCCCCGCATACCGCCTACACGCTGGCCAAGATGGGCATGAGTTTCGTGACCCTGGGACTGGCCGCCGAATTCCGCGATGCCGGCATCGCCATCAACGCCCTGTGGCCCCGCACCGTCATTGCCACGGACGCGCTGAAGATGATTCCCGGCGTCAACGAACGAGCTTGTCGCAATCCCGATATCGTGGCCGATGCCGCCCACGCCATAATGTGCCGTCCCGCGGCGAGGGCAGTGGCCAGTTCCTCATTGACGAGGATGTGCTGCGGCAATCCGGCGTGACGATTTCGACAGCTATGCGGTCGCGCCGGGCCATGCGCTGCTACCCGACCTGTTCCTGTAGCAGGGCCGGTCCGGATAACGGGTGCGCGACATGCTTGCCCCTGCGCGGACTGCATGACACCATCAGCGGCCATCTCGGGGAGCGGGTCGATGGCATTTTGGAAATCCGGCAAGGGGTCGATATCCGGCATGGCAGGACCATCGGCACCGGCCGAGTTCACCTTCAAGGCGATTCTGCTTGGGGTGGTGTTCGGCATTCTCTTCGGGGCCGCGAATGCGTATCTGGGGCTGCGCGCGGGGCTGACGGTCAGCACCTCGATTCCGGTGGCGGTGATGACAGTCGCGGTGTTTCGCGTGATCGGCCGCATCGGTCTGTCCGGCACCCTGCTCGAGGCCAACATTGCCCAGACCACCCGCTAGACTTCCATCTCGTTGGCTTCGGGCGTGATATTCACGCTGCCGGCCCTGTTCATGTGGGGCGTGCCGCCAGCGCTGCTGCAGATGGTGCTGCTGGCGTTGTGCGGCGGATTGCTGGGCGTGCTCTTCATGGTCCCGCTGCGCCGGTTCTGATCGTGCGCGAACACGCCCGCTTGCCCTATCCCGAGGGCACGGCCTGCGCCGAGGTACTCAAGGCCAGTCAGGGCAGCAGCGGTCAGTCGCGCGACGTGTTCATCGGCATTGGCATCGGCGCTGCCTTCAAGGCTCTGACATCCTGGGTGCGGGCCATTCCGGACTCGGTCGGGTTCCAGTTGCCCTTGCTGAAGAAGGCTGAAGTCGGGTTTGACCTTTCCGCGGCGCTGTTCGGTGTCGGCTACATTCTCGGGCCCAGAGTGGCCGGCATCATGGTCGGTGGTGGCCTGCTGGCATCGCTGCTGATCATTCCCGGGCTGCACTACTGGGGTCAGTCCCTCACCCATCCGTTTTTCCCGGAAACGCAGATGCTGATCGCGGACATGAGCCCGGGGAGCTGAGGAAACGCTAGGGGCTCTGCATCGTCCCCGGGGCCGGGCCGCGGCCGGGATCATGACCCTGATCCGGTCGCTGCCGATGATGCTGGAGAGTTTCCGGGTCGGCGCTGCACAGTTCGGCAGCATCGGCAGGCAGGGCGGACAGGTGTCGGCCACCCCCGAGCGCACCGCGCGCGACCTGCCGATGCCGCTGCTGCTGGCCGGACTGGCCGTGGTGGTGCTGGTCATGGCGGTGATTCCGCAGGTATTCGGGGGGCTGGATGATCTGGGCACCGGGCGCTGGCTGCAGTCTGCGTCACGCTCTTCGCCTTCTTCTTCGTCACCGTGGCCGCGCGCATCGTCGGCCTGGTCGGCGTGACCTCCAACCCGACCTCCGGCATGACCATCGCCGCCCTTCTGGGCACGGCCGCCGTGTTCATGGCGCTGGGCTGGAACGACCTGTCCGGCAAGGCCACGGCGCTGATGGTCGGTTGCGTGGTCGCCATCGCCGCCTCGATTTCCGGTGATACCTCGCAGGACCTCAAGACCGGCTATCTGCTGGGTGCGACGCCGCGTGCGCAGCAGATCGGCCAGATCCTCGGTGTGCTGACATCGGCCACATTCGTGTGCCTGTCGGTGATGCTGCTGGCAAAGACCTTCGGCTTCGGTACCCAGGCTCTGCCGGCGCCGCAGGCGACGTTGATGAAGCTGGTCATCGACGGTGTGATCGATCAGTCGCTGCCCTGGGTGCTGGTCGGCATCGGCGTCGCCATTGCGGTGATCTGCGAGCTTCTCCGCATTCCGTCGCTGGCCTTCGCGGTCGGCGTCTATCTGCCGGTCTCCACCATGACGCCACTGTTCCTCGGCGGCCTGCTCAAGTGGTGGCTGACGCGCGGCAAGGATGCGGAACGCGCGAGCCGCCGCAGCGAACGAGGGATTCTGCTGGCTTCGGGCTTCGTCGGCGGTGAAGGCCTGCTCGGCGTCGGCATCGCCGGCGCTGCTTTCTTCAAGGGGTCCGCGCCTGCAGGCCTGGGCACCGACTGGGCCCGTCCGTGGCTGGTCGAGACGGTCGCGATCCTGGCATTCGCCGCCGTCGCGGTGCTTTTCACTGCACCCTGTCCGTCGCGCAAGGGCCGCTTGTTCATCCCATTAGGAGTAGAGATGAAATACCTGCACACCATGGTCCGCATACGCGACCTCGATGCCTCGCTGCGCTTTTATTGTGACGGTCTCGGCCTGCGCGAAGTCCGTCGCCGCGACGTGCCTGAAGGCCAGTTCACGCTGATTTTCCTCGCCGCGCCCGACAGCCCCGAAGCGGAGATCGAGCTGACCCACAACTGGGACAGTGACGAGGACTACGGCAGCGCGCGCAACTTCGGTCATCTGGCGTTCCAGGTCGACGACATCTACGCCACCTGCCAGCACCTGCAGGACATGGAAGTGACCATCAACCGTCCGCCACGCGACGGCCACATGGCCTTTGTCAGGTCGCCCGACCTGATCTCGATCGAACTTCTGCAGAAGGGCAGCGCGCTGGACCCGGCCGAACCCTGGAAGTCCATGCCCAATACCGGCCGCTGGTAGACGGCTGACTGCAGTCAGCTGTGCTCCGGCAACTCGGCGCCACAGTGCCGACAGTACGCGGCGTCATTTTCGTGCTCGCGCAAGCCGCAGTCGGGGCAACGCACCTTGCGCCTCTTGAGCAGTATGCTGCTGGCCAGTTCGGCGGTGTAGATGCCGGTGGGGACGGCAATGATGCTGTAGCCGATCAGGATCAGGGCCGAGGTGACGAAGCGACCGAGAATGGTGTGCGGCACGATATCGCCATAACCCACGGTAGCCATGGTGACGATGGCCCAGTACATGCCGGCCGGAATGCTGGTGAAACCATGCTCGGGACCTTCCACCACGTACATCAGGGCGCCGAACACCACAACGATGCCCAGCAGGGCGGATACGAACACGAAGATCTTGCGTCGGCTGCGCAGCAGGGCCGTGATCAGTTCGCCCGCCTCGCTGGAGTATTCCACCAGCTTCAGCACCCGGAATACGCGCAACAGACGCAAAATCCGGATCACGATCAGGTAGCTTGAGCCGGTCAGCACCAGGGCCAGGTAGGTTGGCAGTACCGCCAGCAGGTCGATGATGCCGTAGAAGCTGGTGGCGTAGCGCCAGGGTCGGCGCACCAGCCACAGGCGCATGGCGTATTCGAGCGTGAAGGCGAGCGTGAACAGCCATTCGGCCACCATCAGCGCCTGGTGCCATTGCGTCTTGATGGATTCGACGCTGTCCAGCATCACCACGGCAACACTGGCCAGGATCACCACGATCAGCCACAAGTCGAAATTGCGCTCGGCAGGTGCGTCGTGCCGAAACATGAGGCGAAACCAGTGCAGGCGCATGCCATCGCTTGCGGCGGGCAGGAAACTGCGTTCGAACAGGTTGTTGTGCTGGTGCTTGCCGTCAGTCATCAAGGAGCCTCTGCTTGCGTCCTGCCGGGCAGCCGGGTAGTCGGAAAAGCCCGTCTTGTATCGTGAAACTCACCCGTCGTGCTGCTATGGGCCGCATTCTGCACCCTGAAGTGAATGCCTGCATCTCCGCTTTCCCGCTCGCCCGGATTCAAGCAGCGGTGTTCTGGGCAAGCGCCTTGAAGGCCTGGCGCGCGCAATCAAGCGTCTCGGCGATGATGTCGTCGTCGTGCGCGCTGGACATGAAGCCGGCCTCGTACATCGACGGTGCGAGAAACACGCCGCCATCGAGCATGTTGCGGTGGAACTGTTTGAAGTGCTCTGCGTTGCAGGCGGTAGCCTGGGCGTAGCAGGTGACCGGGCCTGCGCTGAAGAAAAGCCCGAACATGCCGCCGACGCGATTGCAGCTGAAGGGGATGCCTGCGCCGTCGGCAATGGCCTGGAGCCCGTCCGTCAGCAGTCGGGTCTTTTCAGCCAGGGCATCATGGAATCCCGGTTCGCGAACCAGTTCCAGCATGGCCAGTCCGGCGGCCATGGTGACCGGATTCCCGGACAGGGTGCCGGCCTGATAGACGGGGCCGCTGGGGGCCAGTTGCTGCATCAGCTCACGGCGACCGCCAAGTGCGCCAACCGGCATGCCGCCACCAATGATCTTGCCGAACGTGGTCAAGTCCGGGGTAACCCCGTACAAGGCCTGTGCACCACCGGCTGCCACGCGGAATCCGGTCATGACCTCGTCGAAAATCAGCACGGTGCCGTGCTGGTCGCACAGCTGGCGCAGACCTTCGAGAAAGCCCTCGCGTGGCGGTATGCAGTTCATGTTGCCGGCGATGGGTTCGACGATCAGCGCGGCGATGCTGTCGCCTTTTTCGGCAAACAGCGCTTGCGCGGCGGGCAAGTCGTTGAACGGCAAAGTCAGCGTCAGGTCGGCCAGCGCCGCGGGAACACCGGGCGAATTGGGCTCGCCAAGGGTCAGCGCGCCGGAGCCGGCCTTGACCAGAAAGCTGTCGCCATGGCCGTGATAGCAGCCTTCGAACTTGACGATATGGTCGCGGCCGGTGGCGCCGCGGGCCAGGCGAGCGGCCGACATGGTGGCCTCGGTGCCCGAGTTGACCATGCGCAGCATGTCGACCGAGGGCACCATATCGACCACGGTCTCGGCCATCAGTACCTCGGCTTCGCATGGCGTGCCGAAGGAAAGTCCGCGCGAGATCGCCCTGGCGACTGCCTCGCGCACGGCCGGGTGGTTGTGGCCGACAATCATCGGGCCCCAGGAGCCGACGTAGTCAATGTAGCGGTGCCCTTCCACGTCAAAAAGGCAGGCAGCATCGGCGTGCTCGGCAAAAAAGGGTTCGCCACCCACGGCGCCAAAGGCGCGAACTGGCGAATCGACACCGCCGGGCATCACGCTATTGGCGCGATGGAAAAGTTTGGAGTTGCTCGTCATCGGGTAAAGACTCAATCAGAATTCAGTTGCAGTGTACTGTGCCTGTCCACTCGCTTGCCGGCGTCCGGGTCGCCTGTCCGCTGGCGTGGGAGGGCGAGCACGGATTCACTTCGGGCATGGCCTTGCCGGGCCCGGCTTTCACGCATGGCGCGAACCTGCGACAATATCCGTTCGATACACAGCCCCCGCATGATCAATGAACAGTCCCGCCACATCCGTACAAACCCAGACGCTGCGCAAGTACATGTGCGTGGTCTGTGGCTTCATTTATGACGAGGCCGAGGGCCTGCCCGAAGAGGGCATCGATCCGGGCACCCGCTGGGACGACATTCCGGATACCTGGACATGCCCCGACTGCGGCGTGACCAAAGACGATTTCGAGATGATCGAGTTCGATTGAACAGATCCTCGACGTGAAGCGGGTGACTGGCAGCGGTCATTCGCTTCGGTCCGCAAAAAGCCACAAATTTGCCATCTGCATCTGTTTTCATGGACTCAAGCCCATCCATGGAGACAGTCATGAAGCAATTTGTACCCGTCGAAGACGAATTTCCCGCTGAGCCACGTCGTGGCGCCCGTCGCCTCGTGCCCTACCATCCGGGCATGGCCTGCCATCATGCATGGCAGCGGGAAAGCGGGCAGGGCAGGCCCGATCCCGCAATCCGCCCGTCCCGGCCTGACCGGGGAGAGCCGCAACACAAAAGCGCCCAGCTGAATCAGAAAGTGCTTTGCAAACCGGGCTGGTCGCGCTAGAATTGTCGGCCCGGCTCGGTCGACTGCCGCGACGGGTCCCCGAGACAGCCCGAATTTGCTTTTGACTGTTGACGGGGCGTAAAAATGTTGTAATATAGTCGGCTCGCTTGGGCGAAATGCTCAAGCCGCGGAGCTCCGGCAAC
>CAWDBD010000002.1:160000-387199 GCA_963800395.1 uncultured Gammaproteobacteria bacterium
CCTGAATACATAGGGTTGCGAGGCGAACCCGGGGAACTGAAATATCTAAGTACCCGGAGGAAAAGAAATCAATCGAGATTCCCTGAGTAGCGACGAGCGAAAGGGGACTAGCCCAAAAGTGCACGATGTTCTAGTTGAACACTCTGGAAAGGGTGGCCAAAGACGGTGACAGCCCGGTAGGCGAAAGGGCATCATGCATGAATCCGAGTAGGGCGGGGCACGTGAAACCCTGTCTGAACATGGGGGGACCATCCTCCAAGGCTAAATACTACTGACCGACCGATAGTGAACCAGTACCGTGAGGGAAAGGCGAAAAGAACCCCGGAGAGGGGAGTGAAATAGACCCTGAAACCGTATGCGTACAAGCAGTGGGAGCTCCGTCACTCAAGCGCTTCGCGCGTGAGTGACTCCGACCCACTGCAGAGACTAGAAACTAGAGACTAGAAACTAGAAGGAGCAAAAGCATGCCCTATCATCGATTGGACGTGTACAAGAAGGCTTATGCCAGTGCGTTGGAAGTGCACAAGCTGAGTCTGACGTTTCCAAAAATCGAGCAATACGGGTTGGGAAGTCAGCTTCGTCGTGCGACGAAGTCGATTCCGGCCAATATTGCCGAAGGGATGGGCAAGCAAACAAGCAAGGCCGAGGTAAGGCGCTTTTTATTCATGGCGTTGGGATCGTGCGACGAAACTCGGGTCTGGCTCGAGTTCAGCAAGGATCTTGGCTATCTGGAGCCTGCGCATTTTGATGATTTGAATGCGCGCTACCAGGAGATCGGCCGGATGATACGTGGTGTTGCAAAACGCTACGAATAGCTCTTTCTAGTTTCTAGTTTCTAGACGCTAGTTTCTGCACGGAGTCACACAAGAACGGAGTTCTTGAGTGACGGAGTGACCGCGTACCTTTTGTATAATGGGTCAGCGACTTACTGTCAGTGGCAAGCTTAACCATCTAGGGGAGGCGAAGGGAAACCGAGTCTGAATAGGGCGCATAGTCGTTGGCAGTAGACCCGAAACCGAGTGATCTATCCATGGCCAGGTTGAAGGTCGGGTAACACCGACTGGAGGACCGAACCCACGTATGTTGAAAAATGCGGGGATGAGCTGTGGATAGGAGTGAAAGGCTAATCAAACTCGGAGATAGCTGGTTCTCCTCGAAAGCTATTTAGGTAGCGCCTCGTGTGAATACTGTTGGGGGTAGAGCACTGTTATGGCTAGGGGGTCATCGCGACTTACCAAACCATTGCAAACTCCGAATACCAACACGTAGTGCACGGGAGACACACGGCGGGTGCTAACGTCCGTCGTGAAAAGGGAAACAACCCAGACCCGCAGCTAAGGTCCCCAAATCATGGCTAAGTGGTAAACGAAGTGGGAAGGCACAGACAGCCAGGAGGTTGGCTTAGAAGCAGCCATCCTTTAAAGAAAGCGTAATAGCTCACTGGTCGAGTCGGCCCGCGCGGAAGATTCAACGGGGCTCAAGCCATGTACCGAAGCTCGGGGTGTACACCTTATGGTGTATGCGGTAGAGGAGCGTTGTGTAGGCCTGCGAAGGTGAGTCGAGAGGCTTGCTGGAGGTATCACAAGTGCGAATGCTGACATAAGTAACGATAAAGGGGGTGAAAAGCCCCCTCGCCGAAAGCCCAAGGTTTCCTAGCGCAACGTTCATCGGCGCAGGGTGAGTCGGCCCCTAAGGCGAGGCAGAAATGCGTAGTCGATGGGAAGCTGGTTAATATTCCAGCACCTCAATGTAGTGCGATGGGGGGACGGAGAAGGTTAGGTCTACCGGGCGTTGGTTGTCCCGGAGAAAGGTGGTAGGTGTGGTTGCTTGGCAAATCCGGCATCCTTTACACCGAGCACTGAGACGAGCTCACAAGAGCGAAGTGACTGACACCACGCTTCCAGGAAAAGCCCCTAAGCTTCAGCTGCATGGAGACCGTACCGTAAACCGACACAGGTAGGCAGGGTGAGAATCCCAAGGCGCTTGAGAGAACTCGGGTGAAGGAACTAGGCAAAATGGTACCGTAACTTCGGGAGAAGGTACGCCCCTTGACGTGGCACCGTGCGGTGCTGAGCGTTGGGGGGCCGCAGTGACCAGGCCGCTGCGACTGTTTATCAAAAACACAGCACTCTGCAAACACGAAAGTGGACGTATAGGGTGTGACGCCTGCCCGGTGCCGGAAGGTTAATTGATGGGGTCAGCTTCGGCGAAGCCCTTGATCGAAGCCCCGGTAAACGGCGGCCGTAACTATAACGGTCCTAAGGTAGCGAAATTCCTTGTCGGGTAAGTTCCGACCTGCACGAATGGCGTAACGATGGCGGCACTGTCTCCACCCGAGACTCAGTGAAATTGAAATCGCAGTTAAGATGCTGCGTTCCCGTGGCAAGACGGAAAGACCCCGTGAACCTTTACTACAGCTTCACACTGAACGTTGAGTTCATCTGTGCAGGATAGGTGGGAGGCATTGAAGCGCTGGCGCTAGCTGGCGTGGAGCCAACCTTGAAATACCACCCTGATGTGCTTGACGTTCTAACCTGGGCCCGTAATCCGGGTCAGGGACCGTGTGTGGTGGGTAGTTTGACTGGGGCGGTCTCCTCCCAAAGAGTAACGGAGGAGCACGAAGGTACGCTCAGCGCGGTCGGACATCGCGCACTGTGTGCAAAGGCATAAGCGTGCTTGACTGCAAGAGCGACGGCTCAAGCAGGTACGAAAGTAGGTCTTAGTGATCCGGTGGTTCTGAATGGAAGGGCCATCGCTCAACGGATAAAAGGTACTCCGGGGATAACAGGCTGATACCGCCCAAGAGTTCATATCGACGGCGGTGTTTGGCACCTCGATGTCGGCTCATCACATCCTGGGGCTGTAGCCGGTCCCAAGGGTATGGCTGTTCGCCATTTAAAGTGGTACGCGAGCTGGGTTCAGAACGTCGTGAGACAGTTCGGTCCCTATCTGCCATGGGCGTTGGAGATTTGAGGGGGGCTGCTCCTAGTACGAGAGGACCGGAGTGGACGTTCCGCTGGTGTTCGGGTTGTCATGCCAATGGCATTGCCCGGTAGCTACGAACGGAAGTGATAACCGCTGAAAGCATCTAAGCGGGAAGCACGCCCCAAGATGAGATCTCCCGAGTCTTCAAGACTCCTCAAGGACCCAGGTAGACCACCTGGTTGATAGGCGGGATGTGTAAGCGCAGCAATGCGTTGAGCTAACCCGTACTAATGATCCGTGCGGCTTGACCATATAACCCCAAGGACACTTGGTGGTTGGATTTCACGACATGCCACGAGCCTCGACACACGTCAGGCGGAACCAGAACACTTGTCACTTCCCAGATGATCTTCGTACACGAAGATCAACCCCATGTAGGTCCGCGCCAGAGCGCGACCTGCGCCGATTCCCTGGCGGCCATGGCGGTGTGGTACCACCCGATCCCATCCCGAACTCGGAAGTGAAACGCACCCGCGCCGATGGTAGTGTGGCATTGCCCATGCGAGAGTAGGTCACCGCCAGGGTCCTGTAGTGAAACCCCGTACGCCGAAAGCGTGCGGGGTTTTTTTATGGCGTGCTGTCGGGACTCGGGACTCGGGACTCGGGACTCGGGACTCGGGCTGCGCGGTGAGGTGAGCCGTAACCTCAGTGCGGGTCGTCCCCGCGAACGCGGGGCGCCAGGGACTTAATTGCATGCGTCGAGCGTCGCCACGTCTATGCTGCGCGCGTCACCCAGGGCACAGTCGCCGCAAGCTCGTGTAATTAGCGCAAGCAACCTTCCATGGTGGGTATTGCCGGCCCGGCCATCCATGGCCGGTCGTTCGCCGGCTGCGAACTGCCACTGGCAGTTCGGTCCGGCTCACCCATGCGAGAGTAGGTCACCGCCAGGGTCCTAGCAGTGAAACCCCGTACGCCGAAAGCGTGCGGGGTTTTTTATGGCTTGCTGTCGGGACTCGGGACTCGGGACTCGGGACTCGGGGCTCGGGACTCGGGGCTCGGGACTCGGGGCTCGGGACTCGGGACTCGGGACTCGGGACTCGGGACTCGGGACTCGGGACTCGGGACTCGGGCTCGGGACTCGGGATCGGGACTCGGGAGTCGGGAGTCGGGAGTCGGGAGTCGGGAGTCGGGAGTCGGGAGTCGGAGCTTCGGTCCAGCTATGGGGCGGGCTTGCGGCTGGGTTCGGCGTCGACGGTCACGTATCGTGGCTCGTCTTCGTCGAGGCACAGTGCGGTGAGCTTGCCGCCCCAGACGCAGCCGGTATCCAGGGCATAGATGCCAAGGCCAGCGAAGCGATCGAGTGCGGACCAGTGGCCGCAGATAATGCGGGTCGAGCGCTGCTTCATTCCCGGAACGGCGAACCACGGATAGAGCCCTGCGCGCTGGGTGCCTGGCGGGCCCTTGGCTTGAAAATCAATCCGTCCTTGCACGTCACAGTAGCGCATCCGGGTAAGCACATTGATGCTGGCGCGTTGACGGTCAACGCCACGCAGACTGGGGGTCCAGCGTGCGGGCTTGTTGCCAAACATGTGAGAAAGCAGCTTGCGATGTGCCGGGCCCTGCAGGGCGCGCTCGACTGTGCGTGCTTCATGTCGTGCCTGGCCAATGCTCCAGCGCGGGGCCAATCCGGCGTGGATCATGCAGATATCACGCTCCTGGTCATGATGCAGCAGTGGACATCCGCGCAACCAGTCGAGCAGCGTGGCGTGGTCGCTGGCAAAAAGCACTTCGCGCAAGTCCGGGTTGACGCGTGCCTGGGACGCTTCATCGCGAAGTGAAATCGCCAGCAGGCTCAGATCATGGTTGCCAAGCGTCACGGTGACTGAATCGCGGATGGAATGCAGCAGCCGCAGAACCGCCAGTGATTCGCCGCCGCGATTGACCAGGTCACCACAAAGCCACAGTCGATCCGAGGCTGGTTCGAAAGCTATTCTGTCGAGCAGCCGTTCGAACTCCGGACGACAGCCTTGCAGGTCGCCTACGGCCCAGGTTGCCATGGGTCAGGACTCCTCAACCGAATACCGCATCAATGCAGCGTGCGTGGAATGGACAGGACGAACTGCGGGATATCGGCTTCGAAGCTGTCACCGGTCGGTGTCTGCATCTGGTAGCTGCCGTGCATTGTGCCGACTGCTGTTTCCAGCACTGCGCCGGAGCTGTACTGGAAACCGTCCCCGGGCTGTACCCAGGGTTGTTCGCCGACGACGCCTTCGCCGCGCACTTCCTCGGTGCGCCCGTTGCTGTCGGTGATGACCCAGTGTCTGGACACGAGCTGGGCTGGTGTGTCGCCATGGTTGCGTACGGTTACGGTGTAGGCAAACACAAAGTGCTTGTCACCCGGGCGCGACTGGTCGGCGATGTATTCGCTGTTGACGCTGATATCTATGGTTTTGTTCTTTTTCATGCTGTGATTGTGCGGGGTGGCGGCGTTGGGGACAAGTCCGGACAAACGCATTGAGGGGTTGTGCCGAGCAAAAGAGGCAAAACAGGTGGCCATGCAGCGCTCGCGCTTGAGCTGTGCCAACCTGCCCCGGAAGTCCGCGGTGACGTATGGTGACATGGAATCACCGCGTCATTACTCGTGCGAGTTTTACAAAGGCATCCGGCTCCAGAGTCTCGGCGCGGACACCGGGGTCGATACCGACAGTCCGTATCTGGTCTGCACTCAGGACGCCCTTGAGCGCATTGGCCAGGGTCTTGCGTCTCTTGCCGAAGGCCATGCGGACGATGTCCTGCAGGGCCCCTGGGTCAATGTCTGGCTGCTCATGCTGCGGATGCGGGGTCAGACGCAGCAGTGCAGAATTGACCTTTGGAGCTGGTGTGAAGGCATCGGGGGGTACTTCAAACAGTGACTCGGCATGGCATGCCAGTTGCAGCATGACGCTGAGCCGGCCGTAGGTCTTGTTGCCCGGTATGGCGACAACACGGTCGACCACCTCCTTTTGCAGCAGGAAGGTCATGTCGCTGATGGCGCCGCGGTGCCCGAGGCAGTGGAACAGAATCGGGCTGGAAAGGTAGTAGGGCAGATTACCCACCAGGCGCAGCTGGCCACCGAGCTCGCGGGCGAGCACGCTGAAATCGACATCCAGCACGTTGGCCTCGATCAGATCCAACTGCCCATGTCTGGCCGCGCGTTCGCGCAGTGGCTGGTGCAGATCGCGGTCCAGTTCGATGGCTGTAAGCCGGGCAATGGCGTCGAGCAGGGGTAGTGTCAGGGCACCCGCGCCCGGGCCGATTTCAACTAGCAACTGTCCGTGCTGCGGGGCGATGGCCAGAACAATGCGATCGAGTACGTCACGATCATGCAGGAAGTGCTGGCCGAAGTGCTTCTTGAGACGCGCGCTCATGCCGGCACGTGATTGGACGCCAGCCTGGCCGCCCATTCAGCCGCGGCCAGCATGCTGCTTGCGCTGGCACGATTGGTGCCCGCCAGATCAAGCGCCGTACCGTGGTCGACCGAGGTGCGGATGAATGGCAGGCCAAGGGTGATGTTGATGGCGCGATCAAAAGCCTCGGCCTTGAGCACCGGCAGTGCCTGATCGTGATACATGGCCAGTACCGCATCGTAGCTTTCGCGTACCGGCTGAGTAAACGCCGTGTCGGCGGGCAGGGGCCCAACAAGCTGCATGCCCTGATGGCGCAGTTCGGCCAGCGCGGGCTCGATGATCTCGATTTCCTCGTGGCCCAGATAGCCGCCTTCGCCAGCGTGCGGATTGAGTCCGAGTACGGCAATGCGCGGCTTGCTGATGCCGAACAGGTGCCGCATTTCGCTGTCGACGATGCGCAGCTTCTGCTCCAGCAGATCGCGACTGATGGCGTCAGGGACCCGCGCCAGTGGCAGGTGGGTGGTGGCCAGCGCCACGCGCAACGTGTCACTCATCAGCATCATGACGACATCCGCCTGCGCGCGTCGGGCCAGCAACTCGGTATGGCCACTGAATGGCTCGCCAGCATCGTTGATGACACCCTTGTGCACCGGTGCGGTTACCATGCCGGCGAATTGCCCGTCGAGGCAGGCGTCGGTAGCCTGAGCAAGCGTGTTGAGCACGAAGAAAGCGTTTCGACGATCAAGCTGCCCGGGTGTTTCCAGCACGCGCAAGTCAACCTGCCGCACACGCAAGTGCCCTTCCTGCCGATGACTGATGCGTGTTCCGTCATCCTCGTCAAGTATCAATTCGACGCCACAGCGCCTGGCTGCGCGGCGAAGCAAGCCGGGCTCGGTGCAGGCAACGAAATCGGCTTGAATGCTGCTTGCGGCAAGCCTGACTACCAGCTCAGGGCCAATGCCTGCCGGCTCGCCTGCGGTAACCGCAAGTCGCGGCAGTTCACGGCTCATATTGGCCCAGGCTCCTGGGCCCGGGTATGCGCCGATCACGGCGCCTGCTTGGCTCCGCTGTCCTGGTTGCCATCACGGATGTCGACGTAGGCCTGGGCGCGCAACTCACGCAGGAAGTTGCTGTATACATCCTCGGACTTGCGGTTCTCGATGGCCTGACGGGCCTGCTGGCGGCGTGTTTCAACGGTACGATCCTGCTCGCGCTTGCCGAGACGCTTGATGATGTGCCAGCTGCCACCGGCCTCGAATGGCTGGGACACTTCGCCGTCCTTGAGCTGCCGGATCTGGGTAGCCACGGACTGACCCCAGCCGTCGGCCGGGAACCAGCCCATGTCGCCGCCCTGGTTGGCGGTGCTGTCGTCATCGGACTCGGTCTTGGCGACTTCAGCAAACTTGGCATTGCCATCGACGATCTTTTTGCGCAGGTTGTCGATCTTCGTCTTGGCCTGCGCTTCGGTCATGAGCGCATCGGCTTTCACCGAGATGTGGCGAGCGTGGTACTCGGTGATGACTGTCGCGCTCTGATCGCGTTGGCCAATCAGCTTGATGATGTGGAATCCACCCGGATCGCGCAGCGGTGGCGTGACCTGACCTTCCTTGAGCCTGCCGATGACTTCAGCGAATTGCGGCGGCATTTCGCTGAGGCTGCGCCAGCCGAGATCACCGCCTTCGAGCGCATCGCCAGCCTGAGAGTAACGGATTGCCGCGGCGTTGAAGTCCATGCCGCTGGCCAGCGCCTTTTCGACTTCCTCGGCCTTGTTTCGCGCCGTGGCTATCTCATCGGCGCTGGCGCCTTGCGGCACATCAATGGTGATGTGTGCAAGGTGAACCTCGCCGGCCTTGAAACCGGGGCTGTCGAGCAGGTTGTCGATCTCTGCATCGGTGACCTGTACCTTCTGCTGCAGTACCTGCTGACGCAGCTTCTGTACCAGAATCTGGTCGGCTACCTGTCGCTGGAAAGCGCCTATGCTCATGCCTTGCTGCTCCAGTGCACTGCGCATCTGTGCGGGGCTCAGGCCGTTCTGCCGAGCGATACCACTGACGGCACTGTTGATGTCGTCCTGCGTTACCCGGATACCCATGTCCTGAGCGCGCTGTACCTGCAATTTCTGCAAGATCAGGCGATCAAGCACCTGCTTGCGCAGAGTGGCTTCGGGAGGCAATTTGGATGGGTCGCTCTGGAGCTGCTGCTTGACGGTGTCGATAGCCTGGTCAAGCTCGCTCTCGAGAATGACGCCATCCTCGACCACTGCGACAATGCTGTCGAGATCCTGGGTCTGGTATTGCGGCAACAACTGGGCGTGGATGTTGGCCGGTGCGGCCAAGATGCCGGCGAGGGCCAGCATGCTCATTAAAAGTATTTGTTTCATGGATTGTCAGAGGTTCCCTGCGGTGCGGGAAATGCGGTTTCTTGATATCCAAGGATAGCATGACGCAGCAAGTTCTCGGCGCCCTGACCGACGTTGCCGATACCCTTGAACTCGATCTGCAGCATGATGCCGTTGCTGATCGCGCCGGCACTGTTGCGGATATAGTGACGACCGAGCAGGCGCACAGCAACACAACAGCTCGAGTATTCGAAGCCGGCCAGCGCCTCCAGGGTACGTCCCTGATCGAGAGAGTAGTTCCATCGGCCGACCAGATTCCAGCGCGAATTGATGGGATAGCTGCTGGAGAAATCCAGTTGCTCCAGATAGTTGCGACGGTAGCGGTAGGCAAAGTTGAGCACACCGTTGTTCCAGGTGCGGTGCTGGATGGCGACGGTGGACAGGTCGGTATGATCGCTGTTGGGGTTCCATTGCTGAGCCAGATTCAGGCGCCACCTGTCCGACAGTCGGGTCGTTATCTGGGCCACATAAGCCGAACCTGAATAGTCGGTTGCCGGATGTCCCGGGAGCTGCACGCGCTGCGGCTCGAAATAGCGGATCTGGCCAACGCTGGCCGACAGACGCTCTGCCCCGCCCGCATCAAGCAGGCGGCTGGTGAGGGCGAAAGTGAGGTTGTTGGCGTTCATCTGCCGGTCGGCACCGGAAAAGCGATTGGGGCTGAACAGCTGCCAGTAGTCGAAGGTCTGGTAGCTGGTGTCGAAAATCGGGATATCTGCCTGGTTGCGGTAGGGCACCCGCAGGTAGTACAGGCGGGGCTCCAGGGTCTGGGTGTAGTCGCGGCCAAACCAGCGGCTGCTGCGATCAAAGTTCAGGCCGGCATCGAGGCTGGCGATGGGGACGTTGCGCGAGGGACTCGAGTCGCTGCTGCGATCCAGGTTGTAGCGTGTTACGCGGTAGGCCAGGCGCGGATTGACGTGCCAGTAGGGGCCTTGCAGGTTCCAGTCCACGTAGGGCTGCAGGTCCAGCCGGCGGCCATCGAGCCCCTGGTCCTTGCGGAAACTGACAAACTCGCTGCCCAGGCCGTACTCGAGTGTGCGGCCAAGATGGCGTTTGAGCGCAAGGGTGGCACGCGGCAGGCGTTTGTAGGGTTCGAAGCTGGACGGCAGCTCGGGGTCGGTGATCTGATACTGGTCGGCACCAATGGCGGCGTGCCAGCCGTCTCCACGTCCCGTCAGGTAGACAGCCGAATGCAACAGGTGGGTGGCATTGCTGTACAGGCTGCTGCCCAGGTCCTCGAAGTATCGGCGGTCGGAGACGTGGTTGAGATTGACGTCGAATCGCCAGCCCTCACTCAGACGCGTATGGCTGCGGGCGCGCAGCAGACCGCGAGAACGGTCCGCCAGGCGGTCATGCGCGAGGTAGTCGCCCCGTATCACGCCTTCGCTATTGTCGGTCAGATAACGAAACTCGGCACCGAGCATGCCGCCGCGCCGGGTGATCAGGCGAGGGTACAGCGTGGCATCAGCATTGGCAGCAAGGTTGAGGTACCAGGGTACGGTCAGATCGAAGCCGCGGCTTCCCTCGTAGCCCAGAGTCGGATACAGCAGCCCGCTCTGACGGCGGTCCGTTGTGGGAAAGCGCACCCAGGGCAACCACAGGATCGGCACGCCGTGCAGGCGCATGGTTACATTGCGCGCATGGCCAATTTCCGTGTTCTGGTCAATATCGATGCGATTGGCCCGCAGTTCCCAGCCCTTCTGTTCGGGGCTGCAAGTGGTGTAGCTGACCTTGTCCAGGGTGCTCTTGTTGTTGCCCAGCAACTGCACTTCGCTGGCATGGCCGTTGCCACGCGACCCGAGCATCTGAAAATCGACGTCATCGGCGCTGCCGGTTCCCGCCGTGCTGTTGCCACGCATTTGGTTGGCCTTGAGCAGCAGGCCGCCGTCCTGGTAACGCACGTCACTATCCGCCTGGAAGTCACCGCTGTCGCGCTGCCAGTCCACCTGTGCGGCACGCAATACCTGTTCTCCGTGCTGCAGTTGCACGTGGCCGTTCATCTGGTAGTGCTTTCCGTCCCGGCTGTCGAGCCTGTCGGACTGCAGTTGCACTGCCGGCTGGCCGGTGGAGGTGGTGGTTTCAAGGCCGGTGACGCGATTGTCGTACAGCGGAAAGCGGCCGCATTGTGTCGTGCTTGCGGGCGACATGTTGCAGTTGTCGGCGCCATCCGGACACATGTCCTCCTGGGCGCGCGCTGTCATCGCACCCAGCGCCACGGCGATGGCGACGACCAGCAAGGCAGGTTTGAGTTTTGCGCCTGGGCGTTGTGGCACGGCTAGAAGATCCTTTCCGTAAAGGCCGCAAGTTAGCAGAAAGCGTCCCTTGGGGGCAGATTGTTCAGTGTCAGGTCATGACTCAAGCATGGTTCGCACGTGTACAAGTACATCTTCCAGCAGGGCCTCCGGGTCGTAGCCGCCCTCCAGCGCCGACACCATCCGGCCTTGAGCATGTCGGTCGGCCAGCGCGCACAGTTGTGCGGTTATCCAGGCGTAATCGGCGGGTCCTGCATCGATTTGCGCCAACGGGTCGCGCCGGTCGGCATCAAAGCCGGCCGAAACCAGCAGCAGTTGCGGTGCGAATGCATCCAGGGCCGGGAGCAGCGTGTCGCGCCATGCTGTGCGGAACTGGCGGGAGCCACTCCCCGGTGCCAGCGGAACATTGCATGCGTTGGCGGCTTGTGATTCGGGCGAACCGCTGCCCGGATACAGTGGCATTTGCTGGCTGGACAGGTACAGCACGCGAGGTTCATCGGCAAAGATGGATTCGGTGCCGTTGCCATGATGCACGTCGAAGTCGGCAATTGCGATACGTTCCAGTCCGTATGCAGCCAGGGCGTGCGCAGCCGCCACGGCGAGGCTGTTGAACAGGCAAAAGCCCATGGCCGAATCCGCCGTGGCGTGGTGGCCGGGTGGGCGCACGGCGCAGAATGCACGCCGGCATGCTTCGCTCATCACGGCATCCACAGCAGCACAGCAGGCTCCTGCTGCGTGCAGTGCCGCATCCAGCGAGCCGGCGGACATGTGCGTGTCGGCGTCAAGGGTGACCCGGTCGGACAGGTGCTCGAAAGAAAAAACCCGCTCGACATGCGCATGAGTGTGTACGCGCTCCAGCTGCTGGCGAGTTGCACGGGGTGCGTCGCGCCGGATCAGTCCGGGCAGGCTCGCCTTGCTCAGGCCCTGCATGACCGCTTGCAGCCGCTGGGGGCGTTCCGGATGGCCCACGCCAGGATCATGGCGCAGGCAGGCCGGATGGCTGAAAAGGAGCACAGTCATGTCTGATCCCTTGCAAGGCGCCTCATTGCAGGATGCCTCTTCAACCCAGTGTCGCGGCAGGCTGCAAGCCGGCGCATGTGCGAGACAATCACGTTTTCCCCCGGGCCCTTCTGTCTGTCGTCCTCAGCCCTTTTGCCGCGGCCGACGCTCATGTTGCCACAGCACTTCGCCATGCCCGCTTTCACGCGCCAGTACCCGCGCGATCACGAACAGCAGGTCCGACAGGCGATTGAGATAGCCTTGTGTCTGCGGTCGGATGCTTTCTTCGCGCCCCAGACTGACCAGCTTGCGCTCGGCGCGCCGGCACACGGTGCGCGCCAGATGACAGGCAGCTGCTGCCTTGCCGCCACCCGGCAGGATGAATTCCTTGAGTCGCGGAAGATCGGCGTTGAAGCGGTCGAGAACCGTTTCCAGGCGCTCGATATCGGCATCATGCACCATTTCCATGCCCGGAATGCACAGCTCGCCGCCCAGGTCGAACAGGTCGTGCTGGACTTGCAGCAGCGCTTCGCGAACGGCTTTCGGGTGGCATTCTTCCGCCAGTACCATGCCGATGCAGCTGTTCAGTTCATCGATCGTGCCATACGCGGTGACGCGCGCAGAATCCTTGGCCACCCGCGTGCCGTCGCCAAGACCGGTGCTGCCGTCATCGCCGGTACGCGTATAGATTTTCGACAGCCGGTTACCCATGGGGGCACGATTTGGCGCGGCGAAATGCTGCTGATTGCAGCGAAGCACATGGGGAAGTCTTGCGGCCCGATGGCGGCGATTTAGGCAGAGACATCAAGGCAAGGCACTCACGCTGCCTGCAAGCGTGCATCCAGTGCCGGGAAGCGATGCGTCAGCAATGCGAAGCCGCCAAACAGCACGGTGCTCCACAGCAACGTTCCCGGCAGGCTGCCGTACTCGTAGAACGGCAGTCCGGCAGCATAGCTGGCCATCAGGCCGGCACCGGTCAGCGGATACATGCCCGAGCTCAGCCAGACCGCGAAATTGGTGACCAGATAGAAGCCGGTAGCACTGCCCACGGCGGCCAGCGCAACCCGCAGCACGCCAAGGCGACCGCGCAGCATACCCGAACCCAGAAGCACGGTGGCAGCCAGGCACAGATAGATCAGCGGCATCATCGAATGCAGGCCGATCACCAGATCCGCCATGAACATGATCGCCAGCGGAACCACCATCGCTACCCGTCGATCGCTGAAACAGGCGCCGCCAAACAGGGCCACGGCCAGAACCGGACTGAAATTCCACGGCAGCACGCCGGGGAAGAAATGCATGAACAGGCGCACGCCGACGGCGCCGGCGATGATGGCTACAAGCACCATGCTGCGCGGTGTGAAGGTCTTGCCCGAAACCGGGTCGTAGGAGGTGTTATCCATGCTGGTCGTCCTGAAATCGTGAAGCGTTCAAATAGGATACTTCAAACTGGCCGTCTCGGTAACGAATCTGACTGGCATGCGCCGGATCGGCGGCAATATGGCGGCTGCGCGCGGGCGACAGGCCCAGGCTGTGACACAGCAGGGCCCGCAAGGTGCTGGCGTGGACCACGGCGACCACCGTATCCCAATCCTCGGTACTGGTCAGCAACGAAGCCAGCCAGGTGCCGGTACGGCGCAAGAGATCGGTAAAGCTCTCGCCACCGGGCGCGGCCTGGATGATCGGGTTGTCCAGCCAGTGTCGGTAGCGCTGACGGTCGTCAAGGGCAATCTGCTCCCACTGCCGGTCCTGCCATTCACCCATGTCGATCTCCCGCAGGCGCGGGTCAAACAGTGGTTCGGTGGCCAGGTGCGCGGCGAAGACCTGAGCGCTCTGTTTGGCGCGCCTCAGGTCACTGGAGAAAAGGAACCTCGGCGACGGCATGTCCCAGCTTGCCGCCAGGCGCTGAATCGCGGTAAACCCTGAGGTGGACAATGCCAGATCCGATTGGCCCACGCACAGGTCTGCGGGGCAATCGATGGCACCGTGGGTGACGACAATCAGATCCATGGCAATACTTCAGACCGGTTCAAGGTGATGATCTTGCTGGGTGGCAAGTGCCCAGATGACGTGTAGAGAGTGGCCAGCGGTCGAGCCAGGCAGAAGACAGCCCAGGGCCGTGATGATCAGCATGCAAAGCCGGCCGCGTTGCCGCGGTTCGATCAGCGCTTCTCCGGGCGCATCAGCGCGGCAGCAGCCAGTACCGTCAGCATCAGCAGCAGCAATGCCAGCGAGCCGAGTGCGGGCACGGGTATTGCCGGATCAGCCACGGGCGTCCCGTAGGTGCTGGAACCCGGCGTTGGCTGACTGGTCGGTGTCGAGCCGACGGCGCCATGCGCTGCCGCTCCCGGGCCGTTGCCGGCATTTTCGCCAAAGCCCTTCGGCAGCGCTTTCAGCAACTGGTCCAACATTCCGGCCGGCGTGCTCATTTGTCTCATCAGCGAGCCGGAGCTCGAGTTTCCGGCAACGGTCTGGGTGACCTCGAAGCCGTCGGCAAAGATCACATCCGAGACGGCTCCACTGCGAACCAGCCCGAGGCTGGATGCCAGTGTGGGACCGGCCTGCACGGAACCCGAAGTGCCGAACGCGTAGGTGCGCAAGGTGCCGGTGGTATCGCCACGCGCCGCAACGCGCAGCGCCGCGGCGCCGGGATCGAACACGGCGGTACTGGCCAGGGTGCTGCAGCAGTCGGCCAGCGTGGCCAGCGGGGTGACCGTGGCGCCAGGCAGGGTCAGGCTTGCCAGTGTCTGGGTGCCGCCGTCGTCACGATAGAGCACGAGCCATTGATGGCTGCTCGGGTCTCGGGCGAGCGCGTCGATGTGTCTGTTTGCAGGGATCGAAGCGACGGTACGGTTGCCGGTGGCAATATCCCAGGTCGAAATCGACAGGGTGCTGTCATCCAGCGGACGGGTTACTGCCAGCAGGCTTCCGTTGTCGGCGCCCAGGGCCACCGTACCGGGCACGACCAGGCAGCAGTTGCTTTCGGCGGCACCGACCGTTGTGGCTGCTCCGGTGGCCGGATCCAGTGTGACCAGACCCAGGGTGCCGGCGGTGCTGTCGGCTTGCAGCGCGTACAGCAGCCCGTCGGAAGTATTGAAGCGTGGGCCAATGTAGCTTGCGCCAGCCGCCAGTGCCACGTCATGCACCGGTGCGAGGCCCGGAAGCGTCAGGGTCACCAGATGCTGACCGCTAGCCGTCGAGTCGAGCACGAACAGTTGACTGGTGCCGGTATCGGTATCCAGGGCGCCTGCCATGACGTCGCAGCAGCCAGCCGCAGAGCTGGCGATCAGGTTGCCCGTATCGGCATCGCGTAGCTGCAGGGTGTTGGCACTGGCGTCGTGCTCGACGTTGTAGGTGGTGGCTTGCGCCGGAACAATAATGGCCAGCAGAAGGCCGGCCAGCAGCGCTGGCAATCGGGTTGGGGTGAGCCGGTACATGGCGATCCCCGATCAGCGCTGTGCGGTGGGGTGTGCGCCTTGCATCGCTTCAAGCTGGCTGACGCGTTGTTCCAGCGCCTTGATCAGCTTGTCACGCGACTGGAGCTCCTTTTGCAGGGCTTGCACCGCGGCCAGGGCCACGCCGCCCATGTCGGTCACCGCGATGTGCTTGTTGTCCTGGCCGCCCAGTTGGAACTGCTGGTGGAAGTCCTCGGCTACCGGTCCCATGTGACGGTCCGAGGCCGGGTCGGTCTTGTAGTTCCAGGTGCCGATCTTCAGTGCCGCCACGCGCGTAAGCACGTCCCGGTCGTCGACCGGGGTGAAATTGTTCTTGGCCGTGCGCGAGGACAGCTGCACGATGGTGCCGCGCGCGGTCACGTTGCCGTTGCTGTCGACCACGAAGCGGTCTTCCTGGCCGGTGGTGATGCTGCTGTCGGCATTGGTCACTCGGATGACGTCGACCGGACTGGCGGAGGCCTGGTTGTGGCGCACGTCCAGGGTCACTCCCGGGAAGTCGTTGCCGTTCATGCCGACACCGACACTGCCATTGAGTCCCACCGCCAGCGTGCCGGTATTGGCGCCTGGCTTGATGCGGAAAGGCAGCAAGCTGCCATGGGTGACGTCCCGCACAAAGAAATTGGCCTCGTTGGCTGCCACATCCCATACCTGGGCCGTCCAGCCGGCGCTGCCATCCTGGTTCAGGCGCAAGCCGGGCGTGTCGCCGAAGGCCAGATCCAGCGGCAGGACCGGCGTGGTCGTGCCAAATCCGATCCTGTTGTTGCTGCTCACAAACAGTGCGTTGTCACGGGCGCCGGCCTGGACGCTGACGGGAATCCTGTTGCCGGTGACATCCACCAGCATGAACCGGTTCATGCCACCGCTATCGCTGTCGTTGGCGCGCAGCGTCCAGTCGTTGCTCGGGAAGCCCGCAGAATTGGAGGTGTCGGCAAAGTTGATCTGGGTGTTGTTTTCCTTCAGTCGCAGGGTGTCGCGCCCATAGGATTCCGCGGCGGCGCAATCAAAACCGATGCAGGCGCTGTTGTAGACGGTCAGGTCTCCGGAGATGGTTTGCGATGGGGCAGCCGGCGCCCGTGCCATCGAGTGCGCTGTCGATTCGGGTTCCGGCTGGCTGGTCTGGCGAAGTATTGCTCCGTCCACCACCCGAAAGCTGCCGCTGCTGGTCATGCCTGCAGCCGGCAAGTCGGACCCGGTCGCCGTGGCGGCGGTGTCCGCGCCAGCGCGGCCGTTGTCTTTGGCGGAAGTCAGGCTTGCCTGCTCGCGTTGACCCGCATAGGTGATCTGGTAGCGGTAGATTCCGTCGGCCAGCGCGCCTGCGGACAGCGGCAGCATGCTGTCCTGGCCTGGCTGCAGGGTGCTGGTGAGGACCTGGCCGTCGGGTAGTGCCAGGCTCAGTGTCGCTGCGTCGGCATTTTCCGGAGCGTTCATCCGGATTGGGGTGTCAGACAGGCGCACGGCCTGTGCTGCCTGAGTAACCGGGGCGATACCAATGGCGCAACCAAGTACCAGCGCGACACGCGCGTGCAGAGCAAGTTTCATCTTCAGATCCCCATGAGTTGGTCGCCTGAAGGTTACCCCATTTTGCATATCTGGTCACACTTGATACTGGTGTAGATGCAGCCAGGTAGTAGGATGGCACCCATGCAGGAACAATGCGACATTCTGGTTGTGGGTGGCGGTCTGGTCGGTGCCAGTCTGGCGATTGCGCTGGATCGGGCCGGGTGTGACGTCGCCATGGTGGAGATGCATGCTGCGGCGCCTTCGTCGGATCCGGCTTACGGCGAACGCAATCTTGCGCTGGCACGCGCCAGCGTCAACGGACTGCGTTCGCTTGAGGTGTGGCCGCGCGTCTGCGACGAGGCCACGCCCATCCGTCATCTGCATGTATCTCGTGCCGGCGAGTTTGGCGCATCGCGCGTTGCCTCCGACGAGTTGGGTGTCGATGCCCTGGGCTACACGCTGCCGGCGCGTGCCCTCGGTGTCGGCTTGCAGCAGCAAGTCGAGGCATGCGGCAGGCTGCGGCGGCTGGCCCCGGCCAAGGTCACTGCGATTCGCGCCACGGACACGGGCTGGTGTGCGACTGTAGAAGGGGACGGTGGCAGCACCACCGAGCTGGATACGCGATTGCTGGTGGCCGCTGATGGCGGTCGCTCGCAACTGCGAGACTGGCTGGGTATCAGCGCCACCATGCACGATTACCGGCAGACCCTGTTCGTGGCCACCGTGGTTCCGGAAAAGCCGATGCACGGTCGGGCCTTCGAGCGCTTCAGCGATCAGGGCCCGGTAGCGCTGCTGCCATTGGCGCAGGAACGTGCGGGCCTGGTGCTCACTGTGGACAGCGATCAGGCCGACGCGGTCGCCGCGCTGGATGACGACGCTTTCATCGAGCTCGCGCAACGACGATTCGGTGCCCGGGTCGGTCGACTGACGCGCCCCGGTCCCCGACACCGTCATCCCATCATCCGGGCCGTGGCGGCCAGCCTGACCGCACAGCGTGCAGTGCTGGTCGGAAACGCGGCGCAGACAATTCATCCGATCGGCGCCCAGGGCTTCAACCTGGGCCTGCGCGATGCCCTGACCCTGGCGGAAATGGTCAATGAGGCCAATGATCCCGGCGAGCCCGAACTGCTGGCCGAGTACGCCCGTCGCCGTCAGCCGGATCGCGACGGCGTGATGGCCTTCAGTCACGGTCTGGTGCGGCTGGCCTGTCTGCCGCAACCCGGCCTGGCGCCCTTGCGCTCGATGATACTGATGGCGATGAATGCGTCCCCTCTGAAGCGCCAACTGGCGCAGCGGGGCATGGGTTACCGCGGACAGCCACCGCACGCCGTGCTGGAGCCGCTGCCGTGAGCCGCTCTGATGTCGTGGTCGTCGGCGGTGGCGTGGTCGGCGCTGCCAGCGCCCTGGCGCTGGCTCGAGCAGGGCTGGAGGTGACGCTGGTCGAAGCGCGTTCGCCGCAAACCTGGGACGCCGATGCCGAGGTCGATTTGCGCGTTTTCGCGCTGGCGCCCTCGTCGGCGCGCCTGCTGGACAATCTGGGTGTCTGGGCATCCGTGCGCGAGGCGCGGATATCACCCTACAGCGGCATGCAGGTGCACGACGCGAGCAACGGTGCCTCGCTCGAGTTTGATGCGGCGGCCAACGGGCGCGAATGTCTCGGCTGGATTGTCGAGAATGGTCTGCTGGTGGATCGTCTGTGGCAGGCACTTCGTGACCATGGCGTGCGCTGCCATTGCCCTGCCAGAGTGGAGAGCGTCAGTCAGCGCGACGATCACGTACAGCTCTTGCTGGCTGATGGCACCGGGCTCAGGGCCGGTCTGCTGGTAGCTGCCGATGGCGCCCGATCACCCATGCGCGAGCTTGCCGGGATCGCCTGCCGCAGGCGCGACTATCACCAGCGCGGCGTGGTCGCGCACGTGCGCGCCACGCGGCGTCACGATGGCAGCGCGTGGCAGCGATTTCTCCCCCACGGGCCGCTGGCCATGCTGCCGCTGGCGGATGGTCGTTGCTCGATCGTGTGGACACTGCCCGAATGCGAGGCGCAGCGCGTCCTGAAACTCGATGACGCGGCCTTCATGGATGAACTGGGAGTTGCCAGTGATTTTCATCTTGGCCCCATCACCGAAACCACGCCGCGCGCTGCGTTTCCGCTGCAACTTCAGCTGGCGCAGCGCTATCACGCGCCACGCATGGTACTGGTTGGTGATGCCGCGCATGTCGTGCACCCGCTGGCCGGGCAGGGCGTCAATCTGGGCCTGCGCGATGTCTCCGAATTGCGCGACCTGCTGCTTGCAGCTCGCGAGGCAGGTCAGGACATTGCCGCCGACCACGTGCTGGCCCGCTATGCCCGCCGCCGCCGCAGCGCCGACACCCTCGATGCCATCGGCATGGACGCCATCCAGCGCAGCTTTGCCTGGCAATCACCGGCGCTGGTCGCTGCGCGCGGCCTGGGTACCCGCCTTGCCAATGGTCTGGGCCCGCTCAAGCGCGCGCTGTCCGCCCACGCCGCCGGCGAGTGAAGGGGCCCCGAGTCGGGGGCGTGTGGCACTGAAGGCAACGCGTCATTCCGGTGAAGGCCCCGCTTTCGTTATCCCGGCGCAGGCCCACCGTTCGTCATCCCGGCGCAGGCCGGGATCCAGTCCGGAACGGCTGCGCAGCACTCTGCAGAAGCCTCGAGTGCTGCGCATGGTTTTGCCGCGAGTTCCCGCCTTGCGCCGGGATGATCGGGAATCTGCGCCTGGCCGTTGAATCATGCTCCTGAAGCAATCACGATTCCGGCTTCGATCAATCCTCGGCGCGATACTTCTTGTGGCACGCCTTGCACGCTCTCGCGGTGGTCATGAAGGCTTCCTTGCTGGCCGCCTCGTCGTTGCCCTGGGCGGTGCTGGCCAGTCCGGCAGCCGCGTCCTGGAAATCCTTCAGCTTGCTCTTGAAGTCATCGAAGTTTTTCCAGATGGCCGGCAGTGCATCGGTTCTTGCGCCCTTGTCCGAGCCGGGCGGAAAGCCTTCCAGCAGCTGATGGCTGTAGAACTCGATGCGCCTGGCGCGCCTGGCGAAGTCGGCCTGGTCGAATGGCACCTTGCCGCGCACCATGGCGCTCATGGGGCCGAAGTTCCAGCCCATGGCGCGGTAGATACCCTGGCGGTACGCGATGGCACGATCCGGCTTGACGGCCGCGATGGCGGTCACGCTGACGACAACGGCAACAGTGGCGCTGATGATGCAGGCAAGCACGGGGTGGCGCATGGTACGTTTCCTTGAATGAGGTCGGGACGGGACAGTAGAACAAAGCCCGCAACGCATGTCCATGTCGCGGCGCGTTCTTGCCCGCGAAGCCAATCCCGGGTGCACGGGATTAGCGTCGCAGCGCGTCCATCTCAATCCCTGAGATCGTGCTGTGTACACTGGGCTCCTGTTTGGTTCGGGCAAAGGCAAATCGGCTTCATGTTCCAGCTCTACTACGATACGCGCGCTGATGCGCTGGCCGAGACGCTGGCACGCCTGCTGGTGGAAAGCGGCTCGGACAATCCGCTGCAGCCACGCACGGTATTGGTGCCGCAATTGGGTCTGGAGAAATGGCTGACGCGGGCACTGGCCGAACGACATGGTATCGCTGCGAACATCGAGTTCATCGCTCCGGCCAAGTTTGCCTGGCGACTGCTGCGGGCGTGGCAGCAACAGCTGGCAGGCCGTTCGCCGTTTGATCGTGATGTGCTGGTGTGGCGCCTGTATGAACTGTTGCCGCGCATGGCCACCGAAGATCGCTTTCTGCAGCAGCTTCTGCATGGGCAGCAGCCGCAACTGCGTCGGTTGCAGGTGGCAGGACAATTCGCGCATTTGTTCGAGCGCTACCAGGCCTACCGCGTCCAGTTGCTGGAGCGTTGGGCGCGGGGCGAAGATGGCGACGAGCTTCAGGCGCGCTTGTGGCGGGCGCTGGTCGAGGCCAGCGACGAGGCGCCTCGCAGCCGGCTGATGAGCGATTTCATCCGCATGTTCGGTGCCGATGGTGCGCCCCGCCCGCAATCGCTGCCCGCGCAGGTTTTCGCATACGGTTGCGTCAATGTTTCGCCCCTGGTGCTGGACATGCTGATGGTTCTGGCGCGGCATGCCGATCTGCATTTTCTGGTGCCGACGCCGTGCCGCGAGTACTGGGGTGACTTGCCATCACGGGGCAATCTGGTCGATTTCATGACCTCGCTGGAGGGCAGCTTTCTGCAGCAGGCTCCGAATCGCCTCCTGGTGTCGCTGGGCGGCGTGGGGCGTGAATTTGTCGGCCGCGTTTTTGCCCACGACAGCGTGCAGCAGCACGATGCCGACGGCGAAGCACCCGAGCCACCGCGCCAGACGCTGCTGCAACGCGTACAGGCCGACATCATCACGCTGGCGCAGCCCGATGCGGACTTGCAACGGGAAGAGCCGGATCCGGCCGACCATTCCATCGCGGTGCAGCGCTGCCATTCACCGCTGCGCGAGGTGCAGGTCCTGCATGACCATCTGCTGGCCATGCTTGCCGCAGATGATGCCCTGGATCCGCGCGACATTGTCGTCATGGTGCCGGATCTTGACCGCTACGCCGCGTCAGTGGAGGCGGTGTTCGGCGCTATCGATGAACGCGACAGACGCTACCTGCCCTGGACGGTCGCCGACAGGCCGGCAGCCGGGGCGCATCCGGTCACGGCACTGTTCACGCAGTTGCTGAGCCTTCCGGCTGTGCGCCTGAGCCTTGACCTTGTTCTGGAGGTACTGGAAGTACCTGCGGTACAGCAGGCAGCAGGTCTGGATGGTGCCGATTTGCACAGCTTGCAGTCCATGGCGCACGAGGCAGGCATCCGCTGGGGCGAGGATGGCGCGGACCGCGTGGCGCAGGGACTGCCTGATTTTGATGATTTCAGTTGGTCGTTCGGTCGTCGCCGACTGTTGCTGGGTTACATGCTGGGCGACGACGAGAACGAGGCGCTGCTTGAGGGTATTGCGCCACAAAGCGACATCGAAGGCGACATGGCACATGCGTTTGGTGAACTGCTGCGCCTTGAGCGGCAGTTGCATCAATTGCGTCAGGCCATGCTTGCACCGCGCACGGCGCGTCAGTGGCAGGACCTGTTCAACAGTCATCTTGCTCGCTTGCTGGAAGTTGCCGATGATGACCGCGAAGGCGCACGCGCCCTGGCCGATGTTCGCCGCGCGCTGACCGCGCTGGTGGACGACAGCGAACAGGCCGCGCTGGAATCGACGCTGGACTGGACCTGCCTGCGCGAGACGCTGCTCGGCATGCTGGAAGACAGCCGGCCCGGCCAGCGCTTCATGGATGGCGGCGTCAGCGTGTGTTCGATGGTGCCGATGCGTGACGTACCGTTCAAGACGGTATGCGTGCTGGGCCTCGACGCCGATGCATTCCCGCGTCGCGATGAAGCCGATGCGCTGAGTTTCATCCGACACGATACATGGCAGCCGGGTGACCGCTCGGTACGCGAGGATGACCGCTACCTGTTCCTCCAGACCATCATGGCCGCGCGCCGGAATCTGTATCTGAGCTACACCGGCATCGACCTGCAGAGCGGGCGTGATCGCGAACCTTCGGTGCTGCTGACCGAGTTTGTCGAGCACGTTTGCCAAGGCTATTTCAAGAAACCCGACGAGGCGCGCAAGTGGCTGGTGACACAGCAGCCCATGCATCCATTTTCACCGCGCCTGTTTCACCAGACGGATAGCGGCAACGGTCCGCAGCCGATCTTCACCTATCGGCACGAGTGGCAGGACGCGGCGCGGCAAAGGGGCGGCAATGCAGTGCCCGGACTGTTTGTCGATATCGACTGGCCCGCACCTGATCCGGGCACACGCATTGATCTGGCCTGGATGAAGCGCTTCTTTGCTGCGCCGCAAAGGGCATTTCTGCAGCAGGCCGGGCTGGCCATCAACGACATCGACGACGAAGTGGGCCGCGAGCCGCTGGTACTCGATGCCCTGCACGAATCACGCATGCAGCGCCAGTTGCTGGGCAATCTGCTGAGCCGTGCCAACAGCGGCGATGAACAGAATATGCGCCACCTGCGAGCCCATGCCTTGCTGCCACCACTGGCTGTCGGCGAGCAGGCCTACGCGGATGCACATGCCCAGGTGGCACCGCAGGCACTGAGTTGGCGGAACTGGGCGGGAAGCGACAGCCCGTGTGGCGAGCGGCGCAGGTTCGCGCTCGATCTGGGTGATGCCGGCATCCTGCATGGCGCCATCGAGGGCGTGTACGAGAGCGGCTTTGCCGGCTGGGTTGGCCGCACGGGTAGCGCCCGGCGCTGGAGCCACTGGTGGCTGGATGCACTGGTTTACCGCGCTGCCATTGACGAGTCTGGCGAGTGCTGTGCTTTTGGCATCAGCAAGGACAAGGACAAGCTGCAGTTGCCCATTGTCGCGCGCATGCCGAGTCGAGAAGAGGCGCGAGAGCATTTGCGCAAGCTCGCCATCCTGATGCGTGAGGGAATGCGTATGCCGTTTTGGCTGCCGCCGAAAAGCGGCTGGGCCCTGGCGCAGGTTCTGGCCGCCGCTCCACGCAAGAACGAATCAGCCGACGACGTCTTGCAGCGCGCATTCAAGGCTGCACACAAGAAATGGGACGAGGGCAGCTGGTCCGACAGCCGTGATCCCTGGGTGGCGATGGTATTGCGCGGGCGAGAACCCTTCGCAGATCCGGGCAGCGAGACTGCGGAAGCCTGCCTGGATCTGGCACAACGGATCTACGTGCCGCTGTGGTCGGCACTGTTGGCAGGGGGCGCGCATGGAAACGCTTGAGTCATTGCAAAATGAGGATCTTTCGCTATCGATGCCGCTTGACGGCATGCGCCTGATCGAGGCCAGTGCCGGCACCGGCAAGACCTTCACCATCGCCGGCCTGTACGCGCGGCTGGTGGTCGAGAAGCAGGTTCCGTTGCGCAATATCCTGGTGATGACCTTCACCCGCGCGGCCTGCGACGAGCTGCGCACGCGCCTGCGGGAGCGCTTGCAGCTGTGTGCGAGGCTGGTGGATCATCCGGCGGCTGCACCCGACACGCCGGAGCCGGATACGGCTCCGGCCGAGGAGCGCCTGGTGCTGGCCCTGCTGCGCCGGGTGCGAGCAGGCAGCGACGAGACCGTGGACCAGTTGCGCCGGCGCATCCAGGACGCAGTCAATCGCATGGACGAGGCGGCTGTGCTCACCATCCATGGCTTCTGCCAGCGCATCCTGCGTGACCACGCGGCGCAGCTTGACGGTGGCGGACAGGCCACGCAATTGCAAGCCTCCGACCGCGACCTGCTGCAAGACATTGCGGCCGACCTGTGGCTGCAGGTTGCCGGCGAAGAAGGCCCCGAGCGCCTCGCCGCGTTGCAGAAACTGGCCGACACCCCGGAACAGCTGGCCGGAATTCTCGGTGGCCTGGTGTACTTTCACGGGCCGTTGGAGCCGCGTGTGGATCTGGACTTGTCCGGATCCGTGGATATCGAAAATGCACGGCAGGACCTGTTTGCGGTCTGGCAGAGTGCGGGGGAGCAAGCCTGCGCCCAATTCGAGGAGTGGCACGCTGCCGGTCGACTCAAGACCGGCCAATACGGTGACGACAGCAGCGTGCAATTGCGAAACGTGAGCGCGATGCTTGCCAGCAAGCTGGTGCCCACGGACAAGGAGCTTGGCAAGTACTCGCTGGCCAAGTTGATCAAGGCTGTCTACGCCGCCGCAAGGAAGACACACGGTGAGTTCCCCGAACAGCCCGCGTTTGCCGCCATCGACGCCTGGCTTGCAGCAAGCGAACAGGCGGCACAGCACCGCCAGGACATGGCCGCCGTATTGCTGCATGAGTTGCGCACCCGGGCGCGCGAGGCGCTGGATCGGCGCAAGCGCGAGCTGGCACGGATGTCCTATGACGACCAGATCGAGCGCGTGCATGCCGGCCTGACGGGTGCTGGCAGCGCGCTGGTCACGGCCTTGCGAGCGCAGTTTCCCTACGCCATGATCGACGAGTTCCAGGACACCAATCCGCGCCAGTTCGAGATTTTCCGTGCCCTGTACGACGGCTTCGGTTCGCTGCTGCTCATCGGTGACCCCAAGCAGGCCATCTACGGTTTTCGCGGTGGTGACGTGCACGCCTACCTTGAGGCGGCCGAGCTTGCGGCAAGTCGCGAAACCCTGAGGCAGAACTTCCGTTCGAGTTCGCGCCTGCTGTCCGCCATCGAAGCGCTCTTTGCGCAGCGCGGCGAGGACGTGTTCATCGAGTCCGGCATTGATTTCGAGTCAGTGCGATGCGGCAAGGAACCTGAAGGCCCCTTGTGCGTGAATGGCACGATCGCCAAGCCCATGATCCTGTGGCAAAACCCGGAGTCGGCCACGACGGTGGGCGATCAGAGCGCCGCGATGGCCTGTGCGGCCGCCGTGCAAATTGCCGAACTTCTGGACCCCGATTGCGCCACGCTGGCTGGCAAGCCCATCGAGCCCGGCAGCATTGCCGTGCTGGTGAACGAGCACAAGGAAGGCGCCCTCGTGCTGAGCGAACTGCGCAAACTGCATATCCCTGCGGTGAGCGTGCAGAAGCAGAGCGTGTTCGGCACCGAGGAAGCCGGCGACGTGCTGCGCCTGCTTGATGCGCTGCTGTCACCCGAGTCGGTGCGGCTGGCGCGCGGGGCATTGGCCACCATGCTGATAGGTGAGACGCTGGCTGATTTCGCAACCATGCAGGATGACGAAGTCGAGGCGCACAGGCAACTGGAGCGCCTGGCCGACCTGCGCCGCATCTGGCTTCGTCGCGGCGTGCTGGCGATGCTGGAGCACGTGATGGAGAATCGTGCTGCGGCTCTTCTGGATCTGGCCGACGGTGAGCGCCGCTTGAGCAACCTGATGCAACTGGCCGAATTGCTGCAGGACGCGGCGCATGGTCTGCCCGGCCCTCGTGCCCTGCGTGACTGGCTGGCCAGGCACGTTCGCGATGCCGATGATCGGCGGGAAGACGAGCAGTTGCGACTGGAATCGGATGCCCAGTGCGTGCAGGTGATGACCCTGCACGCCAGCAAGGGTCTGGAGTTTGACCTGGTGCTGCTGCCGTTCATGGCCATGCGCAGCGCCAAGTCGACCGCCAAGGGCAAGTTGGCCCGGTTCCATCGTGATGGCCAATCTGCACGGCGACTGATCACCACGGGCAGCACTGCCCGCAGTGATGAGGATGTCGCCGCATTGGCGCTGGAACGCAAGGAAGCATTGGCCGAAGACGTGCGCCTGCTGTATGTCGGCGTGACCCGGGCCAGGCATGCCTGCTGGATGAGCGTGGCGCCAGCCGGAAGTGCCGCGCCTGAGCACAAGGACAAGGATGCCGATGACTACCCGCGCAAGCTGCTGGACTGGGTTCTGGGCGATGGCGTCGACGGCGCTGTGCTGGCTCATGCGGCTCCTGACGTCGTCGCCTGCCAGGCCATGCCGTGCGAGTCCGGTGGCACGGCGCGCCTTCGGCAAGAACCGACGTCCGGCCAGGCGCGTCAGTTCAACCGCATACTGGCGCGCGACTGGTGGGTGCACAGCTTCTCCCAGCTCAATCGTGGCGAGCGCGAACTGCAGGTTGATGCGGCAGCCGACCATGACGATGCCGCCGTGCCCGTGATTGCGTCAGCCGATGTCGTGGAAGTGGCAAGCCGGCCGCGTGGTGCGGATTACGGCAATGCCGTGCACGGCATTCTGGAACACGCCGACTTTGCGGCGTGGCGTGATGCCGAGACGATTCCCGAGAGCCAGGTTTCACTGTTGCAGCAGCAACTGCGCCAGGCCGGATACAGCGGCCGCGAACTGGATCAGGCACAGGCGGCCACCGCGCGCATGTTGCGGGACAGTTTCAACGCCGCATTTCTTGGTGAGTCACGTCTGGTGGATCTGCCACCGTCTGCACGGTGTGCCGAAATGCGCTTTCATTTCGGCATGGCCGGCGCCGATACCGACAAGCTGCTGGCCCTGTTGCATGAGCACGGCTACCAGCATGAGCGCCATCAGTTTGCGCGCCTGCGCGGTCCCTTGCGCGGTCTGATGCACGGCATCATCGATCTGGTCTGCCTGCACGACGAGCGCTGGTGGGTGGTCGACTACAAGACCAATCATCTGGGCGATCGCTACGCCGATTATGGCCAGGCCGGCATGCAGGGCGCCATCGACCTGCACAGCTATGACCTGCAATACCTGATCTACAGCGTCGCCGCCCATCGCTGGCTGCGACAGATCGTGGGCGACAGCTACGACTACGCGCGCGACTTCGGTGGCGTGCGCTATTTGTTCCTGCGCGGCATGCATCCCGCGCGGGAGGGGTCGGGCGTATTCTGCGACAAGCCATCCACAGAATTGATCGAAGCGCTGGACGATTTGCTGGCCGCCCCGGGCAGGGTGGCGGCATGACGCGCCGCATGGACCCGCGTCTGGAACTGCTTGCACGCTGGCAGGCGCGTGGCAGCCTGCGCCCACTGGATATCGAGCTGGGGCGGCTGCTGCTGGAGCTTGATGGCAATGCGCCAGCCGAGCTTGGCCTTGCGGCGGCGGGCGCGTCCCTGGCCCTGTCCGAGGGCCATAGCTGTCTGGCGCTTGCACGTCTGCCCGAACTGCTCGGTGCGCAGCCGGGCGAACTCCTCGACGTCGAGTCCTTGCGCCAGCTTCTGTTGGACAGCCGTCTGCTTGCCGGTCCCGACAGCGTTCAGTCGCTGCCCCTGGTGCTGGATGCAGACGACCGCCTGTACCTGCGCCGCTACTTCCGCTACGAGCAGCGGGTAGCCCGGTCCCTGCAAACGCGACTGGCTGCTCCGGTCGAGTTCTGGGCCGTGGATTCCGCGCGTGCCGTGCTCGGCAAGTACTTCGAGCTGGACCGCGAGCACGTTGACTGGCAGGCGATTGCGGTACTGGCCGGCCTGCAATCGCGACTGACCGTGATCACCGGTGGGCCCGGCACGGGCAAGACCACCACGGTACTGTGGCTGATGGCCGCGATGATCGAACTGGCTGTATCGGCGGGCAAGCCCGCGCCCCGCATCGTGCTGGCCGCGCCGACCGGCAAGGCCGCCGCACGCCTCGGCGAGTCGCTGCAGCAGCGCCGAGTCGATCTCGACTGCAGCGCGTCAGTGCGCGAGGCCATTCCCGGCAGCGCCGCCACCTTGCACCGGCTGTTGGGCACGATTCCCGGCAGTACCCGGTTCCGCCACCATGCCGACAATCCGATCGACGCGGATGTGTTGATCGTCGATGAGGCTTCGATGATCGACCTGCCCCTGATGGCGCGGTTGCTGGATGCGCTGGATGGCGACACGCGTCTGGTGTTGCTGGGCGACCGCAACCAGCTGGCCTCGGTGGAAGCGGGCAACGTATTGGCCGCCATCTGTGAGGCTGCAGGCACGCGCGGTGTTTCTGCACCACGTGCAGGAAGGGTGAACGATGTCATTGGCGTGCAGCTTGCCGCTGATCCGCGGGCAACTGCCTTCTCCGACCAGGTCGTCGAGCTGCGCCAGAGCTGGCGCTTTGGCGAGCACAGCGGACTCGGCCAATTGGCGCAGGCCGTGCTGGCGGGTGACAGCGACGCGGTGATCGAAGGCCTGCGCGAAAAGCGCTATGCGGGTATCGACTGGCAGCACCATGATGATCCGGCACGCGCCGTGGTGGCGTCCCTGGGCGATCACTTCGCCGCCCTTGCCAGCGCGTCCGATGCCGGTGCGGCGCTGAAAAAGGTATCACAACGGGGCGTGTTGACCGCGCTCCGCGAGGGCAGCCACGGTTGCGATGCCATCAATGCGGGCATGGATCGCCACCTTGGTCTGCGCGCGGGCGTCGGATCGGCCCAGGCCTGGTACAAGGGGCGTCTGCTGCTGATTCAGCACAACGACTACGCCAACGCCCTGTTCAACGGTGATATCGGTATTGTCTGGCCGGATGCGGATGGTCGCCTTGCGGCCTGCTTCGCGCACGCCGACGGTATCCGTCGGCTACCCTTGTCCAGCCTGCCTGCGCACACCAGCGCCTGGGCCATGACGATCCACAAGAGCCAGGGGTCGGAATTCGACCGCGTCGACATCATCCTGCCCGGCACCGATGCCCGCGTACTCGGCCGCGAACTGCTCTACACGGCCATCACGCGCGCTCGCCAGGCCGTCACCCTGATCAGCAGCGAGCCCGTCCTGCGCCATGCCATTGATCGCAGCACGCGTCGCGACAGCGGCCTGGCGCAGATGCTGTTGAAGCCAGGACGCGTGCATGGAGAACCGGGAGTTGAAACCGCGTAGGGTGGGTGCGGAGAAGCCTATCCCGTCGCCTCGAGCTCAATGCGCTGCACGCTTCCCGTAAAAGCCGTTGTGCACAAGCTCGCGTACCGCCGCCAGGTTTCAGTTGCGACGTTCCAGAGCGTAGTGCGCCAGTGCCGTCAGTGCGTCGCGCTGCGGCGAGCAGGGCAGCGCTGACAGGGCGTCGACCGCGCGTTCTGCGAAATCGTTGGCAATGGCGCTGGTGCGTTCCAGCGCGGTGCCTTCGCGGATGGCCGCGCTGATCTGCGGCAACACACTGACGTCGGCCTGTTCAATGGCCGTGCGCATCATCTCGGCTGTGGCTGCATCGGCTTCGGCCATGGCCAGGATCATCGGCAGGGTGGTTTTGCCTTCGGCCAGGTCGTCGCCGATGTTCTTGCCCAGGGTGGCGCTGTCGGCGGTGTAGTCGAGCAGGTCGTCGGCGATCTGGAAGGCATAACCCAGCTGCATGCCGTAACGGCGCAGTGCCTGAACCTGGGTGTCGGGCAGGCCGGCCAGCAGTCCGCCCAGCTCGGTCGCGGCGGCGAACAGTACGGCTGTCTTGCGCTCGATGACCTCGAGGTAGCTGTTCTGGTCGATGTCGGGCTTGCCGATGTTGAGCAGCTGCAGCACCTCGCCTTCGGCAATGATATTGGTGGTGTCGGCCAGTATTCGCATCACCGGCATCGAGTCCAGATCCACCATCAACTGGAAGGCACGCGAATACAGGAAATCGCCTACCAGCACGCTGGCCGAGTTGCCCCACACGGCGTTGGCGGTCTGGCGGCCGCGCCTGAGGCCCGATTCGTCGACCACGTCATCGTGCAGCAGCGTGGATGTGTGGATGAACTCGATCACCGCCGCCAGCTTGATGTGCTTGTCGCCGCCGTAACCGGCCGCGCGTGCTGCCAGTACGTGCAGCATGGGTCGCAGGCGCTTGCCGCCGCCGCCGATGATGTGTTCGGCGATCTGGCCGATGAGCACCACGTCGGAAGCGAGACTGGTCCGTATCAGCGTATCGACTCGTGCCATGTCGGCTGCAGCCAGCTGCTGCACGGCATCCAGATCGATTGGCTTGGCAGTGGATTCGGCGGGAATTGTACTCATGTGCATGGCTTGTCAGAACAGTGCTGATTATACGGCCCGCAAGGCATTTGCCCATGCACTGATGCTCGTGCGGCATCGATTCTGACGGATGGCAAAGGGCAATACCTTATACTGGCGGTTTTGGAGATGCGCAAATGACCAAGCTGACACGCCCGGAACTGAAGACCTCCCTGGCGCTGTCGGGAGTGGTTGGTTTGCGCATGTTCGGCCTGTTCCTGATTCTGCCGGTTTTTGCGGCCTATGCCAGCCGGCTGCCGAATGCGACGCCGGTACTGGTTGGCCTGGCGATCGGTATCTACGGCTTCGGCCAGATGCTTTTGCAGGTGCCGATGGGCTGGCTTTCCGATCGCGTGGGACGACGCCCCACGATTACACTCGGCCTGCTGATTTTTGCCGGCGGCAGTGTGCTCGCTGCGCTGGCACATGGCCTGGTTGGCATCATCGTTGGTCGTGCCTTGCAGGGAATGGGCGCGGTATCCGGCGCCAGCCAGGCACTGGCAGCCGACCACTCCCACGATGACAACCGCAGCAAGGTCATGGCCATCATTGGGATCAGTATCGGTCTGGCCTTCGTGCTGGCCATGATTGTCAGTGCGCCCCTGGCCAGCAGCCATGGCCTGGCCGGCCTGTTTGGACTCACGGCAATACTGGCGATTCTGGCCATCGTGTTTTTATGGTGGCTGGTGCCTGCCCCGCCGCAGCGCACGCAGCGCGCTGAACACTGGTCAGCCGTGTTGGGCATGATTGTCAGCCCCAGGTTGCTGGTTCTGAACGTTTCGGTATTCTTCATGCATGGCCTGCTGACGGCCTGCTTTGTCGCCATGCCGATGCTCATCGTGCGCGATGCCGGGATCTCGCTGGACAGCCAGTGGGAACTTTATCTGCCGGTGATGTTTGCCTCGGCTCTGGTCATGGGCGGCTTGCTCCGGCATGTGCAAAGCGTGGCTGCCTCGATGCGGCTGATCCTGAGCTGTGCGCTGGTGCTGGTCCTGTCGCTGCTGGCCTTTGCCGGTGGCAGCCGCGAGGCCTGGCTGGTGTGGCTGGGTGCATTGCTGTTCTTCAGCGCCTTCAACCTGCTGGAGGCGACCCTGCCCAGCCTGGTATCACGCCTGGCGCCCGATCACATGCGCGGGGCGGCGCTGGGCGCCTATGCGACCTGCCAGTTCGGTGGTGCCGGACTCGGCGGGGTGCTGGGAGGGTTCGGTCTGCAGCATTTCGGGCTGTCCGGCCTGTTTGTGGGCGCGGCCGCGATCGCGTTTCTGTGGCTCGTGCTGCTGACGCGAGGCCAGCGGCTGGTTCTGAACCAGGCTCAGTAGCAGGTAGCCGGCGTAGGCGTGCACTGACGGCAGAGTCCGCTACCCGCCCACGGTCGGACAGGCCACCGGCTGATGGTCGGCGCGCTCCGCTGTGCTAGCATTTGCACCCCATCTGAAGCACTTTCAAAGCGAGGCAACCCCATGGCACGTGGCGTCAACAAGGTCATTCTGGTCGGCAATCTTGGCGCCGATCCCGACAAGCGTTCCACCCAGGGTGGTACCACGATTACCACGCTCAGTGTGGCCACCAGTGAAACCTGGCGCGACAAGCAGACCGGTGAACAGCGCGAGCGTACCGAATGGCACCGTGTAAAGCTGTTCGGCAAGCTCGGTGATATTGCTGCAGACTACCTGGCCAAGGGTCGACAGGTTTATATCGAAGGCTCGATTCGCACCGACAAGTACACCGACAAGCAGGGCATCGAACGCTATGCGACCGACATCATAGCCAATGAAATGCAAATGCTTGGTGGCCCCGGGCAAGGCGGCTCGCAGGGCGGTGGCTATTCGGGAGGATCCCGTCCGGCTTCCCCGGCACCGGCCTCCGGACCGGCGCCATCATCGGGCAACGACAACGGTTTCCAGGAAGACGATATTCCGTTCTGAAGTTACCTGAGACCCACCGTGCGAATGCGAAACAGGGCGCCCGTGCGGCGCCCTGTTTCGTTGTTGCCGACGCGCTAGCGCCGCCGGCTGCGACGGTACCTCAATGTCACGCCCGCGCTTGTGGCCATCAGCAGGGCCAACAGGGCCAGCAGCCTGGCGTCCAGTGTCGGAACCTTCTGCGAAGGCGGCAGTGGTGGCGGACCGACCGTCAGGGTTGCCGAGGCCGGCCCGCTGTTGCCCAGCGAGGAAGTCAGCGCGCCGGAAACATTCGGGTAGCTCTGCACTGCCGTGGCGGTGACATCGACTTGCAGACTGCAGGTGGTACCGGCGGCCACGCTGCCGCCGCTGAGGGACACGGCGCCAGTGCTGGCCGTGGCCGAGAAGGTGCCGCCGCAAGTGTTCGACGCGTTGGCCGGGTCGGCCACCGTCAGTCCGGCGGGGAAGGCGTCGCTGAAGTCCAGGCCCGTTGCGGACTGCGGGCTGGCGCTGTTGTCGATGGTGAAAGTCAGTGTGCTGGTGCCGCCCGAAGGCATCGATGCTGGCGTGAAGGCCTTGCTGAATACCGGCGGCGGATACACGCTCAGGGTGGCGCTGGCTGGCCCGCTGTTGCCCAGTGAGGAGGTCAGGTCACCGCTCACGTTCGGATAGCGACCTGCGGTGCCGGCCGTGACATCGACCTGCAGGCTGCAGGTGGCGCCGGCCGCCACGCTGCCGCCAGCCAGCGAGACTGTGCCCGTGCCGGCCGCAGCCGAGAAGCTGCCGCCGCAGGTGTTTGTGGCATTGGCGGGGCTGGCCACGGTCGTGCCGGACGGGAAGGCGTCGTTGAAGCCCAGTCCGGTGGCAGCTTGCGAACTGCTGCTGTTGTCGATGGTGAAGCTCAGCGTGCTGATGCCGCCGGCGAGGATCGTGCCCGGATTGAAGGCCTTGCTGAAGCCCGGTGCGGGCACCACGGTCAGGGTATCGCTGGCCGTGCCGCTGTTGCCCAGCGACGAGGTGAGGTCGCCGCTGGTGTTGACGAATGAGCCCGCTGCGTTCGTCACCACGTCGATCTGCACGTTGCAGCTGGCGCCGGCCGCCACGCCGGCGCCGTTGATCGACACGCTGCCGCTGCCCGCCGTCCCGGTCAGCGTGCCGCCGCTGCAGGTGGTCGAGGCATTGGCGGGGGTGGCCACGGTCATGCCGGCGGGCAGATTGTCGGTGAACGCCAGGGCGCTGGCCTGCACGGCGCTGGCGCTGTTGTCGATGGTGAATGTCAGCGTGCTCGGTACGCCGGCGCCGACCGTGCCCGGTGTGAAGGCCTTGTCGAACAGGGGCGGCGGTTCCACCGTCAGCGTGTCGCTGGCCGGGGCGGCACTGTGCAGTCCGTTGTCGGTCAGTTCGGTGGTGGTGTTGGTGTAGCTGCCGGGCGTTGCGGACGCCGGTATCTGCACTGTCACCGTGAACGAGCAGCTGGCGCCGGCGGCCAGGCCGGCGCCGCTTAGTACGATGCTGGAACTGCCGGTGAGGCTGGAGCCGCTGCCGCAGATGTCGTTGGCCGGGAGGCCGCTGGCGACCGTGCCTGCCAGCATGGCGCCCAGGTCATCGACAAAGCCCAGGCTGCCGGCGCTGGTGCTGGCGCTGAGATTGCGCAGGGTGAAGGTCAGGTCGACGCTTTGTCCGGCGCCCGCTGAGCTGGCAAAGGCCTTGCTGAATTCGATTGAATCCAGCTGCAGCGTGTCCGAGGCAGGGGCACCGGTCACCGCATTGCCGCCAACGGTGGCGGTCACCTGGCTGGTGGTGTTGACGATCTGCGTATCCACCGGTGCCGAGGCGGGCACCTGCAGCGTCACCTGGAAGGTGCAGCTTCCTGACGCAGGCAGGGTGCCCCCCGTAAGCGTGATCACGCTAGTACCGCTCAGCGTCGAGCCCGTGCCGCAGACATCGTTTTGCGGCAGGCCGGTGGCCACCAGCCCGGACAGGGCGGCATCGAGGTCGTCGGTGAAGCTGATCCCGGTGGTCGGCTGGGCGATACCGTTGTCGAGCGTGAACGACAGGGTGACGGTATCACCCGGCGCAACCGGGTCGTCGGTGAACTGCTTGGTCAGGTACAGCGCATCGCTGATCTGCAGCGTGTCATGCGCCGGTGCCAGGGTCTGTGAATTGCCACCGTAGCTGGCGCTGACCGCGCTGGTGGTGTTGCCGTACTCGCCGTTGGCGGCTGCGGCCGGCACCTGCAATGTGACGTCGAAGCCGCAGGAGCTACCGGCGGCGACACTGCCGCCTGTGAACACCAGCGTGCTTCCCGACAGGGAAATCTGCGAGCCGGTCCCGCAGATGTCGGTCATGGGCAGGCCGGTCGCGGTCAGGCCCGAGACCACGCTGTTGAGGTTGTCGGTAAAGGCGATGCCGGTGTAGTCGCCGGTGGTGCTGGCATTGTCCAGTTGGAAATGCAGCGTGACCGTGCCGCCGGCAACCACCGGGTCGTCGGTGAAGGTCTTGCTCAGGGTCAGGCCGCTGACGTCAAGCACAGCGCTCGCCGCCGGCGAGGTCACGGCCATGCCCAGTTCGCTGGCACTCACCTGGCTGGTGGTGTTGGTGTAGCTGCCCGGCGTGGCGCCGGCCGGCACCTGCACGCTCACCTGGAACGTGCAGCTTGCGCCGGGGGCCAGGCTGGCGCCGCTCAGCGTGAGCGTGCTGGTGCCGCTGATCTGCGAGCCGCTGCCACAGATGTCGCTGGCGGGCAGCCCGACCGCGACCAGGCCGCTCAGAGCCGCGTCCAGATCATCGGTGAATGCGATGGCAGTCGCATCGCCGGGCGCATTGGTATCGGCCTGCAGCGTGAATTCGAGCGTGGCCGTGCCGCCGGCATCGACCGGGCTGTCGGTGAACGACTTGCTCAGCCGGGGCGCCGACACCACGGTCAGCGAATCGCTGGCGGCGGGCCCGGTGACCGGGCTGCCTGCGACCGTGGCAGATACGCTGCTGGTGGTATTGGTGTACGAGCCGCCGCGCGCGTCAGCAGGCAGCTGCAGGGTGACATCGAAGGTGCAGCTTCCTCCGGCAGGCAGCGAGGCATTCTGCACAATGAGCGTCATGCCCAGCAAGCCGTCGTTGTACGGTATCGCCACCGAGCCGGCACCGCAGAAGCCGTTGGCCGGCAAGGCCGAGAAGGTGGTTCCTGCCAGCATTTGCCCCACCACGTCATTGAACGCGATGGCGGTGGCCGCATTGGCGCTATCGGTATTGGTCAGCGTGAATTCCATGGTCACGTTGCCGCCGGCGATGGCCGGATCGTCGGTGAAGGTCTTGGTCAGCAGCGGGTAGTGCTGCACGATCAGCGTGTCGCTGGCCGGATCGGCCGTTTCGGCTGCGCCGCCGCGATCAAAGCTCAGGCTGCTTGTGGTATTGGGATACTCGCCGCCCGCCGCGCCTGCCGGCACCTGGTAGGTGACATCGAAATCGCAACTTGTACCCGGATCCAGATGCCCGCCGGTCAGCGTGAGTACGCTGCTGCCGCTGATCTGCGACCCGCTGCCGCAGACGTCATTGGCCGGCAGCCCGGTGGCCACCAGACCGCTGAGGGTGGCATCGAGATCGTCGCTGAAATTGATGGCCGTCATCGCGTTGGCGCGATCAAAGTTGCTGATCATGAAATGCAGCGTGCCACTGCCGCCGGGACGAACCGGGTCATCGGTGAAGACCTTGGTCAGCACGCCCTGGCGTACATCGAGCGAGGCGCTGGCCATGCCGCTGCTGCCGCTGCTACTCGACAGGCCGTTGGTCAGGTTGTCCTTGCGCCCGATCGTCTCGGGCGTCACGTCGACGGAGATGGTGCAGCTGGCGTTGGCCGCCAGGAATCCCCCGTAGAAACCGATCGTGGTGCCGCCGGTTGTTGCCTGCAGCGTGCCAACGCAATCGGTGACGGAATTGGCCGGGTTGGAAATGACGAGGCCGGCGGGCAGAAAGTCGGTGAAGCTGAGGTTGAAGACTTGTGCGCTGTTTTGCGAATTGTCGAGCGTGAAGGTCAGCGTGGAAACCTGGCCGACACTGATCATGGCGGGCGAGAAGCTCTTGCTGAAGCCGGGACGGTCGCTGTTGACGGTAAGCGTGGCCGAGGCCGTGCCGCTGTTGCCCTGGTCGGAAGTAAGGTTGCCGCTGATGTTGTCGTAGTTGCCGGGCGTGCTGGCGGTCACCTCGACAAACACGTGGCATGCGCTGCCGGCACCCAGGCTGGCGTTGCTCAAGGTCAATGTCGTACCACCATCGGCTCCTTCGACGATGGCGTTGCTGCAGTCGGTGCGGACCTGGGCGGGGTCGGCCAGCGTCATGCCCGCAGGCAGCGTATCGGTGAAGGCCAGGTTGCCGGCTGGCGCGGACCCGCCCTGGTTGTCGATCGTGAACGTCAGCGTGCTGACCGAACCGGGACCGATGGTCGAGGGCGAAAAGGCCTTGGAGAAGGTCGGCGGGAGGGCATGCGCAACTGCGCATGCCGCGAATGAGAATGCAATTGCGGTCGCATGCTTGCCGAGCGACCTCCATGATCGGTAAGGCATCGAATTCCCCGTGACGTGTTCAGATTTGATTCCGTGGCGCTACGGGCAACAGGCCCCGCGCTGGCGCAAGTCCTTGCGCACGGCTCAGACTAGCACACGGACAACAGGGCATCTTGCCCGGTTTGCCTGATGTACTCCATTTCCCGGCAGCACGATTTGAAGGGAAGTGGGACGAAGATCGGGATTCAGTCGATCTCGAGCTTTTTCAGCTTGTAGCGCAGGGCACGAAACGTGATTCCAAGCTTCTTGGCTGCGGCGGTCTTGTTGTAGCGCGTATCTTCCAGCGCCCTGATGATGGTTTCACGTTCGACATTGGAGATGAAATCGTCCAGGGGCAGGTCGCCCGGGTTGCCCACGGATGGGGCCTCCTCGGGTTCAGGGGCTACTTTCGGTTCGGCGTCGACCGGAGTGGCCGCGGGTGGGGTGCTGCCAGCTGCATCCTTGCCACGCTGGGGTATGCGCAGATCTTCGGCCGTGATGGCGTTGCCGTCCATCAGGGCCATGGCGCGCTCAAGCATGTTCTCCAGCTCGCGCACGTTGCCGGGGAAGGTATAGGTCTGTAATGCTGCAGATGCCGACTCGCTCAGCGCAACCTCGTCCAGGCCATTGTTCTTGGCAAGCCGCTCCAGAATGCGCGCGGCCAGGTCGGGAACGTCCTCGCGTCGCTCGCGCAGGGGAGGGACAGCGAGCTCGATCACGTTGATGCGATAGAAAAGGTCCTGCCGGAACTGGCCGGCTTCGGCAAGGTGAGTGAGATCCTTGTGCGTGGCCGACAGGATACGAACGTCGACGGGCAACTCGTCGCGGCCGCCCACCGGGCGCACGGCTTTTTCCTGGATTACGCGCAGCAGCTTGACCTGCATGTGCATGGGCAGGTCAGCCACTTCGTCGAGAAAGAGCGTGCCACCGTTGGCGGCCTGGAACAGCCCTTCCTTGTCGGCATGGGCACCGGTAAAGCTGCCTTTCTTGTGGCCGAAGAATTCGCTTTCCATCAGCTCTGAAGGAATGGCGCCACAGTTGACCGGTACGAAAGGGCCACTGGCACGCGGGCCCTGGTCATGGATCAGGCGCGCGACCAGTTCCTTGCCTACGCCGGATTCGCCGCTGATGTAGACCGGCGCCTGGCTTCGCGCCAGCTTGTTGATCATGTCGCGCAGCTTCTCCATGGCCTGGGACTTGCCGACCAGCCGACTGGTGGCCGGTTCGGACTTGTTGCTTGCGGCCAGGTTCAGCGCGGTCTGAACCAGCCGCCGCAGCATGTTGATGTCGACCGGTTTCGACACGAAGTCGAAAGCGCCGGCCTTGAGTGCGTTGACTGCCGCATCGACATTGCCGTAGGCGGTGATCATGGCCACCGGCATGTCCGGGTACTTTTCGGCAATCAGTTCGATGATGTCCTGGCCGGTACCGTCGGGCAGGCGCATGTCGGTGAAGCAAAGATCCCATTCGCGCTCCTCGAGCAGTGCCACGGCCTCGGCCACGTTGGCCGCAGCGCTGACGTCCAGGTTCATGCGTCCCAGGGTGATCGTCAGCAGCTCGCGGATGTCCCGCTCGTCGTCGATGACCAGTACGCTTTGTTTTTCGCTCATGACTGCATATTTTCAGGGGTATGCTGCAAGAGTAGCGCGCTACAGGGCTTAGGCAAAGCCGAGTGATGCCTGACGTGGTGGCTCAGGTCTTCTCGGGAGCCTTGGCCGGAGGCGTCAGCGAGATGCGAAAACAACTGCCACCACCGGCAACCGGCACGTATTCCAGATTGGCCTGGTTGGCCTCGCACATCTGTCGCGCCAGATACAGGCCCAGGCCCGTCCCCAGTTCATGGGTGGTGAAAAACGGTTCGAATATCTGTGCTGCCACCTTGTGCGGTATGCCGGGTCCGCGGTCCGCCACTTCCAGCAATGGTGTGCCGCTGGCATTGTGTCGGGCCACCACCAGTACCCGTGCCGGTTCGTTGGGCAGGCGTCCATAGCGCAGGGCGTTTTGCACCAGATTCCAGACCACCTGCTGCAGCTGCTGGGTGTCGGCTACCGCCACCACCTCCCGGTTCTGCACCACCGCGCGCAGCGAGTCACCGCCGATGTCGTTGGAGTCGCAGTATTCCTCGACGAAGGCCAGTACCCAGCCATTGAGGTCGAAAGTCTCCGGGCGGGATCGCTCGCGACGCGACAGCTGCAGGATGTTCTCGATGATCTCGTTCAGGCGGCTGCAGTGATTGTTGATGATTTCGACCATGCGCTGATCGGACTGGTCCAGGTCGGTTGACTCGGCCAGCAGCTGTGCCGAGTAGCGGATGGCAGCCAGCGGATTGCGGATCTCGTGAGCGATGGATGCCGACAGGCGCCCCAGTGAAGACAGGGTCAGTTCCTCGGCACGTCGGGAGACCAGCGAGGTGTCGTCCAGAAAAATCAGCATATGCGAGTCGTCGTTGGCCGACAGCCGGGTAAAGCGCGGCACCACCTCGGGCACGCCTTCGGCCAGCGCAACCGAGGACTCGTCGACCTTGCCGGTCGTGCGCCAGTGGTACAGCCGGCGCGAAAGCTCTGGCGCCAGGCTGCCCAGATCCCGCTTGTCCGCAGAAGGCGTGCCGAGCAGGAGCCATGCCGATTCGTTGATCTGATGGATCTGGTTGCCGTCATCGACCAGCAGCACGCCGGTACGCATGCGGCGGATGATCAGCTCGTTGACCTGCGAGAGGTTGGCCAGATCCACTCCGCGCTGTGTGGCCAGGGCCTCGGTCGCGCGCATTTGCCTGGCCAGGGCGAAACACAGGAAGGCGGCCGCAAAATAGGCCAGCCCGAAAAGGCCCGATTCCAGCAGCTCGCGGTCCAGACCCGAAGTCGACGGTCCATCGACGAACGAGTGTCCCAGCATTGCCAGCGTCGCCAGGGCGGCGAAGGCCAGCGAGGTGCGCAGCGGCAGCAGCAGCGCAGCACCGGCAATGTTGATCACCAGCATCATGCTGATGCCGGTACGCGAATCATGCATGGCAATGACCGCCAGCAAGGCTGCCGCGATATCGATCACCAGCAGCATCGGTACGCGTGATTGCACCTTGGGCAACCAATGGCGGGTCCGCATCAACACGACCAGCCCGAACGCCAGATAGCCCAGGGCAGTGCTTCGGGCCAGCAGCGGATCGCTCAGGTGCATCCACTCCAGAGCCAGTGTGCTGAACGCCAATCCGGCGTACACGGTGCCCTGCAAGACCCTGAAAAGATTGGTGAAATAGAACTCGTTGCGGACGCTTTCGCCGCTGCCTCCGATGCGAGCAGTCTGTGGATTTGAAGACATGTAGACTCTGCAAGCCTTTCAAATGGGCCGTTGTTGTCCGACAATAGCAGGCTTTGCGGCCTCGCGGGCCACATCCATGACGCTGTTCGGAGAATGCCGCAGCGCCCAGTCTCACCCGAATTCAGGATGCAAGCATGAACTTTCACGAGTATCAGGCCAAGCAGTTGTTCGCCGACTATGGCATCGCGGTACCACCCGGCAAGGTTGCCGACAATGCCGATGCGGCGGTCGAAGCAGCCGAGAACATTGGCGGCAAGCAGTGGATGGTCAAGGCCCAGATCCACGCGGGTGGCCGCGGCAAGGCCGGTGGCGTGAAGTTCTGCAAGTCGCTTGACGAAGTGCGCGAAGCGGCCAGCGGAATGCTTGGCCAGAAGATGGAAACCTACCAGTCCGGTGGTCGCGCACTGCCGGTCAACCTGGTGCTGGTGACCGAAGCGACCGATATCGACAAGGAGCTGTATCTTTCGATTCTGGTGGATCGCGACGCGAAGGCAGTGACCTTCATCGCCTCGGCACGTGGTGGCGTGGATATCGAGCAGGTGGCCAACGAGACCCCCGACGAAATTCATACCGTGACGGTCGACTATGTCGAGGACCTGCAGCCGTGGCAGTGCCGCGAGCTGGGTTTCGCCATGGGCCTGAGCAGCAAGCAGGCGCGGCAGCTGACCAAGATCATGCTGGGCATGTACAAGCTTTTCAACGAGCAGGATCTGTCGCTGATCGAGCTCAACCCGCTGGCCATCCTGGATGACGGAAATCTGGCGGCTCTGGATGGCAAGGTCAATTCCGACGACAACGCGGAGTACCGTCATGCCAACCTGGCGCAGATGCGTGATCGCAGCCAGGAAGATCCTGCCGAGGCGCGCGCCGCCGAGCATGATCTGAACTACGTCACCATGGACGGCAATATCGGCTGCATGGTCAATGGCGCCGGCCTGGCCATGGCCACCATGGACGTGATCAAGCTGGCGGGCGGCGAGCCGGCGAACTTCCTGGATGTTGGCGGCGGAGCTACCACCGAACGTGTCACCGAAGCGTTCAAGCTGATCCTGAGCTCGGACTCGGTCAAGGCGATCCTGGTCAACATCTTCGGCGGCATTGTCCGTTGCGATCTCATCGCCGAAGGCATTATCGGCGCGGTGAAGGAAGTCGGTCTGGAGATACCGGTGATCGTGCGTCTGCAGGGCACCAACGTGGAGAAGGGGCGCGAGCTTCTGGCCGAATCGGGCCTGGCCATTACCTCGGCCGACGACCTCAATGACGCCGCAAGGAAATCTGTCGCCGCAGTGGCCGGCTGAGCGGCTGCGCAGCGGCAGATTCTGCTGGCGCGAATAATTTCGAGAATGGCGGGATGTGCTTCATCTCCCGTCCTACGACAAAAAACCCAGGATTCAACCCATGAGCGTACTTGTAAACAAATCTACCAAGGTCATCGTGCAGGGCTTCACCGGCCAGCAGGGCACCTTTCATTCCGAGCAGGCGCTCGACTACGGGACCAAGGTGGTGGGTGGCGTGACGCCGGGCAAGGGCGGTCAGGAGCACCTCGGTCTGCCGGTGTTCAACACGCTCGCCGACGCGGTCGAGGAAACCCAGGCCGATGCCTCGGTGGTATTCGTGCCGCCGCCGTTCGCTGCTGACGCCATTCTCGAAGCGGTCGACGGAGGCATCAAGGTCATTGTCGCCATCACCGAAGGCATTCCGGTACTCGACATGCTGCGGGTCAAGAATGTCCTCAAGGCGCACCCGGGCACGGTACTGATCGGCCCCAACTGCCCCGGCATCATTACCCCGGGCGAGTGCAAGATCGGCATCATGCCCGGTCACATTCACACGCCGGGCAAGGTCGGCATTGTCAGCCGCTCGGGCACGCTGACCTACGAGGCGGTGTACCAGACCACCCAGGTCGGCCTGGGTCAGAGTACGGTCATCGGCATCGGTGGCGATCCGATCCAGGGTATGGACTTCATCGATTGCCTCAAGCTGTTCCAGGATGACGAGCAGACCGAAGGCATCATCATGGTCGGCGAAATCGGTGGCAGTGCAGAGGAAGATGCGGCCGAGTTCATTGCCGAGCATGTGAGCAAGCCGGTGGTGTCGTTCATCGCCGGTGCGTCGGCTCCGCCAGGAAAGCGCATGGGCCATGCTGGCGCCATCATCTCCGGTGGCAAGGGTACGGCCGAAGCCAAGTTCGAGGCCCTGGAGAAAGCCGGTGTGACCACGGTCAAGTCGCCCGCCGATCTGGGTCAGGCACTCGCCAAGCGCATGGGCTGAGCAGCGATGGCCGCGACCTTGCGGATCGCTCTGGCCCAGTTCGATTTTCCGGTCGGTGCGGTGGTGGACAATGCCACGCGCATTGCCGAGCTGGCCGCCACGGCACGTGACGAGCACCGCGCCGATGTGATTGTGTTTCCGGAGCTGGCTCTGAGCGGCTATCCCCCCGAGGATCTGCTGTTCCGCCCGGCTTTCCTGGCTCGATGCGAGACCGCACTGGCTGACCTGGCCCAGCGGGTCGAGGGCATCGTGCTGGTGGTGGGGCATCCGCAAACACGTGGCAGCGTGGTCTACAACGCGGCCAGCGTACTGCGGGACGGTCGCATCGAAAAAACCTACCGCAAGCGCGAGCTGCCCAACTACGCCGTTTTCGATGAGCGGCGCTATTTCCAGATCGGCACGGAGCCGTGCACTTTCGATGTCAAGGGCACCCGGCTGGGTGTCGTGATCTGCGAGGACCTCTGGTTCTCGGCGCCACTGGCCGATACTGCAGCCGACGGCGCGCAATTGGTGCTGGTCCCCAATGCCTCGCCGTACGAAGAAGGCAAACCGGCCGAGCGCGATGCCTTGCTGGCTCGCCGCATTGCAGAAAGCCCGGTAGCCATGGCCTATGTCAACGTGGTCGGTGGCCAGGATGATGTGGTGTTCGACGGTGCTTCGGTGCTGGCCGATGCCGACGGGCATGTACACGAGCCTGCCGAGGCCTTTGCCGAGCATTTGCTGGTGGCCGATTTCGATCCCGGGTCCGGTGGGTTCACCAAGCAGGTCTGGCACGACGAGCAGGACGAAACCGAACTGTCGCTGACCTGGCGGGCGCTGGTACGCGCCACGGCCGACTATGTGCGCAAGACCGGCTTCGATCATGTCTGGCTGGGGCTGTCCGGTGGTATCGACTCGGCCCTGACGCTGGCCATCGCCGTCGATGCGCTGGGTGCCGAGGCAGTGACCGCCGTGCGCCTGCCGTCCCGCTACACCTCGGACCTCAGCAATGACCTGGCTGCCGAACAGGCACGGGCGCTTGGCGTACGGCTCGAGAGCGTTGCCGTCGAGGCACCGTTCAGCGGTTTCATGCAAGCCCTGGGGCCACTCTTTGCTGATCGTGCTCCGGACATCACCGAAGAAAACCTGCAATCACGCTGCCGTGGCACGCTGCTGATGGCACTCAGCAACAAGTTCGGTGGCCTGCTGCTGTCGACTGGCAACAAGAGCGAAATGGCCGTCGGCTACGCCACCTTGTACGGCGACATGTGCGGAGCGTTTGCGCCCTTGAAAGACGTGTACAAGACCGAGGCGTTCCGATTGGCTCGCTGGCGGAATGGCTGGTCTCCGGTCCATGGGCCCCGTGACCCAATCCCCCAAGCCGTGATCGACCGCCCGCCGTCAGCCGAGCTGCGCCACAACCAGGCGGACACCGACTCGCTGCCACCCTACGATGTGCTGGATGACATCCTCATGCGCTTCATAGATCAGGAACAATCCGACGAGGAAATCATCGCTACTGGTCATGACGCCGACACGGTACGCCGCATCACCCGCCTGGTGCTCGCCAACGAATTCAAGCGCCGCCAGTCCGCACCGGGCCCCAAGGTCACCCGCCGTGCCTTCGGCCGCGAACGACGCTACCCGATCAGTTCGGGGTGGAATTGCTAGCGACTGGGGTCGAGCGCGAGTACGCGCCGGACTTGCCTTGTGCCGATGAACCCCACGCGGACAGCCGTCTGCCACTGGCAATTCGGTCCGTGGGGACTGTGGGAGGGTTCTGCTGAGGCTTGTCAGGTGACTATTGGCAGGCAACCATCCGTGGTAGGTATTGCCGGTCCGGCCATCCCTGGCCGGTCGTTCGCCGGCTGCGAATTGCCACTGGCAATTCGGTCCGTGGGGACTGTGGGAGAGTTCTGCTGAGGCTTGTCAGGTGAGTATTGGCAAGCACCGTCCGTGGTGGGCATTGCCGGCCCAGCCATCCCTGGCTGGTCGTTCGCCGACTGCGAATGGCCGATAGGGCCATTCGGTTCGGCTCACCCATGGCTGGAGAAGGGAATCAGGCGGCGCAGATTGCTGGGGAAGTTGGGCCAGTCCTCCGGGTCGCTGAGGTAGGGATGGTCCGGGTAGTTGAGCTTCAGCACCTTGCGTGCATCGTTGGCCAGCTTGGGCTGTCCCAGCTCGGCATAGCACTTGGACATGATGGCCAGGGCATCGGCCGACTGCGGTGAGCTCTGGTAGTGCTCGATGATGTATTTGCCGCGCGACGCGGCGGCAATGCATGCCTGCCGCCGCAGGTAGTACATGGCGACATTCAGCTCATGCTGCGCCAGCAAGTTGCGCAGGTAGACCATGCGCTGACGGGCATCGTCCGCATAGCGGCTCTGCGGATAGCGCTGCAGCAACTGGGCGAAGTCGTTGAACGCCTGCTGGTCGTAGCTGGGATCGCGCTGGGCATCGTGTCGGCCAAACCAGCGGTCGAGAATGCCAGTGGATCGATTGAAGTTGATCAGACCGCGCAGATAGAAGGCGTAGTCGATATGCCTTTGCGCCGGATAGGTCTTGATGAAGCGGTTGATGGCCGAGTAGGCGTCATCGGGTTTGTTGCCCTTGTATTCGGCATAGGCCAGGTCGAGCTGGGCCTGCTCCGAGAAGGGACCAAACGGAAAGCGCGCGGTCAATCGCTTGTAGTAGCGTTCGGCCTTGTCATAGTTGCCGTCTTCGAGGTACTGGTGCGCCTTCTGGTACAACTGGGCGACCGGAAGTGTTTCCGTTTCGGGCAAGGTGTCCTTGTTGTGGAACAATGAGCAGGCTGGCAGGAGTGCCAGCAGGCAAAGAAGCAGCACGAGACGCGAGAGTGAGACGATGCGCATAGACAGAATTCGGGGTAAATGTGAACGCCCATGATAACCCAGACCGGGGCCTGACCGGCAGTACCCCGGAAAAGTGCGTCCGGCAGTTGCAGATCCCGCTGGCAGATGCCGGTTTGCGTCTGGACCAGGCTCTGGCGCGGGCGTGTCCCGACTGGTCCCGCTCGCAGCTGAGCACCTGGATCCGTGCTGGTGCCGTGCGGGTTGATGGTGGTGCGGCCAAGCCGAGGGATCGTGTCGCCGGTGGCGAGGAGGTGGTGATCGAGGTCGAGCTCGAGGCGCAGGTTGCGCCTGAACCGCAGGCCATGAATCTGGATATTCGTTATCGCGACGAGGATCTTCTGGTGCTGGACAAGCCTGCCGGCCTTGTCGTTCATCCCGGCGCCGGCAACCGGCATGGCACCTTGCAAAATGGTTTGCTGCACATGGATCCGGCCCAGGCCCACCTGCCACGCGCAGGCATCGTGCATCGCCTGGACAAGGATACATCCGGGCTGATGGTGGTGGCCTGTTCGCAGCGTGCGCACACAGCGCTGGTCGGCATGCTTTCCCGGCATGAGGTGGTGCGCCGCTACGAGGCGGTGGTCAAGGGTGTTCTCATTGCTGGCGACACCGTTGATGCGCCGATCGGCAGGCATCGGGGCGATCGACTGCGCCAGGCGGTATTGAGCCATGGCGGCAAGCGGGCCGTGACCCATTATCGCCTGCGCGAGCGCTATGCCGCACACAGTCTGATCGAATGCCGTCTGGAAACAGGACGCACTCATCAGATTCGCGTGCACATGGCGCACGTGGGCCATGGTCTGCTGGGCGATCCGCTGTACGGCGGCAACCCGGTGCTGCCCCGGGGCGCCAGTGACGAGCTGATCGGCGTTCTGCGAGCATTCCGGCGACAGGCCTTGCATGCCGAGCACCTGGCCTTCAGCCATCCGGTGAGTGGCCAGGCGATGCAGTTCGATGCCAAGCGGCCCGCCGACATGCAGGCGCTTGTACAAGCCTTGCGCAAGCATCCAGCCCCGTGAGCGAGGTACCGATCGAGGACCATATCTGGGTGTTTCCGGATTGGCCGGCACCTGTCGGCGTGCGTGCTGTCGTGACCACGCGCCATGGCCCTGGCGTATCGCCACCGCCACTGGACCGATTGAACCTGGGGCTCAACAGCGGTGACACGCCAGCCAATGTGTCCAGCAATCGACGTGCGCTGGAGCATGTGCTGAAGCTGCCGTCGGCACCCCGCTGGCTGCGGCAGGTGCATGGCCGCGATGTTGCCGAACTGGGGCCGATTGCCGCTGATGAAGAGCCACGCGTCGACGCGGCCGTGTCGCATATCCGGGGAACTGTGCTGGCGATTCTGAGCGCCGACTGCCTGCCGGTACTGTTCTGCAGCGAAGATGGCAAGCACATTGCTGCCGCCCACGCGGGATGGCGAGGCCTTGCGGCCGGGGTACTCGAAGCCGTGGTCCAGTCCCTGGGCGTGCCAGGCGACCGGCTGCTGGTCTGGCTGGGGCCTTGCATTGCGGCGTCGTCGTACGAAGTGGACGACACGGTGCGTCATGCCTTCATGCGCAGCGACGTCGGCGTTGAGCGTGCGTTCGTGCCAACACGCTCAGAGCATTGGTCATGCGACCTGGAGTGTCTGGCCAGGCATCAACTGCAGAAGGCTGGCGTGGCCCGGATCCATGGAGGCGGCTTCGATACCTTCGGCGACGAACGCTTTTATTCCTGGCGCCGCGACGGCGCTCAAAGTGGTCGTTTCGCCAGCCTCGTCTGGTTGCAGCCGGACTGAGTTCAGCCCCGGCGCATCTGCTCGAGCATGCTGCTGACGGCGCCGTGTGCCTGCCTGGCCAGGACATGCCGGTCCTTGCCTGAGCTCGGTATCGGCTTGCCGATTCGCAGCGTGATGATCCCTGGCCGCACGGCAAAACCCTCGGCCGGCAGAACCCGGCCACTGCCTTCGATCGCGACCGGCACGATATCCGCCTGTGCGGCCATCGCGGCATGGAATGCGCCGCCCTTGAAAGGTTTCAGCGTACCGTCGCGGCTGCGAGTACCTTCCGGGAATGCACACAGGCTGTGCCCATCCTGCAGCAGTCTCACCGCGACGCGCAGGCGCGCGGCGGCACTGCGCGCACTGCCGCGGCGAATGAACACCATGCCCATGGCGCGCGCGTACCAGCCCACGAACGGCACCCGCGCCAGTTCCTGCTTGAGCACGAAGCGCAGGGGCACCGGTACCGCGCGGAACAGCACGCAGATGTCGATGATCGACTGGTGGTTGGCGACCAGCACCTGTGCACGATCCCGATCAATATTCTCCAGCCCTTCAATGCGAGGCCGCGCGCCGGCGCCCCACAACAGACCAGGCGCCCACAGGCCCGAGGCCATGCGCAGCGGCCAGTGGCGTCGGCGTGTCACCAGCAGAACCCCCAGTGCCAGACAGATGCACGCCGCAGTCCAGAGCAGGGTAAACAGCAATTGCAGGCTGTTGAACAGCGCCCAGAGCATGCGCGAGAACAGAAAGCCCCTGGCGGGCTTGTATATTGTATTCATGGGCTGAAATCCCCTCGTCCATGCGTTCAACACTGCAGTTTAACCTACAGCCCCACTTGAATGATGAGGGCATGCCCTTATGTTGGAGAACATCCTGCGCGCTCCGCGCAGTGAGCGCAGGCTGTTTTCAGTCAAGCCGTGATTTCCCGTCCGAGTGCGAGGATGCCAATATGCGAATGGACAAGTTGACGACCCGTTTCCAGCAGGCCCTGGCCGATGCCCAGTCGATGGCCGTAGGCCAGGATCACAACGTGCTGGAACCAGTCCACGTGATGCTGGCGCTCATCAACCAGCAAGGGGGCTCGGCCAAGCCGCTGCTGGCCAAGTCCGGCATCAACATGACGCGACTCCAGCAACAGCTTGATGCGGATCTGGCCAGTTTGCCCTCCGTGGTCGGACAGGAGGGCAACGTCAGCGCCGGCAACGGACTGACCCGGCTGCTCAACCTGACCGACAAGCTGGCCCAGCAGCACGATGACCAGTACATCGCCAGCGAGTGGTTTCTGCTGGCGGCGCTGGATGACAAGGGTGCGGTTGGCCAGGCCTTGAAGGCGGCAGGTGGCGACAAGGCCGCGCTGGCGGCAGCAATCGAGCAGATGCGCGGTGACGAGAAGGTGGACAGTGAAGGTGCCGAGGACCAGCGCCAGGCGCTGGACAAGTTCACCATTGATCTGACCGCGCGGGCCGAGTCCGGCAAGCTTGATCCTGTCATCGGTCGTGACGAGGAAATCCGTCGCACGATTCAGGTATTGCAGCGACGCACCAAGAACAACCCGGTGCTGATCGGCGAGCCGGGTGTGGGCAAGACCGCCATCGTCGAGGGTCTGGCACAGCGTATCGTCAAGGATGAGGTGCCCGAGGGTCTGCGCGACCGGCGTGTACTGTCGCTGGACATGGGTGCCTTGATCGCCGGGGCCAAGTTCCGGGGCGAATTCGAAGAACGTCTCAAGGGCGTGCTGAGTGATCTGGCGAAGCAGGAAGGTCGCGTCATCCTGTTCATTGACGAGCTGCACACGATGGTGGGCGCGGGCAAGAGCGAAGGCTCGATGGATGCGGGCAACATGCTCAAGCCGGCGCTGGCGCGCGGCGAGCTGCACTGCATTGGTGCGACCACGCTGGACGAGTATCGCAAGTACATCGAGAAGGACGCCGCGCTGGAGCGGCGTTTCCAGAAGGTTTATGTTGGCGAGCCCTCGGTCGAGGATACGATCGCCATCCTGCGTGGCCTCAAGGAGCGGTATGCCGTGCACCATGGCGTCGAGATCACTGATCCGGCCATCGTCGCGGCCGCCACCCTTTCCAACCGCTACATCAGCGACCGTCAATTGCCCGACAAGGCCATCGACCTGATGGACGAGGCGGCCAGCCGCATCCGCATGGAGATCGACTCCAAGCCGGAGGAACTGGACCGGCTTGAGCGGCGGCTGATTCAGCTCAAGACCCAGCGCGAGATGCTGAAAAAGGAGCCCGATGAGGCGTCCAGGCAGCGTCTGGCCGATCTGGAAGACGAGATCGAGGCGCTGGAGCGCGAATTCGCCGATCTCAACGAAATATGGAAGGCGGAGAAGGCTGCGCTGCAGGGCGCGACCGACGTCAAGGAACAGCTGGAAAAGGCGCATCTGGAACTGGAGGCGGCGCAGCGCAAGCAGGATTATGCGCGCATGAGCGAGCTTCAGTATGGCACCATCCCCGAGCTGGAGAAGAGCCTGGCGGCTGCGCAGGCGGCCGAAGACCAGGAGTTCAAACTGGTCCAGGACAAGGTCACGGAGGAGGAAATTGCCGAGGTGGTCTCGCGCTGGACGGGCATTCCTGTGTCCAAGATGCTCGAAGGCGAACGCGAGAAGCTGCTGCAGATGGAAGGTGAGCTGCACAAGCGCGTGGTCGGCCAGGATGAAGCCGTGATCGCCGTGTCTGATGCCATTCGCCGGGCTCGCGCCGGTCTTTCCGATCCCGACCGTCCGTATGGCTCGTTCCTGTTCCTGGGCCCCACCGGCGTCGGCAAGACCGAGTTGTGCAAGGCGCTTGCGGAATTCCTGTTCGACACCCAGGACGCCATGATCCGCATCGACATGAGCGAATTCATGGAAAAGCACTCGGTTGCGCGCCTGATCGGTGCCCCGCCGGGCTATGTCGGTTACGAGGAAGGCGGCTATCTGACCGAGGCCGTGCGACGCCGCCCCTACAGTGTGATCCTGCTGGACGAGGTGGAAAAGGCCCACCATGACGTCTTCAACATTCTGTTACAGGTGCTCGATGACGGTCGCCTGACCGATGGCCAGGGCCGTACCGTGGATTTTCGCAATACCGTGATCGTGATGACGTCGAATCTGGGCTCCAACCTCATCCAGGACATGGATTCGGGTGACAGCGAGGCCGACTACACCAAGATGAAGGCCGCCGTGCTGGGCGTGGTGCAGAACCACTTCCGTCCCGAGTTCATCAATCGGCTCGACGAACTGGTGGTCTTCCGCTCACTGCAGAAGGCGCAGATCCGCGCCATAGCGCGTATCCAGCTGACGAATCTGGAAAAGCGCCTGGCTGACCGGCAACTGACGCTGAAGGTCAGCGACAAGGTGCTGGATCTTCTGGCCAATGTCGGCTTTGATCCGGTCTATGGCGCCCGCCCGCTGAAGCGCGCCATCCAGCAGCAGCTGGAGAACCCGCTGGCGCAGCGCCTGCTCAAGGGCGAGTTCCTTGCCGGTGATGCCATTGCCGTTGACGCCGAGGGTGGCCACATGGTGTTCAGCAAAGGCGGCTAGGCTGCGGGCCGATGTCAGGCCTGCTCCGTCGCGTCGATGTCGGCACGGGCATTTTCGGAGTGCAGCTCCAGGGCCCCTGGCGTGGTACGCACCATGGGTGCGAAGCTGTTGTCGGCGGTCGGGCTGCGTTTTCGGCGCGTGAATCGGTACAGCGCGTAGCTGGCCAGAAGGCCATTGAGAGAGGCGAACCAGACAAACAGAAGCCATGGCTGCAGCATGCTCATCAATGCGCCGGCCAGCAATGGCCCCAGTGCCGAACCTATTCCATTGACCAGCAGCACGCTGCTCGAAGCAGACAAAAGCTCTTCCCGAGGCAGGTAGTCGACCAGGTGCGCCATGGCGATCGGGTAGATGGCAAAAATCATGCCGCCGAAAGCAAAGATCAGGGTCATGGCCAGGGCATGGTTGTCGGCCGGTACCACCAGGATGGCCAGGGCCACCGCGGCGGCGGCAGCGCTGATGATGGCCAGCGCCAGGCGGCGGTCGTGTCGATCCGACAAGCGCCCCAGTGGCCATTGCAGCACCGCGCCACCGAGAATGGCAATGCTCATGTAGGTGCCGATGTCGCTCGGGGCAAAGTCGATTGCGCGCGCGTACAGCGGCAGCAGGCCCCACAGCGCGCCCATGGTCAGGCCCGAAAACAAGGCGCCAGCAAGCGCGGTGGGTACCAGGCGATACAGCCGTCCCACATTCAGTTTCGGGATCGACTTGATTTGCGGCTGCAACTGGCGGGTGGTAGCCACGGGCAGAATGGCCACGCAGACAAGGATGGCAACGACCGAGAAAAGCACGAATGCCTCCCCCTGGATGCGCAGGAACTGCTGCGCAAGCGCCAGCGAGCTCAGATTGAGCATCATGTAGACCGAAAATACCGCGTTGCGATGCGTTGGCTCGGCAGCGACGTTGAGCCAGCTCTCGATGATGGCATACAGTCCGACCAGCGCCAGCCCCTGCACAATTCGCAGGACAAGCCAGAGCCAGTAGGCCGAGCCGATGGCCTGCAGGAGTACCAGCGCTGCCACGAGAGCCGTGCAGAAGGCGAAGGCGCGAATGTGCCCGATGCGATGGATCAGCGGCGGCAGCGTGAAGGTGCCGATGAAATAGCCAACGTAGTAGACCGAGGTCAGGGCACCCAGCAGGGTTACCGAGAATCCCAGCTCCTGCCCGCGCAGGGGTATCAGCGTATTCAGCAGGCCCACCCCGAGCAGCAGCAGGATGGTGCTCAACAGCAGTGATGCAACGGTTCGTATACTGCTCAGCATGATGCAATGGCGCGCAAAACGGTCAAGTATGAGGCCTTGACCGTAAAGCGCAACTTAACAGGCGCACGGGCGGGAGGACAGCACCTGCCGACGCCCGTGACAGCATGTCGCTCAGTCCCAGCTTACCTGCGCGCGAGCATAGTAGTAGGCGCCATTGAATCCATACGGCGAGGTCAGCGGATAGCTCAGGATGCCGTGGTAGTTGTTGGCGTCACTGTTCCTGTCCGGATAGTGGTTGGTCAGGTTGTTGGCACCCACGGTGAACTGCCAGTTGCTCCAGTCGTAGCTGGCCGAAGCATCCAGCAGATAGCTGGCGCTGTAGGTCTGATCGTTGGCCGGGTTCGAATTGCTGCGCCCAGTCCATTCGCCGTAGCGGGTGAGTTGACTGTGGATGGACCAGTTGCCCATGCTCCAGTCGCCGGCCACAAACGCCTTGGTTTTCGGTGTGCTGTCGGTGAGGAAACCCTTGCTGCGGCGGTCGATGATCGGCAACACCAGGCCGGCCAGACCCAACTGCGGCGGCTGGTCGGCCACCGAGCGAATGTCGGTCTTGTTCCAGTTGAAGCCGCCAGTCCATTTCAGGCTGGAGTTGGACAGTTCCATCGGCCAGGTACTGACCAGGTCGGCACCACGGGTGCGGGTATCGATGGCATTGGTGAAGAAACGACCGCCGCTGACGAATGGAATGCCGACCGAACCCAGGTACGTCTGCACGGCATCACCAACCAGGTTGCCACTGAGGATGATGCGCTTGTCGATGTCCACCTGATAAAAGTCCAGCGTGGTGTACAGACCGCTCAGCGGAGTGAACACCAGACCGAGACTGAAGTTGCGTGATTTTTCCGCCTTCAGGGGCTGCGCTCCCAGTGCAATGGCCGCCGGGTCATTGACCGGGAAGGTGCGCACGGTGAAAGGTACCAGCGTGCCGCCGCCGACATCGACAAAGTTGATCGAGGTGCTGGAGTAGTACTCCTGTTGCAGCGACGGGGCGCGGAAGCCGGTCGAGGCCGTGCCCCGCATGGCAACCGTGTCATTGAAGGCATAGCGTCCCGACAGCTTCCAGGCTGTGGCGCTGCCGAAATCGCTGTAATCCTCGTAGCGGGCTGCAAGACCACCGGAGAACTTGTAGGTGAAGTCGGTTTCCAGATCAACATAGGCTGCAGTGTTGTGGCGTGAGTGGGTGCCGGCATCCAGTGGCTGATAGCCCGGGAATACCTGTGCCCCGGCGCCCGCGTAGGAAGCGTCATCGCCTTGCTTGATCCCGAATTTCTCGTGCCGGTATTCGGCGCCCCAGGCGACTGTGAGTGGCGTTTGCAGGCCGACGTCGAATCCTTTGCTGACATCGATATTGAACACGTTCTGGCGATTGTGCAGGGTGCCGATATAGAAGCCGGTGGGCGAGTTCGCACCCAGCGAGTAGTTGAAGGTGTTGCTGGTATGCAGCTTCCAGTGGTTGCCGCCGGAGTTGGCGCTGACATCGTAGTGCCAGCCATTGACGCTGCCGCGCAAGCCGATGACCTCGGAGTCATCGCGGATGGCGCTGTTTTCAATCGGAAGGTAGCCCTGCGGATAGACGGTGGCTGCTGCCGGATGGCTGGTCTGGTAGGTCGATAGCGAGCGGAAGAAGCCGCCGGCGCTGACATCGCGCTTGTTGAAGACGCTGAAAGCGTACAGTTCGGCCTGCTTGCTGAAGGCATACTGGAAATTCAGGGCCGCCTGCTTGGTGCGGGTTTGCGGCAGCCCGTAGTGGAAGGTCACTGTGTTGAAAGTCGGATCGTCCGGATAGCGCGGATCGGGGCCGGCATGATTGGTCGGGTCCTGATGCATGGCTCGTGCCGAGACATGCAGCCAGCCCTGGTTGCCCAAGGCAAAACCGGTGTCCGCGCCGCCCTGCCAGGTATCACCCTGGCCGCCGTCGTACTGGCCGCCCGAGATCGACGCCGAACCGTGGGTGCCACCCTTGAGAATGATGTTGACCACGCCGGCAATGGCATCGGAGCCGTATTGCGCTGCGGCGCCGTCACGCAGTACTTCGATATGGTCGATGGCGTTCATCGGGATCGCGTTCAGGTCCACAGGCGAGGAGCCGCGTCCGAGCGAGCCGTTGACGTTGAGTGCGGCGGTGGTGTGCTGGCGCTTGCCATTGATCAGCACCAGGGTATGGTCTGGTGACAGCCCGCGAATCTGGGCTGGCTGGGTGGCGTCGGTGGCATCGGTCAGTGAAGGCTGAGGAAAGTTCAGCGAAGGCAGCAGGGTACGCAGCGCCACGGCCAGATCCGGCGCTCCGGTGCGGCTGATGTCCTTGGGTGTGAGCACGTCGATCGGCGCCATCGAGTCGGCCTCGGTGCGGTCGAAGACACGGGTGCCGGTAACCACCACCTGTTGCAGCTCGGTGGCCTTCTTCTGATCCGGCGGTTTGGACCCGGAGTCCTGGGCGATGGCGACCGACATCGCCAACACGCTGGCCAGCGTGACAAGGAAGAGACGGTGCAGTGCGTTCATGCTTTTCTCCCGCAGGGTTGATTCCCGAGCAAAGTTAACGCATTTCTAACATTGCTCGCCATGCTCAAACCTAGAACCAGGCGCCTCAGCTGTCAACTGGCTGTTTGCGTGACCTGTTTCAGCGAACGGTCACCGCGGCGCAACGCGGCCGTCATGTTGCGCCGGCAACATGTTGCTCGACATCCGTCGGAGTTGCCGCACATGCGCATCGATTTCGTCAGTGAAACCTGGACGCCGCAAATCAACGGTGTGGCCTTGTCGGTGCATGAGCATGCAAGAAGCATGGCCAAACGCGGCCATGACATCGGGGTGGTGCGCCCACGCCAGAAAGACGACCCGGGTGACGCCCCCAATACACTGCTGGTACGCGGCATGTCGCTGCCACGCTACCCCGGGCTGCAGTTCGGCCTGCCCGCACACCGCCGACTGCGGCGCTTCTGGCAGCAGCGCCGTCCTGATGCGGTCTATATTGCTACCGAAGGGCCGTTGGGCCGCTGCGCGCAGCGCGTGGCGCGCGCCATGGGCATTGCCACGGTCAGCGGTTTCCACACCCGCTTCGACCACTACGCCAGCCACTACGGCCTCCCGTTTCTGGGTGCCCCGGTGCGTGACTGGCTGGCACGGTTCCATCGCCGCAGCGATCTGGTTGTGGTGCCTACCCGGGCGATGGCGTGCGAGCTGGCAGAACTGGGCGTGCATCGGGTACGTGTGCTGCCACGCTGCGGCGACACGGCCTTGTTTTCGCCCGCACGCCGAGATCCGGCCTTGCGGCGCCAATGGGGCTGCGAGGGGTCTGATCTGGCTGTTATCTGTGTAGGCCGGATCGCGGCGGAAAAGAATCTGGACCTGTTGTTGCGCGCGTTCGAAACGCTGCAGTCCTGGATTCCCGGTGCGCGGCTGATCCTGGTTGGCGACGGGCCGCTGCGGGCACGCCTGCAGGCTGAAAATCCGGGCGTGGTGTTCACCGGCCTGCGCCGGGCGGAAGACCTCGCCGCACATTACGCCAGCGCCGACCTGTTCCTGTTCCCCAGTCTCAGCGAAACCTTCGGCAACGTGGTGCTCGAGGCCATGGCCAGCGGCCTGCCCACGCTGGCTTTCAATACCGGCGCGGCATTCGAACATATCCGTGACGGCGTGAACGGTGTCGTGGTCGATCCGCACTCACCGGGTGAATTTGTCAATGCCGCCTGGAGCCTGGCAGGCGATGCCGGGCTGCGCCAACGGCTGGGCTTGGCCGCGCGTGCCAGCATGAAGGAGCTTGATCCGGCCGTGATCGCCGCACAATTCGAGGATGTGATGCTGGATGCCTTGCGCAGCGGGCGGCCGGGGGCGCCCACATGCATGCCGCGTGTGGCGGTATTCGATGCGTGAGGCACGCCTGTGTCTGGCCGCCTGCCGTTTCGGGGCACGACCCAGGATCGGCGCATTGTTCGCCGTGGTCAGCCGTCTGGGCGATGGTGTGTTCTGGTATGGCCTGATGCTGGCGCTGGCCTTGACCGGTGGCACACGCGGGCAAGTTGCGGCGTTGCACATGCTGCTGACGGGGCTGGTGGCCTGGGCCCTGTACCGGCTGATCAAGCGCGGCACCCGACGCAAACGGCCTTTCCAAGCCTGTCCGGGCGTGGTGGCGCGTGTGCCCGCGCTGGACGAATTCAGCTTTCCGTCCGGGCATACGCTGCATGCAGTCAGCTTCAGTCTGGTCGCCATCGGGTACTTTTCCTGGATGACCTGGCCGCTGCTGCTGTTCACCGTACTGGTGGCGATGTCCCGGGTCATCCTTGGGCTGCACTATCCCAGCGACGTGCTGGTGGCAACCGGCCTCGGCGCGCTGCTGGCCGAAGGCTCGCTTTGGCTGGTGCCAGCCGGATACGCCTGAGCTGCCTGCCACAGTCGCTTTGTGAATGGCAACGCTTGAACTATCCTTGCCGTGGCACCATACCGGCAACGATGCGGTGCTTCCGTGCCATGGAGACTTCGAGCATGCCGATCTATGCGTTCCTCTGCGACGCCTGCAATCACTCGTTCGACCGCTTGCAGAAGCTGTCCGACCCCGATCCGACCATCTGTCCGGAGTGCGGGGCCGAGGCCGTGCGCCGGCAAGTTACCGCGCCGGCGTTCAGGCTCGCCGGCAGCGGCTGGTACGAAACCGATTTCAAGAAAAGTACCGACAAGCGGCGCAATCTGGCTGGTGATTCCGGCACGGAAGCGGGCAAGTCCGATACAGCCCCGAAATCGGACACGGGCGCCCAGACGCCGAGCGCGGAAAAGCCCGCAGCCAAGCCGGCAGCTGCCAAGACATCGAGTACTTGAAGGTTTCCTGATTGCAGCACCGTGCCCCGGCGCAGTCAATGTACGCATTCAGTCACGGGCAAAGATGACCGCATCGCTGCGGGGGAGGGGTTGTGAACGGCAAATGCATTCTTTCACTTTTACTCGTGGCAGGCGGCCTGCTTGTGCCGCTGCGGCAAGCTGACGCGCAGCGTTACGACGGCGGCTACACGGACCGGGACATCAGCCTGAGCTGTGAGAGCCAGGACCAGCGCTACCATCTGTGCCGGGTGGATCCTGGTCAGCTGGGCACAGTGCGCCTGGCCCAGCGCCTGTCGAGGGCAAGCTGCGTGCGCGGTCGCGGCTGGGGCTTCAATCGTGCGGGCGTCTGGGTTGATCATGGCTGTCGTGCCCGCTTCGTGGTGAGCCGCCGGGGTGGCTACGGGGAAGGGGACTACGATGACAGGCCAACCCCGGGCAGGCACGATGCAGCGATCCGTTTCACCTGCCAGAGCAATGACCAGCGTTACCGATTCTGCAAGGTTGATCTGGGTCCTGGCGGCACGGCTCGAATCGAAAAACAGTTGTCCAGCGCGCGCTGTATTCGGGGCCGGTCCTGGGGTTACAACCGGGCAGGCGTGTGGGTCGATCAGGGCTGCCGCGCCCGCTTCGTGGTGGTACGGCCGGGGTGGAACCGCGCTGGCCGGATTCCGGACTCCGGCTATCGCTCGGCCCGGCCTTCACAGCCCATAAGTCTCATCTGCCAGAGCGAGGACCAGCATTACCGGTTGTGCCGGGTTGACCTCGGTCGGCGTGGTACCGCCCGTATCCAGCAACGCTTGTCCCATGCAAGCTGCGTCCGCGGTCAGAGCTGGGGTTTCAATCGTGCCGGCGTCTGGGTCGATCATGGGTGCCGCGCGCGATTCGCGGTCATTCGCAGGCGCTGATCACAGGCATCAGGCTGCGCCTGGTGCTGCCGCAGCATGACTTCATCCGCGGCGCTCGGACAATGCGGCCGCGCATGCTAAAATTGGCGGCTTTATTTCTCATGCATTTATGTCGCGCCGTCGGCACAAGGTTCCCCCCATGCGTACCCACTATTGCGGTCTTGTCGATGAATCACTGATTGGAAGTCCGGTCACCTTGTGCGGCTGGGTAGACACGATCAGGTTGCAGAGTCACGTGGCTTTTGTCGACCTGCGTGATCATGAAGGCATTGCACAGGTCGTTATCGAGCGGGACAACCCCGAAGCATTCGAAATCGCCGGTGAACTCGGCTATGAATGGTGCCTGCGTGTGCACGGCACCTTGCGCAAGCGTCTGGCCGCCAACGACAAGCTCAAGACGGGCGCGGTGGAGCTGGTTGCTGAACGCGTGGAGGTATTGAATCGGGCTCGCGACCTGCCATTTGCCCTGCACGAGAGCCCCAACGAGGAAATGCGTCTGGCCTATCGCTATCTGGATCTGCGGCGGCCCGAGATGCAGCATCGGCTGCGTGTGCGAACGCGCCTTGTGCAGGCACTGCGCCGCTATCTTGATGCCAGGGGTTTCCAGGATATCGAGACGCCGATTCTGACCAAGGCAACGCCCGAGGGGGCGCGTGATTATCTGGTGCCCAGTCGCGTGCATGCGGGGGAGTTCTACGCTTTGCCGCAGTCGCCACAGTTGTTCAAGCAGATACTGATGATGGCCGGCTTCGACCGCTATTATCAGATTGCGCGGTGTTTTCGCGACGAGGACCTGCGCGCCGATCGGCAGCCCGAGTTCACGCAGCTCGACATCGAGTGTGCCTTTGTCCGCGAGGGCGACGTGCAGGGCCAGGTCGAGGACCTGATGCGCACGGTGTTTCGCGAGGTGGTTGATGTCGATCTGGCAGCGCCGTTTCCGCGCCTGAGCTGGCACGAAGCCATGCGTCGTTTCGGTTCGGACAAGCCGGATCTGCGCATGGGGCTGGAACTGGTTGATGTGGCCGAAGCGGTCAGCCAGGTCGAGTTCAAGGTGTTTTCCGGTCCGGCCAATGATCCCGCTGGGCGGGTCGCGGCATTGCGCGTGCCCGGCGGCGCGGAGCTGTCGCGCAAACAGATCGATGAACTGGCGGCGCATGCGGTCAAGCACGGCGCCAAGGGCCTGGCCTGGTTGAAAGTCAATGATGTCGACGCCGGCCTCGAAGGCGTGCAGTCACCCATTGCCAAGTTCCTGGATGGCGACAGTCTTGCTGCCATCGTGGAAGCCACCGAGGCGGCCAACGGCGATCTGCTGCTGTTCGGTGCCGGGCCGTGGCTGAGCGTGAGTGAGTTCATGGGTGCGCTGCGACTGAAAGTGGGCAAGGATCGCGGCCTGCTGCAAGCGAGCTGGAAGCCCTTGTGGATTACCGACTTTCCCATGTTCGAGTACGACGAGGATGCGGGGCGGCTGGTGGCCTTGCACCATCCGTTCACGGCGCCCGCGGTTGACGATGTCGAGCAGTTGAAGGCTGATCCGCGCAACGCCCTGAGTCGGGGCTACGACATGGTGCTCAACGGCGCGGAAATCGGCGGCGGCTCAATCCGTATCCATCGCCCGGAAATGCAGAGCGCCGTGTTCGACCTGCTTGGCATCGGTGCCGAAGAGGCGCAAGCCAAGTTCGGCTTCCTGCTCAAGGCGCTGAACATGGGTGCGCCACCGCACGGCGGCATCGCCTTCGGTATCGACCGCATCGCTGCCCTGATGGCCGGGACCGATTCGATTCGTGACGTGATCGCCTTCCCCAAGACCACCAGCGCGCAGGACCTCATGACCGATGCGCCATCCGAGGTGTCGGCCGCGCAACTGGCCGAGCTGCACGTGAAGGTGGTGGCCGATAGCCCGTAGGAACATGGGCGTTTGATCCCGGGTCGACGGTAGCTCCATCTTTCCCGGCGGCAGGACAAGCAACTGGTCTGCACTGTGCTATCGATGCTCGTCACCGGCCCCGGGGTACGGGCGCGGCTGCACCCGGGAATCCCCCGGTCAATCCCGCGCAGCTGGCCTGTCAATCGCAACGCTCACGCCGGTGGGTACACCCGCGACTCGAGGATGCGCCCGCGCGGCGATCGCGTGGCCAGGTGCATGATCGTCGCTGCCAGTTCATCGGGGTCGATCCAGGTATCCGGATCGACACCGGGCATCGCCTTGCGATTGCCGGGTGTATCAATGGCCGCCATCGGGTAGACAATCGCGACATCGACGCCCTTGCCTGCCACTTCCTGGCGGAGAGATTTCAGCCATGTGACCAGGGCGGCCTTGGACGCGGCATAGGCACCCATACCGGCGCCTCCATCGATGGCAGCGGCGGCACCGACGCCAAGAATGAAGCCGCGGCCGCGCTCGAGCATGCCGGGCAGTACCGCGCGGGTGGCGTTGAAGGCGCTGCGGAAGTTGATGGAAAGCTGGTTTTCCAGTTCGTCGGGGCTGGTATCGACGGCGCTGGACATGCCGAAGCCGCCGGCAATGTTGAGCAGGCAGTCGACCTGGCCCAACGCCGCACTGGCCTGCTCCATGGCGGAATGGGCACTGCTGGCGTCTGCCAGATCCGCCTTGACTACAAGGCTGTCGGGGTGGTGCTGGTGCAGCCGTTCGGCTTCGCTATCGTCATAGGCGGCCAGAGCCAGCTTCCAGCCCGCATGCTGGAAGTTTTCGATCAGGTGGCTGGCGAGGGCGCCGCCGGCGCCGGTGATGATGGCAGTGCGTTGGCTCATGTGTATATCCGTCAAGTCAGGTCTTTGTCACTTTGCGAAATGATTCGGGCAAGCTGGTCAGCCAGTGGACCCAACTGGTCGATGAGGCGATCCAGTTCGGCGCGGTCGAGAAATGCATACGGACGGTTCTCGCACAAGTGCAGGTAATCGGTACCGTCCAGTTCGCCGACCGCGAGAAAGCCGCTGCGCTGGGTCCAGTTGAAGCGCAGGCTGCGGATCGAGTCTGCTTCGTCAAGTGGCGCAATCGGCGTCGAGATACGCAGCACCTTGCGCTCGTCGTTCGTTTCCAGCTCAGCCAGGTACAGCCCTTGTATGCGTCCACCGTCACCTACTGGCAAGTCGAAACTGATCAGGTAGGGGTCATTGGTGCGCAGCCGGAAACGACCACCGATGTGGGATCTGATTTGTTCAAAGCTGTGCATGGCTTTTCCGTTAGCTCGGATGATTGGTGAGTGCGCCCGAGCCTGGTGCAGTCCCTGGCAGCACACGGTTTGTCGTGCTGCCAGGCATAGCAGAAGCTCGGGTCATTGGTTCAAAAAAAGCGAACTTCCAGGCAGCAGGCGAAGTTTCGACCGGTGCATGAATGTGCGCTCGGGTGTAGATGAGTACCAATGGTACTCTGGCGCGTCCATGACCGAAACCGCCAATCAATACGCCAGCATTTACCGCGCCGTGGCCGCCATCCCTGCCGGTCGAGTAGCCAGCTACGGGCAGATCGCTGCGCGGGCCGGCCTGCCCGGTCGCGCCAGGCTGGTCGGCCGAGCTCTGCGGGAAACGCCTGACGAGATCAAGCTGCCCTGGCATCGCGTGTTGCGGTCGGACGGGCGAATTGCAATCTCCCCCGGTAGCCCGGGCTGGCGAGAGCAATGCCGGCGACTGCGTGCTGAAGGCGTTGTGGTGCACAATGGACGGGTATCGCTTGCTCAGTGCGGCTTGCATCATGAACTGGATCGGCGGTTGTGGGGTGAGCCCGGAACCTGATCGTACTGCTGGCGGGAACGGTGCTGGCGCGCAAATCGACTTGAGATAGCTATCATGGCAGAAAAAAATGATCGCTCGTCAGCAGCAACCGAGGTGCTTGGTGCTTGCGATCCGGCGTCCAAGCCGGGGAGCCTGGCCCCCGGGGCCAGGGTAGGCGGCTACGTTGTCCGGCGCCTGCTGGGCGAGGGCGGCATGGGGCAGGTCTACCTGGCGGACCAGTTGCACCCGGTGCAGCGCGAAGTGGCACTGAAGCTGCTGCCCGAGCATCTGACCAGTCCCATGGCACGGGCCTACTTCGAGGTGGAGCGCCAGGCCCTGGCACAGATGCAGCACGCTGCCATTGCCCAGGTATTTGACGCAGGCACCAGCGATGATGGCCAGGCGTATATCGTCATGGAGTGGGTGGATGGTCAGCCCATCACGCGCTATTGCGTCGAACGCAAGCTTGGCCTCGAGGCCCGGCTGCGCCTGTTTCAACGGGTCTGCCACGGTGTGCAGCATGCCCACCAGAAAGGTGTCATCCATCGTGACCTCAAACCCGACAACGTGCTGGTGCGCGAAGTTGACGGGATGGCACAGCCCACCATCATCGATTTCGGCATCGCGGTCGGTAGCGACGGCAACACGGGCGGAGAGCGCGAACGTGCCGGTACCGTGACCTACATGAGCCCCGAACAGGCAGCTGCGGAGACCGGCAATATTGATACCCGCAGCGATGTCTATTCTCTGGGCGTGATGCTGTTCGAAGTGTTGACCGACAATGACGCCAGCAGCCTGACCACGCATCCGTTCCAGTCGGGTGCCGACGTGCGCACGACCTTGCTGCATGTGGACAGGATGGGTCCGGACCGGGGCGAAGCGCATGCGGCGCTGCTGCAGGCTGCCGCACGCCTGCCGGCGGAGTTGCGTGCGGTATTGCGCAAGGCACTGCAGCCCGAACGGTCGTTGCGCTACGACTCGGCTGCGGCGCTGGGTGATGACCTGGAAAACTACTTGCGACGACGTCCCTTGCAGGCCATGCCGCAGACGCGCAGTTACCAGGCTCGCAAGTTCATTTCCAGGCACCGGCTGGGCATTGTGGCCTCTATGCTGGTAGCGGTCGCCCTGGTTGCTGGAACCGTGCTGGCTCTGCAAGGGCAGCGCCGGGCTGTAGCGGCTGCACAAAAGGCGCGGAGTGAAACCGCCAAGGCCGAAAAGGTATCCAGCTTCATCAGTGCCATCCTGTCAGGTGTCGACCCCGACTTTGCCAAGGGCCGGGATACCAGCCTGATGCGCGCGGTACTGGATCGCGCGGCCGAGAAAGCCAGCAGTGAGCTGGCCGGCGAACCGGACGTGCGATCCTCCATCGAGCACACCATTGCAGCGGCCTATGGTGCCCTGGGCTTCTACAGGAAGGCCGTGGAGCATGATCGTGATGCGATCGAGGCAGCCAGGAAAGCGGAGCTGCCGCGAGTGAAGCAGGCACAGTTGCAGATGGCGCTCGGCCTGGACCGGGCCTACGCCGGAGACTCGCCGCAGGAGTTTCTCAAGGAGGTGGCTGTAGCGGAAAAGCTGATCGAAGGCGTGCCGCCGGACAACCTGGCCAGGTTGACGGTCGAGCATGATATTGCCAGTTTGCGATGGAAGTCGGGCCAACTGGAACAATCCCTCAAGCTCATGCGCTCGGTGCTTGCAAGAGAGCGCAAGCGCTTGCCCGCGGACTCGATCGAGCTCGCCGACAGCGAATCCATGCTGGCAACAATCTATTCCGACATGGGTGACTACAAGGCGGCCGAGCCCCTTCTCAAGACCTTGCTGGAGCGCAGCACGAAACTGCATGGCGAGGCCAGCAGCAGCAGCATCGACAGCGCCAACGAGCTGGCAATCAGCTATTCGCGGCAGAAGCATTTTGCCGAGGCAGAGAAGCTTCTGCGGCACTATCTCCCCATCGCGACCCGCTTGTTTGGTGCGGATCATCCGGTACGGATGCGCCTGTTCTCGAATCTGGGCGGTGCCATACGCCAGCAGGGGCGCAACAAGGAGGCAAGGCCCTACTACGAGCATACGCTGGAGTGGTCACTGAAAACCAACGGGCCTGATGCAGTCCAATCCGTTTTCGGACAGACCAATCTGGCTTTTCTGCTGCGGGATACAGGCCAGCTTGCCCAGGCCGAGCAGCACGTGCGCCAGGCCATCGCCCACATGGATGCAGCGCTGGGCAAGGACAATGGCGCGCGCGGTCAGTTGGTAGATTTGCTGGGTACCATTCTGACCCGGGAGAAAAAATACCCGGAAGCGGCTGCCGCACTGGACCGAGCCTGGAATATCTATACCCGGAGCTCGGGCTACGGGCCTGATCATCCGTTGGCTCAGGACACCGTGCAGCATCAGATCGAGCTGTACCAGGCGTGGGGCAAGCCGGCCAAAGTCAAACTGTGGCAGGCACGATTGCACAAGGCCAGGGGAAGCGACGGCAATGGATGAGGCGGTATCTGTGGCGCGCGCGCGCGACATTCTTGCCACCACCTTCGGTTATCGCGAATTTCGCGGCCCGCAAGCGCGGATTATCGAGCACCTGGCTGCAGGGCATGATGCCCTGGTGCTGATGCCCACTGGCGGTGGCAAGTCCTTGTGTTACCAGATTCCGGCATTGATGCGCCCGGGCACCGGCATCGTCATATCCCCCTTGATTGCCCTGATGCACGATCAGGTCGAGGCACTGCGGCAACTCGGGGTGCGCGCGGCGTTTCTCAATTCAAGCCTGGACCCTGGTGCCCAGCGCGAGGTCGAGCGTGACCTGGAATCCGGCGCGCTGGACTTGCTGTATGTCGCACCGGAGCGCCTGCTGACGGGGCGTTTCCTCGCGCAACTTGAATCCTGTGAGCCAGCCCTGTTCGCTATCGACGAAGCCCACTGCGTATCGCAGTGGGGGCACGATTTCCGGCCCGACTACCGGCAGCTCGATGTGCTGGCACGGCGGTTCCCGGAGGTGCCGCGTATCGCGCTGACCGCGACCGCCGATGAAAGGACTCGCGACGATATCGCCGAACGACTGTCGCTGGCGGGTGCACAGCGATTCATTGCCAGCTTCGATCGTCCCAACATCACCTATCGGGTGCAGCCACGCCAGTCCGGCAGGCGCCAACTGGGCGAATTCATCGACAACTATCGTGGCGAATCGGGCATTGTCTACGTACGTACACGCAACAAGGTGGACAGTACTGCCGAATGGCTGGTCAGTCGGAGTATCGATGCCGTGCCGTATCACGCCGGCTTGTCTGCCAGCGAACGCAGCGCCAATCAACGCCGCTTCGTTTACGAGGAAGGTGTGGTGGTGGTCGCCACGATCGCCTTCGGCATGGGCATCGACAAGCCGGATGTGCGCTTTGTAGCCCATCTTGATCTGCCGCGCAGCATCGAAAGCTACTATCAGGAAACCGGCCGTGCCGGTCGCGATGGCGAGCCGGCCGAGGCATGGATGACCTACGGTCTCGGTGACGTGGTCAATCTCAGCCAGATGATCGCTCAGTCCGAGGCAGGGGATGCATACAAGCGCGTGGAGAAGCAGAAGCTGGAAGCCCTGCTGGCATATGCCGAAACCACCGCTTGCCGTCGTCGCCTGCTGCTCGAATCCCTGGGTGAAACCTATGCCCACCCGAGTTGTGGCCAGTGTGACAACTGCCTTCACCCGCCGGAAACTGTTGATGCGACCGACCATGCGCGCAAGTTTCTTTCCTGTGTGTATCGCAGTGGCCAGCGATTCGGTGCCGGACATGTCATCGACATTCTGCGCGGCGGCGATACGGCGCGCATACGCAAACTGGGTCATGATCAGTTGAGTACCTATGCCATCGGCACCGATCTGGACAGCCGCCAATGGCGAGGCGTGTGTCGCCAGCTGCTTGCCCAGGGGCTGCTGGTGGCTGATGCCGAGGGCTTCTCCACCTTGCATCTGACAGCAGCCAGTGCGCCGCTGCTCAAGGGCGAAACGCGTTTCAATATTCGCAAATCGGCAGTGGCCGGCCGGCCCGAGCGCCGGGGCAGCGGAAAAGCGGCAGCCCGGAGTTCTGCGCCAACGGCGTTGCCCCCGGAAAAGGAGGCGTTGTGGCAGACGCTCCGGAGCCTGCGCGCGGAACTGGCCAGGAGCCACGAGTTGCCTGCCTACATGATCTTTCCCGACAGTACCCTGCATGGCATGCTCGAGGCCATGCCGGCCACGCCAGAACAGATGCTGGAGGTGAGCGGGGTAGGTACGGTCAAGATGGAGCGTTATGGCAAGGCGTTTCTGGATACCTTGAATGGTGTGGCGAGGCCGGGTCACAATGATCCGACTGAACCAGGGGATCGGAATGAAACCATCTGATTATCAGGTCAACTGTCCTGGCGAGCGCCAGGGGTGGAAGCGGACATGAGCCAGACGACTCGCCGGCCCTCGTGGCCGGGCGTACTGGCCGGTGTCGTGCTGGCGCTTGCCGGTCTGGCGACCGTGACCAGCGGGGAACTGGTTCGTCGCGATGTCCTGGCAGAGCTGGATGCAATGGGTGGCGTGATCATTGACGTCGGCCCCGGCAGCGACCTGCAGGACCTGGACGGACAGCTGGTGCGCGTGCATGGCAAGCTGAAGGTCGATCGTCCTGCGCGAGACCGGCAGTTTGGTGTCGAGGCGATGACATCACAGCTGAAGCGAACCGTGGAAATGGAGCAGTGGCGCGAGGTCAAGGATAGCCAGGGTGGTGTGAGCTATGTCCGCAACTGGTATGACCACCCCATAGACTCGAGTCGCTTCAAACGCCCGGCCGGGCATCAAAACCCACCCTTTCCTTTTCATGATGCCAGCTTCCATGGTGGCAACCCCACCCTGGGTGGTCTGCTGCTGGGGCCGGAAATGCGTGACACGCTTCCTGGCAACGAACCGGTGGAGCCGGATTATTCCACCTTGCCACCCAATCTGACGGCCAGCTTTCGGCTTGCCGATGGCAAGCTGTGGAGCAATACCCATCCGGGCTCACCCAAGTTGGGCGACTTGCGTCTGAGCTGGAGCAAGCGACCGCTGCGTGAATTGTCCATCGTTGCGCGTGCAGAGCACCATGTGCTGAGGCCGGCGCCGCACCTGCCGCCACCCGGATACGTGCTGATGGTCGGTGATGTGCCCCTGGACACCATGATGCCGGGGCTGCCGCAATTGCCTGGAACAACCTGGCTGTGGCGCATCCTGGGTCTGGCGCTGGCAATGGCTGGTACGTGGATGCTGCTGGCGGCGTGGAAGCGGCAATCACCGGCACCGACGCTTGCCTTGCCTGCCGGCGTGCTGCCGGTATCGCTGGTGGCCGCGATAGTCTGGCTGGGCATCCGCTGGCAGTTCACCGGCGTCTGGTTCCTGCTGGCTGCCCTGGCCGCTGCCGTGCTGGTGTGGGAGCTGCGCTTCAGAACTGACCGAGAGGGTGCAACAACATGATTGTTACCGGGTTTTACGTGGCGCTACTGGCGCTGCTGTCGCTGTTTCTGGCACTGCGGGTGGTCATGCGCCGCAAGCATGCGCGGGTGGGTCTGGGCCATGGCGGCGACGAGGAGTTGTCCAGGCGCCAGCGCGCACACGCCAACATGCTTGAGTATGTGCCGCTCGCGCTCCTGCTGCTGCTTGTTCTGGAGCTTGATCACACGGTGCCCTGGTTGTTGCACGTGTTCGGCATCACCCTGGTGGTGGCGCGCGTGCTGCATGCATGGGGCCTGAGCCACAGCAGCGGCACTTCGTTCGGTCGCCTTTTCGGCACGCTGTTTACCTGGCTGGTCATGCTGGCCATGATTGCCGTGCTGCTGTGGCAGCAAGCCATCGCCTGGCTTGTGACCGCAAGCTGAGCCCGGCAATCCGAGCGCCCGAATGGCTCATATCCCTGGATCGGCCTTGTCAGCCCTGCGGCGCGTTGTACTGCCCCGGATGTGCCAGCAGCCACAGACCGGCCATCAGCTTGGGGTCGATCGAGTCACCGTGAGCTGCCCGTTGTACCAACCAATCGCTGATATCGACCAGTGGCACCTCATGCACCGTGATGTCCTCGGTGGCATCGCCGCCACCTTGCGAAACGCGCTTGAGATCGAGCGCGCGCACGAAATGGATGATTTCCGTGCTCATGCCGGCCGAGGATGGTCCCGAGTGCAAGGGCTCGATGCGCTCGCAGCGGTAGCCGGTTTCCTCTTCCAGCTCACGTTGCGTGGCGCTCAGAAGGTCCTCGTCATCGCGATGTTCCAGATCGCCCACCAGTCCGGCCGGCAACTCGATGGTCGTGCATGAAATGGGCACACGCGGTTGCTCCACCAGCACGATCCGTTGATCTTCGGTGATGGCGAGGATGGCAACCGCGCCGCCGGGATTGACGCGCTCGACATATTCCCAGCGACCACGCTGCTTCATGGTCAGCCACTTGCCCTGATAAAGTATGCGATCGTTCATTCAATCAACCTTGGGTCGGAACCACGGACGCTTATCATTGTCCATTGTTACTGTCCCGTACACCCGCAGGAGAGCCCATGACTATTTCCCGACGCCAGACAGGCGCGTTGCTCGCTGCCATGGTGCTGGTCGCCATGACCGGTGCTGCCAACGCGCAGACGTCGAGTGCGCAGCAGTCCGCCATGCAGCAGACCATACAGCGTGCCGAGGCGCTGACGCAGAAGCAGATCGAGAGCTCGAACGATGTGGCGGGCCTGTCCCGCCTGAAGCAGATCTACCAGGCGGCCGGAGACAAGACGCGCTATCGCTGGACCCTCAAACAGCTCACGCATCTGGTGCCAGGCTCGCTGCCCATGAAAATGGAACTGGCCAGCAGCTATGCTGCCGACGACATGAAGACCCCGGCTTACGACCTGCTGCTGCGCATGAAGGGGCAGGGTTTTGGCCTGGATGTGTCCGATATGCCGCAGTTCAAGAAGATTCATGGCACTCAGGTCTGGGATTTCATTGTCAGGAGCCTGAAAGTCAACCTCAAGCCGTTTGGCGAGGGCAAGAAGGCGTTTGATCTGCCTGCCGCCGACCTGATGTTCAATGCGCTGGCCTGGGATCCCGTGCACAAGCAGTTTCTGGCTGGCAGCGCCCGCGATGGTGGCATCTATCACGCCGACAGCAAGGGCAAGCTCAGTGACTTCATCAAGTCCGACAGCCACAACCGTCTGTGGTCGATCATGGACATGGCCGTGGATGGCAAACACAAGCGCCTGTGGGTGGCGACAACCTCGATTGTGTATTTCAAGGGCTACGATACCGGTAATGCCGGGCAGGCTGCCCTGGTCGAGTTCGACCTCGGTTCGGGCAAGCTGTTGCATCGCTATCCGCTCAAGGGAAGCGATGTGTTTCTGTCCAGCCTGGCCGTGGCACCGGATGGCAAGGTATTCGCTGCCGACGGCGTGAACAAGGTGCTGTATACCCTTGAAAAGGGCAAGCTCAAGCAGCTTGCCCGCAACCCCCGGCTCAACGATATCCGCGCCCTGGCAGTCAGCAGCGATGGCAAGCGCCTGTACCTGGCCGATACGCTGCGGGGGGTGCTGGGCATCGACCTCGACACCGGCAAGGCCTTCGCGCTCGGATACAATCCCGAGCAGCTTGTACTGCCCGGCATCGTCGACATGCACAGCTACAAGAACACGCTGGTGCTGATTGAAGCGGGCATGCAACCGCAGCGTGTCATGCGGCTGAAGCTGAGCGACAACGGGCACAATGTGGTCAGTGCCATGCCTCTTGACGTGGCCAACCCGCTATTCATTGCCCTTGGCAGCGGCGCTGTTCATGGCGACAAACTCTATTTCCTGACCAACGACCAGCGCAGCAAGTACGACCAGTACGGATTGCTCAAGGATGGTGCGGTTCTGGAGCCTGTGCACGTGTTCGAATCGGACATGCATTTTGCCTGGGACAAGAGCGGCATCAAGACCGGCATGAGCACCATCCCCAAGGCCAGCGCTGCCGAAGGCCGCAAGATGCTTCGCGAGCCTACCGGCAAGCACACGCTGCCGATGAAGGATACCGACAATATCCTGATGAAACAGCACTAGGATCCGCTGGACTTTCCGGGCTTCCGTCACCCGTTCTGCCTGTTCGCAGGTAGATACGCGGAGACGGAAGCCCGGGGCGCGGGACCAGACCACCGGTTGGCTGCCATCGGGCAGTCCGACGAGGGATGCCGGTTGCGCTCCCGACCGCGGCGCTAGGCTTGCAATGCCTCGATTCGCCGCCGCGTTCCGGGTCCGATGCCGAGGCGATCGCACAGCGCGAACATCCGCTCTGCCTGCGGGCCCTGCAGCACGAACTCGGCAGGCTCCAGCGGTACCGGGGCATCCAGTGCAATGGCCGAGAGCTGCCTGGAAAGCCGCGCGTTATCGGCATCCTCACGCAGTTTGCGGGCAATGCCCGCAGCACCACGCAGACGCAGGAACGGGACTTCGTCAATGCGCTCCAGCAGCGCTTCGAGAGTATCGAAGTGCGCGAGCAATGCCGCCGCCGTCTTGGCACCGATGCCGCGGACACCAGGAATGTTGTCGACGGCATCGCCGGCCAGAGCCAGATAGTCGATGACCTGATCGGCACGTACGCCGATGCGCTCGGGTACGTCATCGGCACCCCAGCGCAGGCCGCGGGCAAAGTCCCACTGCTCGTCGCCGTGCCCCAGCAACTGCCCGAAATCCTTGTCGGCCGATACGATGACCGTGCAGAAGTCATGCCGGCGCATGGCATGGGCCGTGCTGCCGATCAGGTCATCAGCTTCGTAGCTGGTGTCGGCGAGCACGCAAAAGCCCATCGCTGCAGCCAGTTCACGGCAATACTCGAACTGCCGCTTGAGGCTCTCGGGAGCCGGGTCCCGGTTGGCCTTGTAGGGCGGGTAGATGGCATTGCGGAACGAGGTGGTCAGGCTGACATCAAAAGCCATGGCTGCATGCGCCGGTTGCTCGCGTTCCAGCAGATCCAGCATGAAACGGCAGAATCCGTGCACCGCATTGACCGGGTTGCGATCGACGTCGAAAAACTGATCTGGCATCGAGTGCCAGGCCCGGAACACATACATGCTGGCGTCAATCAGGTGGATGCGCTTCATGGCTGCCACCGGCTGAGTTTCTCGCTGAGCTCCGGTCGGTCACGTTCCGGCATCTCGCGTGACGGCGTGCCGATATGCACAAAGCCGACCACGCACTCATTGCTTTCCAGTCCGAGCAGTTGCGCGGCATCGCGATCATACGCGGCCCAGCCGGTCAGCCACTGCGCTGCAAACCCCATGGCATGTGCGCCAAGCAGCAGGCTGTAGGCCACGCACCCGGCCGACAAAAGCTGCTCCTGCTCCGGGATCTTCGGGTGGTCGCCTTGCAACTGCGCGATGACCGCAACAATCAGAGGGGCATGCTGGTAGCGCTCCCGATCCTTGATCTGCTTGGCTTCGGGCAGTTCCGGGTCCTTGCGCAAATGCAGTTCGGCCAGCCGTCGACCAAGCTCGCGGCGCGCCTTGCCCTCGAGCAGGACAAATCGCCATGGCGTCAGCTTGCCATGATCCGGAACGCGCATCGCGGCAGTGAGCAATTGCTCCATTTGTTCTGCATCAGGTCCGGGCTCGCCCAGCTGCAGGGCCGGTACCGATCGGCGGGAGTTCAGCAGGTCAAGAGAAGTCATGCGCCGAGTCTAGCAGTTTGCCGGCTGTGAGCACGGAGCAGGATGGACGACGTTGCAGCGCAGACAGCCGCGACAGTGGGCGGTACACTGCGGGCAACTTCCCTGCAAAGGAGCATGGCATGCCGATCACGGTAGCTGCATTACGCGAGACGCGAGCCGGTGAGCGACGCGTGGCAATCACGCCGGAAACGGCTGCCAAATTGCGCAAGCAGGATGTGCAGGTGATGCTTGAGCCTGACGCCGGCGAAACCGCCGGTTTTCCCGACCAGGCCTATGCCGATGTGGTCTGGGCCGATGCCGGAGATCTGGCGCGCCAGGCTGATGCCTTGCTGTGTGTGCAGCCTCCTGCTGCTGAAGTAGTGGCGGCCATGCGCGAGGGAGCCATGCTGATTGGCCAGTTGCAACCGCACGCCGACCAGGCACGTGTGGCGGCCTGGGCCAAGCAGGGCATCAGTGCTTTTGCATTGGAACTGTTGCCGAGAACCACTCGCGCCCAGTCAATGGACGTCTTGTCGTCGCAGGCCGCCGTAGCCGGTTATCGGGCCATGCTGATTGCGGCCGAAGCGGCACCCAAGTTCTTTCCCATGCTGACCACGGCGGCGGGCACCATTCGCCCGGCGAGCGTGCTGGTGATCGGCGCTGGCGTGGCCGGCTTGCAGGCCATCGCAACGGCGCGCCGGCTGGGAGCGCAGGTCGAAGGATATGACGTCCGCCCTGAAACCCGCGAGCAGATCCAGTCCCTGGGTGCGCGCTTTCTCGAACTGGGCGTCACTGCGGCCGGCAGTGGCGGATACGCTCGGGAATTGTCTGCCGAGGAGAAGGCGGCACAACAAAAAGCGTTGGCCGAGCATCTGGGCAAGGTGGACGTGGTGGTGACCACGGCGGCCGTGCCAGGGCGCCCGGCCCCCAAAATTCTCAGCCAGGCGATGGTCGAGGGCATGCGTCCAGGCGCCCTGGTCGTGGACCTGGCTGCAGAGACGGGCGGCAATTGCGAGCTGACCCAGGCCGGACAGCGGGTGCGTCATCATGGTGTTGAGATAATCGGGCCACTGGACCTGGCGGCCGGCGCGGCGACATCGGCCAGTGCCATGTATGCCCGCAATCTGCTCAATTTTCTCGGCCTGATGCTGGGAAAAGGCGGTCTGCACGCTGATTTCGAGGATGATCTGATCGCTGCAAGCTGTGTCAGCCATTCGGGTGAGGAGCGATTCTCCGCGTCCTGAGACCAAGCACAGGTGCTGGCCGCAGCATGCGATCAGTGGTGCGGCGCGGTCTACTGCCCGACCTCGTTGCTGCTACTGGCTCCCGGGTCCGGTTCGCCTCGGCTGTTGTGCGGGATCGACTTGCAGGGCATGTTCCCTTTCTGCCTGATGCCGCCACTGGCTTCGCAGCGCCTGGCGGCGTTGCTCGGGAAGTGTCTGATAGTAACGATAGGCGCGCAATACCCGGCGCTGCTGTCCGGGGCTCATCTGCTGAAATTCTTGCGCCTGTGCCCTGACCTGAGGGCTCAGTGCAGGCGACATGGGCTGCTTGGGTTGGTTCGACATCGTTTGCGACTGGCTTGAAGCCTGGCTGCTGTCGTTTTGTGTCTGTGCCGCTTGCGCGCGCGCCAAGGCTGGCGCAGCTGGCAGAAGCAGCACCAGGGCCAATGCAAGACAGTTCCTGTTGAGAGATGCCAACATGACTCAGTTCCTTGCCAGCGCCTGCTCGTCCTGGGTCGCCAGCCAACGGTAGAATTCCAGATCCTTGTACAGATCGGTGCTTTCGGCAAGCTGGGTGCTCGTCGCCTGGTCCCGGACAGGAGGTGATGAGGCGGGCATGTTGCTGGCACGATACCCCCACCCGATCACCAATACCAGCGCTGAAGCGGCCATGGCCCCGGCGGGCACCAGCATGCGCTTGAGCAGACCTTGCGGCCGGGACGCCAGCGCATCCAGGCGGGCTTTTTGCAGGGCCTGCCGTGATTGCGGCGGCAGGGTTTGGCAGCTTTGCCGATACAGCGCGCGTGCCTTGCGCTCGAGTTGATCGGTCCTGTGCCGGTTCATTTCCATTCCTCCAGTTGCTGGCGCAGCGCCGTGCGGGCGCGCGAAAGGTGGGTCTTCACACTGCCTTCCGAACAGCCCATGGCGCGGGCCGTGGCAGCGCCATCCAGCTCGTTCAGTATGCGCAGACTGAACGCCTCGAACTGGCGCTGCGGCAGTTCCTGCATGGCCGACTCCAGCGCACGCATGGCCTGGCTGTCGGCAAGATTGTCAAATGGCCCGGGCCCGTGATCGGCTGGTTCCCAGGCTGGCAGCTGCTCGTTGTGGGCATCCCGGCCGTTCAACCAGCCGAGCATGATGGAACGTACCTTGCGGCGCCGCTGAATGTCCACGATGCGGCGTCTGAGGATACTCCAGAACAGCGGTGTCCATTCGTCCACGGGCTTGTCGGCATAACGACTGGCCAGCCGCATCATGGCATCCTGCACGGCGTCCATCGCATCCTCGTGATGGCGCAGCCTTATCTGTGCGGTTCGCAGCGCCTGTGTCTCGACCGAGGCCAGGAAACTGTTCATGCTGATGGTGCTTGAAACGGGGGCCGACGGCGACTCGCTCAAGCTGACAAAACTGGCCTGATCCATGCTGTCCGATTCTACCCGTGCTGCGGTTTTCATGTGGTATACCCTAGCAAACGCGACAGGCTCGCTTTGGTTGACCAGAAGGGGGAGGACAGAGCCTGCATATTTCGTCGGTGCAATTCAGCCGTGCTCGACCCGGGGTTCCCATGCCACGTATGATGAACGATGACAGCTGAACGGGGACGACCATGATTGATGGCTTTGTGGCTTTGTACATTTTCATGCTGGCGGCATTTACCGGTTACGAAATCATCGGTCGGGTACCGGTGATCCTGCACACCCCGCTGATGTCGGGATCCAATTTCGTCCACGGCATCGTGCTGGTGGGTGCCATGGTGGCGCTGGGACAGGCTCATGACGGTCTTGGTATCGGCATCGCCTTTCTGGCCGTGCTGCTGGCCGCAGGCAATGCCGTGGGTGGCTACGTGGTCACCGAACGCATGCTGGAGATGTTCAAGCCCAGCAGCAAACCGGCCGGCAAGTCCGGGGATACGCCGTGAGTGCCGTACTGCTGCTGGTCAAGTCCAGCTACCTCGTTGCGGCATTGCTGTTCATTGTCGGGCTCAAGCGCATGAGCAAGCCGCTCACGGCGCGCGGCGGCATCGTCTGGGCTGGCGTGGGCATGCTGGTGGCCGTGCTGGCGACCTTTTTTCTGCCAGGCCTGCAGCATCAGGGCCTGATGGCGCTGGGCATTGTCATCGCCGGTGGACTGGCATGGTGGACAGGCCGGCGCGTGGCGATGACCGCGATGCCGCAAATGGTGGCCATCTACAACGGCCTGGGTGGCGGTGCTGCGGCGGCGATTGGCGCGGTGGAACTGATCGTGGCCGCGCGACTGGCCGACATGGCTGATGCTTCGCCATTGCAGATCGAGGCCTGGGGCCAGGCCTACCAAGACATGCTCAAGCATGACATGGGCGTGGCAGGTACCAGTCTGGCGGTGCTCGGAGCACTGATCGGCGCCATCTCCTTTTCAGGCTCACTGATCGCCTTCGCCAAGCTGCAGGGTTGGCTGGACAAACGTTTCGTGTTTCCCGCCCAGCAGGTGATCAACCTGCTGGTGCTGGCCCTTGCCGTGATTCTTGGTGTGGCCATGCTGGCCGGAATCACCGGCATGGGCATGATCACGGCATTCTTTGTTGCGGCACTGGCCTTCGGCATCCTGATGACGCTGCCCATCGGTGGCGCCGACATGCCGGTAGTGATTTCACTGTACAACGCCCTGACCGGGCTGGCCGTGGCGTTTGAAGGCTTCGTGCTGCAGAACGAAGCCATGATCATTGCCGGTACCGTGGTTGGCGCGGCTGGCACCCTGCTGACCCAGCTGATGGCCAAGGCCATGAATCGCTCGCTGGGCAGCGTGCTGTTTGGCAGCTTCGGTGCAGCGGGCGGCCAGGCGCAGGATATCGCCGGCGACATGAAACCGATCGACGCGGCCGATGCGGCCGCGATGATGGCCTGGGCCGAACGCGTGGTCATCGTGCCGGGTTATGGCATGGCCGTGGCCCAGGCGCAGCACAAGGTGTGGGAGCTTGCCAAATCGCTGATCGACCGCGGCGTCAAGGTGCGCTTCGCTATCCATCCGGTGGCTGGCCGCATGCCAGGCCACATGAACGTGTTGCTGGCCGAGGCGGGCGTCCCCTACGACCTGATCGTCGACATGGACGACATCAATCCGGAATTCCCCAGCACCGATGTCTCACTGGTGATCGGCGCCAACGATGTCGTCAACCCGGTGGCCAGGACCGACCCGTCCTCGCCCATCTACGGCATGCCGATTCTGGATGTCTCCAATTCAAAAAACGTCATTGTCATCAAGCGTGGCAAAGGCACCGGATTTGCCGGCATCGAGAACGCCCTGTTCTTTGCCGACAACACCCGCATGCTTTTCGGTGACGGTCAGGCTGCCGCCGGCGAGCTCGTCAGCGAGCTGAAAACGCTCGACAGCGGACATTGACCGCGCCAATCGTCCTGACCGTGCTGCACGCGGCGCGGCCAGGGCTTCCCAGGGGATTTCCGGCATGGCCGATGCAAACGAGCTGAACCGCGGCGACCAGGTGGCTGCCCGCCGCCCGCTTGGCCTGTGGATGGCCACGGCGCTGGTGGTCGGGAGCATGATTGGCAGTGGCGTATTCATGCTGCCGGCGGCGCTTGCTCCTTACGGTGCGGCCAGTCTGGTCGGCTGGGGCATCACGCTGTGTGGCGCGCTGCTGCTGGCGGCGACGTTCGCCAAGTTGGCGACGCACTGGCCGTGCACGGGCGGGCCCTATGCGTATGTGCGCCGAAGCTTTGGCGATGCCGCGGGATTCGCCATCGCGTGGAGCTACTGGGTATCCATCTGGTCCGGTCTCGCCGCCATTGCCGTGGCTTTCGCCGGCAGTGTTGGCGCGATCTTCCCCGTGCTGACCGCGACGCCGGTGCGTGCGGCTTGTTGTGCACTGGTGGCCCTGTGGGTGTGTACCTTCGTCAACCTGCTCGGCCTGCGCTCGGCTGGTGTCATGCAGGTCGTGGCCACGGCATTGAAGCTGCTGCCCCTGCTGCTGTTCGGCATTGTTGCGCTGTGGTTTGTTGATGCAGGCAACTACCGGCCATTCAATCCCAGCGGTCATTCGATTCCGCGGGTGGCGCAGATCACCGTCATCCTGACCATGTGGGCCTTCGCCGGTCTCGAAGTGGCCACGGTGCCGGCCGGCGCCACGCGCGACGCCAGGCGCACCATTCCGCGGGCAACCGTACTCGGTACCCTGCTGGCCGGCATCGCCACGATCCTGGCATGTACCGTGGTCATCGGTCTGGTGCCCACGGAGATTCTCAAGGCGTCCGGCGCGCCCATGGCCGAAGCGGCAGGGCGTGTGTGGGGTGCCGGAGCCGCCATGGGCATCGCGGTCCTCGCTGCCGTCTCGACCTTCGGTGCAATCAATGGCTGGTTGCTCGTATGCGCGCAGGTATCGCTGGCGGCAGCCGAGGATGGTCTGTTTCCAAAACGCTTCGCGGGGCTGGATCGCAACGCGACGCCGGCCTTCGGCATCCTGGTCGGCGCATCCTTGTCCACCGTTCTGGTCATTGCCAGTTACAGCCGTTCGCTGGTCGATCTGTTCACCTTCATCCTGCTGGTCTCGACCTCGGCCATTCTGTTGCCTTACGCGGCGGGCAGCGCCGCGTGGCTTCACAGTGGCGGCAGGGATGGCGGGCGTGTGGTTGCCGGTCTGGCGCTGCTATACAGCATTTACGCCCTGTGTGGCGCGGGCGCCGAGGCGCTTGCCTGGGGTGCCGTGTTGCTGCTGGCCGGTGCGCCGGTCTATCTGTGGATGCGCCATGGGCGTGGCACAAAGCCCTAGTTGACCGCCGCCTCGGCAGTACTGCCGAGTTGTCCTGTTCAGCGCTCGCCAGTCTTGCGACCGGGCCAGATGACAAGAATGGCGGCCAGAATCGCAGCGGCGGCGTACAGCATCTGATGCTGAATCGGCATGAGCCGCCAGGCTAGCTGGCTGGTGCTGGCGATGCCACTGGTATGGATCACGTCGATCAGCGGCAGGCCGAGCTGGGCGGCAATGCGCGCCAGCAACTGCAGGCATTCGGCGTAAAAAGCAGCCAGCAAGGTACCCAGGCCTGCCAACCCGGCGGCAAACCAGCTGGCTTGCGGACTGGAGAAGCGCATGCTGGCGGCCATGGCCATGCCGGCGCCAACGGACAACCAGGCCGCATGAGCCATGCCAAGGCCGGAAAGCAGCGACCAGACGGCACCCAGTGCCAGGCCGCTGAGCACGGCGGTCAGCAGCATGACCAGGCTGGAGAAGACGTGGCGAGAGCGCTCAGACATCAGCTTTTTCGGAGATGGGGGAATGGGGCAATGCCTTTCCTTTGTGCTTGCGGACATGGGTGAGCTTGCAGGCGCGCCAGCAAAGAACTGGCGAAAGCGCGATAATAGATGGCTGCCGCCGACGTTCCAAGCGGCCATGGCAACTTCATTCCAGTTTTCACGAGTCAACATGAGCGGATTCAGTCTCAACAGCGAGCCCTTCACCCTGCAGCGCGATTGCCCCGCCGTACTGGTACCGGCGGGGGACGAGGTCTTGTTGCCGGCCGGTCAGATCGGCTACATCACCCAGGCCCTGGGCGGCAGTTTCACCATTTATATCGAGGGCAATCTGTTTCGCGTGGCCGGGAAGGAGGCCGATGCCCTGGGCAAGGAGCCTCCAGCGCCGCTGGAACTGCCCGACAACGCCGATGACGCGGATGTCGAGAAACTGGTGTGGCAGCAGTTGCGCACCTGTTTCGACCCCGAAATCCCGGTCAATATTGTCGAGCTGGGCCTGGTCTACGACGTCAGCGTCAGCCATCGTGACGACGGCATGCGCGATGTCTACGTCAAACTGACCCTCACCGCGCCGGGTTGCGGCATGGGCGATATCCTCGTCGACGATGCGCGGGACAAGGTCGATCTGATCCCCACCGTGGCCGATACCGATGTCGATCTGGTATTCGACCCGCCGTGGAACTTCTCGATGATGTCCGACGCGGCAAAGCTGGAAACCGGCATGCTTTGAACGCCAGGGCACGAGGCAGTGGCTGCGTGAATGGCGTCTGCGTGCTTGTTGCCGCGTCCGCATTGCAACAAGCGATTTTTCTCACTTTTCCAGGTTGCACAAAGGTAACTCCAGGACATGTCCGATCAAGCGCAAAACCAGTCCCGCGCCGTGGTGCTTCTTTCCGGCGGCATGGATTCTGCCGTTGTCGCCGCGATGGCCTCCGAGCAGGGTTTTGTCGTGCACGCCTTGAGCGTGTCCTACGGCCAGCGCCACCACTCCGAGCTGGCGGCGGCCGATCGCGTGTGCACGATGCTTGGCATCGCCCAGCACAAGGTCGTGGACGTTGATCTGCGCAGTATTGGGGGCTCGGCCCTGACCGCCGACATCGACGTTCCCGAATCCGGCGGCACGGGCATTCCGGTCACCTATGTCCCCGCGCGCAACACCATCATGCTGTCAATCGCGCTGGGCTGGGCCGAAGTGCTGGAATCAAATGATATCTACTGCGGTGTCAATGCCGTCGACTATTCCGGCTACCCCGATTGCCGCCCGGCCTTCATTGAATCGTTTCAGCAGCTGGCCAACCTGGCCACCCGAATCGGTGTCGAAGGCAGCGGAATGAAGGTGCATGCGCCACTGATGAGCTTGTCCAAGGCCGACATCGCACGTGAAGCCCAGCGCCTGGGCGTGGACCTGGGGCAGACCGTGAGTTGCTACCGTGCCGACATCAACGGTCGCGCCTGCGGCCACTGCGATGCCTGCCACCTGCGCGCGGAAGGCTTTCGCGAAGCGGGCATCGATGATCCGACCCGGTACCAATAGTGTGCGAAAGCGGTTAGAATCCGCAGCCGCAATCAAGATCGGGCGCGGTCAGGCGTCATGGCTGCAACGTCCGGGCGCAGACCTTGAACTGTCCCGAGGCAAGCCGGGGTTGCCTGTTGCGCTTCGCGCAATGCGTTTTCTAGATGGGCCGTTAGCTCAGCGGTAGAGCACTGGACTTTTAATCCATTGGTCGAAGGTTCGATCCCTTCACGGCCCACCATTTTCCCGAAGATTGAGACTTTCTTTGCCGGCGGCTGTCCCTCGGCCGCGCTTTTTTGCGTTTTGACTTCATGAGGCCGCCCTTCCTGGCGGTTTTTTGCATGGAGTAAGACATGAAATCTGCAATCCCTGTACTTGCATGCGCACTTTTGTTGTCGGTCTTGAGCCTGCCAGTGAAGGCGACCACGCGCACCTGGCCGGGCGCTGCGCCATGCAATACCACCTTGCAAGCGTGTATCAGCGCCTCGGCCGATGGCGACTACCTCAATATCGCCAGCAACGGGCCGATTGACGAGGATCTCACGGTCTACGAGACCAGCCTGACGCTGCGTGCGGCCAACGGCTACCATCCTGAGGTGGCTGCGGGCCGGCGTATCTGGCTGAACTCCTCGTCCTCTACCGGCGATCTCACGATGCGATTGAGCGGCATCCGTTTGCGGGATGGTTATGTAGCGGTCTACTACCGCGGGACCGGTACCGCCAACTACGATCTGCGCGATCTGGATGCCAGCTCGATTGTGGTCGAGGCGGACCCGGGCAGCGTGGTCAATTTCACCGCCTACAACAACCGTATTCGCGGCACTTCGGGTGGCTTGAATGGTGGTCTGCTGCGGCTGAGCAATGACGGTGCCGAACTGAACGCCCAGCTGCTGTTCAACCGGATTTCAACCACCGAATCGGGTTGGGTCGACGGCTCGGGAATCCTGGCCAGCGTCATCAACGGTGGCACGGGAACGATAGCGGCCCTTGGCAATACCGTGCATGGCAGCTTTTCGAGGGCCGGCATTTTCGTTTCCGAGGGTCTGTTTGCCAGCACCACAAGTAATGTGGTGACTCGCCTGTACAGCAATGTTGTTGTTTGCGGCGGCGGCTCGTCAGTCGGTCGCGGGATCGGGCTCACAGTCAACAATGGCAGCATCGACGGTCAGGTGATCAACAACACGGTCACCGAATGCTACAGCGGTATTGATGCCAACCAGTGGAATTCCGGCGGCTCGGGAGCAGCGATTTCTGGTCAGGCAAGCAACAATGTCCTGCTCGCCGGCTACGGCCTGTTTCTGACGCCATCGTTGACCACCAGCTTCAGCAACGACTACAACCTGATCAATGCCACGCACATCACCAATGGCGGCTTTGCGCTGGGCAGCCACACCATCACGGCGCCGGCCAAGCTGGTGTCGTCCGGGATACCTCGGCTGACGGCCGCTTCGCCAGCAGTGGATGCTGCAGATAACGCGCTGCTGGGCCTCGGTCTGGCGTTCAACAACCTGCCTGCGCTGGACGCGGACGGCCTGCGTCGATTCAAGGGGCCTGGCAGCCCGCATGCTGATATCGGTGCCTACGAGTACGGCGACATGAGTTTCATGCATACCGCCAGTAGCCCGTCCAATTCCCATATCAGCTCCATCTACAATCCGATTACCGACGGTGACAGTTCGCTGGATATCTTTGCCACGCCGAACTACGACGCCGGTGGCGCCGGTGCCAGCGTATCCAACAACAACCCGTTCGGCAGCTGGTATTCCGGCGGGCACTGGACGCTGTTCAACGAGGCGACTGCGGTGAATGTCCCTTCCAGCGCTCATTTCAATGTCTTTGTGCCGGGCAAGGGCGATGGCGTATTCCGTCATGTTGCCAGTTCCGGAAACATCAATACCTGGTCCACCCAGCTGGATGATGCCAGTGTCAATGACAAGTCGGATCGCATCGTGCTGGTGAACCAGAACTACACCGCAGGCCCCCATTACAATGCGCATCCGGTCGGCGTGTACTATTTTGCATTTGGTGGCCCGGGGGCATGGTTCGTGGCCAATCTGGACAAACTGGCTTCGGGTGGCGATATCCCGGTCGGTGCGGGATTCAGCATCTACGCCCAGCAGCCCAGTCCGAATGCCTTCAGAGTCACGCAGTCGAGCACGGGCCAGATACTTGTTCTTGATCACCCGCTACTCAATGGCACACCGTGTGCCCGGTTTGCCGTTACGCGAATGCTGGGTAGCAGTGCCGTCAGCGGAAATTTTGACCTCGAATATTTCGGAGGCCACTGGAGGATTTGGTCCTATACCAGCCCCATCCCTGCCGGTGACCAGTTCAATGTGGTTGTCGATCCGGGACAGGTTGAAGCATGTACCGACGTGATTTTCGCCGATCCGTTCGAATAGCCCTGCATTGCCTGCAGCCCGCAGATCGGGCTGCCTGTGCCTCGCCGCCATGCTGCACTTCATTTTGCGCAGCATCGCGGAGACCCTGGACAGGCACGCGCACCGTGTGCGGCTGGTGTGAGAGTGATCGGCGTGGTCGCGGTCTGGTCAGGCAAGTTGATGTCTTGTGCCCGTCGACGCAGACTGCGAGAATTTGCTCGAAGCCGCATATTGCGGTGGTTGAACGTGTCCGGTTGCACTTCAGGCTTCGTCTACGCTCATGTCAGGGGCTGGTTCGGGGTCCTTTTGGGGGCCTTTAGAGAGTATTCGTCATACTGGTGACAGCCATGAAATCAGCCAAATGGATATTCGGCAGCGTGCTCATTGCGTCCTGTACTGCGCTGATTTTTTCGTTATGGACCCGTGTTTCTGCTGAAGCCCAGGCTGACCGTATCGGAGCTGCGATCAGCAGCAGCCTAGTGGTCGAAGCTGAGGCCACGCAAAAGGTGTCTGCAAGAAGTGCGGTTTCGACAACCCATGCCGAGGCCGAGCGTAGCCATGCCCGGCCGGCAAGTCCGGCTATTCATGTCTCTTTACCTCCACCAGGTACGCCGTGGCAAAAGGTTCATGAGTTGCTGATTGATAAGGCGAACGCTGGCAGCAAGGCCGCTTCCGACAGGCTCTATGAGGATACAGTGGGGTGCATGCACTACATCGCGCTTGCTGAAACGATACAAAGTGCTTTGGCCACGAACCAGGACGTATCCGACCTGACCAAATCGCAGATTGCACGCGAGCTGGAGAGCAATGCGGCGCAGAGGCAAGTATTGGACAAAAACGCTGAATCCTGTGCTGGTGTAACTCGCCAGCAACTTGTTGGTGCCTTGTATCCTGTCCTGCTGGCGGCGGCGGTTAATGGCAATCGTAGTGCTGCTGTCTGCTATGCGTCCGGTGCGTATGGAAAACCTTCGTCTGATGCGCATGCAAACGATGCTCTTGCGAGATGGGCGGACCGTTCGCTTGGCTTCATGCGTGAAGGGCTGCGTCGTGGGGATTGGAAAATGGTTTCCCTCATGATCGACTATTTCAATCCCGATACGCTCTATGTGCCGCTTGGAGGAGCTATTGTCAAATCTGGTGTATGGCGATCAAGCGGCGACCGCTTCTGATTGATCGGTGACTTGTTCTCCATCCCGGAACCGGACGTTGTCGACGACCAGTTCCAGTTTCTTGAACCCGCGGATTTTTCTCCAGCGCTTCTCGGCGCTCTGGAGCAATTTGAAGACCATCGCCAAGGTCGTGTCACGCGAGCCGCAGCTGCGGCTGCGCTTGGTGCGCAGGCGGACTGTGGCAAAGGTCGATTCGATCGGATTGCTGGTGCGGATGTGCACCCAGTGCTCGGCCGGAAAGTCGTAGAACGCCAGCAGACTGTCTCGGTCCTTGGCCAGGCATTGCATGGCCTTGGGGTATTTGGCCTGGTAGCGCGCCAGCGTTCGATCGAAGGCGGCATTGGCGGCTTGCCGTGTCTCGGCCATCCAGATGTCGTGCAAGTCGGCCTTGACCTTTGCTTGCATGGCCTTGGGCAGCTTGTTGAGTACGTTGCCCGTCTTGTGAACCCAGCAACGCTGGTGGCGCGTCTCGGGGTAGACCCTGGCCAAGGCCGACCAGAATCCCAGCGCACCATCGCCCGTGGCCAGCTTGGGTGGCACCTCAAGGCCGCGGTGGCGTAGCCCGGTGAGCACTTCGTTCCAGCTTTTCTCCGACTCCCGGTAGCCGTCTTCCACGGCGACCAGCTCTTTGCGCCCATGCTCGGTGACGCCGATGATGACCAGCAGACACAGCTTGTCATCCATGCGCACATTGCTGTACACGCCATCGGCCCACCAGTACACGTAGCGGCGGTCCGACAGATCCCGTGTGCGCCAGTCGGCGTGCTCGGCGCTCCACTTGGCCTTCAGCCGCGAGATGGTGTTGGCCGACAGCCCCTTGGCCTGCTCGCCCAGCAGCGCCGAAAGCGCCTCCTGGTAGTCGCCGGTGGACACGCCTTTGAGATACAGCCAGGGAATCAGTTCGTCCATGCTGCGCGCCCGCTTCAGGTAGGGCGGCAGCAGGCTGCTGTTGAAACAAGCGCCCTGGCCGCGCCGGTCGCGCACCTTGGGCACCTTGATGCCCACATCACCGATCCCGGTCTGCACGGTACGTGGCGGCAGGTGGCCGTTGCGCACGACCGCCTTGCGGCCATCGTCAAGGCGCGCATCGTCATACCCGGCCAGAAAGCTGGCGAGCTCGGCCTCAACGGCCTTGCCAATCAGGTCGCGCGCGCCTTCCCGCAGCAGCGCGTGCAACGGATCGGTGTCCTCGGGTTCTGGTTGTGAAAGAGCTTGCAGGGTAGGATGAGGCATGGCGTACTCCTTTTTGCTGGTTGTGATCGTCGTGGTGATCAACCAGCAGGGTACGCCATACTTCTATCTCGTCCATACACCAGAAATGAGCTTAGCTCCGCTTGGAGGGGTTGAGCAGTGGCAGGACGTTCAATTTCACAAGGATGCTTTTCTTGCCTACAAGCTCATACTTCTAAAAAGAATTGGTGCTCGTGTCGCTGGAGATTCGAGCGACCAGCACCGCATGGATTCGTTCGCTTCGGAGATGTTGCAGCGCCATCCCCTATCGGATAGGCAAGTTGGCGGCGCGCAAACTTGGGCGGAACAGACCTACCAGCAATACTTTGCTGGGCACCCCTGGCTTGGTGGCTCCACCATGTCGCTTTGCGTCGAAGGTAATTGAAGCCAGCGCCAGCAGCGGCCCATTGGTGTACTCGATAGCTTCCAATCCATTGGTCGAAGGTTCGATCCCTTCACGGCCCACCATTTCCCCAAAGGTGCAGACTCTTTTTGCCGGCTGCTGTCCCTTGGCGGTGCATTTTTGCGTTTTGACTTCATGAGGCCGCCTTTTCCTGGCGGTTTTTGATGGAGTAAGACATGAAGTCTGCAATCCCTGTACTTGCATGTGCACTGGTGTTGTCGGCCTTGAGCCTGCCAGTGAAGGCCGCGACGCGCATCTGGCCGGGCGCTGCGCCGTGCAACACCACCTTGCAAGCCTGTATCGATGGTGCCAGCAATGGCGATTCCATCAATATTCAGACCAGTCTGATCATTGATGAGAACCTGAACATCTACGACCGCAGCCTGACCGTTCGTGCGGCCAATGGCTACCATCCTCAACTGGCGGGCAATCACTGGATCTCGATCACGACGTCGACGACAGTCGGTGACATCACGGCGCGGGTGTCAGGGATCACTTTGCTTTATGGCTATATCTACATCCGTTACAACGGCACCGGCACCGGGACCTACGAGGTGCGTGACATGTATGCCAACAAGATCACGCTGGAAGCGGCGAACGGCATTGTCGATGCCAGCGTCTACAACAATCGGGTCGTCGGGACGCCGTCCGGAATCAACGATGGCCTGGTTCGACTCAACAATCGCGGAGCGGAACTCAATGCCGAAGCCTACTTCAACCACGTCACAAGACTGACCAGAACGAATACCGACGGGGCAGGCATTTTCATCGATGAGACAAACGGTGCCAGCGGTAAAATGAAGCTGCTGGGCAACGTAGTTCGCGGTGCATTTGATCGCGGCGGCATCTTCTTTTCGGAGGGTCTGTTCAGTTCGACACCCAGCACGTTCACTGGCTACGCCTACAGCAACGTCGTGGTTTGCGATCCCAGCGCTTCATTTCCTGGCCGTGGCGTGGGATTCACCGTAAATGACGGCAGCATGACCGCGCAGGCGGTGAACAACACCGTATCGGGCTGCAACCGCGGTGTGACGGGATCACAATGGAATACTGGTGGGTCGAGTGCATCTATCGACGGCGTCGTGTCAAGCAACCTGATTGTCGGAGCCGATTACGGGCTTTCCCTGAATTCCGGACTGACCTCTGGCGTGACCAATGACTACAACCTGATCAATGCCACCCACACCACCAACGGCGGCTTCGTGTTGGGCAGCCATACCATTACGGCTTCGGCAAAGTTGCTTTCTTCCGGCATCCCGAGACTCACTGCCGCTTCGCCTGCCATTGATGCCGGTGACAGCGCCACCCTCGGCTTCGGCTTGATTTTTGCCAATATGCCGGCGCTGGATGCCGACGGCCTGCGCCGCTACAAGGGGCCTGGCACTCCCAAGCCGGATATCGGCGCCTACGAATACGGCGACATGAGTTTCATGCATACCGCCAGTGCACCGTCCAATTCCCATATCAGCTCCATCTACAATCCGATTACCGACGGTGACAGTTCGCTGGATATCTTTGCCACGCCGAACTACGACGCCGGTGGCGCCGGTGCCAGCGTACCCAACAACAACCCGTTCGGCAGTTGGTATTCCGGCGGGCACTGGACGCTTTTCAACGAGGCGACTGCGGTGGATGTCCCTGCCAGCGCGCATTTCAATATCTTCGTGCCGGGCAAGGGAGATGGCGTATTCCGTCATGTCGCCAGTTCCGGAAACATCAATACCTGGTCCACCCAGCTGGATGATGCCAGTGTCAATGACAAGTCGGATCGCATCGTGCTGGTGAACCAGAATTACACTGCAGGTCCCCATTACAATGCGCATCCGGTCGGCGTGTACTATTTTGCATTTGGTGGGCCGGGGGCATGGTTCGTGGCCAATCTGGACGAATTGGCTTCGGGCGGCGATATCCCGGTCGGTGCGGGATTCAGCATCTACGCGCAGCAGCCAAGTCCAAATGCGTTCCGCGTCACCCAGTCGCTTGTCGGATCCTCCGAGCTGATCCTGGACCATCCGCTGCTCAACGATACGCCCTGCGCCCAAGTGGCGGTGACCCGCATGCTGGGCAGCAATCCTGTCAGCGACAACTTCGATGTGTACTACAACTTCGGGTCCGGGCGTTGGAGGATATTTTCCTACGCCAGCACAATTGCGATTGGGGATCAGTTCAACGTGCTGGTCAACCCGCGCCAAGTGGAACTGTGCACCGACGTGATTTTCGCCGATCCGTTCGAATAGCCATGCATTGCCTGCAGCCCGCAGATCGGGCTGCCTGTGGCTCGCCGCCATACCGCGCACCATGGCTGCGCGGTATGGCGGCGACCTTGGGACCCTCTGATTAACCCTGAGCAGGTGTCACCCATGGTGTCTGTTCGCAAGTCAAGACGCACTGGCGCAGGCAGGCTGGTGGCCTGTCAAGTCAGTGCAACGCAGAAATGTGGACAGACAGCATGGGCCCAACTTGTTGATTCTGAACGCGAAGGGTGACGTCCAGAAAGCCCGCATCCCGCGCCGCGCGGCTTGTCCAGGCAGCCCAGCCTGCACGGCGCCGCGCGACACGAACTGCGGACTTTCTGGACGTCATGCCACCTACTCAAGGAATAAGAGGGTCCCTTGGACAAGGCCCGACACGACGACCTTGCGCGGCGTCTGAATGGGTTCCCGCAACAGCGTGCTGTCAGCTTGCTTGCCGGCCGGCAGTTTCTCCAATGAATTTCTGTTCTCGGGGCATGGCCCCGCATGCAGTCGACCGGTGAACCCGGGCCCGTCGCACGGAACATGCCCAGGCTCGCAAGTCGGACCGATCGCTGCAAGGTATGTCAAGTTGCGCGATCCGAACCCGTCAGAGCCGAGTCAGAGGCGCTGGTCGTTGTTCTCGCGCAGCAGAAGCTTGCGCCTGCGCCTGGCGCGGTAGTGATTGAATGCCACTGGCAGCAGGGCAAGCATGGCCAGGCAGACCAGCGGTATGCCGATGTTCGGGTCCATCAGCAGGCTGAAGCTCAGCGCCTTGCCGTTGGCCAGATGGCTGGCCAGGCCGGCACCGATGGCGGTCTCGAACACCAGCATGATCACTCCGCCGATGCCGCTGGCGAGGAGAAACATCCAGACCGGACAGCGCAGCCAGGCCAGCGCGATGGTGACTGCACCGAACGGGAATACCGGCACCAGCCGCAGGAACAGGGTGTAGCTGAGCGGATTCAGGTGATAGCCGTCACGCAGCCGTACGGCAAGTGCCGGTGGCCGACGTTTGCCGCTGCGGAATGCGTGCCGGCTGGCCATGAACAGCAGTAGCGAACCAAGCAGCAGGCCGATGGTGGACAGCGCAGTGCCCTGGACCACCCCGAACAAAAAACCACCCGCAAGAATCAGAACGATCGAGCCGGGCACACCAGTCGCGACGCTGAGCGTCACCAGACCCACGAACGCGGTACGCGCAAGCCACGGCGACGCGTCTACCAGACCAGTCAGGCGCGCCTGTTGCGCAAGCAGGTTCTCCGGGCGCAGAAAGTCCAGGGCGCCGGACGCGTACAGCGTGACCCCGATCAGTACCAGCAGCAGCAGGGGAAGTACGGGTTTTATACGTTTCATCGTTCTCGTACAGGAAAAGGCGTGGCGCCCGGGTGGGCGCCACAAGCAGGGCATACAGGATACGCCCTTGGCCGTGAATCTCGAAACCGCAGGCGAACAAGGGTATGCTTGGCAGTCACGGCAATGAAACATGCTGCGTGCATCATCAGGGTCGGGGAGGGCCCAGCGCGCAAACGATTGCCCGTGTTGCGTTGTTCACTCTCCACAATCTGCGTCTCGGCATGGGGCCAGTGCATTGAATGCACGGCTTTCAGGGAACACCTGTGCCAGTCGTTTGCAAATCATTCCAGGGGTTTCTCATGCTCAAACCATTTGTTCGCTCATTGTTGGGTCTTGCCCTGCTTGCTTCGGCGGCAGCAAGTCCGGCGCAGGTCGTCATCAGCCAGGTCTATGGCGGCGGTGGCAACAGCGGCGCCACATACACAAATGATTTCATCGAAGTGTTCAACAGTGGCAGTGCTGCTGTCGATCTGACCGGCTGGTCGGTACAGTACGCTTCATCGACTGGCAGCTCATGGGCATCCACGCCGCTGGGCAGCACCATGCTGCAACCGGGCCAGTATTACCTGGTAGAGGAGGCGGCAGGCAGCGGTGGTACCACCCCATTGTCTCCGGATGTCTCGGGTTCCATTGCCATGTCCGGGAGCAAGGGCAAGATCGCTCTTGTCAGTACCGCCTCGGCACTCAGTGGCAGCTGCCCGACCGATGCGAGCATTCAGGATTTTGTCGGATTTGGTTCAGCAAATTGCTCCGAAACAAGTCCGGTCGGCAGCTTGAGCAACACCACGGCCGCGATCCGCAACGGCAGCGGCTGCGACGACACCGGCGACAACAGTGCCGATTTCACCGTCGCCGCACCGACGCCACGCAACACAGCCAGCGCGACCAATGTCTGCGGCGGTGGCAGCGGCATCACTCTCTCGATCGGCAATGTCAGTGCCAGCGAAGGCGACAGCGGCACCACCGATTTCACCTTCACGGTGACCTTGTCGGCAGCGGCGCCCGCGGGCGGCGTGACCTTTGATATCGCCACGGCCGATGACACCGCCACCACGGCCGACAACGATTACGTTGCCAACGCCCTGACGTCCCAGACCATTGCCGCGGGCAACACCACCTACGACTTCATCGTGGTGGTGAATGGCGACACCACGGTGGAGCCCGACGAACAGTTCAGCGTGAACGTCAGCAACATTGCAGGCACCGGCGTCAGCACCAGCAGCGCCAGCGCCACCGGCACCATCAAGAACGACGATATTCCGGTGCTGACCATCGGCGCCATCCAGGGCGATGGCGAAAATTCGCCCTACGTCGGTCAGACGGTCAGCACCAATGGCACCAGCGTGGTCACGGCGGTAGGCACCAGCGGTTTCTACATGCAGGATCCGGATGCCAGCAGTGACGGCAACCCGAATACCTCCGACGGCATCTACGTCTATACCGGCGGTGCACCCACCTACACTTCGGGCGGGGCAGCCATCGCGGTGGGCGACATCATCGCCGTCATCGGCCAGATTTCCGAGTACAACGGCACCACCGAGTTCGGGCCCAGCTCCACCCGTACCCAGAATGGCAGCGGTATCGATGTCACAACCCTGGCGACCACGCTGAATACGTCACTGCCCTCACCCGATCCGACCATGCCCTACTGCACCGGTTCGCTGCCCTCGGGCAACGTGGCCGAGGGCAACTGGGATTGCCTGGAGAGCATGCTGGTCTACATCGATGGTGTGGTGGTTGGCGCCACCAGCGGCGGCTTCGGCGCGGACGGTACGCACCCGGGTTTGCCGAGAGAGTTCTATGCCACGGTGGCCGGTGCGTCGCGTCCTTTCCGTGAGCCCGGCGTACTGTTCCCGGGTGTGGGAGGCAGCGTCCCGGTATGGGACGGAGACCCGGAGATCATCGAGTTCTTTCCTGCCCAGGCTCCGGGTGGGCCAACCTCGCTGACACTGGATGCCGGCCAGCAGTTCACGTCGCTTTCCGTGGTCGGCGAGTACAACGGCACCTATGAACTTTATCCGGCCACCTTCACGCCGGGAGCAGCGCCCACCACGGTGCAGCCGGTACCGGATGCCGCCACCGGCACCCTCACTATCGCCACCCAGAACATGCTGCATCTGTTCAATGACGTCGATGACCCGGGTACAGCGGATGACTGCACCGCCCAGGGTGACAAAGACACCTGCGAGACCACGGCGCAGTTCAATATTCGCCTGCAGAAGCTTTCACTGCAGGTACTGACGGTGCTGAAGAAGCCGGCGGTGCTTGGCGTGCAGGAAGTGGAGAACCTTGCCACCCTGCAGTCGCTGGCCGACCAGATCCACAGCGACGACCCGAGTGTCACCTACACGCCGTATCTGAGCGAGGGCAATGATGTCGGCGGCATCGACATCGGCCTGCTGGTGCGCAACGACGTCACCGTCAATGCGGTAACCCAGTTGGGCAAGAACACCACCACCAGCGACGGTTGCGGTGGTACGCCGCCGTGCATTCTCAATGATCGTCCACCGCTGCTGCTGGATGCCAGCTTTGCTGGCAAGCGCTTCGCCGTGCTGGTCATCCACGGCCGCTCGCTTGGTGGAATCGATACGGCCCGCGTGCGCCGCAAGCGTCTGGAGCAGGCGCAATATGTCGGCGAGATCGTGCAGGCCTGGCAGACCGGCAGCAGCGCACCGCTGTCCGATGGCGATGTGGTGCCGAATCCCGATCCGGCCGTGCCGATCGTGGTGATCGGCGACTTCAATGCCTACGAGTTCACCGACGGCTACGTCGACGTGACCGGCCAGATCAAGGGCAGCGCGGTGCAGGCCGACAATACCGACTGGGAGGTGCCGATCACCTCGCCGTCACTGTGCGATGCCAACCTGACCACCGACCCGGACACCCGCTACTCGTTTGTCTATAGCGGTTACGTGCAGGAACTGGATCACACGCTGCTGTCGCGTGTGGCCTGGAATGACTTCGTCAGTCTGCACAATGCCCACGGCAATGCGGACACCTCCGAGGCCGGGTCGGCGGTGACCGATCCGGGCACCCCGGCGCGCAGTGCCGATCACGACGGCCAGGTGCTGACGCTGACGGTTGATCGCCTGTTTGGCGACGGCGTGGATGGCGATACCTGCCAGTAGTTGTCCGGAGTGGCAGCACGAAAGTGAAGAAGGCCGGCACAAGCCGGCCTTCTTTTTGCCTGAAACTGCGGAAGCCGAACGCGGCTCAGTAGTGCTCGCCGCCCTGGCGGCTGTACTCTGCCAGAACTTCGCAGGCCTGCTCGCGGCAGATGTCACGACCGACCTCGATGCCGCGTTGTTCAAGTTCGCCAACCCAGTCGGTCGGCAGCGGTCCCTCGTCGAACTCGGTCAGGCGCATGACGTCCTCGGCGCGCGCGCCCATCAGCAGGCAGTCGATGCCGGCCCAGATGGTGGCGCCATAGCACTGGCAGCAGGGCTGGGCACTGGTGGCCAGGGTGTAGCGACGGCCATCCTCGTTGATGCGTGCACGCCCGAGCCGCTTCTGCGCGCCCATGTAGGCCATGATTTCGGCATGCGCCAGCGAGCAGGTCTGTGGCAGCACGCGGTTGACGCCGACGGCCACGACCTTGCCATCCGCATCGAAAACGGCCGCGCCAAAGGGGCCGCCGCTGCCTTCGGCTACATTGCGCCGGGACAGCTCAATGGCCAGGCGCACCTGGCTTTCACGATCCGGATAGCTTGCCTGGACATCGAATGCCTGGTTGATCCAGTCGGGCAGGCTCAGTTCGATCATGGTTGCGCTCCGGATGGTTCGTGCCGTTGATGGAAGAGGGCGTCTGTGCCGATCAGTTGTTCTGCTTGCGCGCCCAGTTGTCGCGCAGCGACACGGCGCGATTGAATACCGGTTTGTCCGGCGTGTGGTCGAGGCGGTCGGCGACGAAGTAGCCGGTGCGTTCGAACTGGAAATGCTGTTCGGGCTCGCAGTCGGCGGCGGCCGGCTCCAGGCGTGCCTGGACCACGGTGCGCGAGTCGGGGTTGAGGTGGCTGATGTACTGGCCGTCCTCGGGCTCGGCCACGTCGAACAGGCGGTCGTACAGGCGCACTTCGGCGCTTGCTGCACGCGCGGCCCCCACCCAGTGGATGGTGCCCTTGACCTTGCGGTTGGCGCCCTCCATGCCCTGGCGCGATTCGGGGTCCAGGGTGGCGTGTATGGCGGTGATGGTGCCGTCGGCGTCCTTGTCGGTCGCCACGTGCCTGATGATGCCGATGCCGCGCAGACGCACCTCGCCCTCGGGGCGCAGGCGCTTGAAGCCCTTGGGCGGCTCTTCCTCGAAGTCAGTGCGCTCGATCCAGATTTCTCGGCCCATGGGTACCTCGCGGGTGCCGAAGCTGTCGTCCTTGGGGTGGTTGGGCAGCTCGATGTTTTCCTCGTGGTCCTCGGGCAGGTTGTCCAACACCAGCTTCAGTGGTTCCAGTACGGCCATGCGCCGCGGCGCGCGCGCATCCAGGTCCTCGCGCACGCAGCCTTCCAGCACGCCGAAGTCGATCACGCTGTTCTGCTTGCTGACCCCGGCACGCTCCCAGAAGGTGCGGATGGCCCGGGCGGTGAAACCGCGCCGACGCGCGCCGATCAGGGTCGGCATGCGCGGATCGTCCCAGCCATCGACCAGCCCGTCCTCGACCAGTGTCAGCAGTTTGCGCTTGCTCATCACGGTGTAGTCGAGGTTGCCGCGCGCGAACTCGATCTGACGCGGCTTGGACGGTGCGCTGGGCAGGCCCTTTTCGACCAGCGATTCCAGCAGTTCGGGATGCTTGACCAGGTCGACGTTGTCCACGCACCAGTCGTACAGCGGCCGGTGATCCTCGAACTCCAGCGTGCAGAACGAGTGGGTGATGCCCTCGATCGCGTCCGACAGGCTGTGCGCGAAGTCGTACATCGGGTAGATCGGCCAGTCGTCGCCGGTCATCTGGTGGGTGAGCTTGCGGATGCGGTACAGCGCCGGGTCACGCATGTTGATGTTGCCGGCGGCCATGTCGATCTTCGCCCGCAGGGTCTTGCTGCCGTCGGCGAACTCGCCCTCGCGCATGCGCCGGAACAGGTCGGCGCTTTCCTCGGCGGGGCGGTCGCGGAAGGGTGAATTGCGGCCCGGCTCGGTCAGCGTGCCGCGGTACTGGCGCACCTGGTCGGCATCCAGCTCGTCGACGTAGGCCTTGCCGTCGGCGATCAGCTTGTGCGCGGCGCGGTAGAACACCTCGAAGTAGTCCGAGGCATGGCGCAGCTCGGCCCACTCGAAGCCCAGCCAGTGCAGGTCGTCCTTGATCGCCTCGGCATAGACCGGGTCTTCCTTGCCGGGGTTGGTGTCATCCAGGCGCAGGTTGCACACGCCGTTTAACTCGGCTGCCAGGCCGAAATCCAGGCAGATGGCCTTGGCATGGCCCAGATGCAGGAAGCCGTTGGGCTCGGGCGGGAAGCGCGTGCGGATGGCCGTGTGCCGACCGCTGGCCAGGTCCTCGCGCACGATCTGCGCGATGAAATGCTGTGTCTTGCCGGTTTCCTCTGCCATGCCCTGGAGCCTGTCGGTATGAAAGCCGAGCAGTTTACCAGCCGAGGGCATCGGAAGGTCGTGCGCCGCATTCAGCCCGGGCGAAAAGCATGAATCCGCAAAGGACGCCAAGTCCGCAAAAAGAGCCAAAGGTATTCGATCAGGCCTGCCTTGCGCTCTTCGCGTGCTTCGCGGACCCTCTGCCCGAGTCCCGAGTCCCGAGTCCCGAGTCCCGAGTCCCGAGCCCTCAGCAAGCTCAGTCGTCATCCTGGACGCGGCGAAGCCGCGATCCGGGATCCATTCTCACTCTTTGGCTTGTGATGCCAAGGGCAAGGGAAAGCAAAATGGATTTGCTCACGCCGTCCTGGCGTTCACCCTCCGGGCCATCGGCTGCGCCGATGTTCGCCTTCGGCAATCCTGCCTCGGCGTCCGGGTTCCGCGCTGTGCGCGGCCCCAAGATGACGGTTCTCTCGAATCACGCGCCTCCATCCGGCTTGCATCACCCTTTGCGCCCTCGGCGTCCTTTGCGGACCATCTCCCGAGCCCCGAGCCCCGAGTCCCGAGCCCCGAGCCCCGCTACTGCGCCGTCCAGCCGCCGTCGACGATGATGGTCTGGCCGGTGATGTTGCGCGCGACGGGGGAAATGAGGAAGGCTGTGATGCCGGCCAGTTCCTCGATGCTGATGAAGGCACCCTTGGGCATGGGCTTGAGCATGATCTCGTCCACCACCTGCTGTTCACTGATGCCGTTCTCCCGTGCCTGGGCGGCAATCTGCTTGTCCACCAGCGGCGTGTGCACGTACGAAGGGCAGATGGTGTTGATGGTGATGTCAGTGTCGGCCGTTTCCAGCGCCATCACCTTGGAGAAGCCGAGCAGCCCATGCTTTGCCGACACGTAGGCGCTCTTGTAGCGTGAGGCCACCTGGGCGTGGATGGAGCCGATGTTGACGATGCGCCCATGTCCCTGTTCGCGCATGGCGGGCAGCAGTGCCCGGGTAAGGCGTGCCGCACCCGTCAGCATGACCGCGATCAGCTGCTCCCATTTGTCCATGGGGAAGTCTTCCAGTTTCGAGACGTACTGCAGGCCGGCATTGTTGACCAGGACATCAACCGGCCCGGACAACTTGTCCGCCAGCGCCTTGACGCTGCCCTCGCTGGCCACATCCAGTTCAATCGCTTCGGCGGTGCCGCCCTCCGATTTGATCTGCTCTGCAGTCTTTTCGGCAGCGTCGGCAACAAGGTCGGTTGCCAGAATGTGATGACCGGCCCTGGCCAGTTCGGCGGCGATTCCGGCGCCGATGCCGCTGCCGGCACCGGTAATGAGAACAGTGGACATGATGGTGAACCTCCTGATGATTCAAGCTTAATCGTGGCGCAATCACGCCGCATTTGGACTTTGGTCGCATGGCTGCGCGGGAACGGTCGGGTACAGTAGCCTGCATGAACATTGTACGACTCTCGATTTTGGGCATGCTGGTGGCGTTGACCGGCTGTGCCAGTCATGCGCCAGGCAGAAACGGAGGCAGGTCGATGGCTTACCTTGCAAGCGAGGTGCGGGTCAGCACCCATCGTGATGGCGACGATTTGCTCAGTGCAGGGCTCGGTCTTGCGGGTATAGCGGGCGCACCCAGTACTATCGACAAGCCCCTGGACCCGAGCGCAGAACAATTGCGCCGTCGCGCCATCCAGACAAGCTGGAAAGGGATTGCCGATCTGGGCCCCCTGGGTGGGTACGGACATGTCTACGGCGCGGTACCGGACGTGCCGGGTCGCGAATACAGCGCATTTGCCCGGCTGCCCGGTGCGCATGCGCCGTTCCGGGTGCTGCTGCAGGCTCCGGACCAGTTCGACAGCAAGGCGCGCTGTCTGCTGGTGGCGCCTTCTTCCGGGTCGCGCGGCGTGTATGGAGCCATCGCGCTGACCGGAGCCGTCGGGCTGCCGCGCGGCTGCGCTGTGGTGTACACCGACAAGGGCACCGGCTCGGGCTATTTCGATACTTCCAGGGGTACTGGCGTAACCCTGCAGGGGACCCGCGCTGCGGCGGGCAGCGCGATGCTGGAATTCGAACCGCAGAACGCGCCGGACGATGCCGGGGTTGCCGTCAAGCATGTGCATTCGGGTGACAACCCCGAAGCCGACTGGGGACGGCACGTCCTGATGGCAGCGCGTTTCGGGCTGGCCATGCTGGACCGGGCATACCCCGACCAGGCGCCATTCACGCCGGAAAACACCCGCATTATTGCCGCCGGCCTGTCCAACGGCGGCGGCGCCGTGTTGCAGGCGGCGGGTCTTGATGATGACGGCTTGCTTGATGGTGTCATGGCCATGGAGCCCAACATCCACGTGCCGGAGCACGGCCGCGCCCTGTACGACTATGCCACCGAGGCCGCATTGCTGATGCCGTGCGCGCTTGCCGACGCGCGTTTTGCCGATGCGCCTTACGCACGTGCCGGGGGTATGGTGCCGCCAGCGTGGATGGCACGCTGCGTACGGCTGAAGCAGGCAGGCATTCTGAAAAGTGACTCCCCGTCGGCGCAGGTTGCCGAATCTCTGCAACGGCTGCATGACGGTGGCTGGAGCGACCATGTCATTGCCACCGCCGCAGCGACAACAGCCTTCGATGTGTGGCGGGCAGTTGCAGCCGGCTATGCCTCGGCCTACCTGCGCCGAGGCGTCGGCGACATGCCCTGTGGCTTCAGCTATCGAACCCTGACTGACAAGGGCATGCCCGGGCCGATAGACGAGGCCATGCGCCAGAGCTGGTGGGCCGATGCCTCGGGCATCCCGCCCGGCAACGGCATCGGCCTGATGGGCGGCACCGACATGTCCGTCGATCCGACCTTTCCGGGTCTGGATTGCCTGCGCCAGCTTTGGACCGGTGAAAATGCGGACAGTGCTGCCCTGCACGCATCAATCGAGGCGCTGGCCGCGCACATGCCGCGGCCCGATCTGCCTATCTGGGTGGTGCATGGTGCCGACGATGGGCTGGTCCCGACGGCGTTCACCTCCGAGCCCTATGTGGCCTGGCTGCGCGAAGCGGACCGCTCGCCGCGCTACTGGAAGGTGCCGCATGCCCAGCATTTCGACGCGTTCCTGGCACTGCCGGGCTTTGGTGATGTGCATACCCCGCTGCTGCCCTATGCCTATCGTGCATTGCAGGCCATGATGGATCACGTGCTCCGGGGCAAGCCCTTGCCCGATGCGCCGACACCCGCGGCGCAGGCGCGCGGGGCCGGCGCCGTCACCGCCGAGACCCTCGATCTGAGCGACTGAGGCTGCATCGTGCTCGCCGTCATTCCGGCGCAGGCCGGGAGGCAGTTGCCAGCCGTGCGCGAAGGCAGGCAAATCCGGTTTGCATTGCTGCGCAGCGCTGCAGACTGGTTGAGCAGCGCGTTCGCACACGGTTGATAACTGCGCTTCCGGCCTGCGCCGGGATCACGAGATGAGGGACATGCGGCTTGCGTCCACGCCGCTTGCTGAACCCGATTCCCGGCGCCGCGTTCCGAGTTCCGCATGGCCATCGGGTACAATCCCGGGTTTCACCAATTCGGAGCCATCATGAGCATCACGGCAACCTTCGAGACCAACCGCGGCCCCATCCGGCTGCACCTGCACGATGACAAGGCGCCGCTCACGGTAGCCAACTTCGTCAATCTGGCGCGGCGCGGGTTCTACGACGGACTCGGCTTCCACCGCGTCATATCCGACTTCATGATCCAGGGTGGCTGCCCGGAAGGCAGCGGCCGTGGTGGTCCCGGCTATCGCTTCGAGGATGAATTTCATCCCGAATTGCGGCATGTCGCACCGGGCACCCTGTCGATGGCCAACGCCGGCCCCGGCACCAATGGCAGCCAGTTCTTCATCACGCACGCGGCAACGCCGTGGCTGGACGACAAGCACAGCGTGTTCGGCGAGGTCATTTCGGAAGACGATCAGGCCGTTGTGAACAGCATCCGCCAGGATGACGTGATCGAAAAGGTCACGCTTGAGGGCGACGTCGACGGCCTGCTGGCCAAGTACAGCGACCGGGTCGAGGAGTGGAACCGCGCGCTGGACCAGCGCGACTGACCCAGCCCACCCGTGCATGCAGGCAAAGGAAAGGGCGGCTCAAGGCCGCCCTTTCTGCTTTCGGGAGCGGATGACGAGTCAGGTGGTCTTCTTCTTGTTGAACACCAGCCTGTACAGCGCGAGCAGGATGATCGCCCCGATCACGGCGAACACGAAGCCCCAGAGGCCGCCAACGCCCGCGCCGGCCGCAGTCGCACCGGCACCGGTGCCAAACGCGGTACCTGCGACCCAGCCGCCCACCAGGGAGCCGGCAATACCGATGATTGCGGTGACAAAGAAGCCGCCCGGGTCCTTCCCCGGCATGATCATTTTTGCCACGATGCCTACGACCAGGCCGATGATGAATACGACGAGCCAGTGAATCATGTGCGCTTCCCTTGTGTTTGATGCGTGCCATCATGCATGGCTTCGGTGACGTGTACCAGCGCCAGGAGAAGGGCGTTCAGGTTCGGCGCTGTACAGGGCGAAGGTGCATCGGTAGCTGTCCCTGCCTGTGTTAAAATGGACGGCTTGATTCCGAGGAGATTCCTGCCGTGCCAAAGCTCGCCCAGCGCATGAGCCGCGCCAAGCCCAGTCTGATCATGATGATTGCCCAGAAGGCCAGCAAGATGAAGGCCGATGGCAAGGACATCATCAGCTTTTCCATTGGCGTGCCCAATTTCCTGCCCGGGCCGCATGTTTACGATGCGGTGCGCGAGATGCTCACCCACGACAGCGGCCAGTATGGCTCCAACCATGGCCAGCCCGAACTGCTGGATGCCTTTCTCGAGCACATGCGCGGCATTGGCCTGGACGGGTACACACGAGCCAATTGTGCTATCGGTATTGGTGCCAAGCACGTGCTGTACAACCTGGCCGAAGCCTTGCTGGACGAGGGCGACGAGTTTGCCTTCCCTACGCCGTACTGGACCAGCTACATGGACATCGCCGAGATTCTCGGCGCCAAGGTCAAGTTGCTGCCATGCCCGCCGGAGCAGAAGTACAAGCTGACCCCGGGTCAGCTGGATGAAGCATTGGCCAGCAAACCCAGGGTGTTCCTTTTCAACAACCCATCCAATCCGACCGGCATGGTCTACAGCAAGGACGAGATTGCCGCGCTGGCCGACGTGCTGGTGAAGCATCCCGATACCTGGATCATCACGGATGACATCTACAACCGCATGGTGTTCGATGGTGTCGGCTACCACAACTTTGTGCATTCGCGGCCCGAACTTCGCGAGCGGGTCATCTTTGTCGACTCGCTGTCCAAGACCTATGGCATGCCGGGCTGGCGTGTGGGCCTGATGGCCGGTCCCGAAAAAGTGGCCAAGGCCGTCACCACGCTCAATTCCAATCACATCACCAGTCTGCCCGAGGTGATCAGTGCTGCCGGCATCGCCGCGCTGAGCGGGCCGCAGGACGTACCCGAGGCCAAGGTCAGGGAGTTTGCCGCGCGGCGCGACCAGGTCATGCAGGTGCTGGGTGCCATCGAGGGCGTTGTTTGTCCGCGTCCGCAGGGTGCGTTCTATGCCTTTCCGGACATTTCCTGTGCTTTTGGCAAGACGCACAATGGCAAGCCCATCAACAATGATGTGGATCTTTGCGATGCATTGCTGGAAACGAAGGGCGTGGCCTGCGTGCCCGGTTCGGCCTTTGGCGAGCCGCGCAGTCTGCGCATCTCCTATACCTGCCCGGCCGAGCAACTGGTGCCGGGTCTGGAGCGGATCCAGGCGTTCTTTGCCGAACTGGCGTGACGGCCTGCCATGGGCGCTCGGGAATTGGAATTCGTTTTTTGCCAGAACCCTGCGTCCCCACTCCCCACTCCCCACTTCCCACTTTCATTGACGGAGTCAACCCATGAAATCACCTGTCCGAATTGCCGTCACTGGCGCCGCCGGCCACATTGGCTACGCACTTCTGTTCCGCATTGCCTCCGGCGACATGCTGGGCAAGGACCAGCCGGTCATCCTGCAACTGCTGGAAATCACCCCGGCCCTGGATGCGCTCAAGGGCGTGGTCATGGAACTCAATGATTGCGCGTTCCCGCTTCTCGCCGGTGTCATTGCCAGCGACGATCCCGCGCTGGCATTTGCCGACGCCGATTATGCTCTGCTGGTGGGCGCACGCCCGCGCGGCGCCGGCATGGAGCGTTCCGATCTGCTGGAGGCCAACGGCAAGATTTTCGGGCCGCAGGGCAAGGCCCTCAATGACCATGCCAGCCGCGAGGTCAAGGTGCTGGTAGTCGGCAATCCGGCCAATACCAACTGCCTGATTGCCCAGGCCAATGCCCCGGATCTGGACCCGGCCAACTTTACTGCGATGCTGCGTCTGGATCACAACCGTGCCCTGAGCCAGTTGGCCGAGCGCACCCATTCGCACTCCACCGACATCAAGCACATGACCATCTGGGGCAACCACAGCTCCACGCAATACCCGGACATCCATCACGCCACAGTAAAGGGCGAGGCGGCACTGACCCAGGTGGAACAGAACTGGTACGAGCAAGAATTCATTCCGACGGTGCAGAAGCGCGGCGCCGCGATCATCGAGGCCCGCGGCGCGTCCAGCGCGGCATCCGCCGCAGCGGCTGCCATCGACCACATGCGCACATGGGCCCTGGGCACCGCCGAAGGTGACTGGGTCTCGATGGGCATTCCGGCAGACGGCTCCTACGGCATCGAGCCGGGCATCATCTACGGCTATCCGGTGACCTGCACCAACGGCAAGTACGAGATCGTGCAGAACCTGGAAATCAACGACTTCTCGCGCAGCCGCATGGATGCCACCGAGAAGGAATTGCGCGAGGAGCGCAAGGCCGTCGAAAGCCTGCTCTGAACCACATGGGAATGTGGAAGCGCATGCCGTAGAAACTGTCAGTCGCAAGAACGCCGAAAAGCGAAATGCCGTCATTCTGCGCACAGCCGAAGGCGGAGTCGCAGAATCCAGGTCAAGCCAGCTAACCGTCCATTTGTCTACCGGAGCTTGGATCTGCGACTCCATTCGCTGCGCTCATTGCGCGCAGAATGACGGTGTCTTATGGGCGTATAGGAAAGAAAACAGCATGCCGAGGCCCGAAGTTTGCGCAGCGAACTTTGGGGAGTCCATCGCAGCAGGACCATGCCTCGTAAGTGACAAGCCGTCATTCTGCGCGCAGCCGAAGGCGGAGTCGCAGAATCCAGGTCAAGCCAGCTAACCGTCCACTTGCCTGCCGAAGCATGGATTCTGCGACTCCATTCGCTGCGCTCATTGCGCGCAGAATGACGGTGTCTTATGGGCGTATAGGAAAGAAAACAGCATGCCGGGGCCCGAAGTTTGCGCAGCGAACTTTGGGGGAGTCCATGCGCAGCATGGTCCAGCCCCCTGAGTCGGGGGCGATTTGCGGCGCAGCCGCAAATGGGGGTGTGCAAACGCATGCCGACAAGGGCGTCATTCTGCGCGCAGCCGAAGGCGGAGTCGCAGAATCCAGATCAAGCCAGGGACCAGGCCTCATGCCCTATTCACAGCATGACTCCGGCCTATGCTATGCCGCGTGATTGCGCCGGGGCAGTTTCCAGCCCGGGCGGATGAAATGGCAGGTGTAGCCGCCGGGGTTTTGCTCCAGGTAGTCCTGGTGCTCGGGTTCGGCTTCCCAGAAATCGCCTGCCGGGGCAAGCTCGGTCACGACCTTGCCGGGCCACAGGCCTGAAGCCTCGACATCGGCAATGGTGTCCTCGGCGATGCGGCGCTGCTCGTCGGAGGTGTAGAAGATGGCCGAGCGGTAGCTCTGCCCGACATCATTGCCCTGACGGTTGACCGTGGTCGGGTCGTGGATCTGGAAGAAGAATTCCAGCATGTTTCTGAAGCTCGTCTGTGCCGGATCAAACAGGATCTCGATGGCCTCGGCGTGGCTGCCATGGTTGCGGTAGGTGGCGTTGTCGACATCGCCACCGGTGTAACCGACCCGCGTCGAGATGACGCCGGTCTGCTTGCGAATCAGGTCCTGCATGCCCCAGAAGCAGCCGCCGGCAAGGACGGCGCGTTCGTTGCTCGTGCTCATGATTGTTCTCCTTCGAACAGATTTCGGTAATCACCATATCCCTCGCTTTCCAGCTCGTCGAGCGGGATGAAGCGCAGGGATGCCGAGTTGATGCAGTAGCGCAGGCCGCCGGCGTCCTGCGGGCCATCCGGGAATACGTGTCCCAGGTGGCTGTCTCCGTGGCTGGAGCGTACTTCCGTGCGGATCATGCCGTGGCTCTTGTCACTGGTTTCAACCACATTGCCTTTCTCTACCGGCTTGCTGAAGCTTGGCCAGCCGCAGCCGCTGTCGAACTTGTCCAGCGAGGTGAACAAGGGTTCTCCCGACACGACGTCGACGTACAGGCCGGGCTCGTGGTGGTCATTGAACGGGTTCTCGAACGGGCGCTCGGTCCCGTTTTCCTGCGTCACCCGGTATTGCTCGGGAGTGAGCCGGCTGAGCGCTTCGGTCGATTTGCCATACTTGCGACGGTCGGTCATGAGCAGTGTCCTGATGGAATTCGTTGCAGTGTGCCGCACGTGTCGCGACAAAGGCTGAATGGGGGCGAAAAGTATCCCACGCAAGCGCAAACGTGCAAAAATGGGTTGTGTGCCGCATCTTGCAGCACCAATTCCGGGGGGTTCGGGATGGGTAGTCCAGGCTTTCTCAGCGAGTTGCGTCGTCGCCACGTCTGGCGTGTGGCGGTAGCCTATGCCGTGGTCGGCTGGGCGCTGATCGAGATCAGCTCTACCATCATCCCGGCCTTGCATCTGCCCGAAAGCCTGACCACGGCAATCGTGGTGCTGGTGCTGCTGGGATTCCCGGTGGCGGTAGTGCTGGCCTGGGCATTCGAGATGACACCCGAGGGCGTGCGCCGCACCGAGCCGGTACATTCGCCTGCCGCCCGTGCCCCCGAGCAGCATCGCCACATCGGCCGCAAGCTCGATTTATCATCATCGCCGTGCTGCTGCAGGCCGTGGCCGGCGATCGTCAGGCGGCCATTTCGGCCCTGGGGCACTCGCTGCGGCAACCGGGCGGGGCCACGCGTGCCTTGCTGAGGCTGGATCCGGCCTGGGATCCGCTGCGCAAGGAGCCGGGATTCCAGGCGCTACTGAAGCCGGATGTTGCGGCGGGCGGCAGCAGTGAGTGATGCATGGCCATCACACCGGGCCTGTGGCCGGACGGGTGCGCAGATGACGCCTGGCGGAGGCGTGTCATGATCTTCCGCCGCTTCGCCCAGCGTTTCCGGCAGCAGCAGTGGGGCGCCATCGCCACCGAGCTGGCGATCGTGATCATCGGCGTGTTCATCGGCATGCAGGTCACCAACTGGAACGAGGAACGCGAGACCAACCAGAGGGCGGCGGTGTTCACCGCACACCTGAAGACCGATCTGCGCGAGGAGGACTGGCGCTACCAGCTGATCCTCCAGTACAGCCGCGAGGTACGGGCCAATGCCGAGCGCGCGCTCGCCGGGCTGGAAGAAAGGGCGCCGGTCGACGACGAAACGCTGATGATCAGCGCCTATCGCGCCAGCCAGTACATGAACCTGGTGCGCACGCGCGCCACCTACGACGAGCTCATATCGACCGGTGCCATCGCCCTGATCCGGGACCGGGCCCTGCGTGACACGGCCATGCGCGTCTACAACGATGCCACCATCATCAATCTGGTGGACGAAGGCATGGATTCGCGCTACCGCGCGGCGTTTCGCATGAGCGGTGCCGCTCGCAGTGCAACGTGCGCTGGGCAGGCATTGCGGTGACAGGCTGGGGACGGTGGGCGACTACAGCGCCATTCAGGGTGTACTGGACTATCCGTGCAAGCCGGGACTGTCTGCCGCGGGCGCTGCATGAGGCGGTGGACGGGTCTGCGCGGCAATCCGGCCATCGTGCCGGCGCTGCGCAAGCGCATCATCGATCTGGATACCCGCATCACCAACCTGACCGTGACCAACAAGCGGGTGCTCGACGAACTTCGCAGCGTGGCGGGGCAGACGCCATGAGCCTGCTGACCGAACTCAAGCGCCGCAACGTGCTGCGAGCGGCGGTCTTGTACATCGGCGCGGCGTGGGCGTTGTCGCAGGGTTTTGCGCAATTGGCACCGATCGTGGGAGTGCCGGACTGGTGGGTGCGCTGGTTTCTGATCGCCGCCGTGATCGGCTTTCCTTTCTGGGTTGCGTTCGCGTGGTTCTACGAATTCACGCCCGGCGGCCTGAAGCGTGAAAGCGAGATTGATCCGTCCGACTCGGCGGCGCACGCCACCAGTCGCAAGCTGGATTTCTGGATCATCGGCGTACTCGCCGTGGCGGTGGTGTTGCTCCTGACCAACCAGTTGCTGGGGCGCAAGCACACAGCCACGAGCACGCCGGGGCGCTCCATTGCCGTTCTGCCCTTTGTCAACATGAGCTCGGACAAGGAACAGGACTACTTTTCCGACGGCTTGTCGGAGGAGTTGCTGAACCAGCTTGCGCAGGTACCGCAACTGCGCGTGATCGCGCGCACGTCCTCGTTCTCGTTCAAGGGCAAGGAGGTCGATATCGCCACCATTGCCAAGGCACTGAATGTCGCCAACGTACTTGAGGGCAGCGTGCGCAAGGACGGCGATACCCTGCGCATCACCGCGCAGCTCATCCGCGCTGCCGACAGTTCGCATCTGTGGTCGCACACCTATGATCGCAAGCTGACCGACATCTTCAAGGTGCAAGACGAAATTTCCAGCGACGTCGTGGCCGCACTCAAACTCAAGCTGCTGCCTTCTCAGCAGCCGTCCGGACTGCAGCGCACCCAGAATCCCGAAGCGTACCAGCTCTACCTGCTGGGCAAGGACATGGAGATGCGAGGCGAACACCCGCGTGCGGTGCGGGTGCTGCGCCAGGCTGTCGCCATGGACCCCGGCTATGCCAACGCGTGGGCGGAGCTGGCCATTGCCACGGACGAGATGTCCAACAATGAAGACAGCCCGAAGAAATCCGCACGCGACGTCAAGGCGGCATTCGCTGCCGCCGAGCGTGCCATTGCTCTGGCGCCGGAACTGTCCCAGGGCTATGCGAGCCGCGGATTGCTTCGCTACAACAGGACATGGGATTGGCAAGGGTCACGGGCCGACTACGAGCGGGGTTTCGCGCTCGATCCTCACAACGTCGCGTTGCTGAACTACTATGCAACAAGCCTGTTCTTCATCTTCAATCGACACGATGAAGCCATTGCCATGAGCCGCAAGGCTACCACCCTCGATCCCCTGTCCGTGCACGCGTGGGAGGGGCTCGGGAGACTGCTGCAGGCCGACGGACAAATTGCGGCCGCGGACGAGGCATTTCGGCAAGCCATCAAGATCAATCCCGGCGCGACCTGGGGGCACTACCTGCTGGGCTATGACGAGTTGCAGGCCGGCCATGCCGAGAGCGCACTGAACCATTTTCGCCTGATCCTGGAAGAGCCCTGGGTTCTGGCGGGCACCGCAGTGGCCGAATACACCCTGGGCAACATGCGCGAGTCGCAACAGGCGCTTGATGCACTGACGCAACAATATGCGGCGGGCTATGCTTTCCAGATTGCCGCAATCCATGCCTGGCGCGGCGAAAACGACCAGGCCTTCGAATGGTTGCGGCGTGCCTACGCACAGCACGATGCCGGCATGGCGCGCTTGCGCTACGATCCCACCATCGCCAGCCTGCGCGACGATCCGCGCTTCGCGGCGCTGGTGAAAAACATGGATTTCCCGGAGTGACGTGGTGAACGACCCAGGCACCATCATGCGATCAAGGGCGGCCACGGGGCAGGGCACGCCATGATCTTCCGCCGCTTCGTGCAGCGCTTCATGCAACAGCAGTGGGGCGCCATCGCCACGGAGCTGGCGATCGTGATCATCGGTGTGTTCATCGGCTTGCAGGTCTCGAACTGGAACGAGGAGCGCGAGACCAGGCAGAAGGCCGCCGTGTTCACCGCACGTCTGATCGACGATCTGCGCAAGGAAGCCTGGGGATACGAATACGTCATCGCCTACAACCACGACATCAATACAAACCAGCGCCGCGTGTTGGACGCGCTTGCCGGTGACATTCCCCTGTCCGATGAGGAATTCATGGTCAACGCCTATCGCGCCACGCAATACAAATACAATGACCGATTTCGCGCGACTTATGACGAACTGGTCTCCACCGGAAGCATAAGCCTGATCGCGGACCAGAAATTGCGAAGAACGGCCATTGCCGTTTTCACAAATCCGGACCTCGAGCAGATCGCGCAGCAGACCAGGGATTCGGAATATCGCAGGCTGTTTCGAGAGACCGTGTCGGCCCCGGTTCAGGCCGCACTACTGGCTCACTGCGGTGATCGCTACGCGACCGTACTGGATTACAGCGCCATCAAGGGCTCGCTCGATTATCCGTGCGCGCTGGCCATCCCGCAGGAGAAGATCCATGCAGCGGCAAATGCCCTGAAGGCCCTGCCCAGGCTTGTTCCCGCTCTGCAGAAGCGATTTGCCGACACCCAGACTGCACTGACCGACTTGCAGGTAGCCAACCAGCCCGTATTGCAGGGCTTGCGACACATTCGGGATACGGCGTCATGATCCTTCGCCGCCTAGCCCAGAACCTGAAGCAGCAGAACTGGACGGCCATCTTGATCGAGTTCGTGCTGCTGGTGGCCGGCGTATTCCTTGGCCTGCAGGTATCCAACTGGAACGCGGCGCAGGCCGACGCCCGTCTCGGCAGGGATTATGTCCAGCGGCTGACTCGTGACCTCAGTCAGGACAAGGCCGCGCTTGACGCAGAAGTCGCCTATTACTCCGCCGTACTGGACAGCGTGCGCAAGACGGACGCACTCCTGAGAGCGCCCGAATCCGACTCGCGTGCGCTGGTTGTCAATGCCTATCGCGCGACTGAAATCATCTACAACCCGACGGCGCGTGCGACCTGGGACCAGATCGTTTCTTCCGGCCATCTCGACCTGCTGCCGGCAGGGGCGGTCGAGGCGGGCCTGTCGCAATACTATGCATTCGATACGCCGCGAGACGTCTACAGCATGGGTCTCGATTCGGCCTATCGCCAGACGGTGCGCAAGATCATCCCGGTAACCATGCAAGTGGCGATACGGGAGGGTTGCAGCGATGTGCGCGACAAGCGGGGTTTGATCGTCGGTTTTTCCAGAAACTGTACTTTGGACGTCAAACCCGAGGCCCTCCAGGCCGTCGCTGCGGCGCTGCGCAACGACCCGGCCGTTCTCGCCAATCTACGTTATCAGTACAGCTTTGCAGTCAGCGCCGTTCTCAACATCGGCGGTACCGGAAACAGCGTTGCCGATGCGCTCGGCGCGCTCGGCGCCGGACCGAAAGCCGAGGGAAAGGCTGTGCCATGACCCTGAAACGTATTGCCCGGCATATGAAGGAGACGCAATGAGCCCGCGAGCCTACCTCAGGCAAAGCAAGCTGGTGCAGTGGCAGTGCGGCACGCCCTCCGACCTGGATGTGCATAGACTCAAGGCGCGCCTTGCCGAATCCGGCTTGCATTGGCCGCCACCCGAGCACATCACATATCCGGCACGCCGGCAGACATCTGCACCATGGTTCGTCAAGGCCGCCCCAGCCATCTCATGCTGACGTCGTGGGGAGTGGTCCGCGCTGTGCCTGGTGGCTGATCAGAGTGACGTCGGTAATGGAATCCTGAGAGGGGAGAATTGCAACATGAGGTCCGAGCGTACATTTGCCCATTTTGAGAGGCAGGACTGGACGGCCATTCTGATCGAGCTGGGAATCGTGGTAGTGGGCGTGTTCATCGGTCTGCAGGTGGACAACTGGAACCAGGCGCGCCAGGAACGCCAGCGCCTCACCGTGCTCGTGCAGGGCATGAGCGCGGATTTGCATGACTTCGACCAGGTGCAGGAGCGTTTTGCGCGGCAGGTGACGCGGGGGCTGGCGGCGTTCAAGGCAGCGCGGGCGCGCGGCGAGGAGCTGCCACCCTACTACAAGCGCATGCCCGGCTCGGACACGCCACCGGATTTCGTGTTCAAGGCTGCAATGCAGGCCGGCTTGGCCGACCTGGTTGATCCGAAATTGATGTTCGATCTCGGCTTCTACTACTCGGAACGCGAGGGAATCGGAGCCAAGTACACGCGCTATGCCCAGTTTGTCGACAGCCAGATTCTGCCGCGGCTCGGCGATCCCTCGTCGTTCTACGACGCGTCAGGCGCGCTGAAACCGGCGTTTGCGCAGAACATGGACCGCCTGCACGAATGGATTGAATACAGCAATGTCCTTGTGCGGTCGTCGAAATGCCTGCAGCGGCGCCTGAAGCACCCGCAGAAGCCAGGCGAGTCCTGCCGCCCGGATTACGGAGATGCCCCGCAATGATTCTTTCCCGAGCCATAGGGCGCATGAAGAGCCAGGACTGGACCGCCGTCCTCATCGAGCTGGTAATCCTGATACTGGGCGTGTTCATCGGCCTGCAGGCTCAGGACTGGGCCAGCGCGCGCGCCGAGCAGCAGCGTGCCGACGTGCTGTTGCAGCAGCTGCGTGGTGATCTGGCCAGCGAGAAGGCCGGCCTGCAGGCCAGCAGGGACTATCTTGAAGTCGTTGCCGGCTACACCAGGGACGCCATACGCGGCCTGCAGTCACCGGACTCGGTCGATCCGGATACCTGGGTGACCAGCGCCTACCAGGCGACCCAGATCATGGATCCATCGAGCAACCGCTCGACTTATGACGAAATGAAATCGACCGGCGCCATTGATCTGATCCGCGATGCCAGACTGCGCGCGCAGTTGATGGCCTATTACGACTATCCATGGTCGGATTCACCCATTGCCCGCGCGCATGCGCCCTATCGGGAGCTGGTGCGCAGCGTCCTTCCGTACCCGGTACAGGAGGCCATCAAGGCGTCCTGCGGGGACCGGTTCGGGCCAGAGGGCGACCTGTTCATCATGCGCTTGCCGAAGACCTGCCACGTGAAGCTTGCGCCTGCGCAAATCGCCCATGCCGCCGAGATTCTGCGGCAAACGAGCGGCCTGCAGCCTGCGCTGAACTACCAGCTGAGCATCACCGAAAGCAAGATCGAGCAGATCAGGCAGCAGCAGCAACAACTGGCAACGGTGATTGCGGCGGCGAGGGAGGGCCCATGATCCTGCGCCGCATCGCCGATCACCTGAAGCAGCAGCACTGGACCGGCGTGTTCATCGAGCTGGTGAGTCCTGCCGCCCGGATTACGGAGATGCCCCGCGATGATTCTTTCCCGAGCCATAAGGCGCATGAAGAACCAGGACTGGACCGCCGTCCTCATCGAGCTGGTGATCCTGATACTGGGCGTGTTCATCGGCCTGCAGGCTCAGGACTGGGCCAGCGCGCGCGCCGAGCAGCAGCGTGCCGACGTGCTGTTGCAGCAGCTGCGTGGTGATCTGGCCAGCGAGAAGGCCGGCCTGCAGGCCAGCAGGGACTATCTTGAAGTCGTTGCCGGCTACACCAGGGACGCCATACGCGGCCTGCAGTCACCGGACTCGGTCGATCCGGATACCTGGGTGACCAGCGCCTACCAGGCGACCCAGATCATGGATCCATCGAGCAACCGCTCGACTTATGACGAAATGAAATCGACCGGCGCCATTGATCTGATCCGCGATGCCAGACTGCGCGCGCAGTTGATGGCCTATTACGACTATCCATGGTCGGATTCACCCATCGCCCGCGCGCATGCGCCCTATCGGGAGCTGGTGCGCAGCGTCCTTCCGTACCCGGTACAGGAGGCCATCAAGGCGTCCTGCGGGGACCGGTTCGGGCCAGAGGGCGACCTGTTCATCATGCGCTTGCCGAAGACCTGCCACGTGAAGCTTGCGCCTGCGCAAATCGCCCATGCCGCCGAGATTCTGCGGCAAACGAGCGGCCTGCAGCCTGCGCTGAACTACCAGCTGAGCATCACCGAAAGCAAGATCGAGCAGATCAGGCAGCAGCAGCAACAACTGGCAACGGTGATTGCGGCGGCGAGGGAGGGCCCATGATCCTGCGCCGCATCGCCGATCACCTGAAGCAGCAGCACTGGACCGGCGTGTTCATCGAACTGGTGATCGTCATCCTGGGCGTGTTCATCGGCATGCAGGTGCAGGACTGGAATGCGGCACGCATCGCGCGCACCGAACTCAACCAGCAGCTGATCAGCCTTCGAATGCAACTGGAAGACAATCGCGCATATTTCAAGGATTTTCGAGCCCAATTGGTCGGGCAGCAGCATGATGTAAAGGCCTTGCGGTCTGCCTTCAAGAAAGACCCACCGACGATTTCCGGGAAGGAACTCAATCAGCGATTCGTCAACGTGAATCGCATCTATGTATTTGCACCGGATCTCACGGCGCTGAACGAATTGACCGATACCGGCGGCTTGCGTCGAATCGAGAACCCGAAGATCCGGGATGCCATCGGCCGCTGGCAACGTGATCTGGACGATGTCAATCGCCTGTATTCCGACGCGCTGCGGCAAAGAGACGGCGTGTGGAACCGGTTCATGATGAAGAATCTCGCTTTCGGAGCGTTGCTTGAGCAATCCGACATTGTCGGCAAGGAGGTCGGGGTATCGAAATTCCGCAACGACATCGCGGCGCTTGCCAGCAGCCGGGAGGTCGACAATGAATTGGCCTATCGATATGGCATTTGCGGTGCCGAAGTCCATGCGCTTGACGCACTGGATCGCGAGACCGCGCGGCTGATCAGCTTGCTGGTCAAGCGTGGGCAGGCGTCGTGATTCCGCGCCGAGCCATGCATCACTTGCAGAGTCGGCACCGGACCGGTGTGTTCGTCGAGTCGGCAATGGGGGTGCCGGGCCTGTTCGTCGGTCAGCAAGTTGGCAGCCGGGAAACGGTACGGTAGCGACCCAAAGAAGTCACCACCTTGCATGGCGAGGTCAGATATCAGTGCCTGGCCTGTGGCAAGCCATGGCTTCCGAGTCACGCTGCAGGAATGGACGTCTGAACTGTGGCAGCGGTTGAAGCAGCACAAGCTGGAGCAGTGGGTGGTGGCCCATGCGGCTTCTGCCTTCGCGCTGTTGCAGGGCACCGACTTCATCGCCCATCCGGGAGGTATTGCGGCTTGCACGCCCGGCGTCCTTGACCCACACTGAAAGCTTGGAGGCCGGTCGGTTGCCGGCGGGATTGCCTGGGGCACACTGTGACCGGAAGGCAGGGTTTTGTTGCCGAATTGAGGCGTCGCCATGTCTGGCGCGTGGCCGTGGCCTACGCGGTCGTGGGCTGGCTGCTGATCGAGGTGGCGACGCAGATCTTTCCGGTGTTCCACATGCCGGACTGGGCGGCACAGCTGGTGGTGCTGCTGATCGTGATCGGATTTCCTGTCGCGGTGATTCTGGCCTGGGCCTTCGAGGTCACGCCCGATGGCGTGCGTCGCACCCAGCCTGCAGATTCACCCCAGGCCAGGCCGCAGGATGATCATCGTCGCATCGGGCAGCTGCTCAACGGGGTGATCATTGCGGTGCTGCTGCTGGCCATCGCGATCCTGGCCTGGCGTCTGTGGCTGCCAGGCAGATCCGAATCGTCGAGGGCCGTTGCTGCCGAGGCCGCCCCTGCCGCCACGGTGGTCGAGCCGGCGCCCAAGGCGCCGTCGCGCAAGTCGATTGCGGTACTGCCGTTCGAGAACCTGAGCGGCGACAAGGACAACGAATACTTTGCCAGCGGCATGCAGGACATGATCCTGACCAAGCTGGCCGCGATCGGCGACCTGAAGGTCATCTCGCGTACCTCGACCCGGCAATACGCCAGCCACCCGGACAACGTCAGGACCGTTGGCCGCGAACTGGGCGTGGCCTCGATTCTGGAAGGCAGCGTGCAGAAGTCGGGCAACGCGGTGCTGATCAATGTGCAGCTGATCGATGCCGCCAGCGATGCGCACATCTGGGCCGAGGCCTATACGCGCACGCTGGACAACGTCTTCGGCGTCGAGGGCGAGGTCGCGCAGAAGATCGCCGATGCCCTGAAGGCCAGGCTGACCGCCACCGAGTCCGCCAGCGTGGCCAAGGTGCCCACTCAGAATCCCGCTGCCCTGGATGCCTACTTCCAGGGCGAATACAAGCTGGAGCAGGCCTGGCTGACCTGGAAGGAATCCACCTTCCGCGCCGCGGCGGCCGATTATCGCCGTGCCACCGAACTGGATCCGGGGTTTGCGCTGGCCTATGCCCGGCTCGCCTACAGCCAGCTCTTCCGGCACTGGTACACGCAGCCGCTGTCGGATGCGGAAATGGCCGGCGTCAAGACCACGATCGATCATGCACTGGCGCTGGCACCGGCGCTACCCGAGGCGTATCTGGCGCTCGGTTACTACCAGTACTGGGGCTTCCGTCGCTATGACAAGGCCAGGGACGCGTTCAATCACGTGCTGCAACTGGCACCGAACAACGCCGAGGCGATCGCCGGGCTCGGCTATGTCGCGCGTCGCGACGGGCATGTCGAACAGGCCGTGTCCTTTCTGCGCCAGGCGCTGGAGCTGTCACCCCGGGATGCGCAGATCACCAGCGCCATCGGCGAGACCGATGCCATGCTCCGGCGTTACGGCGAGGCCGAGCGCTATCTCAGGCGCGCCCTGGCCCTGGCGCCCGACGATGCCAACAGCAAGGACATCCTGATGCTGAGCAAGCTGTTCGGTGCCGGCGATGTCGCTGCCGCACGGGCCGTCTACCGCGATCCGCCCGGCTGGCGCATCGCTGCCTCCGGTCAATGGTCGGGTGATGTGATGAACCTGATCAACCCGCGTGTCTATGCCGATTTCTTCGACCGGCATTTCGATGCAGCCCTGGACGACTGGAAGAGCGCGCCAGTCGCAACGGCGTTCGAGCGCCGCACCGGTCGCGTGGCGCGGATCGTGATACGCATGGCGGCAGGGCAGACGCCCGATCGTGCGGCATGCTCGTCGCTGCAGACCGAGCTTGAGGCCGAGGTTGCCAGCCATCCGACGTCCCTGGGGGCGCTGCAGCAACTGGCCTGGATGCAGGTGTGTCTGGGCAGGCGGGCGCAGGCGATCGCCACCGCGCGCAAGGCCATGGCCGTGCTGCCGGTCAGCAGGGACGGCTATTTCGGGGCCTTCCAGGTGTCGGGCCTGGCGCAGATCGCTGCCTGGGCTGGCGATGACGACCTGGCGCTGGCCCAGATCCGTCGCCTGCTGGCGATGCCCGCCGGTACCTTCATGACGCTCGAGCGGCTGAAGCGCGATCCGATCTGGGATCCGTTGCGCAACAATCCCGATTTTCAGGCACTGCTGGCCGCGCCTGCGGATCGCGCATCCGCCACACACCGGCCGGAGGGCGCCGATGACTGAGCTGTGGGCACGCCTCAAGCAGCGCAAGCTGGTGCAGTGGGCGCTGGCCTACATCGCCTTTGCCTTTGCACTGCTGCAGGGTATGGACATTGTCGCGCAGCAGTTCGCCTGGCCGCACAGTGTGCAGCGCGCGATCACCCTGGCCCTGGTGGTGGGCTTCTTCGTCGCGCTGCTGCTGGCCTGGTATCACGGCGAACAGGGACGTCAGCGCGTCAGCGGCACGGAACTGCTGATCATCGCCCTGGTGCTCGGCTTCGGTGGTGCGTTCATGTGGTGGGCCTCGGCTGCGTCCGATCAGTCGCTGCACGCGCAGCCCGGCAAGGCCAGCCCCTCCAGCGCACGAACATCGATGGAAAAGCCCGACCTCGTGCCCGCCGCCACGGCCTCGGTCCCGCAGAAGTCCGTCGCCGTGCTGCCGTTCGCCAACGACAGTGGTGACAAGAGCGAGCAGTTCTTTTCCGACGGGCTTTCCGAGGATCTGATCACGGCGCTGTCGCAGTTCCGTGGCCTGAAGGTCATCAACAGCGACTCCTCGTTCAAGTTCCGCGACAGCCATGACAGCATGTCGACGATCGCCGCCAGGCTCGGGGTCGCACGCCTGCTGCACGGCGGCGTGCGGCGCCTGGGCGACGAGGTTCGCATCCGTGCCGAACTGGTCAATGCCGCCGATGGCAGCACGCTCTGGTCGCAGCACTACGATCGGCCGTACAAGGACCTGTTCAAGCTGCAGGACGACATCACCGCGGCGGTCGCCGCGGCACTCAAGACCCGGCTGCTCGCCTCGGCCGAGGGCGGTGCGCAGAGCGACCGGCCACCCAGCGGCAACCTGGACGCCTACACTGCCTTCCTCAAGGCCATGGCCCAGCCGCGAACCGAAGCGGGCCTGCGTCGCGCCATCGCGCTGTTGCAGCAGGCGCACGAGCTCGACCCGAACTATGCAACGGCCTATGCGGTCGAGGCCACGGGCTGGCGCTTCCTGGCCGACCTGTTCCTGGGTGGGGAACAGGCGCAGGACGCCAATACGCGAGCCAGGCAGGCGGCCAACACTGCATTGCGGATCGATCCGGGACTGGGCCGGGCGCACTATGCGCGCGCCTACCTGTTGCTCGGCGCCGACTTCGACTGGAACGGCGCCCTGCGCGAAGCGCGCCGCGTGCTGCAACTGGCGCCGCACAGCGGCTTCGCCTATTCGATCATGCGCCAGACACTGAAAGCCGTCGGCCAGACCGATGCCGCCATCGACATGGGGCGCCAACGGGTCGCACACGATCCGCTGAATGCCGGCGCGCACGAATCACTGGCATTGCTGCTGTGGGCGGCCGGGCAGGGCGACGCGGCCGAAGCGGCCTTGCGCAAGGCGATCGAGCTGGCACCGCAGGACAGCCGCATGCATGCCAACCTGGCCCTGATCCGCGCGCAGCGCGGCGACGCGGCCGGGGCGCTTGCCGCCGCCCGCGGCGAGCCGCCCGGATTCTGGCACGACTTCGCGATGACCGTCGCCCTGCAAGTCGGGGACGATCGTGCAGCCGCCGACGCAGCGCTCAAGCACCTGATCGACGACTACGCCGACAACGGCGCCTACCAGATAGCCGAAGTCCAGGCACTGCGCCAGGATCCGGATGCGATGTTCCACTGGCTGAATCGGGCCTGGGCCCAGCGCGACCCCGGCATCCAGCATCTGCTCACCGATCCATTGGTGCTGCACTACAGGAACGATCCCCGCTTCGCGGCCTATTGCCACAAGGTGGGTCTGCCACTGCCGGAGAGCCAGGATCGCGATGACTGATTTTCTTGCCCGTTTGAAGCAGCGCAAGCTGGTGCAGTGGGCGCTGGCGTACATCGCCGGTGCCTGGGCGGTGCTGCAGGTGCTGGACCTGGCGGCCGGCAGCTGGCATTGGCCGGATGTCGTGATGCATGTGGCCTTCGGCGTGCTCGCGCTGGGCCTGGCCATCACCCTGCTGCTGGCCTGGTATCACGGCGAGCGCGGGCAGCAGCGGGTGACGGGGGTGGAGCTGCTGCTGCTGGCCGGGGTATTCGCCATCGGCGGCTTCCTGATCTGGCATTACGCCGGTACCGGATCGCTGACCGCGAAAACCATTGCCAAGCCGGTGCCTGTGGCCGCGGCGTCGGCTGCGAAGCCTAACCCGATTCCGGCGAGCAGCATCCCCGCCAAGTCCATCGCCGTGCTGCCATTCGAGAATCTGTCAGCGCGGACAAGGACAACGCCTACTTCGCCGACGGCATGCAGGACCTGATCCTGACCAAGCTGGCCGACATCGGCGAGCTCAAGGTCATCTCGCGTACCTCGACCATGAAGTACAAGAGCCGACCGGAAAACCTGAAACAGGTCGCGGCCGAACTCGGCGTGGCCACCCTGCTGGAGGGCAGCGTGCAGAAGGCCGGTGATCAGGTACTGATCAACGTGCAGCTGATCGACGCGCGCAGCGACGCCCATCTGTGGGCCAGTACCTACCAGCGCACGCTGGACAACATCTTCGGTGTCGAGGGCGAGGTGGCCGGCAAGATCGCCGATGCGCTCAAGGCAACCTTGTCGCCGGCCGAGGTATCTGCAGTCAGCAACGTGCCGACCAAGAACCCGGCCGCGTACGATGCATTTCTGCAGGGTGAACGCCTGCGCGACCAGGCCTTGTCGACCGCAAACTTCAAGTTGCTGCCCAAGGCCGTGGCGGCCTTCCGGCAAGCCGTCGATCATGATCCCGACTTCGCGCAGGCCTGGGCCAAGCTGGCAGGAAGTCAGAGCCTGCTGATGTACACCAGTATCGACAGTTCCGAGGCGAACTGCCGGCAATCCCTGGCCAATGCCCGGCATGCGCTGGCGCTGGCACCGGACCTGCCGCTGGGGCATCTGGTACTCGGCTATGCGTATCGCTTCTGTCGTGCCGACTACGATGGTGCGCTGGATCAATTCAGGATCGCGCGCAAAGGCTTGCCGAACAATGCCGATGTCGAGGCCGCCATCGCCTACATCGATTGGATAAAGGGCGACAATCGAGCGGTTGTCGCAGGGCTGCAGCGCGCCGTCTCGCTGGATCCGCGTTCCCCCGATCGGACCATGTATCTGGCCCAGGCATGGGAGGCGCTGGGGCGGTACGAGCGGGCCCGCGCCAGCTTCAATCGCGCGCTGGCGCTGGCGCCCGATGATCCCGAGATCTGGTCCGGACTCGCGTATCTGGCCGCATTGCAGCATGGCGACGTCGAGGCAGCACGGGGAACGCTGGACCGCGCGCCGGCCGCGCTGCAATCCGAGTCGCAGATCGTCTGGACACGGGTCGAGCTGCTCCTGCTCAAACGCGACTACGCAGCGGCGCATGATGCCGTGCAGCAATTGCAGCCCGGTGGCCGCGACATTACACCGATGCGCGTGGCGATGCTGCGTGCCGAGGTCGATCGCCTGTCGGGCGACACCGGGGGCGCAAAGGCGATGTACCGGCAGGCCCTGAGCCTGGCCAGGAAATCTCCCGGGGCAAAATCGAGTGAAACCGCGATGTACGTCCAGTCCGGTTTGCCCAACATCTACGCGGGCCTGGGACAACGCGACGAGGCGCTGCAGGCACTCGGCGACATGCTCAGGATGGCAAGGCACAATGGCAGCAACTACGACGATCTGGCCGAGCTCAAGCGGGCACAAATCCGTGTGCTGCTGGGCGATGACGATGCGGCCATTGCGCCGCTCGATGCAGCGCTGGCTGCGCCGCTGCGCGACTCGATTTCCGTGCCGCTGCTGAAGATCGATCCGTTCTGGGACCCGATCCGCAAGGACCCGCGCTTCCAGGCTCTGCTGAGCAAATACGCCCACCGGCTGCCGGATCAGGCCCGCCAGGGAGCCGCCGATGACTGATCTGTGGGCACGCCTGAAGCAGCGCAAGCTGGTGCAGTGGACCCTGGCCTATGCTGCAGGTGCATGGGCGCTTCTGCAGGTGCTGGATCTGGCGGCGCAGAACTACACCTGGCCGCACCTGGTCATGCATCTGGCATTCGGCCTGGTGGCGCTGGGCTTCGTGCTGACGCTGGTGCTGGCCTGGTACCACGGTGAACGCGGTGTGCAGCGCGTCACCGGTCCCGAGCTGCTGATCGTGGCGCTGCTGCTGGCCATCGGCGGCGCGCTGCTGTGGCGATTCACGCCGCGGGGCACGCTCGACGTGAATCAGCACGTGGCCATGCACACGTCGTCGGCCCACGCCGGCTCCGCTAAAGCAACACCCGAAAGCACGGCACCAGCCTCGAGCATCCCGGCCAAGTCGATCGCGGTGCTGCCGTTCGAGAACCTGTCCTCGGACAAGGAGAACGCCTACTTCGCCGACGGCATGCAGGACCTGATCCTGACCAAGCTGGCCGACATCGGCGATCTCAAGGTGATCTCGCGCACCTCGACCATGCAGTACGGCAGTCACCCGCAGAACCTGCAAGAACGATCGGCAAGGAACTGGGCGTGGCCACGATGCTGGAGGGCAGCGTGCAGAAGGCCGGCGAACAGGTGCTGGTCAACGTGCAGCTGATCGATGCGCGCAGCGACCGCGCACCTGTGGGCCAGCAGTCTACACAGCGCACGCTGAAGAACGTGTTCGGCGTCGAGGGCGAGGTGGCCGAGAAGATCGCCAACGCGCTCAAGGCCAAACTCTCGCCGGCCGAAGCCGGCGCCTGGCCTCCACCTGAGCGCATGACGCGCCGCCAACGATCTGTACCTGCCAGGCCGAGTATCAGACCCACATGGCCGGCCTCAACTTCAGACCCGACGAGCGTGAAGGCCGCGATCGCCCTGTACCGGCAGGCCGTCGCCCGGGCGCCCGATTTCGCGCTGGCGCGGGCGCGGCTGTCCTAGGCGGAGAGCGTAGCTCGCCTGGTGGTGGCGGCGGACAGGAAAGACGCCAGCCGCTGATAGCCGATGCGCGCCGCAGGCCGAACAGGCGCTCAAGCTGGCGCCGAATCTCGCTGATGCGCACCTCGCGCTGGGCTGTACGACTATGTACGGTCAACGGCGACTACGCCGCAGCGCTGAAGGCGTTCACGCCGCACTGGCCCTGCGGCCCAACGATGCCGGCGCTGGCGGCGCCAAGGCTACGTGCTGCGTCGCCAGGGCAGGTTCAGGCCGGCCGATCGGCCTGCTGCGCAAGGCGCCGGCACTGGATCCGCGCGACGTCCGTGTATCCCGATGGATCTGGGCAATACCTATGGTCGATCGGCCATTACGCCCAGGCCGAACAGCGCCTTCCGGCACGCCCTGGCACTGCGACCCGGCACAACGTGATTGCCAGGGCCTACCTCCGCCGATCATGATCGTGTTTCGCAGCGGCGACCTGACGCGGGCGCTGGCCGAAGTGCAAGGGACGATGCCCCGGCATGAAGCAGCTATCGTGTCGTACCTGTTGACCTGGCACCGCCAGGTACGGGCAGGCACTGACGTTGCTGCAATCCATGCCCGACTCGCAAGACAACTTTGCCCGGATGGACGAGCCTGCGGCAGGCCAAGGCGCTGCATGTCGCCTCTGTGATATGCGCTCCGGCGCGCAGGCACGCATACTATGCCAGGGCGTTGCCGCAGGCGCGTGCGCAATGCGCGGCGCTGGCCGGCAGTCCGAGCCGACAGGCGCTGGCGTTACCTCGTCGCTCCAGGCCGAGCTTGGCCTGGGCCGGACCCGCGGGCCGGATGCCGACCGCCAAGGCCTGGCGTTGCCGCGCAAGGCAACGACCATCCTCATTGGCTACCTGATGCTGCGTCTGCGGGCCCAGCGGTATGCGCAGGCCGGCCGTGCAGACAAGGCCGTGCCGGTGCTTGTCGGCGGCGCTGGACCACGCCGGGGGTCGGTGAGTGGTTCTCTCCGGTCATGCTGTGGATCGATCCCGCCTGGGATCCGATCCGGAAATCACCCGCGTTCCAGGGCCTGCTGAAGAAATACGCCCGCTACCATCCGCCGCTGGAGCACTATCCGGCGCCGCCGACCTCGAGCGCCGGGCCATGACGGACCTGTGGACCAGACTCAAGCAGCGCAAGCTGGTGCAGTGGGCGGTGGCCTACGTGGCATTTGCCTTTGCGCTGCTGCAGGGGGTGGACATCGTCGCCACGCGATTCGGCTGGCCGGCGATGGCCGAGCAGATCCTGATTCTGCTCCTGTGCATCGGATTCGTGTTCACCCTGATTGTGGCGTGGTATCACGGCGAGCAGGGCCGCCAGCGCGTCAGCGGCATCGAGCTGATCATCCTGGCCGCGGTGCTGGCCGTCGGCGGCGGATTCCTGTGGCAGTTCACCGGGTCGACACCCGCCAGGACGCCGGCCATGGACGAGCACGCCGTGGCGAGCCCGACCACGGCAACGGCTGCCGCGCGCCCGGTGGCCGCAGCTGCACCCTACAGCACGACCGTCTCCGCCAAGTCCGTGGCGGTGCTGCCATTCAACAACGACAGCGGCGATCCGCAGCAGCAGTATTTCTCCGACGGCCTGTCCCAGGACCTCATCATCGCGCTGAACCAGTTCCGGAGCCTGAAGGTCATCAGCCGCGATTCCTCGTTCCAGTTCCGCCACAGCAAGCTCGATCCGCGCGTCATCGCGCGGCAGCTCGGGGTGGCGCATCTGCTGGAAGGATCGGTGCAGAAGCAGGGCGACAAGGTGCGGGTCAGCGTGTCGCTGGTGAACGCGGCCGATGGCAGCTCGCTGTGGTCGCAACGTTACGACAAGGCCTACCGGGACCTGTTCAAGCTGCAGGATGACATCACCCACGCGGTCGCCGAAGCCCTGAAGGCCAAGCTTCTCGGCGCCGTGGTGCAGAGCGACCGCCCGCCCAGCGGCAGCCTCGCCGCCTACGAGGCCTATCTCAAGGGCAATGCCCAGCCCTATACGGAGGCCGGCGACCAACGGGCCATCGCCCTGTACGCCGAGGCTGTGCGCATCGATCCCGATTATGCGCGCAGTTATGCGGCGAGTTCGATTCGCTGGGCGGACCTGGGTTTGGTGTATGCCGATACCCGTGGCAAGCAGCGGCAAGGCATCAAGAGAGCGCGCGCGGCGGCTGATACCGCGCTGCGACTGGCCCCGAATCTGCTGGCTGGACATTATGCGCGGGGTTTGATCCTGCTTGGCGTCGAGCTAGATTGGCAGGGCGCGCGCGACGAGGCGAACACGATGGCGGCGCTGGCACCGGATGCGCTGGACAGCATCGACCTCAGGGCTCGGGTCTTGCGGGCCATGGGGCAGCCCCGCCAGGCCGAAATGCTGGACCGCAAGGCGATCACGCTCGATCCACTGAATGCGAAGCGCTACCGCAACCTTGCCTATGACCTGGACGGCCAGTGGCAGTACGACGCGTCGGTGGCAGTCTGGCGCAAGGCAATCGAACTTGAACCGGGACGCGCGCCCTTGCATGCGCGTCTGGCCTTGGCTGAATTGTCGCGTGGCGACCGGACCGACGCCGTCGCGGCGGCCAAGCTTGTACCGCCGGGTTTCTGGCACGAATTCGCACGAGCCGCGTTGTTGCTGACGGGTTCCGATCGCCCGTCTGCCGATGCCGTACTCAAGAGCATGGCGGACAAGTACGCCGACACCGCGTCCTACCAGATCGCCGAGCTGTATGCCCTGCGCAAGGATCCGGACGGGATGTTCCACTGGCTGGATCGCGCCTGGAACAACCGTGATGCCGGTATCCAGTACCTGCTGATCGATCCGCCCCTCCAGCGCTACAAGAACGACCCACGCTACGCCGCCTTCTGCCACAAGGTCGGTCTGCCGGTACCGGGAGGGAAGCCATGACTGATCTGTGGCCACGCCTGAAGCAGCGCAAGCTGGTGCAGTGGGCGGTGGCCTACGTGGCGTTTGCCTTCGCGCTGCTGCAGGGCATCGATATCGTCGCGCATCAGTTTGGCTGGTCGGACAACGTGCAGCGCGGCTGCACGCTGGCTCTGATCGTGGGCTTTGTCGTGACCCTGGTGCTGGCCTGGTACCACGGCGAGCAGGGACGCCAGCGCGTCACCGGCCCGGAACTGCTGCTGATCGCCCTGGCGCTGGCCATCGGTGGCGGCTTCCTGTGGCAGTTCTCACGCTCGCCGGTGCCGGAAGAGAAGGCATCGGCTACGCCGGCTGCGGCTTCGGCAGGACGTGACTCGGCAGCACCGGTGACGATGCCTGCCTCGAATGCCTCGATCCCCGCCAAGTCGATCGCCGTGCTGCCGTTCGAGAATCTGTCCTCGGACAAGGACAACGCCTATTTCGCCGACGGCATGCAGGACCTGATCCTGACCAAGCTGGCCGACATCGGCGATCTGAAGGTGATCTCGCGCACCTCGACCCTGAAGTACAAGAGCCGTCCGGAAAACCTGAAACAGGTAGCGGCCGAACTCGGCGTGGCCACGCTGCTGGAGGGCAGCGTGCAGAAAGCCGGCGACCAGGTGCTGATCAACGTGCAGCTGATCGATGCGCGCAGCGACGCGCATCTGTGGGCCAGCAACTACCAGCGCACGCTGGACAACATCTTCGGCGTCGAGAGCGAGGTGGCCGGCAAGATCGCCGATGCGCTCAAGGCCCGACTCTCGCCGACCGATACCGCGCGTCTGGCCTCCGACCTGAGCCATGACAGCACCGCCAACGACCTGTTCTTCAAGGCCGAGTATCAGTTTCGGCAAGCCGAAATCAATTTCGGCACGGCCAGCGTGAAGGCCGCGATTCCGCTCTACCGACAGGCCATTGCGCAGGCGCCCGATTTCGCGCTGGCCTACGCACGGCTGTCCTACGCGGAAAGCATACTCGCCTGGTGGGGCGGCGGCGGGATGGACGTCAAGTCACTGATTGCCGCCGCGCGCCGCGATGCCGAACAGGCGTTCAAGCTGGCGCCGACGCTTGCGGCCGCGCAACTCGCACTCGGCTACAGCGACATGTACGGTCGCAATGACTACGCCGGTGCGCTGAAGACTTTCGTGGCGGCAGTGACTCTCAAGCCCAATGATGCCGACGCGCTGGCGGCCAGGGGCTGGGCAGAGCGTCGTCTGGGCCGCTTCAAGGCCGCGATCGACTCGCTGCAGAAGGCGTCCACGCTGGATCCGCGCAACGCCACGCAGGCCTTTCATCTTGGGCTGACCTGGATGATGATCAATCGCTACCCCGAAGCCGAACGCGCCTTGCGGCGCGCGCTCATCCTCGACCCGCACAGCCTGATCTCGAAAGTCTATCTCTCCAGCGCATTCCTGCTCGCAAGCGGCGACATGTCCGCGGGCGCTGGCTGAAGTGCAAGGCGAGGCCGCGACACTGAAGCAGCAGCGCGTGTTCCTGCTGACCCTGCAGCGTCGCTACCGGGAGGCGCTGGCACTGCTGGATGGCATTCCCGACACGCTGGAGAACTTCGGGGCCGCCGGCTCCAGGGCGCTGCAGCAGGCCGAACTGTACCGGCTGATGGGCGAATCGGCACGGGCGCGGCCACTGTACGCGCAGGCGCTGCCGAAAATGCGTGCACAACTCGAGCAGCAGCAAGGTCTTGCCAAGGCGGACGTATGGCAGAACCTTGCCTCTGCCGAGCTTGGTCTTGGCCACACGGCCAAGGGGCTGAATGCGATCGCCAGTTCCCTGACCCTGATACGCGACAGTCACAACCATACGGAGGGTACCGGTCGCCTGCCATTCGCCGCGGCGCTCTACGCCGAGGCACGGCGTCCCGACCTGGCGGTGCCGTTGCTTGCCAAGGCGCTCGCCAGTCCCGGCGTCGGCTGGTCGTACTCGCCGGTCATGTTGTGGATCGACCCGGCCTGGGACCCGATCCGCAAGGATCCGGACTTCCAGGCGCTGCTGGACAAGTACGCCGACCACAAGCCGGCCTCGGCCAGCGGAGCGACCGGGCATGACTGAACTGTGGGACCGGCTCAGGCAGCGCAAGCTGGTGCAGTGGGCGCTGGCGTACCTGGCCGGTGCCTGGGCGGTGTTGCAGGTGCTGGATCTGGCGGCCGACAGCTACCACTGGCCGGATACCGTGATGCATCTGGCTTTCGGCGTGCTTGCGCTGGGTCTGGTGATCACCCTGCTGCTGGCCTGGTATCACGGTGAACGCGGCCAGCAGCGCGTGACGGGTGTGGAACTGCTTCTGCTGGCGGGGATATTTGGCATCGGAGGCTTCCTGATCTGGCACTTCGCCGGTTCCGGGGCGCCACCCGTGAAGGTCACTGCTGCCGCTGCGCCCGCTGGCGCGAATTCCGCGGCTGTACCCGGGCCTGCGCATGCGGCAAGCATTCCGGCCAAGTCGATCGCCGTGCTGCCATTCGAGAACCTGAGCGAAGACAAGGGCAACCAATACTTTGCCGACGGCATGCAGGACCTGATCCTGACCAAGCTGGCCTCCATCGGCGACCTGGCAGTGATCTCGCGCACCTCGACCCTCAAGTACGGCAGTCACCCGGAGAACCTGCAGACCGTAGGCCGGCAACTTGGCGTGGCCACGATCCTGGAAGGCAGCGTGCAGAAGGTGGGCGACCAGGTGCTGGTCAACGTACAGCTGATCGATGCACGCAACGACCACCACATCTGGGCCGACAGCTACACACGCACGCTCAAGAACGTGTTCAGCGTGGAGGGCGAGGTGGCGCAGAAGATCGCCGATACCCTCAAGGCCAGGCTCTCGCCCGCCGAGAGCAAGCGCCTGGCCACGGCTCTGAGCGACGATCCGGCCGCCAACGACCTGTATCTGCAGGGCGAATACTTTGCCCAGCGTGCCTCGGTCAACTACGACACGGCGGCGATGAAGCAGGCGATCAAGTTCTACCAGCAGGCGATCGCCAGGCTGCCGAATTTTGCCCAGGCACGTGCGCGGCTCTCGTTCATGGAAAGCGCACTCGCCTGGTTTGGCGGCGATGGGGATAACACCGCCACGCTGAATGCCGATGCGTTCACCCAGGCCGAACAGGCACTCAAGCTGGCGCCGGACCTGGCCGACGCGCATCTTGCGCTGGGGTTTCACGAATACTGGGGCAAGGGCGATTACGCTGCTGCGCTGAAAGCGATATCCTCAGCCCTTGCCCTGCGTCCCAACGACAGTGATGCAATGGCAGCCAAAGCCTACGTATTGCGCCGCCAGGGCAGATTCAACGCAGCCATCGGCATGTTCCGGCAGGCGCTGACTCTGGATCCGCGCAACACCGTGCTCGCCTTTGAAATGGCCTCGACCTACATGGCGACCAGCCAGTATGACCACGCGGAGCAGGCCTGCCAGCGTGCGCTGGCACTGGACCCGGAAAACGTCAACGCCAAGGTCTGTCTCGCAGTCACGACCGTCTATCGCGACGGTGACTTGACCAAGGCGCTTGCACAGGTACAGGGAGACAACCCGAGGCTGGCATTGAGACGGGTCGGCTTTTTGACCCTGGCTCGCAAGTACGACCAGGCGCTGACACTGCTGCAGTCCATTCCCTATTCGCGGGGCGTGTTTGCTCCCATGGTGCGTGGCACCAAGTCCCTGCAACTTGCCTACTTGCATGGACTCCGTGGAGAAACGGCCAGGGCGCGCGAAGACTACGCCAGGGCGCTGCCGAAGGAGCGCGCGCAGCATGCGGCGATGGCCAGCAGTCCTGTGATCAACCAGGCGGTGCCGTTGATCAGGGTCGCCCGGGCCGAGCTGGGCCTGGGCCAGACCCGGGCCGGCCTGGCGGATACAGCTGAAGTGCTGGCGATTGCCAAAGGCAGCAGCGACCACATCTACCTCCCTCTGCTTTTGGAACGCTGCGCAGAGCGCTATGCACAGGCAGGCCGCGCAGCCATGGCCGTGCAGGTGCTGTCGCAGGCACTGGCGACGCCGGGTATCGGCATGTGGTACTCGCCGGTCATGTTGTGGATCGACCCGGCCTGGGACCCGATCCGCAAGGATCCGGACTTCCAGGCGCTGCTGGAAAAGTACGCCGACCACAAGCCGGCCTCGGCCAGCGGAGCGACCGGGCATGACTGAACTGTGGGACCGGCTCAGGCAGCGCAAGCTGGTGCAGTGGGCGCTGGCCTACATCGCCTTTGCGTTCGCATTGTTGCAGGGCGTGGACATCGTGGCGCAGCGATTCGCCTGGCCCGAGGCCGTCGAGCGAGGCCTGATCGTGGCATTGTTCGTCGGCTTCTTCGCCGCGCTGGTGCTCGCCTGGTACCACGGCGAGCGCGGCGCGCAGCACGTCACCGGCATGGAGGTGATCGTGCTGGCGGTATTACTGTGCATCGGCGGCGGTTTTCTGTGGCAGTTCGCGCGTGCACCGCAGCCGCCGTTGCAATCAGCTGCTGCGGCTGCCTCTGTGCCCGCAGGGTTGGCTTCCATCACGGACACGGAAGGCGCCAACTCGATTGCAGTCCTGCCGTTTGTAGACATGAGCCAGACGCATGATCAGGAATACTTTTCCGATGGCCTGTCCGACGAACTGCTGAACATGCTGGCGCAGCTGCCACAGTTGCGCGTGATTGCGCGCACTTCGTCATTCTCGTTCAAGGGCAGGGACGTCGATATCGCCACCATCGCCAGGAAACTCGATGTTTCCCACATTCTGGAAGGCAGCGTGCGCAAGTCCGGCGACACGTTGCGTATCAGCGCGCAACTGATCCGTGCCTCCGACAGTTCGCAGATCTGGTCGCAGACCTACGACCGCAGGCTGACCGACGTATTCAAGGTCCAGGACGAGATTGCCGCGGCGGTGGTCGATGCGCTCAAGGTCAAGCTGCTGCCGGAGCAGCACCTGAGCAATCCCTACCGGAGCAGCAATACCGAAGCCTGGAACGAGTACCTGCTGGCCAAAGCGTTCTACAACCGCGATACCCCGGCGGATTGGCGCAAGGCGGCAGACGGCTTCCAGCGCGCCATCGACCTGGAGCCCGGTTACGGTGCGGCGTGGGTCGGCCTGGCGGATGCGCAGTATCTGATTGCCGATCTGGCGGGCGATCCGTCCAGCAAGCAGCATGCGCTGGACGTGGCCAACCAGGCCGTGGCCAGGGCGCCGAGCCTGGCCGAGGCCTATGCCGCGCGCGGCGTGACCCGCTCGGCCTTCTTCCGCGACTGGGCCGGCGCGCAGGCCGATTTCGCCAGGGCCTTGCAGCTCGATCCTGCCAGTGCCGACGTGCAGCTCGGCAACTATCGCCTGTCGATGGCGCTGGGAAGGCATCAGGATGCTGTCGATCAGGCGCGCAAGGCGATCCGGCTGGATCCCCTCAACAGTTACGCATGGATCTGTCTGGGTCGTGCCATGCTGGTCACGGGTGACAAGGACGGCGCCCTCAAGGCCATGCAGCGCGGCCGGGACATCAGCCCCGATTCGATCCTGGCCGGTTTCGGTCTGGGAACCGTCGAGCTGGTGCAGGGCAGGGCGAGCGATGCCCTGGCGACGTTCCGGGCTGGCCAGGATGTCTATTCTCTGGCGGGGATCGCCATGGCTGAACATTCGCTGGGGCATCGCCGCCAATCACAACAGGCCGTGGACGAAGCCGCTGCGAAATACGGCAAGAACGGTTCCTACCAGATTGCCGAGGCGTACGCGTGGCGCGGCGAATACGACAAGGCCTTCGAATGGCTCGACAAGGCACTCGAGCAGGGCGATGGCGGTCTGAGCTTTCTCAAGAGCGATGCTCTGATGGCCGGGCTGGTCGGCGATCCGCGCTATGCCGCGCTGCTGAAGAAGATGGGATTGCCGGAGTGATGGCATGAACGTCCTGGCCGAACTCAGGCGCCGCAACGTGCTGCGTGCCGGCGTGCTCTATGTCGGTGCGGTGTGGGCCCTGTCGCAGGGCATTGCGCAGCTGGCGCCGTATGTCGGTGCGCCGGACTGGGTGGTGCGCTGGTTCCTGGTCGCCGCCGCGATCGGCTTTCCGTTCTTTCTCGCCTTCGCCTGGCTGTTCGAATTCACCCCGCAGGGACTGAAGCGCGAAAGCCAGATCGATCCGGCCGACTCGGTCAGGGCGCATGCCGGCCGCACGATGGATCGCTGGATCATCGCCGTGCTGCTGGTGGCCGTGGTACTGCTGCTGACCAACACCTTTGTCTGGCACAAGGGGGACGGTCTGCGCGGTGACGCGCGCGCATTCAAGGCGCCGCCCAACTCGATCGCCGTGCTGCCGTTCGTCAACCAGTCCGCGGACAGCAACCAGGACTATTTCTCCGACGGTATCTCCGAGGAACTGCTGAACCAGCTGGCGAAGATTCCGCAACTGCAGGTCGCGGCACGCACCTCCTCGTTCCACTTCAAGGGCAAGGACATTTCCATTCCCGAGATCGCGAGCAAGCTGCACGTGTCGCACATCCTGGAAGGCTCGGTGCAGAAGGCGGGCGACACGGTGCGCATCACCGCGCAGCTGGTGGATGTGGCCACGGACCGGCAGTTGTGGTCGCAACGCTACGACCGCAAGCTTGATGACATCTTCAGGATCCAGGACGAGATCGCCGGCGAAGTGGTGAAGGCGTTGAAGGTGAAGTTGCTGGGTGCGGCGCCGCAGGTGCGAGCGACCGACCCGCAGGCATACGTGCTGTTTCTGCAGGCCAGGGAGCTCGGTCGCACTCTGACCCGTGACGCATTTGCCAGGTCCGATACGCTGCTGCGCCAGGTACTGGCCATCGACCCGGACTACGCGCCGGCCTGGGACCGCCTGGCGTCGAACCTCACCGACGAGACGGCCATCGGCCTGCTGCCGAGTCGCGATGGCTATGAGCGCGCGCGCGCGGCGGCGCGCAAGGCCATCTCGATTGACCCTAATTACGCGCCGCCGCGGGCCGGGCTCGGCTACATCGCGATGTATGCCGATGGCGACCTGAGTGGTGCGGCAGGGCACGTCGAGCAGGCCCTGGCTCTCGATCCGACCAATCTCGAGGTGCTTGGCGTGGCCTCCACGCTGCTGATGAATCTCGATCGCCTGGACGAGGCACTGGCGCTCAAGCACGCCATCGTCCGCCGCGACCCGGTGAACCTGTCGGCGCTCTACAACCTGGGCCGCGTGCAGTTCTATGCCGGTCACCTCGACGAGGCCATTGCCACCAACCGCACGCTGCTGAGCCTGAGCCCGGGCCGAGGGCTTGCGCACTACCGGCTGGGCATGGCCTTGATGCTCAAGGGCGACGCGCAAGCCGCACTGACCGAAGTTGAACGCGAGACCAGCGATCGCTGGCGGATGATCGGCCTGCCGGCGGTGTTTTGCGCGCTGGGTCGCAGGGCCGATGCGCAAAAGGCGTTCAAGACACTGATTGCCAGCCACGCCACGAACGACCCCTACGCCATCGCCTACGACAAGGCCTACTGCGGCGAGGCGGACCAGGCGTTCGCGTGGCTGGACAAGGCGGTGCAGTACCACGACGGTGACCTGGTCTCCATCGCGCCGCAGAGCCTGTTCGACAGCCTGCATTCCGATCCGCGCTGGCTGCCCTTCCTGCGCAGGATAGGCAAGGCGCCGGAGCAGCTGGAGAAGATCAGGTTCGAGGTCAACGTGCCGAAATCGTGGCAAGCTGCGTCTGAAGATGGGCATGCAGGGGACAACGGCCGTGACTGAACTGTGGGCAAGGCTCAGGCAACGCAAGCTGGTGCAGTGGGCGCTGGCCTATGTGGCCTTCGCCTTCGCGCTGCTGCAGGGCATCGATATCATCGCGCAGCAGTTCGGTTGGCCTGCCAGCGTGCAGCGCGGCCTCACCCTGGCCCTTGTGCTGGGTTTCTTCGTCGCCCTGCTGCTGGCCTGGTACCACGGCGAGCGCGGCGCGCAGAGGGTCACCGGCACGGAGTTGCTGCTGCTGGCGCTGCTGCTGGCGATCGGTGGCGGACTGATGTGGCGGTTTGCAGGTTCCACGGCCGGTGCTGACGACAGCGGGATGGCGCGCAATGGTAGTGCTGCCGCGCCATCCGCGGCGGAGGCGGCCATACCGGCCAAGTCCATCGCCGTGCTGGCCTTCACTGATCTGAGCCCGAAGCACGACAAGGGCTACTTCTCCGACGGCATCGCCGAAGAGCTTCTCAATGCGCTGGCGCGGGTGGACGGACTCAAGGTGGCGGGCCGCACTTCCTCGTTCCGCTTCAAGGGCAGGGATGCCGACCCGCGCACCATCGGCGCGACGCTGGGTGTGGCCAATGTGCTCGAGGGTTCGGTGCGCACACAAGGCGACAAGGTGCGCATCACAGCGCAGCTGGTCCGCACCCGCGATGGGTTCCAGCTGTGGTCGCAGGCCTACGATGGCAACCTCGGGGACATCTTCGCGCTGCAGGAAACCATCGCGCGCAAGATCACCGACCAGCTCAAAGTGACGCTGTCCGGAAGCCAGTCCAGGCGCCTGGTGGATGTGGGTACCCGCAATCCGCAAGCCTACGCCCTGTATCTGCAGGCCACGGCCACCTTCAACCGCCGTGACGGAACGCACTTCGACGAGGCGATGGCGCAGTTGCGCCAGGCGGTGGACCTGGACCCGCAGTTCGCACAGGCCTGGTCGCGCATGGCGACGCTGAAGGCGGTGTGGGCGCAGTACACCGGGGTCGGTTTCACCGCGGCCATGCAAGAAGCACAAAGCAATGCGCGCAAGGCATCGGTGCTGGATCCACGCCTGGCCGAACCGCACGCAGTGCTTGCGGTGATTGCGGTCGGCCAGCGCCGTTATCGCGAGGGACGCGAGGAAATGGCGCGTGCGCTGGCACTGAACCCGAACGATGTCACCACCAACTTCTGGAACGGCTCCAACCTGGTCATGACCGGCTACCTTGTCCAGGGTGCGGACGCGCTGGACCACGTGCTCGAGATCGACCCGCTGCTGCCCAACGCGTTGATGTGGCGCGCCAGCATTCATGCCGTCGATGGCGAGCTCGGCATCGCGCAGCAACAGCTGCAACGCGCCGACGAGGCAGGGCTGAGCTTCGTCGGACTTGGGCAGTACCGGCTGGACCGGGCGCGCGGCGATCGTGCTGCGGCCACCCGTTCGTTGACGCAGGGGTTGAGCTATTTCGCGCGCGGCTTCCCGCCCGGAACGGCCGCGGTATTCGCGCGCGCCTGCACCGGCGACGCCAGCGCCAGACCGCAAGCCACACGCCTGATCGACAGCTACCTCGCGACCCGACCCAAGGTACTCGCCGCCGTCGTGCCCTACGTGCTGGTGTGCATGGGCGATGCCGAACGCGGACTCGACCTGGCCGCGGCCGCGCCGACCAACAACGACGCCATGCTGATGTCCGGGCTGTTCAACGGCTTGCGACCGGGTGTGCTGGAGACCCCGGCCTTCAGCCGCTTCGTCCGCAAGATCGGGCTGGCCGACTATTGGGACGAATACGGACCGCCGGAGATGTGCCGCAAGGGCGCCAATGGTGAATTTACCTGCCGTTTGCCGAGCGCCTCGGCGCCGAAGGCATCCGCCAGCCAGGCGTCTTTGCAAGAGGTGTCGGGTACCGGACGGAATCCCGCCGTGGGGCTCGCGCGGCGCTAGCGTGCCTGGTGGCATTCAGGACAATGCGCATGTGATGCGCCGTGCCGACGCGCCCAGAGCGGTGCCGCTCGATCCATGCGGCGCGCCAGTGCCGGGCACGGCATTGCCGTGATGGACTACAATAAGCGGTTGTATCGACCTTCCCGGAGGAGCCGCATGAGTCCAGCCCAGTCTGCAGGTGCCCGCTTTCGCGCCGCGCTTGTCGAGGAGAACCCGCTGCAGGTGGTCGGCGCCATCACGGCTTACGCCGGTCTGATGGCCAAGCGTACCGGTTACAAGGCGTTGTATCTGTCCGGTGGCGGCGTGGCGGCCAATTCATTGGGCATGCCCGACCTCGGTATCAGCACCATGGAAGACGTATTGACCGATGCGCGGCGCATTGTCGAGGCGACGCAGATGCCGCTGCTGGTGGATATCGATACCGGCTGGGGTGGTGCATTCAACATCGCCCGCACCATCCGCTCGTTCGAGCGCGTGGGCGTGGCGGCGGTGCACATGGAGGACCAGGTCGGACAGAAGCGCTGCGGGCACCGACCGGGCAAGGAGCTGGTGTCGAAGCAGGAAATGGTGGATCGCGTCAAGACCGCCGTGGATGCGCGGTCCGACGATGACTTCGTGATCATGGCCCGTACCGATGCGGCAGCAGGAGAGGGCATGGATGCGGCCATCGAGCGCGCCGTGGCCTATGTCGAGGCCGGTGCCGACATGATTTTCCCGGAGGCGATGAAGACCCTGGATGATTACCGGCGCTTCAAGGCGGCGGTGGCGGTGCCTATCCTGGCCAACCTGACCGAATTCGGCTCCACCCCGTTCTTTACCACCGACGAGTTGCGCGGCGCAGATGTCGATATTGCGCTGTACTGCTGCGGCGCCTATCGCGCCATGAACAAGGCGGCAGAGAACTTCTACCAGACCGTACGCCGCGAGGGTACCCAGAAGTCGATTGTACCCAGCATGCAGACCCGCGAGCAGCTGTACGACTTTCTCGGCTACCACGAATACGAGCAGAAGCTGGACGAGCTGTTCGCCGAAGACAAACCCTAGCGGGCCATGCCCGCGAAGATCGAGCGGGCAAGCGGCAAGCCGTCCGCGCCAGCCTGCCAGCGAAGACATTCCCCGCCCACCGCTGACGGCTTGCAGTCACACAACATACAAGACCAGAACGAGGACGAACGCATGAATGACAGCACCCAGGACAACAAGCCCAAGGCCAAGAAATCGGTCGCACTGTCGGGCGTGGCTGCCGGCAACACGGCAGTGTGCACGGTCGGGCGCAGTGGCAATGACCTGCATTACCGTGGCTACGACATCAAGGACCTGGCCACCAAGTCCAGTTTCGAGGAAGTGGCGCATCTTCTGGTTCACGGTTATCTGCCGACCTGGTCGGAACTGAAGGCCTACCGTGCCAAGTTGCAGCGCATGCGGGGGCTGCCCTCGCAGGTCAAGGGCGTTCTGGAACGCCTGCCGGCTGCTGCGCACCCCATGGATGTGCTGCGCACGGGCTGCTCTGCGCTGGGGACGGTGCTGCCGGAAAAGGACGACCAGAATGTCAGCGGCGCGCGTGATATCGCCGATCGCCTGATTGCCAGTTTCGGCTCGATGCTGCTGTACTGGTACCACTTCCGCCAGAACGGCAAGCCGATCGAAACCGAGACCGATGACGAAACCACGGCGGGGCATTTCCTGCATCTGCTGCACGGCGAGCCGCCCAGCGAGATGCATGCCGATGCCCTGGACAAGTCACTGATCCTGTACGCCGAACACGAGTTCAATGCGTCGACCTTCACCGCGCGCGTGATTGCCGGTACCGGTTCGGACATCTATTCGGCGATTACCGGTGCCATCGGTGCGTTGCGCGGTCCCAAGCACGGTGGTGCCAACGAGGTGGCGATGGACATCATCAGCCGCTATCGCGATGCTGACGAGGCCGAAGCAGACATTCGCGAGCGTGTCGGCAACAAGGAGGTCATCATCGGTTTCGGCCATCCGGTCTATACGGTTGGCGATCCGCGCAACCCCATCATCAAGGAGATCAGCCGCAAGTTGTGCAACGACGGCGGCAATCCGCGCCTGTTCGAAATCTCCGAACGGATCGAGAACGTCATGATGGACATGAAGAAGATGTTCCCCAACCTGGACTGGTACAGTGCTTCGGCGTACCACATGCTGGGTGTGCCGACGGCCATGTTCACGCCGCTGTTCGTGATTGCGCGCACTACCGGCTGGAGTGCTCACGTGATGGAACAGCGCGATGACAGGAAAATCATCCGACCCAGTGCCAACTACATCGGTCCCGAAGACCAGGACTACACCCCGATCGAGAAGCGCTGAGGCGACTCGATCGGACAACCGCTGCACCGAGGAGAACAACCCATGGTTTCCGGATGGCAGACAGTGGCGAGACAGGTGGCAGAGGTCCCCAGCGACTATAGTCACTGGGGCATCAATCTGCTGGTTGTCCTGGCCACCTTCGTCGCGGTCAGCGGTTGCGTTCTCCTGCACTACGAGGCGCTGCGTTTCCTTTCATCGCACCTGTCGCACATGGGTTCGCAAAGGCGCCGGCGCGTTCTGCGCGGGATTTTTGGTGTGCTCGCGGTGCATGTGGCGGAGATCTGGATCTTCGCCCTGGTGATTTTCCTGCTGCTCAAGTTCGACATCCGCTTTGGGGACATCCACGGCATTGCCGCAGCGTCCTTGCTGGATCACGTGTACTTCTCCGCAGTGACCTATTCGACTGTCGGCTTCGGTGACGTGATTCCCGTCGGCCCGATTCGTTTCCTGGTCGGTACCGAGGCCCTGGCCGGATTTGTGCTGATCACCTGGTCGGCGTCGTTCACCTACCTGGAGATGGAGCGCTACTGGCGGCGCGACTGAAACCGCAGGAGTGCGAGCATGCCCAGGGTCGAAATAACAGCACAATCGTCGCTTCGCCAGCGCCAGCGCCCGCGCTAGATTCCGGCTGCCAGGCGTGTGCCCTGGTCGATGGCGCGTTTGGCGTCCAGCTCGGCGGCAACGTCGGCGCCGCCTATCACATGGTGCCTGATGCCGGCGGCTGCCAGGGTGTCGGCAAGTGAGCTGTTGCTTACCTGCCCGGCGCAGATCACCACGTTGTCTGCGGTCAAGACCTGGTCTTCCCCGTCCACTGTCACGTGCAGGCCCGCGTCATCGATCCTTCGGTAGCTGACGTTGCCCAGCATGGTCACGCCCTTGGCCTTTAGCGTGGCGCGATGAACCCAGCCGCTGGTCTTGTTGAGGCGGCGACCGGGGCGACCTTCGCTGCGCTGCAGCAGCCAGACTTCACGGGCTGGCGGCTCGACCTCGCGCGGCATCAGGCCACCGGGATTGTGCATCGAGCGATCCACTCCCCATTCCTCGCGCCAGCGATCCACATTGGTGGTGGGTGAAGGCGGCGGCTGGACCAGGAACTCGGCCACGTCGAAGCCGATCCCGCCGGCGCCGATGATGGCGACGCGCCGGCCGACGGGGGCATCGGAGCGCAGCACGTCAGCATAGCCAAGCACCTTGGGATGCTCGATGCCGGGAATCGAGATGTCGCGCGGACGCACACCGGTGGCGACGATCACTTCGTCAAAGTCGCGCAGGTCTTCTGCGACAGCGGCCTTGCCCAGCTCAAGGCGAACCCCCAGCGTTTCCAGGCGGTAGGCATAGTAGCGCAGGGTTTCGTGGAACTCTTCCTTGCCCGGGATGCGCTTGGCCATGTTGAATTGCCCGCCGATGTTCGCGCTTTGATCAATCAGCGTCACCTTGTGGCCGCGCTCGGCCAGGGTGCTTGCGCAGGCGAGTCCCGCAGGGCCGGCACCGACCACGGCACAGCGCCGCGGAGTCGCAGCCGGTTCGATACGCAGCTCGGTTTCGTGGCAGGCGCGCGGGTTGACCAGGCACGAAGCACGACGGTTCTCGAAAACGTGATCGAGGCAAGCCTGGTTGCAGGCAATGCAGGTGTTGATGGCGCGAGCCGAACCGCTGCGTGCCTTGTTGACCCATTCGGGGTCGGCCAGCAGGGGTCTGGCCATCGATACCATGTCTGCCTCGCCGGCTTCGAGAATGCGCTCGGCCACGTCCGGCATGTTGATGCGATTGGTCGTGATGAGCGGGGTGGCGACCTCCTTCTTCATGGCCGCCGTGACCCAGCTGAAGGCGCCTCGCGGCACGCTGGTGACGATGGTCGGCACGCGCGCCTCGTGCCATCCGATGCCGGTGTTGATCAGGGTCACGCCGGCCGCTTCGATGGCCTTGGCCAGACGCACGATCTGGCTCCACTCCTGGCCGCCATCGACCAGATCCAGCATCGACAGGCGGTAGATGATAATGAAGTCCGGGCCCAGCGCTTCGCGGGTGCGGCGCACGATCTCCACGGCCATGCGCATGCGGTTCTCATAGCTGCCGCCCCAGCGGTCGGTGCGCTTGTTGGTGCGCAGGGCCAGAAACTCGTTGATGAAATAGCCTTCCGAGCCCATGATCTCCACCCCGTCGTAACCGGCGTCGCGAGCCAGGCGGGCGCTGGTGACAAAGTCAGCAATGCTGCGTTCGACGCCGCGTGCCGACAGGGCGCGGGGCGTGAACGGCGTGATCGGCGACTTCAGCCTTGAGGGGGCTACGGACAGCGGATGATAGCCGTAGCGACCGGCATGCAGAATCTGCATGCAAATGCGCCCGCCCTCGTCATGCACGGCGCGGGTCACCTTGCGGTGGCGCGCGACGTGCCAGGGCATCGACATGCGCCCGCCAAACGGTTTCAGCCAGCCGGCAATGCTCGGCGAAATACCGCCGGTGACCATCAGCCCGACGCCGCCACGAGCACGCTCGGCAAAGAAGGCTGCCAGTTTGTCGAAGTCGCGCGCACGATCTTCCAGGCCTGTATGCATGGAACCCATAAGGACCCGGTTGGGCAGGGTGACATGGCCGAGATCGAGCGGGCTCAGCAGCTTGGGCCAGGTTGGAGTAGGCATACGAGCTCCGTTCAAACAATCGTTTGATTATGGGCCAGACGCGGCCTGCTCGCCAGTGGCTCCTAGCCCGCATTATTCACCAACGTTCTACTGCGCCGGCCCAATGACACGCCCGGCGCAGCTTTCGCTTGGTCGCAGTGCTCGACGTAGTGTCGGCTACGCCTGCGCACTGCTCGGTCGCGAAAGCCACGCCGGACATGCCCTTGAACCGGCTCGCTACCAACGCTGATGAATAATCCGGGCTAGGAGCGTGGGCCGTAGGAACCAAGTGAGCGAGGCAAAGTGGTTTTGAGGCAGATTTTTCGATCATTTGAGGCGAATAGCCGTAGCTATTTAACGAAAATGAGCGGAAAAGCTGGCCAAAACCACGAGCCGCAGCCGCTTGTGTTTCTACCGCCCAGGCTCCTAGCTCGCAGGTGGCGGCTCGGGCCTCTTGCTGCGGCGCTCGGCCAGCCAGCCGAATCCGCAGATGCCGGCGACCAGAGCCACATCCACCGCGTAGCGCATCGCATCATGGCTGTCGAACCAGCCCACCAGCAACTCGTCGTGGGTGACCATGCGCGCGGCGGTCCAGGTAATGGCTGCCGCGCCGACATAGATGATGACCGGGAAACGGTCGATCAGTCTCAGAATCAGCGTCGAGCCCCACACGATCAGGGGCACGCTGATCAGCAGGCCGATAATGACCAGGCCCAGATGGCCCTTGGCCGCGCCGGCGATACCGAGAACATTGTCCATGCCCATCAGGGCATCGGCGATGACGATGGTACGAATGGCCACCCAGAATCCGGTGGCCGGATCCACGTGCGGTTCCGGTTCCTCACTCTGGCGCAGCAGTTTCCATGCGATCGGCAGCAGGATCAGGCCGCCGACCAGCATGACCCCGGGCAGCTTGAGCAGGACCAGCACGCCGGCGGTCAGGCCGATGCGGGCCGCAATGGCTCCGAAGGTGCCCCAGAAGATGGCCTGCTTCTGCAGCTGTGCAGGCAGCGAACGCGCCGCCATTGCGATCACGATCGCGTTGTCGCCAGCCAGCACCAGATCGATCAGGATGATGGCCAACAGGCCGGAGAGGAAATGTGGTGGCAGAAAATCCATGGTTGCTCCAGATCAGTGCGCAAACCTTGCGATCGAAATCCGCGCGCACCAGCGGAATCGGCGCAAAGGTCTCGCTCATGTGGCCGGTGTACCGGCCCCACGGCAGCAACCGGGGCTTATGACCCGTGATGACGATTGCCGCACTGGGAGCTACTCCCCTCTGTCCCGCCATTCTCGCGACCTCTGAGGGCGGACGTCAAGCACTGGAGATGCCGGCTTGCGCTAAAATGGTGCTTTTACCAGCAAGGATCCGTTCATGAGCAGCGCCGATATCCGTTCCGCCCAGCGCCCCGAACCCGACCAGTCCATGGTCGATATTGCCGAGTACGTCGTCAATCAGCGCGTCGACTCGGATCTGGCGCGCGATACCGCGCGCTACATGCTGATGGATTCGCTGGCCTGCGCGATGCTGGCGATGAAGTTTCCCGGCTGCGTGCGGCATCTGGCGCCGCTGGTGCCGGGTGCCACGCTGGATGGCGGGGCGCGCGTTCCCGGCACGAATCTTCAGCTGGATCCGGTACAGGCGGCGTTCTGCATTGGCACGCAGATACGCTGGCTTGATTTCAACGATACCTGGCTGGCCGCCGAATGGGGGCACCCGTCGGATAACCTGGGGTCGATTCTCGCCGTGGCCGACTACCTCAGTCGCAAGGCCGAGCGCGAGGGCGGAAAGCCCATGACGATGGGCGATGTGCTGACAGCGGCCGTCAAGGCGCACGAAATTCAGGGTTGCTATGCGCTGAAGAACAGCTTCAATCGCGTTGGCATGGACCATGTGATCCTGGTGCGACTGGCATCGACGGCTGTTACCACGCACATGCTGGGGGGTGATCGCGAGGCGATCATCAACGCCGTGTCCAACGCCTGGATCGACAATGGTGCCTTGCGTACCTACCGGCATGCGCCCAATACCGGCCCGCGCAAGAGCTGGGCGGCCGGGGATGCCTGCCGTCGGGCCGTGACGCATGCACTGGATGCGGTGAATGGTGAAACCGGCTATCCCTCGGCCCTCTCGGCCAAGACATGGGGCTTCCAGGACGTTGCATTCGGTGGCAATCCGTTCGAGTTCGAGCGCCCGTTCGGCAGCTATGTGATGGAGAACATCCTGTTCAAGATCAGCTTCCCGGCCGAGTTCCATGCTCAGACTGCGGTCGAGTGCGCCATGCAATTGCACGAAAAGGTGGCCGGTCGCATCGACCAGATCGAAAAGGTGGTCATCGAAACCCAGGAGGCCGGTTGCCGCATCATCGACAAGACCGGTCCGCTGGCCAACTATGCCGATCGCGATCACTGCATCCAGTACATGGTGGCGGTGCCGCTTATTTTCGGCCGTCTGACTGCTGCTGACTACAACGACGATGTTGCCGCCGACCCGCGCATCGATGCCCTGCGCAACAAGATGGAAGTGCGCGAGAACAAGCAATTCAGCAAGGACTATCTGGACCCGGAGAAACGCTACATCGGCAATGCCCTCGAGGTCTTCTTTGCCGACGGCAGCTCCACCGGGCGGGTTGCCATCGACGTGCCGGTCGGCCACCGCGAACGCCGGGAGGAGGGCATACCGCTGCTGCTGGCCAAATTCGATGCCGCGCTTGAAGCCCACCTGGGCGCTGACCGCACGGCGAAAATCCGGGCGCTTTGCGAGGACCGGGCACAGCTGGAAGCGACGCCGGTACAGGACTTCATGGGTCTGTTTTTCCAGCCTGGTGGCTGAGCAATCTGTCATTTGGGGGAGCGCACGAGGGAATCTTGACTGGTATATGAATGGAATTGCAAAAATCGCTGTGATTTGTTGAATTTTTGCTAAACTGTCCGCGACGTGATGGGGCTCGCGAAAACAGGAATTCCCCCGGACGTGACAATCCGACCTGAGGTGGTGCGGCACGCCGCATGATCGCTTGATCCGGGTACGACAACAAAAATGAGGAGTTTTTCTATGAAACGCAAAGGCTTGTATCTGCTTGTAGCCCTCGCCGTTGCCGGAGTTGGTGCAGCCCATGCTCAAGACATGGATAGTGCAAACGCCACCAGTGACAGCAGCCAGACGTTTGACGGCCGCTGGTACTGGGCACCGACGCTCGGTCTGTATTACAACGACACGGATCGCAACACCAACTCGCGCCAGGTCTACTGGGGCGTCGGTCTGGGCAAGTTCATCACGCCCAACCTGTCCGTGGAAGGCTTCATTGACCACACCAAGCGTGATCGCGATGCGCAGTACCCGAGCAGGAACTGGAGTGACCTCGGTCTGGGTGTGTCGGCCCGCTTCTTCCCCGGCCACTTCGAGAAGTGGCGACCCTACATCATGGTGGGTGCACTGGGCACGCATAGTCACGTCGGTGCCGACAAGGACTGGAACCCTGCGGCTCAGGCCGGTGTGGGTACCGAGGTCGCACTGAGCAAGAACACCGACATGCGCCTCGAGCTGGGGTATCGGTACGAAAGGGACAATCACACCCTGGCTCCGCAGCGCGAGCATTTTGGTGACTACATGCTGGGTGTGAGCCTGGTCAATCGCTTCGGCGAGCCACCGGCTCCGCCGCCAGCACCGGTTGCACCGCCGCCGCCGAAGCCGGATTGCTCGACGCTCGATGACGACAGCGATGGCGTCAACAACTGCGAAGACAAGTGCCCCAATACCGAGGCCGGTACCATCGTCGGCCCGGATGGTTGCGCCAAGCCGGTTGTTATTGACCTGCGCGGTGTGAACTTCAAGTTTGATCGTCCCAAGCCGGGTGAAAGCGACATTGCGCCGACCCTGCAGGAGCCGACCGAAGACTCCGTGGCCATTCTCGATCAGGCCGTGGATACGCTTCAGCGCTATCCTGCGGTCAAGGTGGAGCTGGATGGCCATACCGACTCGATCGGTACCGAGGCCTACAACCAGAAGCTGTCGGAGCGCCGTGCGCAAATCGTGCATGACTACCTGATCAGCCATGGCATCGATGCGGACCGTATCGTGTCGGTCCAGGGCTTCGGTGAAACCAAGCCGATTGCTACCAACAAGACCAGGGAAGGACGCGCTCGCAATCGTCGCACGGAACTCCAGGTGCAGAACCCGGAGCAGCCGGCAGCAGCGGATAGTGGTATGGAGCAGTAATACTGCTACCACGCACGATGAAAAAGCCCGGCGAAAGCCGGGCTTTTTTTTATGGGTCAGTCCTGATCGGTGCCACTATCCGGATCTTGCCGTGAGCGTAGGCCAGACATGCAGTCAAGCACCATGCATGGCGGGCGTGCCGGGCCACGGATGCGACGGAGCCTGTCTTCGCTGATGCCTTGCGGGCTGTTTGGCGTCTGCAACTGCCGTGCCTTGGACGGCATGGCGGGTCTCTACATGGTGCGGATCAGGCTCAGCACCATGATCACGCCAATGATAACCAGCAGCGCAAGGCGCACGCGGGTCACGACGCTGCGCCGGCGGGCGACCACGGGGCTGGGGTTGCCGCGTTCACTGTCCAGCTCCTCGCCGAACTGCACGGCCGGCTTGATGCCGATTTCACGCAGCAGCTCGCGCGCTCGAGGCTGGTCTTCGGCCTTGATGATCCAGACTTGCGGCCACCCTGACTGCTGGCGGTCACTGCCAAAATAACTGAAGCGGCGGTGATCACGGCCGCGCCAGCCACCGTCGTTGGTAACGCGCGCGGCAATGCCATGCTCGGCAAACAGTTGTGCCACGCGATCGACGTTCTCGACCCGGGGGGATGTGTAGATTTTACGCACTGATTATTGTCCTTCGCGAACGCGAATGAGGCCTTCCTGGGCAGTCGAAGCTATCAACTCACCGTTTTCGGTGAAGATCATGCCTCGTGAAAGTCCGCGGGCGCCCTGCGCCGACGGGCTGTCACAAGCGTACAGCAGCCACTGGTCTGTGCGAAAGCTGCGGTGATACCACAGTGCGTGATCCAGGCTGGCGACCTGAACGTTCTTGTGCAGGAAGGAAATGCCGTGGGGCAGCGCGGCCGTGCCGATCAGGTGAAAATCCGAGGCGTAGGCCAGAAGCGCGCGATGCAGCTCCGGTCGGTCATCAACCGTTTCGGTCAGCCTGAACCAGACGTATTGCTGGGGTGGCTGGCGCGTCGGTTTCAGCTCGTTGCGCGGGTGCACGCGTCGAAACTCGAACGGGCCGCTCATGCTCAGCCATCGCTGCAGCTTGATCGGCAGTTTTTGCAGTTCGGACTCCGGAAGGCGATCGGGCTCTGCCAGGTCGGCAGGTGCGGGCACCACCGGCATGGTGGTCTGGTGCTCGGCTCCGGGCTCGTCGATCTGAAAAGACACCGCGCCATTGAGAATGGGTTTGCCGTGCTGGATGGCGACAACCCGCCGCGAGGAGAAACTGCCTCCGTCCCGGCTTCGCTCCACCTGATAGATGATCGGCTTTTCAATATCGCCAGGGCGCAGGAAGTAGGCATGCAGCGAGTGCGCTGCGCGGGGCATGTCCACTGTTTGCTGGGCCGCGGACAGTGCCTGCCCCAGTACCTGGCCGCCGAATACATTGGCGGTGCCGATGTCGCGACTGATGCCGCGAAAAAGATTGTCTTCGAGGCGTTCCAGGCTCAACAGGTGAACCAGTTCCTGTACCGGCGATGTCTGCATGTCAGTGCCTGTGCAAAAGCACCATTATACGTTCTGTGACCCGCGCGGTTGCAGGCGCTGCAGCTCACAGGCGTGCAGCACGCGCTGCCAGGGAAACGCCGGACCGGGGTCGCGTTTTCGGTAGACCGTCTTGTGTGGATCGTCGCTGGCCGGGACCCGCTCGCGATCCAGGTCCTCGTGGCCGGCAATCCGGGCAAGGTTCGGCAATTGCCTGCGCAGCAGGGCCAGAAGGCCCAGAAGGCTCTCTATCTGCGGCTCCGGATACGATTCGTCCATGTGCTGCTGACGCGAATCCAGCCAGGCCGGCCAGCGACCCCGGTTGACCAGTTCGATACCGACCGACTGCTCGTTGTAGCTGCGCACATGGTGTGCGATGCGATCCATCCCCACGAAACGGGATACCTCGCCGTCACGGTCGATATACAGGTGCCCGCTATTGCCGGTACCGCTGGGGTGGCAGATGCGCTCGCCGTATTCGCGCGCAGTAGCCAGATCGGGCAGTTCGGTGCAATGCACCACCACCAGGTTGATGTCGGCGTGGCTGCGCAGCGCCAGCTTGTCAACGTAGCTCAACGGCCAGTCACTGATATCAGGCATGAACATGATGCTCAGGGGCGAGCCTTCCGACTCACAGTGGCCTCGCGGGCATCGTGCCGCCCGCGCCGCGCCTGACCGCTGGCTCTGATCCCGCCATTATTGCCCGGCGGGCAGTGAATACAGACGCAGGGCCGTGTCGGTACGCTTGAAGCTCATGCCCCCGAACAGCCCCCCGGCCACCGTGATCGTATTGTCGCCACTGGGCAGGTCCGCATGTTCGGGCCGAGCAAGGCCCAGGGTCATGACGCCAATGGAGGAGTGTGTCGTAGCTACCTTGGTGCAGGTACGGCAATAGCCGTGGATGGCATAGAGGCTGACCTGCTGGCCAACTTGGTAGTCGCCCAGCGCGGCTTGTGCCCAGCGCGGCTGATTGTTGCTGTCGTAGTAGTACAGTAGGAACGGGCTGAGCGTCTTGCTGCCGGCGCTGACACTTTCGGTGACCGACATGCCCCAGCCACTGTCCGCGCTGCCTGCGTTCCACAGCCCGTTGAGGTCTTCGCTGGGTGCCGGACGCTGGTTGCGGCCGACCAGTGGAGAAATGCACCAGGTTCCGCTATCCGAGCCGATGCTCCAGTTCATCACTGCCAGATCATTGCCGCTCCGCCCGGCACACGCCGGGTCGTCAGCAGCGCTTGCCGAGAAGTCGATCGCCAGAGTGCCTACGGCGCCATCCGGATAGGTTGCCGCATGCGTGGACGGATCGTAAATCGGTCGGCCCATCGGGGCAGGGTCGCCGGCCGTACCGGCGCTTTCGAAGTGGCCGTCGCGGTAGACACCGGAAGCATAGTAGTACTCGGAGTTTCCGGCGCTGTCGTAGGTGTAGAAGATGACCGCAGTCGGATCGCCGTTCGCATCACGGGCAACGGGCTCGAAATCGATGCCATGGCCGCTGTGTGCGGGGTCGTACCAGTTGCCGGGGACCGGGCCGGCAGCCGCATTGGTAAAGCTGATTGGTGAAGTGTTCCAGCCGACCCGGGCAAGCATCGGGCCTGCCAGGCCCAGCGTTTGCGGGAAGCTGGACTGGATCACCGCGGTCATCAGCTGGCCCTGGTGCACTGCGGCCAGATGCGACAGTGTCGACCCGGGCTGGACTTCACTGGGTGCGTGCAATTCCACCAGGTTGCGTGGCGGCGTGGCGTTGCGAAGCACGTTGTCAGGGTTGTTTCCCAGAGTGGGATCGGCCCAGACGAGAAATTGGCCGGAGGTGATCGCCTGCTCGCGACCTGCCGTATCAAGATCGGCCAAGGAGGTCACTTGATAGTTGTTGGGATCCTCCGCTGGTGCCGATTCATAGCCGACGTTGACACTGTAGGCATCGAGCATGCCCTGGTTGAATTTCAGGTAGTCGGGATTGTCGGTGCCGTCATCTTTCGTCTTGCTCACGCCCAACTGGCTGAGAAAACCGAGGCCATGAGTGATTTCATGCATGGTCACCGATCGAATCAGGGGTTCGTCGTCAGTCGAGTCGTAGTTGCCGGACGCGACATCGGCGCTGTTGAACCAGACGATTATTTCGGGGATTGAGCAATCCACGTTGGAGTAGTAATCGCAGTTGCGGTGCCCGCCCAGGCGTTCTGCAGGCGCCATGGCATACCAGGTATTCGCCAGCGGCATGCCGGCATCGTCAGCAAAGATATAGGTGCCCTGTGCAGCTGCCAGGGTGTAGCTGCCGGCGTGCGCGCCACTGTCGTCAAATTTCTTCCAGCAGGCCTGGATATGTACGGGCACCGGGCTGTGGATCTGGGTGGACAGCTTGGACAATGTGTCCTCGAGCAGGGAGCGGCGGAATTCGCCAACGGTGCTGCTGCCCAGTGCGGTGTCGTCGGTCCAGGGAGCGATATCGCAATCAAGCTTGTCAGCCCCGCCGAAGGCATCCTCGAGGGCCTGGGATGGGGCGCTGAAGTTGATCTGAAAGTCGGTGGGCACATCGGCCGTGGTGCTGGTCGATGTTGTCAGCGTGACGTTGGCCGATTGCGTGCTGCTGCGATTGAGCAGTGCAACGTGCCAGGTTCCCGCATGCAAGGCTGGTGTGGCGTAGGTGCCGATAGCCAGCGAAGCCGAGCCGCTGGTGTTGTTGGAGAAGTACTCTGCCTGGCTGAAAAGGTTCGGAGCACCACTGCCGACATCAAAGTCTGTGCCGTCCTTGATGTACAGCTCGATGGGCGCGGCGTTGTCGCCGGCGGCCGTGATGGTCAGGATTTTCGCGTTCGCGGGGACATCGATGTTGATGCCGACGTTGACGGTCTGCTTGGGCAGGTTGATGACGGTTTCGTCAGCGTGTGCAGTAACGCTGATCATGACCAGCAGCGCGATGAGAGCGGAGATTCGGGTCAACATGATCATTTCGACTTCCTGCGCGCAGCCTGCGGGAGCTCAGGGCGCACATTGGCGACCATGGGCGATGCCTGTACCTGACAGTCGACGGTAAGCTTTCCGTCGGCGCCGCGATGGGCGATGGCGCGCGTCATGACGGGCGACATGACCGCTTCCTGCTGTTTCGCGGCAGGCAGGCCGGTCGATGCGGCCTGAGCGTCCGTGAGGGAAACATTCCTGCTTTGGTTTGTGTCGATGCGCTGGGCCGGGGAGCTTGTGCTGACGACAGCCAGCATGCCCAGTGAGGCTGTAAGAAGTGACTTGATCATCCTTGGAACTCATATGGCGAGACTGAGATGAGCAGTATCCCCGATATGAGCCATGGGCGACAAGTCAGGCCAGTGCCGGGGTACGCCTGGTTCGCGCTGGAAATGGTGCTGGAGCCGAACGCATCGACGCTGGGTCGCGGGGAGTGGCTGCGCAGCGGATTTGCCGCAATGAAGTATGCACAGCTCGTTGGATTCATGCGCCCGGACAGGATGCGGAAGGCTCCGCGATAAGTGTTGCTAAAATGCAACAATGCTGCTTTGAGGCCAGCCTTTGCGCCTTTATGCACCACTTTGCTGATGTATTTTTGCTACACTGCTGTTGCGTACTTGACACATCTGCAGGCATTCAGCATAATGACGTCGCAACGACCACTCCGTAGGAAGCTGCACAGGGCTATGCGGCAAATTGAAGCGCCAAGGCGCAACTTTAAGGGAGCGACTGTTAATCGGTCGCTCCCACTTTCCTTTCTGGCCGGGATTCTGATTGTCGCTCCCATGGCCACGGTCGCTGCTTTTCCGATCTCCGGCCAGTCTGGCCAGCCCGCGCCCTCTGCAGACGTCATGCAGCGCTGGCGTGGCTATGCGCTGAGTCGCATCACGCCCGATTTCGACTGGGCCAGCAAGAACGCTTCCGCCCACGCTGCCCCCACGGTACTCGATCGTGTCGAGGGTCAGGGCAAGCGTCTGGTGCTGCCCTTGACCGGCGATTCGCGCCTGGCGCTGACCTTGAGTCTGCAGCCCCGGTTTGTCGGAGCGGGAGAACACTTGTCCGTCGACGAGACTGCGCCCCGAGCGCCCTTGCTGGGCTCGCTGTCCACGCCTTTTGCGGGCAGTTCGGCAAGCACGGGTCTGAGTCGCAAATTCGGTCGAAGCGGTCAGGCTGATCTGTCCGTGGTACTGGCGCACCAGCGATTCGCTGCGGCGATGCTCGATGGTGATGATTATTCGGCTACCCGCGTGCACCCGGGTTTGTCTTCCCTGTCAGGTGCCTCCTATGGCACCGGCATGGAGCTTGCCCTGCACGATAGCCTGGCAACTGATGTGGGTTGGTATGCCGGCTACAGGTCGCGCATCAACATGGACTCGTTCCAGAACTTCCGCGGCATCTACGGCAACCCGGGGGATCTGGACATCCCCGCGCGCATGCAATTGGGTCTGACCTGGCAGGCGCCCCGACAAACCCGTTTCAATTTCGGCGTCGAGCGCATCAGGTACAGTTCCATCCAGCCGTTTGTGTCTTCCGCCCTTCCCAGGCGGGTTCTGGCCGTACTCGGTGATGGCACCAGTCCCGAATTCAGTTGGCGTGATCTGAATATCTACAGTGTGACGGCAGGGCACCAGTTCAGTCCTCGCAATGAACTGAGCGTGCGCTACAGCACCGGCGAACAGCCCCAGCCGACTTCACCGCTACTGTCCAGTCTGCTCATGAAGGATGCGGCCAACTACAGCCTCGGCTTGTCCTTCGTGCATCAAACCCCCGGCATGCGCTGGCGCCTGATGGCCAATTACGCGCCGTCCGAATTCGTGCTTGGCATTCCTACCAGCGCTCGCCGCAACCAGCCGGATCATGTCCGGCAGCTGGAGTTCGAGTCCACCTGGGCCTGGCGTTTCTGAGAAGAGCACCTTGCTTGCGGTGCCGCTTCTTGCTGACCCAAACAAACCAATTTCCCGGCTGGCATCACGCCCAGACGCGCGCTGTGCCGGACCAGTCACAGCGGAAGTCATCTGACTACGTTCCGGGCCTGGCCCGGATTATTCATGAGCATCCGTCGCGAGACCGACGAGACGCCGCTGTGGCGCGCGATGCGCACTGAAGATGCGCGATGGCGTACTCGACAGTACGTCGAGCGCAGCTGAGGGAGTCGCGCGTGCCACGGGTGACACCTGCTCAGGGTTAATCAGAGGGTCCTTAGAGCGCGTGCGACGCAAAGTCGGCCAGTCGTGAGCGTTCGCCGCGTCGCAGCGTGATGTGGGCCGCGTGCGGCCAGTTCTTGAAGCGATCTACCGCAAAAGTCAGGCCGGATGTTGTTTCGGTCAGATAGGGCGTGTCGATCTGCTCCACATTGCCAAGACATACGATCTTGGTGCCGGGACCCGCGCGCGTTATCAGGGTCTTGATCTGCTTCGGTGTCAGGTTCTGGGCTTCGTCGATAATCAGGTAGCGCGACTGGAAAGTGCGGCCGCGCATGAAGCTTGATGAGCGAATCTTGACCTTGGAAGCGAGCAGGTCATTGGTCGCCTGACGTGCCCAGGTGCTGCCATCGTCCGGATTTGCCAGGACCTCGAGATTATCCGTCAGTGCGCCCATCCAGGGTGTCATTTTCTCTTCCTCGGTGCCGGGCAGGAAGCCGATGTCCTCGCCAACCGATACTGTGGCCCGGGTCATGATGATTTCGCGATAGCGTTGCTGGTCCATGACCTGCGCCAGGCCCGCGGCCAGCGTCAGAAGTGTCTTTCCGGTTCCCGCCGTACCCAGCAGGGTGACGAAGTCGATTTCCGGATCCATCAGCAGGTTGAGGGCAAAGTTCTGCTCGCGGTTGCGTGCCGTGATGCCCCATACGCTGTGGTTCGCATGGCTGTGGTCATCCAGCAGAGCCAGCGTGGCCTTGCCGTCGTTGCATTCGGTAACGCGCAACTCGATATCGTTGTCGCCAGGCAGATACAGGCACTGGTTCGGGTACCAGCGCTCTTCCTTGCCGGGTTTCAGCTCGTACCAGGTGCGACCGTGGTCGCTCCAGGAGCGCACTTCCGGGTGCTGGTCCCAGAAATCGGCGGGCAATTCCTGCGAGCCCGAAAACAGCAGTGCAAAATCGTCCAGCGCACGGTCGTTTTCGTAATCCTCGCTGCGGATGCCGGCGATGGTCGCCTTGATCCGCAGATTGATGTCCTTGCTGACCAGAATGACCGGGGTGTCCGTCATGCTGTCGCGCAACTCCAGGACAGCAGCCATGATCTGGTTGTCGGCCTTGCCGTTGCCATTGCCGGTGCGCTGCTGGAAGTGAAGGCGGCCTCGCGTTGACCCTGTCTCCAGCTCCAGGCCGTGAGGATTGTCCAGGGGCAGGCCATCAGCGATGCCGTCGCCACCCTGTCGTTCGATAAGCTCGTTGAAGAATCGGCTGGCCTGTCGGGCGTTGCGTGATACCTCGGAGCTGCCTTGCTTCTTTTCGTCAAGTTCTTCGAGCACTGTCATGGGGATGAAGACGTCGTGCTCTTCAAAGCGGAAGATCGCGGTGGGGTCGTGCAGCAGCACGTTGGTGTCCAGCGCATAGATGCGCTTGCCCTGGCTGGCCTTGGTCATGCGATTGCGTTCTCCTGATGAACGATTCGAGAGTGATTCATTCGGGGATGCTGTCGAGTACGGCCTGGGCATGATCCTTGACCCGGACCTTGCGCCAGATTTCGCTCAGCTTGCCTTCGGGATCGATCAGAAATGTACTGCGCACGACCCCGAGAGCTACCTTGCCATACAGTTTTTTCTCGTGGATGACATCGAAGGCCTTGCACCAGATTTCCTCCGGGTCGGAAATCAGCGGAAACGGCAACTCGTGTTTGCTGCTGAAGCCATGATGAGATTTCACCGAGTCCCGCGATACGCCAAGGACCTGGGCATTGCGCGCCTGAAACTGCGGGTACAGGTCGCGAAAGTCCTTTGCTTCCGTGGTGCAGCCCGGGGTGTTGTCGCGCGGGTAGAAATACACCACCACCCATTGGCCGCGCAGATCATCCAGTCTGATGGTTGCGTTGTCGCCAGTGGTGCCAGCGAGGCTCGGTGCGAGGTCTCCCGTCTCCATCATGCTCTCCCCGACCGTGCTTCAGGCTGTGTCACCCGCAGTCTGCGTTTGCATGCCTTTGCGTCTGCGGTGGCCACCAGGACAGGGGGCGAAAGAATCACGCCGGACTTTGCACAATTCATGGCTGTCTCCTCAAAATTTCATTGGGTCCAGTATCGCATCAAGGTTCAAGCCGTCACAAAGCTCAAGAAACTCGTCACGCAGTGCCGCGATATGGCTGTCGGCCGGCACGCCAATGGTGATCTGGGCCGAGAACATGGCTGCGCCGGTTTGCATGGCCTGGTAGCGCATCGAAACCATTTGCTCGATGCTGATGTGGCGGTGGCTGAAGAAATTGACGATGGCAGCCAGAATGCCCGGCTTGTCCGCAGAGACCACTTCCACCAGGTAGGGCAGGAGGTTCAGTTGCGGGTTGCGGAATTGCGTGCGGTACCAGCACAGGTGCAGTTCGCGATCACTGGAAAGCCGTTCAAGTACGCCTTCCAGTTTTGCAATGGCATCCCAGGGGCCCTCGGCCAGCAGGGCGACGCTGCAATCGGCAGCCAGGGTTGATACGCGGGCATCGGCAAGGTTGCAACCACTGTCGGCAATCCGCTGGACCAGCATGGGCAGCGGTGAAACATCGGCTACCGTGAGTGCGTGCACCAGCAATCGGTGTTCGTTTCCTGGACGCTTGGCTGGGGTATTCAATAAGTCGCTTCCATTGTGGTCGAAGCCTGCCGGCAACAGATAGCGCCAACGAGGGGCTCACCGGCAGCTTAAGGCCGTCAACTGGGCTGCGCAAGCGGCGCGCAGATTAGACTTCGAGCCGGGGTGGCCAGTAAACTGGACCGCTGGTCACCAACAGGATCCACGCGTGCACATACATGGCAGCATTTGCGCTTTGGCGACGCCGTTTGGCGATGACGGGGCGGTGGATCTCGATGCCTTCGAGCGGCTGATCGGCCATCAGCTCGAGCAGGGAACCCAGGCACTGGTGGTGGCTGGATCAACGGGTGAGGCGCACATGTTGGGCGATGACGAATTTCCCCGCCTGCTGCAGCATGCCGTGAAGCTGGTGAATGGCCGAGTTCCGGTCATCGCCGGTTGTGGCTCTGCTGCGACCAGCCGAACCATTGCCGCTTGTCGCCAGGTAGCCGAGCTCGGCATCGATGCGGCGCTTGTGGTCACGCCGTACTACGTGCGTCCGGACCAGCGTGGGCTCGAACACCATTTTCGGTCCGTGGCCGACGACGGCAGCCTGCCGATCATCCTGTACAACGTGCCGTCTCGAACCGCCTGCGACATGCTTCCTGAGACGGTGGCGGCCTTGCGCGATCACCCGCGCATCATCGGAATCAAGGAGGCGGTGTCCGACTCCGAGCGTATCCGGGCCATGTCGGATCTGGCCTCGGATGACTTTGTGTTCCTCTCCGGCGACGACAGTACTGCCGTTGATGCGATGCTGGCCGGTGCCGGGGGTACCGTGTCCGTTGTGGCCAATGCAGTGCCGCGTCTGTTCCGGGCGGCCTGCGACGCAGCACTTGAGGGCAAGCGCGAGTTGGCCGCTGAAGCCAGGCAACGCCTGCAGCCTCTGCTGGCTGCATTGGGCTGTGCACCCAACCCGGTCCCGATCAAGGCATGCCTGGCGGCCATGGATATCTGCCTCGAGCGTGTCCGCTCCCCCTTGTTGACCTTGCAGGATGAAGGGGCGCGCCAGCGACTGCGCGAACTGACTGTCAGCCTGCAAGCCTGAAAACCGGATACACTAGTGCCCATGAAATTTTCAACCATCCTCATACTTGCCACCCTTCCCCTGCTGGCGTCCTGTCACCGCGACACCCGTCCCGAGTGGCAGCAGGCCGAAGCCGCTCCCCATCTGAAGATCCCGGGTGGAATTGATACCCCTGGCCGCAGCGCCGAAATGGTGGTGCCCGCAGCCAGTGGCAAGGTGGAAGGCGCGGTTCACGACGAAACCACCCCGCCCACAAGCATGGGCCTGGTCAGCGACAATGACATTGATGACACCTGGCAGGTCGTTACCGGCAAGCTCACGGGTGCCGGGATCGGCGCAATCGTCAGCCGCGACGACGCGCAGCACCAGATGGGCTTGAAGATCAAGGGCAGCGAATTGCCCCAGCCCGAGAGTGGTTTCTTCTCGTGGATTTTCCACAACGGACCCGACCCGGCACGCAAGTACTACGCATCGATCGGCGTGATCTCGCAAAATGGCGAGACCATGGTCAATATCGATGGTGACGGGCCGGCGGTTTTGCATCTGGGCACCATGCTCGAAGGCAAGTCCCTCAAGCCGGTGGCGCAGAAAGGTGGCGATGTCAGCAGGGCGGCGCCACGCAGAATCCAGTTCCAGCAGTCGAGCGGAATGGACGCGTCGGGCAAGCCTGCGCAGTGACGCGCGAGGCGGTCGTTTCGCAAGACCTGTTATGCCGGGCCGGTTTGCTGCTGCTGAAGACTGCGCAGCAACCAGCCACCGGCTCTGAAAATGGCGCTCCCTACGAGACTCGAACTCGTGTTCCCGCCTTGAGAGGGCGATGTCCTGGACCGCTAGACGAAGGGAGCGCAAGGTTGAAGCGCGATAGTATATCGGATTGTTCCGGTTTCGCGAAGCCCGCCTGGAGCCTGGTGGTAGAAATCAGGCGAACGAGGCAGACGCGCTTTCAGTCAGGTTGTCGGTCGATTGGGACGTTCAGCCGTGGCAGTTCATCGAGAACAAGCGGGCGGGCGGGTTGAGTCGCATGGTTAAAGGATGCCAGTTTGAGTGATCGAGATGCGGCTGACCAAGAGGTCGCCGCGCAGATAATCCCCCGTGACCAGCATTGTGTGTCGCGCAAGAACATCAGTCAGGCGGCCCTGAAGGTCCTGTATCGCCTGCATGAATCTGGTTTTGCGGCCTTTCTGGTGGGCGGTGCGGTGCGCGACCTGTTGTTGGGCATCCAGCCCAAGGACTTTGACATCGCCACTGATGCGACCCCCGAACAGGTCAAACGGCTGTTCCGCAACTGTCGCCTGATTGGTCGCCGGTTCCGCCTGGCGCATGTGATCTTTGGCCGCGAAATCATCGAGGTAGCGACCTTTCGCGGTAGCAGTGACGACGCCGATGGTAACCGGCGCCAGAGCGTGGACGGTCGCATCGTGCGCGACAACGTCTGGGGCAGCATCGAGGAAGATGCCATCCGCCGTGATTTCAGGGTCAACGCGATGTACTACGACATCGCCGATTTCAGTGTGCGTGACTACGTGCATGGCATGGCTGATCTGGAACGTCGTGTACTGCGATTGATCGGCGATCCCGAAACTCGCTACCAGGAAGATCCGGTGCGCATGCTGCGGGCCGCGCGTCTTGCGGCGAAACTGGATTTTGTCATTGGCCCGGAAGCGGCCGCGCCGCTTGGCCGCCTGGGCGACCTGCTGGACGGTGCGCCGCCGGCGCGTCTGTTTGATGAGAGCCTCAAGCTTTTCCTCTCCGGCCATGGCCTGCAAAGCCTGCGTTTGCTGCGCGAGCACGACTTGCTCAAACACCTGTTCCCGGCCACCGCCAAAGCGCTGGCCCATGACCCCGATGGCCATTACCTTGATCTGCTCGAGCGAGGTCTGGCCAACACGGATCGCCGCATTGCCGAAGACAAGAGCGTCACGCCGGCGTTCCTGTTCGCGTTGCTGCTGTGGGGTGAGGTACGGCATCGTGCCGAGAAAGCGATTGGCGCTGGGGAAAACGTGGCGCTGGCCTGGCAGGAGGCCTCGGCTGCAGTGATACGAGAGCAGAGTCAGCGGGTTGCCATACCGCGCCGCTTTGTCTATGCCATGGAAGAAATCTGGGCGCTGCAATTGCGTTTCGACGATCGCCGCAAGAAGCGCGTGATGCGCCTGCTGGAGCACCCGCGTTTCAGAGCAGCCTACGATTTCCTGCTGATGCGCAGCGGCGAGTCGCCGGAAATTGCCGAAGCCGGCGAGTGGTGGACCAAAGCCCAGGAGCTGCCGCGTGATGCGCTGGTCAGCGAACTGGAGCCGGAGAAGCGTGCGCCCTCGGGCAACCGCCGGCGCAGGCGGCGTCGCAAGCCGAAAACGACGGCGGGTGGCGATAGCGATTGAGTCCGCAGCCACATACGGCCTGGATCGGGCTTGGCAGTAATCTGGACGACCCGGAACAACAGGTCCGGCAAGGCCTGCGCGCTCTGTCGGGTCTGCCGTCCTGCACGCTGCTCGAGGCGTCGGGCCTGTACCGCTCGCCACCATGGGGAATGGTGGATCAGCCGGATTTCGTCAATGCGGCCGCGCGCCTGGCCACCGATCTCGGGCCACATGAATTGCTTGGGTCGCTGAAGGCGATCGAGATGTCCCGCGGGCGCCGCCGTGACGGGCCGCGCTGGGGCCCTCGTTCGCTGGACCTGGATCTGCTGCTCTACGATCAGCGCACGATCAATACAGCTGCGCTGGTGCTGCCCCATCCGCGCATGGCGGAACGCGCGTTCGTGCTCGCACCCCTGGCCGCGCTTGATGCGAAACTGGAAATTCCGGGCAAGGGGCAGGTCGGCAAGCTGCTGCAGCAACTGGGCATGGGCGATTGTCGACCTATGGACTAGGCTGCCCGTGCAGGGCTTGGTCTTAGGGTCCATAATGCACCCCCTTCAAGTTGCGGGATGCGAATAGACATGGCCAATGCCACTGTGCAAGATCGCAGGACGACAAGGGTGCCGGATCTGGCCGAGATGAAGCGGGGAGGCAGCAAGATCGTCATGCTGACAGCCTACGACGCCAGTTTTGCTGCCCAGGCGGATGCGGCCGGTATCGACGTGGTTCTGGTTGGCGACTCGCTGGGCAATGTCATTCAGGGGCATGCCAGCACCTTGCCGGTGACCGTCGACGACATGGTGTATCACACGGCAGCGGTGTCGCGTGGCCTGCGCCATGCGCTGCTACTTGCCGACCTGCCGTTCATGGCGGACCGCTCGCCGGAGCGCGCGCTGGATGCTGCGGCGCGCCTGATGGGGCAGGGTGGCGCTGCCATGGTCAAGCTGGAAGGTGCGGGCCCCATTTGCGAGGTCATCGCGTCGCTCAGTGCGCGGCGTATCCCGGTATGCGCCCACCTGGGGCTCACGCCGCAATCGGTTCATGCGCTGGGTGGCTATCGCGTGCAGGGAAGGGAGCAGACTGCCGCCGAGCGCCTGCTCGATGATGCCCGCCAGGTCGCCGAGGCCGGTGCCAGCATGCTGGTGCTGGAGTGCGTACCGGCCGAGCTTGCCGCACGCATCACCGGCGAGCTGGCAATCCCGGTCATCGGCATCGGTGCCGGAGCGCAGTGCGATGGCCAGGTGTTGGTGGTATACGACCTGCTGGGCATCAGCACCGGCAAAACACCGCGCTTCAGCAAGAACTTTCTTGCCGGACTGGACAGTGTGCAGGCTGCCATGCGCGCCTATGCCGACGCCGTTCGTGCCGGTGATTTTCCGGCCGCGGAACATGCCTGGTGATAGGACTTCGAGGAGCGCAGTGGCATGAACGAGTCTGACTCGAGGCACATGGTGCAGCTCATGGCATCGCTCGCGGGGCATGACGCCAGGCGGGCCATAGCCTGGTCAGCCGTCGCGCGGGCACCCATGGCGCGATCAGGACGTCACTGATGCAGACCGAGGCACGTGCCGCATCTGTTCGAGCCAGTGTGCGCAACTGGCATCAGCAAGGGCATTCGGTGGCCTTCGTGCCCACCATGGGCAACCTGCATGCGGGGCACTACTCGCTGTTGGAGCTGGCCCGTTCGCGCTGTGATCGCGTAGTTGCCAGCGTGTTCGTCAATCCCGCCCAGTTCGGCCCGGACGAAGACTTCGAGCGCTACCCGCGCAGCATGGACGCCGACCGATCCGGCCTGGCCGAGCATGGATGTGACCTGCTGTTCGCGCCCGAGGTCGAAACGCTCTATCCGCACGGCGTCGAGGGCAGCGTGCGGGTACACCTGCCAGGCCTGACCGGGATTCTGGAAGGCGCGCATCGGCCGGGTCATTTTGACGGCGTCACCACTGTGGTGTGCAAGCTGCTGTCGATGGTACAGCCGGATGTTGCCGTGTTTGGCCGCAAGGACTATCAGCAGTGGCGTGTGGTCGAGCGCATGTGTGTTGATCTGGGGCTGCCGGTGACTATCCTTGCTGCGCCCATCGTGCGTGATCCTGACGGACTGGCTCTGAGCTCGCGCAACCAGTATCTGGATGCCGCGCAGCGCGAGGTCGCTCCACGTTTGCAGCAATCACTGCAACAGGCCGCGGTACTGATTGGCCAGGGCCATGACCTGGCCGCCATCGAGCAAGCCACCGTGACGCGGCTGCAACATGCCGGATTTGCCGTTGACTACGTGGCCATCCGCAATGCCGGGGATCTGCATGCGCCGGACGCGGGCCAGCGCACCGGCCTGGTCATTCTGGCAGCGGCCCACCTGGGCAAAACGCGCCTGATCGACAATCTCGAGATAGCCTGATCCCGGCTTGGTGAGTGGGGCTGGGCGCGCAGGCTCGTCGCCAGCCAGACAGCGGACATGCCGGCCGCTTGCGCCGATGTCGATGTCGGACCGGGTACCGCATGCCTGACGAAATACTGCCCAAGCCGTTATAATGGCGACCGTTTTTCACCACGGTTCCGCCCATGCACGTCAACATGCTCAAGGCCAAGATCCATCGTGCAACGGTCACGCATGCCGAATTGCACTATGAAGGGTCCATTGCCATCGACGGGCAACTTCTGGACGCCTCAGGTATCCGCGATTACGAGCAGATCCATGCCTGGAACATCAACAGCGGCCAGCGCTTCGTGACCTATGCGCTGCGTGCCGAGGAAGGCTCGGGCATCATCTCGGTGAACGGCAGTGCCGCACGCAGTGTGCAGACTGGCGACCTGATCATCATCGCCGCCTTCGTGCAGCTCGATGAGGCCGAGCTTGAAAACTACCAGCCAACCTGTGTGTATGTGGACAGCAGCAACCGCATGACGCACAGCAACCGCTCCATACCCAAGCAGGTTGCCTGAGGCGGCAACTGCGTCCCGGCATGCAAGCAGACAGGGACGAGTGATCCCTGCTGCGCAGGTTCGGTCAGAGAATCACTAGTTGCGCATGGTGGTGAACAGGGAACGCAGCGCCACCACCAGGATCGCGGCCGCAATGAATGCTGCCAGATTGCCCAGGATGCGATGGCCGAAGTCGCCGACGAACGGGATCATGCTGATGGCTGAAGTCGACATCAGCAGGCCGATGGCGGCCAGCAGAAATGTGTGCACCTCGTCCTTTTCAATATTCAGAAAGCCGACGATGAGTCCCAGCAGGGCCATGACCCAGCCAAACCACGTGTAGCCAACACCGAAGCCGCCCAGAACCGCAATGACAAGGCCCGCAATAAAGGCCCACTTGCCTACTAGTGCCATGGTTACCTCCCCTTAGCTGATGATCCCGGCGCCATGAAATTCCCCTAACGCCGGCGTGAATCAGTCAATGCCCTGTCGACTATATCGCGTTGTGGCAGCGCCTGCATTTCACAACTTGTCCGGGCCGGAAGCCTGCGCGCCGACGTGCTGGCTCAAGGCCCATGCCACATGTTCTCGTACCAGGCTGGAGGGGTGATCAATGCGCGACTCCAGCGCTGCCGTGATCTCGGGCCCGGGCGGGGCGTTGCCCAGTGCCACCGCGATATTGCGCAGCCAGCCCGTATAGCCCGTGCGCCGGATGGCCATGCCCCGGGTGCGCTCCAGGAATTCTTCCTCGCTCCAGGCAAACAGCTGCACCAGGCTGGCCGCGTCAAGGCTGTGACGAGGCGCAAAATCCGGTTCCTCGGCCAGTTGCGAAAACTTGTTCCAGGGGCACACCAACTGGCAATCATCGCAGCCGAAGATGCGGTTGCCCATGGGCTTGCGCAAGGCTTCCGGAATGGATCCCTTCTGCTCGATGGTCAGGTAGGAAATGCAGCGCCGGGCGTCGAGCTGGTAGGGGCCGGTAATGGCACCGGTGGGGCAGATGTCAATGCATTGGCGGCAGCTGCCGCAGTGCGCGCTTGCAGGCTTGTCGATGGGCAGCGGAAGGTCGGTGAAAAGCTCACCCAGAAAGAACCAGGAACTGGCATCGCGGCTCAGCAGCAGGGTGTGTTTGCCAATCCAGCCCAGCCCGGCATTGCGCGCCAGCGCCTTTTCCAGCACGGGCGCCGAATCGACGAAGGCGCGGTAGCCGAAATCGCCCACGTGTTCGCCGATGCGCGTGGCCAGCTTCTGCAGGCGATTGCGCATCAGCTTGTGATAGTCGCGACCCAGTGCGTAGCGCGACACGTAGGCAGCGCGTCCGTCGGCCAGCGTGTCCCAGGCATTGCCCAGCCCTGGCGGCACGTAGTTCATGCGCACCGAAATGACCCGCCGCGTGCCCGGGTGCAGTTCTGCAGGTCGCGCGCGCTTGCGGCCGTGGCGACGCATGTATTCCATGTCGCCGTGGCGTTCCTCCGCCAGCCAGCGCTCGAGATGGGCCTCGTCCTCGTGCAGTGACACACCGGTGATTCCGGCGGCGTCAAAGCCGAGTTCGCGAGCCCAGCGCTTGATTTCGCCAGCCAGCCACGGGTAGTCGATTTGCTCGGGCATGCAGGCATTATAATTGCCGCATGAGCAGCCCGACATTGAACCTGTACACCCCTGCGCAGGTGCGCGAGCTGGACCGCCTGGCGATTGATGAGCACGGTGTCGGCGGCTACACGCTGATGCAGCGCGCCGCCCGCGCCGCGCTGCAGGACCTGCGCCGCCTGTGGCCGGGGGCAACCCGGTTGACCATTGTCTGCGGACCCGGTAACAACGGCGGGGATGGCTTCCTGCTGGCGGCATTGGCACTTGAGCAGGGGCTGCGGGCGCAGGTTGTGGCGCTCACCGACCAATCCTCGGGTGATGCGGCAAAGGCCCGCGAGGCCTTTGTGGCTGCTGGGGGCGAAATCCGTCAGGCACAGACGGGGCAAGCGCTGCAACCGGCCGACGTGCTTGTCGACGCCCTGTTTGGCAGCGGCTTCGATCGTGCTGCAGAAGGCCTGGCAGCCGAGCTGATCGATGGTCTGAATGGCGTCGAGGCACCGGTATTCGCGATTGATGTGCCGTCCGGCTTGCAGGCCGAGACCGGGCGCATGCTGGGCAGATGCGTGCAGGCCGATGCCACGATATGTCTGGTCGCCTGGAAACAGGGCCTGTTCACGGCGCAGGGCGCTGACTGCTGCGGCCAGCTGTCGCTTGCGCGGCTCGACTTGCCGGATGCGCTGTACGACAAGGTGGCCGCACCCGCGCGCCTGCTGCGAGTCGAATGCCTGCCCCCGAGGAAGCACGACAGCCACAAGGGCCGCTATGGTCACGTGCTGGTGATGGGCGGCGACAGCGGGTTCGGCGGTGCCGTGCGGCTGGCGGGCGAGGCCGCATTGCGCTGCGGTGCCGGCCTGGTCAGCGTGGCCACCAGGCAGGCCCATGTTGCGCCGCTGCTGGCCGCTCGGCCGGAACTCATGGTGCACGCCACCGACGCGGATGGCGTGGCCTCCGAGCTGTTCGCCCGGGCCAGCGTGCTCGTGACCGGACCGGGCCTTGGCCAGGGCGGCTGGGGACAGCGCCTGTTTGCGCAGGCGCTGGCTGCCGGGCAGCCCATGGTGCTGGACGCGGATGGCCTGAACCTGCTGGCAGGTCGCAATAGCGCGTTCGCGGGGCGATCGGTCGTGCTGACCCCGCATCCGGGTGAGGCGGCGCGGCTGCTCGGCAGCAGCAGCGAAGGAATCCAGGCCGACCGCTTTGCCGCAGCACGCGCGCTGGCGCGTCGCTACCGCTGCGTGGTCGTGCTGAAAGGTGCCGGCAGCCTGATTGCCAATTCCGATGGCGAGGTTCGCGTGTGCCCCTGGGGGAACCCGGGCATGGCCTCGGGCGGCATGGGTGACGTGCTCAGCGGCGTGATCGGCGCACTGCTGGGACAGGGGCTGGATGCCTGGCGCGCGGCATGCCTGGGCACCGGGCTGCACAGTCGCGCAGGTGATCGTGCGGCCATGCAAGGCCAGCGAGGCATGCTGGCCAGTGATCTGCTGCCTGCCCTGCGCAGCCTGCTGGTGCCCGGTCATGACTGAGCCCGAGCTGCGGCGCTTGCTGCCCGATGAGACGGCCACAAGGGAACTCGCGGCGCAGGTGGCCGCGCAACTGGATGGCGGTCTGGTGATCTGGCTGGAAGGCGATCTGGGCGCCGGCAAGACCGTGTTTGCCCGATCGCTGCTGCAGACCCTGGGCGTGGGGGAACGCGTCAAGAGTCCCACCTACAGTCTCGTCGAACCCTATACCCTGGCGGACGGTCGCCCGGCATGGCATCTGGATCTGTATCGCATTGCCGATCCCGCGGAGCTGGAGTGGCTGGGCCTGGATTCGCTGGGTGACCGCGATGGCGTGATCCTGGTGGAGTGGCCGGAACGCGGCCTGGGTGCGCTTCCAGCCGCCGACCTGCATGTGCAGCTGGCGCACGCCGAGGGTGGTCGGTCTGCGCGCCTGGAAGCCCGCTCCGGTCGGGGCAGGGCGGTGCTTGCCAGCGTGCAGCAGGGGGCATGATCGCGGCCGTGGAGGCATCTTGGAGTAGTGTCTGACGAAGATATCGCATCCTTCGGATAACTAAGGAAAATATTGCATTCCGGGTCGAGATGCGGTATCTATTCGCAGCATGAGGGAATCTGCTCGACATTTTCTGCTGTGGTCATGGCTCGGCCTGGCGCTGGGTGTGATGACTGCGGGCGCGCAGGCGCAGACCGTGCAGGACATGCGCGTTGCCGACGCTGCAGGGCATACGCGGGCGGTGATTGATTTGTCGGCACCGGTGCAATACCGCTTGTTCCAGTTGAGCAAACCCGACCGCATCGTCATCGATCTGGATCGCGCGGATCTGGGTGACACGTTCCAGCTGCCCCGGCAGACCGGATCCATAGAGCGCGTGCGCAGCGGCCATCACGGCAAGAATGGCCTGCGTCTGGTGCTGGACATGAAGGAGTCCGCCCGGCCCAAGAGCTTTCTCCTGCAACCGGGTCAGAAGCACGGCTATCGGCTTGTGGTGGACCTGTATTCCGACCCGGTGCTGGCCGAGAAGAAGGCTCCGGTGGTTGCGGCGCCGAAGGCGCGCGAGGTGATTGTGGCGATTGATGCCGGACATGGCGGCATCGATCCCGGCGCCACCGGCCCCAACGGCACACACGAGAAGGACATTACCCTGAAGGTGGCCAGGGATCTGGCCGGCGAGATCGACAAGCAGCCCGGGATGAAGGCTGTCCTGACACGCGATGGCGATACCTTCATTCCGCTCAAGCGCCGCTACCAGATAGCCCGTGAGCATGATGCGGACCTGTTCATTTCCGTGCATGCTGACGCGTTCCGCAACAAGACAGCCCAGGGCTCGTCGGTATGGGTCTTGTCGCCACGCGGCAAGACCAGCGAGGCAGCGCGCTGGCTGGCCGATCGCGAGAACCGTGCCGATCTGGTCGGCGGTGTGTCGCTGGATGACAAGGACGATACTCTGGCGGCGGTGCTGCTGGATCTTTCCCAGGGTGCTTCGATGCAGATATCCAATGCAGTGGCGCGCAATGTGCTGGACGCACTGGGCAAGCTCGGACCCACCCATCGTGGCTATGTCGAGCACGCCAACTTCGTGGTGCTGCGCTCACCGGACGTGCCATCCATCCTGGTCGAGACGGCCTTCATCACCAATCCGCACGAGGAGCGGCAGTTGCGCAGCTCCCGCCACCGCAAGAAGCTGGCCGATGCCATCCTTCAGGGCGTCAAGAACTACTTCGAGTCCTCGCCACCGGTGGGTACCTGGTTTGCTCTCCAGGCGCGCAACCGAGGCGATCGGCATGTGGTGGCACGTGGCGAAACGCTGTCGGCCATTGCCCACCAGTACGGCGTCAGCATCGCCAAGCTGCAGCAGGCCAACGAAATGGCCGACAGCAACAGCCTGCGTGCCGGTTCGGTGCTGATGATCCCGACCGGGTAGCTCTGCTGCGCAGCCGAACCTGGGCTTGGGCAGGCATCGCAAAGAGCAATTGTCCGCGAAGGACGCCAAGGGCGCGAAGAGAAGCTTTGGTTTCAGTCCGCTGGCTTTGTTTTCCTTCTTCGCGTTTTTCGCGTCCTTTGCGGACCAATGAAGAGTCATCGCCGGCATCGCCCGCTCCTGGTAGCCCTGCTGCGCAGCACTACCCCCAGAACCCTGCTACGCAACATTCCGGGCCCCGGCTCGCGCTTCCACACCCCATTCGTGCTGCGCACGAATCGCCCCTGACGCCATGGCCATGCTTTGCATGTCCATCCCCAAAACTTTGCTGCGCAAAGTCCCGGGCCCCGGCATGCGTCTCCACACCCCATTCGTGCTGCGCACGAATCGCCCCTGACGCCATGGCCATGCTTTGCATGTCCATCCCCAAAACTTTGCTGCGCAAAGTCCCGGGCCCCGGCATGCGTCTCCACACCCCATTCGTGCTGCGCACGAATCGCCCCTGACTCAGGGGCTATGGTTTGCCGGACAGTGCGGCATGCTATTCCCGCTAACCGCTAACCGCTAACCGCTAACCGCTAACCGCTAACCGCCAACCGCCAACCGCTAACCCCCCACCCCCGTACAACAACACCGGTCGACTGGCGGCGCCTACTTGTCGCTGATGTGCGACGGGCCCTTGCCGGCGGTCTTTTCGTACTGACCCTTGCCGATTCGCTTGTACTGGGTAAAGCCGTGCTTTTCGAGGTGAGATTCCTGCAACAGGTGTTCACCGCCGATGGCCATGTTCGGCGCCGACAGCCGACGCTCCACGGGCGCGCCGCATTGCGGGCACTGGGTCAGGGATGCATCGCGCAGCTTCTGCAGGCAGTCAAAACCCTCACTGCAGTGCGAGCAGTGGCGTTCGGTGGTGGGGGCGTATTCGTAGATCGGCATGGTCTCAGGAATCGGGGCTGCCGTGCTGTTTCTCAAGGTCCTGCAGCCGCTTCCAGCGATTGACGATTCCGCAGAACAGGCGGGCGGTGCGCTCGGTATCGTAACTGGCCGAGTGCGCGTCATCGGCATTCCAGTCCAGGCCTGCAGCCTGGACGGCTCGTGAGAGCACGGTCTGGCCGTAGGCCAGTCCGCCCAGCGTGGCGGTATCAAAGCAGCTGAAGGGATGGAACGGGTTGCGCTTGTAGCCGGTCCGGGCCACCACGGCATTGATGAAGGACAGGTCGAAATGGGCATTGTGCCCGACCAGTACGGCACGCTGGCAACCGCTGTTCCGCAGTGCCGCACGTATCGGTTTGAAGATCAGATTCAGTGCCTCGCGCTCGGGCAGGGCGGCACGCAAGGGGCTGTTCACCTTGATACCGTTGACTTCCATCGCCTTGGGGTCGAGCTCGGAACCTTCGAACGGTACAACGTGCGTGGAAATGGCATCCGGGGCGTGTATCCAGCCCTCTTCATCCATGTGCGGGATGATGGCGGCGATCTCCAGCAGGGCATGTTTCTGGCAATCGAAACCGCCGGTTTCGACATCCACGACCACGGGCAGAAAACCACGAAAGCGCTTCTTGATGTCGTGCGAGTCGGATAGTGAGGGTGTTGTCATTGGCGCAGCATAACAGTCGGCTGGTAACCGCGTGTGCGATGCAGCGCCAAAAACGAAATCCTTGCCACAAGTTTCCGACAATCCACTCTGCGCGTCATTTGTCGGCGCTGGTCTTGTGCCGGTAGGCGCACAGGTCATGGATGATGCAGTCGGCACAGGCCGGCTTGCGTGCCTTGCACACGTAGCGACCGTGCAAGATAAGCCAGTGGTGGGCGTCCCGGGCAAACTCTTCCGGGACTGTCTTGACCAGTTTGTCCTCGACCTGGCGCACGGTCTTTCCTCGAGCCAGGCCGGTGCGATTGCAGACCCGGAAAATATGCGTGTCGACGGCGATCGTGGGTTCGCCAAACGCGGTGTTGAGAACCACGTTGGCGGTCTTGCGTCCGACGCCGGGCAGGGCTTCGAGCTCCTTTCTGGAATTCGGAACCTGAGCACCGTGCTGCTCGATGAGAAGCCGGCAGGTGGCTATCACGTTCCTGGCCTTGCCGTTGTAGAGGCCGATGGTATTGATGTAGGACTTGACGCCTTCCTCGCCCAACGCCAGCATGGCCTCGGGTGTTGCTGCGGCAGGGAACAGCTTGCGCGTCGCCTTGTTGACTCCCACATCGGTGGCCTGGGCTGACAGCATGACCGCGATAAGAAGCTGGAACGGCGATTCGTATTGCAGCTCGGTCTCGGGCCTGGGATTGAAGTCGCGCAGACGACGAAACATTTCCTGCACATCAGCGCGTTTCATGAGTGCTCGTTCCCTGGCGTGCATGTCGGCGCGGCATTTTGCTCATTGCTCGTCATTCCTGCGTGCGTCGCGCTTGGCCCGGGCGCGCTGGATGGCGGCCATCACCTCGCCACGGCTGATGCCCTCGCGAACCGATGGCTTGTGCATGGCAGCCTTGCGCCGCGCCAGTTGTACTTCGCGCTCGGCTTTCTCGCGCGCCAGGCGGGCCTCGCGGCGATTGAAATGTTCACGCGCGGCATCGGCGTGGGCCTGGTCCTGTTGGGCGGCGGGCATCGGCTCGGTGACGATGCAGTCCACCGGGCAGGCCGGAATGCACAGCTCACAGCCCGTGCAATGGTCGGCAATGACGGTATGCATCAGCTTGCCCGAGCCAACGATGGCGTCCACAGGGCAGACCTGGATGCACTTGGTGCAGCCGATGCAGTCGGCTTCAATGATGCGCGCCAGCACGCGCGGCGTCTCGATCCCGCATTCGGGGTCCAGCGGCAGCGGTGGTCTACCCAGCAGTTCAGCCAGCGATTCAATCCCGGCCACGCCACCCGGCGGGCAGCGGTTGATCGGCGCTTCCCCTTCGGCCATGGCCTCGGCATAGGGGCGGCAGCCATGGTATCCGCATTGTTCGCACTGCGTCTGCGGCAGTACAGCGTCAATGCGGTCGGCGAGAGAGACGTGAGGGTCAGTCATCGGCTGCAATGATGCCGGGTTCACGCGACAATGCAAGTTCAACCAACATCAGGAGTCAACCTTGAAAAAGACGTCGTTCGGTTTATCGGCACTTCTTGCCACAGGCGTGCTGGGTGTGGGCGCAGGCATGGGTGTCGCCAGCATGAGCAGCGCCCATGCCAGCGGCAGCCAGCCGCAATCGATCACGGTATTTGTCGATGCCACCTTCGGCTTCCGCAAGGATCACATGGCGCGCAAGCTCAGCAAGTCGCATGCCGAGTATGCCGCCGATGGCTATCACTTCGCCGACATGAACCCGTACGTCGAGAATGGCGATCTGGAAGGTTTTTTCGTCACCTACACACGCGACTGACAGCCTGCACCCGCGGCGTACGGCGGATCAAGCGCCAGAGGCGGGCGGGCGGATTATCTGCCGGCCGGTACCACCGTGCCCGGATTCGTGCGGCTGCTCGGTGCGTCGCGGGACTATTCGTGCGCGATGGGCTTGTCGGTAAACAGGTAGTCCTTGAGTTCGCCGTCCAGCTTGTCATCGCGGCGGCGGATCCATTCCAGCACCATGGCCGCATGCTCCTTTTCCTCGTCGCGGTTGTGCGCCAGGATGGCCTTCAGCGCCTTGTCCTTGCAGGCGTCAATGCGCTGGTTGTACCAGTCGATCGCCTCAAGCTCCTCCATCAGCGACACCACGGCACGGTGCATGTCACGGGTGGCATCGGAAAGTTCTTCAATGGGCTCGTGATAGCCTTCGTTCGACATGTGGAATCCTCAATTTTTGCGGGAGATGTGCTCGCACACGAGTATACCCTTTGTGTTTCGTGCGCATGGATTGTGCGACTTCGTTCGCTACGCTCATTGCGCGCAGAATGACAAAATGTCGCTTGTGAATCGCACTCAGCCCCCTGAGTAAGGGGGCGATCGCGGCGCAGCCGCGATGGGGGTGTGGGGGCACATGCCGGGGCCCGGAACTTTGCGCCGCAAAGTTTTGGGGATGGACATGCGCAGCATGGCCATGGCGTAAGGGGGCGATCGCGGCGCAGCCGCGATGGGGGTGTGGGGGCACATGCCGGGGCCCGGAACTTTGCGCCGCAAAGTTTTGGGGATGGACATGCGCAGCATGGCCATGGCGTAAGGGGGCGATCGCGGCGCAGCCGCGATGGGGGTGTGGGGGGCACATGCCGGGGCCCGGGACTTTGCGCAGCAAAGTTTTGGGGATAGTTCTGCGCAGCAGAGCTGGCAGGAGCGGGCGATGCCCGCGATGACTCTTCATTGGTCCGCAAAGGACGCGAAAAACGCGAAGGAAGAAGAGAAAGCGAGCGGGCTGAAACCAGAGCTTCTGTTTGCGCCCTTTGCGTCCTTCGCGGACGATTGCTCTTTGCGATGCCTGGTCAAGCCCATTACTCAGCGGACGGTGGCGCCGGGCCTGGCCTTGGGGTCGGCGGTAACCAGGCTGAGGTCGGTGCCGCCTTCGCCGGCCGAAAGGATCATGCCTTCGGAAAGGCCGAAGCGCATCTTGCGCGGCGCAAGGTTGGCGATGAAAACCACGTTCTGGCCAACCAGGCGTTCGGGCTCGGGGTAGGCGGCCTTGATACCGGAAAAGATCTGGCGGCTGCCCAGGTCGCCGGCATCAAGTTCGAAGCGCAGCAACTTGTCGGCACCCTCGACATGCTCGCAGACCACGACCTTGCCGATGCGCAGATCGAGTTTGGCGAAGTCGTCGATGGTGATTGTTTCGGGACTCGGGACTCGGGACTCGGGACTCGGCTTGCTCTCGGGTTTCAGGGATTCCTTGGCGTCTTCGGTCATGGCGGCAATCTTTTTCGGGTCTATGCGGGTAAGGATGGGCGTGAAGGTGTTGAGCGTGTGGTTTGTGAGCGGTGTATCGGCATCGCTGAAGTGCCGTGACTGGCTTGCAAGGTATTTCTCGGCGCGCGCGACGGTAGCGGGCAGCACGGGCTTCAGCCAGGTCGAGATGAGGCGGAACAGATTAATGGCCAGCGAGGTGATCTGGTGCAGCTCATCGCGTCGTGATTCGTCCTTGGCAATCTTCCAGGGTGCGCATTCGGCGATCCACGCATTGGTGTCGTCCGCCACGCTCATGATGCCGCGCATGGCGGCAGCATAGTCGCGTGCTTCGTATTGCGCCGCGCAGCGTGCGAGGCTGGCAACGGCCTGATCGTATCGTTGCTGGTGTTCGGAAATCAGCTTGTCTGCCAGGCCGTTGTCGAAGTATTTGCCCAGAAAACCGGCACAGCGGCTGGCGATATTGACCCACTTGCCGACCAGGTGCGAGTTGACGCGCTCCTCGAAGGTCTTGAGGTCCAGGTCGACATCGGCAAGCGTCGGACCCAGCATGGCGGCCAGGTAGTAGCGGAAATAATCCGGTTGCAGATGGTCCAGCCAGGTGCGTGCATTGATGAACGTCCCGCGCGACTTGGACATCTTGGCGCCGTCGACTGTCAGAAATCCGTGCACGTAGACCGCGCTGGGTGTGCGCAGGCTTGCGCCGTACAGCATGGCTGGCCAGAACAGCGTGTGGAAATAGGTGATGTCCTTGCCGATGAAATGCACCATCTCGGTACCGGCTGCAGCGGCCGCATCACGCTCGACAAAGCTGGCAAAGTCGAGCCCGGTGCGCTGACAAAGCTCGTGGAATGAGGCCAGGTAGCCCACGGGGGCATCCACCCAGACGTAAAAGTACTTGCCGGGTGCATCGGGAATCTCGAAACCGAAGTAGGGTGAATCGCGTGAAATGTCCCAGCTTCTCAGGCCGTCATCAAACCATTCCTTGAGCTTGTTGACCACTTCACCCTGCAAGCCACCGGAAGCGCGGCGCTCTTCAAGCCAGGCAGCCAGCATGTCCTGGAAATCGGCCAGGCGCACAAAGATGTGCTCCGATTCGCGGCGGACGGGAGTCGCGCCGGACACGACCGAGTAGGGTTCGATCAGGTCGGTCGGCGCGTAGGTCTTGCTGCACACCTCGCAGGCATCGCCGTACTGGTCCCTGGCGTGACAGTTCGGGCACTCGCCCTTGATGAAGCGATCGGGCAGAAACATCTCCCGCTCGGGATCGTAGAACTGTTCGACTGGTCGGGACTCGACGTGGCCACCGGCGCGCAATGCCTCGTAGATGTGCCGGGTCAGGTCACGGTTGGCATCACTATGGGTGCTGGAGTAGTTGTCGTAGGCGACGCCAAAATCCCTGAGGTCGGCCTGGTGCTGGGTATTGCTGCGTTCAATCAGCTGCTCGGGCGTGATGCCCTCGCTCTGTGCCCGCAGCATGATTGGTGTGCCATGCGCATCGTCGGCGCAAACAAAGTGCACGGTATGGCCGGCCATGCGCATGGCGCGCACCCAGATGTCGCCCTGGCTGTGTTCGACCATGTGCCCGAGGTGAATCGGACCGTTGGCATAGGGCAGGGCACAGGAAACCAGAATGTTGCGCGATGACATGGGCTATCCGCTTGATTTTTTGGCAGGTCAATACCGCCCCGAGCGCGACAGGCCGGGGCGGCAGAAGCGGAATTATCGCATGGCTACTTCTGGATGGCGCACTGCGGGTATCGTTGGGCCAACAAACCCAGTCCACGGCGGCAGTCGGAAGTCAGCCACTCATTGACCGGCTCGCCGGGCTTGGGCGTGACCTTCTTCAGCAGTGAGTTGATATCGCGTTCATAGGCGCGCCGCTTGTCGTCTGTGGCCACCTCGTTGAGGCAGCGTCGAGCCTCGCTGGCGTAGCGGTCGCAAATCCCGACATTACTGAGCGGAAAGGGCGGGATTTCGTAGCCTGCGACCGTGGCAGCGCTTGCCGGTGCCGGGGTTTCCGGCGGCGGCGATGTGCTCGGTTCCATCGGGTGGTCGACGCCCGCTGGGGTGGCAGCGGCGGTGCTGGCGCTGGCCGGGGCGCTAGATTGCGTGTCGTCACTGCAGCTGGCCAGTGCAAGGCTCGCCAGCAGCACACCCGTGCTGATCAGGAATTTGTTCATTCGGTGGAGCCCTCGTTGCTTTCGGTCATGGAAGATGAGGCGGGTGCCGGTGGCGCGGAGTCGGGCATGGTGCTCGGTTGCTGAACGCGCTCCCAGACCTGGCTTCGACCAAACAGCGAGAAGCCGATGAAGCCGCGGACTTCCAGTTTCTGGCCACCGTCAAGCATGGTCATCTTGCATTTGTAGGTCTTGCCGTTGTTGGGGTCGAGGATGTGGCCATCCACCCATTCGTCATCGTCGCGCTGCATGCCCCACAGGATGGTCATGCCTTCAACCGGCTTGTTGTGGCGCGGACCGTCGCATTTCTTGCAGATCGGGTGCGGACCCTGGTCCGATTGCAGCACCTTGATGACCTTGCCCTGCAACTTGCCGCCCATGTCCTCGATTTGAACGATCGATTTGGCCTTGCCGGTCTCGTCATCGATTGTCTGCCAGGTCCCCACGGGGGTGTTGGTGGCAGCGTGCACGGCGGGCACCAGCGCCAGCAAAGCCAGGATGCCGGTATAAAAGGCGGGGCGGGACATGGCGGTTCTCCGAATAGGTGAAGTTGCAGCGTGCCGCTCGAACGGGCCGCCGTCAAGTGGCTTGAAACTGGCGATTCAGGCTTGGGTCGCCGCTGATTTCGCCCCCGGAAGCCGCACATCGGCATTGCGGTGCTGGCATAATGGCGGGTCACACACGCATAACGCTGGGAGTTGCGAGGCTCATGCCGCAGGTCACCGAAGCACGAATACGCGAGATTGTCGGTGCAATCGACGATCCGCACAGTGGCGCCACATTGGCCGAAGGCAATGCCGTTCGGGCGGTCGGTGTCGATGGTGCGCGCGTATCGGTTGATATCCAGCTTGGTTACCCGGCTGCCGGCTGGCATGGCGTGCTTGCCGATATCGCAAGGCAACGGATCGAGGCCGAGGCCGGAGTGGAGTCGGCCAGCGTCTCGGCGGGCTCGCGCATCCGCTCGCACAAGGTGCAGGGCAAACTCTCACCGCTGAGCGGTGTCAAGAACATCATCGCCGTCGCCTCGGGCAAGGGCGGCGTGGGCAAATCAACCGTGGCGGTCAATCTGGCTCTGGCATTGAAGGCCGAGGGTGCCTCGGTGGGCATCATGGACGCCGACATCTACGGACCCAGCCAGATGCGCATGCTTGGGGTGGAGGGCAAGCCCGATTCACCGGACGGGCGCAAGATCGTGCCGAAACAGGCGCATGGCCTGCAAATGATGTCAATCGGGTTGCTGGTGGAGGAAGACACCGCCATGATCTGGCGCGGGCCGATGGTGACCCAGGCGCTGATGCAGCTTCTGGGCGAGACCCAATGGCAGGACCTGGATTACCTGATCGTGGACCTGCCGCCGGGAACCGGTGACATTCACCTTACCCTGTGCCAGCGCGTGCCGGTATCCGGCGCAGTCATTGTCACCACACCGCAGGACATTGCCCTGCTGGATGCCAGGAAGGCGCTGAAGATGTTTGGCAAGGTCGAGGTGCCGGTTCTCGGTATCGTGGAGAACATGGCGACTTATGTCTGCAGCGAATGCGGCCACGAAGAACACATTTTCGGTGCCGGTGGCGGTGCGCGCATGGCCGGACAGTACCATGTGCCGCTACTGGGATCCTTGCCGCTGGACGGTCGCATCCGCGAACAGACCGATACCGGAAAACCCAGCGTGGTGGCCATGCCCGATTCGGATATCGCCGCACGCTATCGCGACATTGCCCGCCGAGCCAGTGGTCTGCTGTCCACCAGGGCACGCAACAAGAATCTCAATTTCCCGGAAATCGTGGTGCAGAATACCTGAAGAGCAGGGAGTGGGAAGCAGAAGGTCGCAGGAACAACCATCCCGCCCCACTCCCCACTCCCCACTCCCCGCGAGCAAAGCGAGCATATGAGCATAAAATCTGACAACTGGATTCGCCGCATGGCCACCGGCCACGGCATGATCGAGCCGTTCGAACCTGGCCAGGTTCGGCGTGATGGCGAGCGCAAGCTGATTTCCTGGGGTACGTCGAGCTACGGTTATGACGTGCGCTGCGCCGACGAGTTCAAGATATTCACCAACATCAATTCCAGCATTGTCGACCCCAAGAATTTTGATGCCGGCAGCTTTGTTGACGTCAAGGGATCAGAGTGCATCATTCCACCCAACTCTTTCGCCCTGGCACGTACCGTGGAATACTTTCGCATCCCGCGCAATGTGCTGGTGGTCTGCCTGGGCAAAAGCACGTACGCGCGCTGTGGCATTATTGTCAACGTCACGCCGCTGGAACCCGAATGGGAAGGCCACGTGACACTGGAGTTTTCCAATACCACGCCCTTGCCGGCGCGCATCTACGCCAACGAGGGTGTCGCCCAGATGCTGTTTTTCGAATCCGATGAGGTGTGCGAGACCAGTTATGCCGATCGTGGCGGAAAATATCAGGGGCAGCGCGGCGTCACCTTGCCGCATGCCTGACAAGCGCCCTTGTCCGGACGCACAATCACACCCTGCAATACGGGCTAGTTCCATGGAGTACCGCATGAAAGCCAAACCTGACCTGCGTCGAATACTGATCCTTCTGATTCTTGCCGTCGGCATGGCCGGCCTGGCCGGCTGCGGCGGCAGCAACGTACGGCCCAGCCCCGGAGAGATCGCGTCACAAGGCCCGTTCGGCATGATTATCGAGGCGTACAAGGGCGGCCAGTACATTGTTGATGGTGGCGTCGTTGCAGCGCAGGATCTGGGCGGTCATCTTGCGTTCCTGCAAGACCAGGGCAAGCTGCCGGAAAAGGTGCTGCTGGAGAACAGCAGTGAGTCAAAGATACGCGGGGAGCATTTGCGCCAGTTCACGCAGCTGCAAGCCAAATACGGTTTCCAGGCCTATGTGGAACACAAGGGCAAGATCGAACCGCTGCATCCGGAGCAGTAAACCGGGCAACGCTGTCACCGTGCCAGGCTTGCGGCCACTGCGCAGACTGGCGTCCGCCTGTGTGCTGGTCCTTGTCGCGGGTATGGCTGTTGCAGGCCCAAGCGCGAAGGATGCAGCTGCCAGCCGTGCGCTTCCATCCACGCAACCGGGTGAGCCGGTATTCGGTCAGCCTTCGGTTCGACTGGCCATGGGCGGCAACGTACAGCTGAAGTATGCAGAAGACACATCGCGCGCTGACTTGCCATCGGGTGCGGTGCGTTACCGGCGTTTCGCATTGGAAAAAGGCGGTCAGGACGTGAAGATTTCGGTTCGCGTCATCGCAGACAAGCACGATGGGCGGCCCCGCTTTACTGTTTTTTCACCGCAACTGGTCATTCTTGACCAGGACGGCCAGATCCGCCGTATCGTGCCGCTCGATCATCTGCAGCTTGATATTCGGCCGTTCCGTGCGACTCGCTTGCGCGAGTGCGTGGTGGTCAACAATTTGCACGGATTTCTGCTCGCGTCCGATCCCGGTCGACTGGGCCAGCTGTACCAGTTCACTGCTCGCCGCACCGTTACCGGCCATCCCGATCACGGGTTCTATCGCGCCAGCTCGCCGATGAAGGTTTTTCTCACCTACTCGGATGCCGGGTCCGTGGAGGTGGAGGTCACCCGCGCACCCCGGCAAGGCTCGGCCTGCCGAGCGATACCGGATTAGACGCTGACCATCGGGGCGTGAGCCGGGGGCAAGACCTACGATGACTGCGGATAACTGATCGATTGTATGTACAGGCACTGCTTTCCGGCGGGGACCTCCACTTCGACCTCGTCGTTGATGGTGCGCCCCAGCAGGGCGCGTGCCAGAGGCGAGTCAATACTTATGTAGCCACGTCGGGCGTCGGTTTCATCCGGCCCGACAATGCGCCATTGATGCTGACGGCCATTGGCCGCGTCGTGCGCCGTGACAATCGCGCCGAAGTAGATGCAGTCTTCCCGCTGCGGACGCTCGGGGCCGGTCTTGAGTGTTGGTATGCGCTTGCTCAGATAACGGACCCGGCGGTCAATGCCGGCCAATTCCTTCTTCCGGTACTGGTATTCGGCGTTCTCCGAGCGGTCGCCTTCGGCTGCCGCGGCCGACAGAGCCTTGACCACCGCTGGCCGGCGTACACGCCACAGTGTGTCCAGTTCCTGTTGCAGCGCCTGCAGCCCGGCGCGGGTAATCAGGGCTGTGGACGACGGCAGAGGCGGACGCCATCGCGTCATGTCGGCTCTTGTACCCGCTTTCGCTGCTTGATGGTATCCAGCAGACGCTGGAGTTCATCGCGCTGGGGGCAGTTGGGGAATGCAATCAGCAGCTTGCTGGCCAGAACGCCGGCCTCGGCAGTCTGTTCGAAGCGGTCGGCAAGCAATTGCGCAGCCAGCAGGCCATAACGCGGCGCGTCGGGTTCGCGAGGCCAGGTGTTGGGGTAGCCGCGCGCCAGCTTCAGCGCCAGCTGGTTCATGCCCATGTTGGCCGCCTGTTCGGCCAACTCGCCGGCGACAGCAGCTTCGGGTGGCATGTAGTCCGGCTGGATGTCGATATTCTCGCGTACAACCGCCAGCGCGCGCCGCCAGTCATTGTCGGCTGTCAGGCATGCGAGCGCAGACGGTGTCGAGTCCAGCAGGGCCTGGTGGTGATTACAGGCCCGAGCCAGCTTGCGAAACTCGGCGTGGATGGGCCAGGGCGAGTGCGTTTGGCGCAGCCGCTCGGCAAGCAGCTCGAAAGCAGTGTCCCTTTCGCCGGCCGATTGCAATGAGCGCACGCGTGTCAGCAGCTGCTGGTCATGGTCGCGGCCCGTGGCCATGGCCAGCGTATCGGCCTCCGGCTGATAACCAATGCGCTCGTGGAAGCGGTACATCAGCCGCCCAAGGACATGAAAGTTCAGCAGCACGCAGTACACCACCAGCAGCAGCCAGAGTGCGCTGCTCATGAAGCCGTGGGCGTACTTCAGCGATCCGATCCAGGCCATCGATTGCAGCAACCCCACCGCCACTGCCAGCAGATAGGCGGCACCAAACGCGACCATCGCGGCAAACAGGCGTACCGGGCTGAGCGCACGCCAGCCATGGTCGCCAAACGCGAGTGACATGGTGAAGCTGGGCAGGAAGACGGCCAGCAGAAGTGGAACAAAAAAGGCGTCCTGCTCAATGTTGTAGGCGAGCTTGGTGCTGTACAGGCCGAGCAGTTGCAGGAGAAACAACAAGACGGCTGGCGCAGCGCTGCCTTCAAGGCCGACTTGCGGCGGGTCGGACCAGCCATCGGCGCTGCGGCGCAGGCAGGCCAGGGCATGCACATAGACACCGACCCAGGCGAAGATCCAGAGTATCAGGCTCAGGATCGAGGGCAGCATGTCGGCCACAGCCAGCAGGCCGGCCAGAGCCAGAATCACGGCCCCCGATGCGCCGCGAAGCGGGTAGGTCAGTGTGTCGGCCAGGCGTGCAGTCCATGGCGCATTGATGTCGAGTGCGCGAGGCTGACTCATCGTCCGCCGAACATGTTGTTGCCCAGTACACCGCGCACGATCTGCCGCCCGAGCCTGCTGCCTATGGAGCGGCTGGCGGACTTGGCGAGTGACTCGAGCACACCCTGCTGGGTATCGTTGAGTTCCATGACTCGCGCCAGCAGGGTGGGACCCATTTCCGAAATGGTCGTGCGCAGCGGATGGCCCAGCTCGCCGTACAAATCCCGGAAGATGACCGGATTGGCCTGTGGCTTCCAGTCGTTCAGGCCCAGCTTTTCCAGGCGCGCCTTGAGCTTGTCGCTGGCCGGGGAATTGGCCGCTTGCGACAGTCCGGCCAGGTCACCCTTGACGTCGGCCAGTACCACCGGCACGCCGAGCTGTGAAAAACCTTCGGCCAACACCATGAGGCTGACTGTCTTGCCGGTGCCGGTAGCGCCGGCGATCATGCCGTGACGGTTGGCGAACCGGGCATCGAGCTCCACCGAGGTGGAATCGTTTCTGCCAATCAGGATGGTGCTCATGCCGTGCCCTTGGTCTTGTGGTGGTCAAGGGATTGTACGGCCATGAACGACGCGTGGGAATTGGCTGTCGTTGCCGCACAGGTGCGGCGTGCGCTCAGCGCATGACGTGATCTGAACGGGAGACAGCTGAGGCAGTGGTGCGACCGGTTGTCAGCTCGGGGCATGGAGGGAAGCGCACTGCACACGGCCGCCAGGACCGCGGCACACAGCAGCGCACGCCGGTCCCGTTATCGGGCCGGTACAGCAGGAGTTGGGTGAATGACGCCGGCCGCAGATCAGGCGACGGCGCGATTGCCCTCGGCATTGGCCGGCACGCTTTCCTTCAGCTTGCGCACAATGCCCTGAATCCGCCGATGCATGTTCTGGGAGTCGTTGAAAGATGCCTCGCGGGTCTCGTGGTAGGCCACGGCCAGCCACAAGGCCATGCCACGCAGGCGGACTTGCAGATTGTCGGACTTGGCGCGCTCGATACCCGTCTCGGTACCGGTGCCCCAGAGTTTGTAGCGCAGTTCCGGTGGCGTTCCGTACAAATGCGGAAACTCGCAACGGGCGGCCTGATCGATTTCACGCATGACCAGACCGGCCAGGCGGACGCGGGTGGGCTGGGTCATGTTGTTCATGCTTTGCTCAACCTCGCGCAGCTGGCGACCGAGTTGCGCAGCGCGGCTCATGGAGATGATACGGTTGATGAAGTGCATTTTGTTTTCCATACCCCGGCCCCCCTAGGGTTCATTCTGTCTGGATGATCCAGCTTACTTAGTTTGCAGAAAAATGGCGAGTACTGTTTCACAAATTGCGGAAATAGCGGACATTTTCCGGATTTCAGGCGTTCCCCGGCACGTGTCCCAGTCGCATGCCCATGCGGACCGCTTGCTCGGCGGTCAGAGCACTGTCCGGTGCGTCGGCCCGGGGCAGCAGCAGCACAACCGTCGAACCCATGTTGAAGCGGGCCATTTCTTCACCACGCGCCAGCTGAATCGACTGGCCCGAATAGTTCTTGCTCGTGACCTGGCGCCCGTAGGGAGGAATCTCCTCGCCACTCCAGACCGTCTCGACACCCGATACCAGCATGGCGCCGACCATCACCATCACGAACGGCCCGTGCGGGCCTTCGAAATGGCATGTCAGGCGTTCGTTGCGGGCGAACAGGCGCGGCACCTCGCGCACGGCGAATGGCGCCACGCTGAAGATGCGACCGGGGATGTGCACGGTTTGCAGCAGTTCCCCGTCCAGCGGCATGTGTACCCGATGGTAGTCGCGGGGTGAAAGGTAGATGGTTGCGAAACTGCCGTGCGCGTATGGCCTGGCAGCAGTTTCGTCAGCGAGCAGCTCGGCGCAGGTGAACGACTGCCCCTTGGCCTGGAAAATGCGTCCCGATTCGATGTTTCCGGCCTGGCTGATGCGGCCATCGGCCGGGCAGGCAATGGTGTTGGTGCCGGTTGCCATGGGCCGCGCTCCGGGCTTCAGTGCGCGCGTGAAGAAGGCATTGAAATGCCGGTATGCCAGCGGATCCGGCTGCTCGGCCTCGCCCATGTCTACCTGATAGCGCTGCACGATCTGGCGAATCAGGAAGTTCTTCCACGGCGCGAAGGTCCAGCGCGTGGCATGGCGCACGATGCGCGACAGGAACCGATGAGGCAGCAGGTATTGCAACAGTGTGTTTGCATGCATGGACCCGATTATAGATGCCCGCCAGACCCGGGTGCGGAACCATGCAGGCGCGAACGCGCCGGCCGCCACAAAAGGGCTCGACTGCAGGGTCATGGCGCTGGCAGCGGCACGTGCTTTGCGCGCGGCGGGCCAGGAGTCATGCCGGTGGAAACGCACGTGACTGCGGTCCGCGCTTGCGGACCCCGTATACTCGACGGCCCTGACAGTTTCCGGAATCCCAGTGAGCGCCGAACTCGCCACTCTCATCGACTTCATCCGCTACGCCGCCAGCCGCTTTTCCGAGGCGGGGGTGTGCCTCGGGCATGGTCATGACAGCCCCGTTGACGAAGCGACCCATCTGGTCCTTTCGGCGCTGCATTTGCCGCCGGACCTGCCTCCCGTTTATGCCGGCGGCAAACTCACCGCACACGAGCGCACCCGCTTGCTTGGCCTGATCGAGCGACGGGTTGTCGAGCGTGTGCCGGTAGCCTACCTGGTCGGGGAAGCCTGGTTTGCGGGTCTGAAGTTCCTCAGTGACGAGCGCGCGCTTGTGCCACGCTCGCCCATCGCCGAACTGATTGTCAACGGCTTCAGCCCCTGGCTGGATGACCGACCCGTGCAGCGTGCTCTGGATCTTTGCACCGGCTCGGGTTGCATCGGCCTGGCCATGGCCGGGTACCAACCATCCTGGCAGGTCGACCTCGCTGATATCAGTCCCGAGGCCCTGAGCCTGGCAGAGGAGAACAGGCTGTTCCAGCACCTGGACGATGGCCGCGTCGAGATACTGCAGTCGGATCTGTTTGGCGGCCTTGATGGCCGCTGTTACGACCTGATCGTCAGCAATCCGCCGTATGTGGGTCGCGTGGAATTCGAGTCATTGCCCGAAGAGTTCCAGCGTGAACCCGGACTGGGTCTGGTCTCGGGCGAGGACGGCCTGGATCTGGTCTTGCGCATGCTGGCCGAGGCGCCCGAGTTCCTCAGCGAGCAGGGCCTGCTGATCGTCGAAGTGGGTGCCAGCGAACCCGTATTGATCGATACGCTGCCCCAGGTGCCCTTCGTCTGGATCGAATTCGAGTCTGGCCCGATGGGCGTTTTTGCCATCGAGCGTCGTGACCTGATTGCGCATGCAGAAATCATTGCGCGCGCAGCAGATGGACGGTGATCGACCGGGACCCGCAGCGCTGGCTACGGGGACACGCCTTGAGTCCATGGTGTGCGGATTGGTGCGACGCGATATCATCGCTCCGGTGCACTGTTCCGATAGCAGCACCGGAATTGAAACTGGCTCCGGGCGTTCGGTTGCCAATCCTGCATCTCCATTCCCGCATCCCGGTTCCTGAGCAATGAACACCTTTGGCCATCTGTTCCGCGTCACCACCTTCGGCGAAAGCCATGGTCCGGCCATCGGCTGCGTGATTGATGGTTGCCCGCCAGGACTTGCCATTGATGCGTGCGACTTTGCCCACGACCTCAAGCGTCGGGCCACGGGCACTTCGCGTCACACCTCGCAACGCCATGAAGCGGACGAGGTGGAGATCCTGTCGGGCGTGCACGAAGGTTGCAGTACCGGCACGCCGATTGCGCTTCTTGTCCGCAATACCGACGCACGCTCCAGGGACTACGACGCCATTGCCAGAACCTTCCGCCCCGGGCATGCCGACTACACCTACTGGCACAAGTACGGCATCCGCGACCCGCGTGGTGGCGGTCGCAGCTCGGCGCGCGAGACCACCATGCGTGTGGCGGCCGCGGTGGTCGCCAAGAAGTGGCTGGCAAAGCATCATGCCGTGAGCGTGCGTGCCTGTCTGGATCGGATCGGCGAGATGTCACCCAGGGCATTCAACTGGGATAACGTGGACGGCAATGCATTTTTCTGGCCGGATGCCGACATGCTTGCCGAACTGGAGCAGTACATGAAGGCATTGCGCAAGTCGGGTGATTCGGTGGGTGCGCGCATTGTCGCGACGGCCGATGGCGTGCCGCCGGGCTGGGGCGAGCCGGTCTACGGGAAACTGGATGCCGAGCTGGCCGCTGCAATGATGTCCATCAACGCGGTCAAGGGCGTCGAGGTGGGTGCCGGTTTCGAGTCCGTGGCCCAGCACGGCAGCGAGCACCGTGACGAAATGACGCCTGATGGTTTCCTGTCCAACAATGCAGGCGGCATTCTCGGCGGCATTTCCAGCGGTCAACCCGTGACTGTGCGGGTGGCGTTCAAGCCAACCTCCAGTATCATGGTGCCCGGGCAAAGCGTAGACCTGGATGGTCAGCCAGTCGAGATTGTCACCAGGGGCCGTCATGACCCCTGTGTCGGCATTCGCGCCGCACCCATCGTCGAGGCCATGCTGGCTCTGGTGCTCATGGACCAGGCCCTCCGGCATCGTGCCCAGTGCGGTGATGTCGCGGCCATGTCGCCGCGCATTGCCTGACCCACTTCACCCGTGATCGACCCGGAGCAACATGCCTGACAACAATGCACTGAACGTCGCGGTGGTCGGTGCCACCGGCGCGGTCGGCGAGGCCCTTCTGGCCATCCTTTCGGAGCGCAAGTTTCCGGTTGCCAAACTTGTGCCGCTGGCCAGCTCCCGCAGTGCCGGCAACGAAGTGTCGTTCGGAAGCCGAACTCTGAAGACCCGCGATCTGGCCGAGTTCGACTTCTCCGGAATCGATATTGCCTTTTTCTCTGCCGGCGGTGCGGTCAGCCGCGAGCATGCCCCGCGTGCGGCTGCGGCCGGTGCGCTGGTGATCGACAATACCTCCGAATTCCGTTACGACGACGATGTGCCGCTGGTGATTCCGGAGGTCAACCCGGAGGCGGTCGCTGATCGGCCCCGCGGCATCATCGCCAACCCCAATTGCTCGACCATGCAGATGCTTGTGGCCCTGGCGCCGATCCATCGGGCGGTCGGTATCGAGCGCATCAATGTGGCCACATACCAGTCGGTTTCCGGGGCTGGCCGGTCAGGCATGGACGAGCTGGGTCGGCAAACGGCCGCCTTGCTCAATTTCCAGGAAGCCAAGCCGGACAAGTTTACCCAGCGCATCGCGTTCAACGTGATTCCGCATATTGATCGATTCGAGGACAATGGCTACACCCGCGAAGAAATGAAGCTGGTGTGGGAAACGCGCAAGATTCTTGCCGACGATGCCATTCGGGTGAACCCGACGGCCGTGCGTGTGCCGGTGTTCTACGGTCATGCCGAAGCCGTGCATATCGAGACGCGCGAAAAGCTGGATGCCGTCGCCGCCCGTGCCTTGCTTGAAAAAGCGGCAGGTGTTGTTGTACTGGACATGCATGAGGATGGCGGCTACCCGAGCCCGGCGGTGCACGCCGCCGGACAGGACCCTGTCTATGTGGGCCGTATCCGCGATGACATCAGTCATCCGCGTGGCCTGGCGATGTGGATCGTGGCCGACAATATTCGCAAGGGGGCGGCGCTCAATGCGGTTCAGATCGGCGAGCTGCTGCTGGCGAACCATGCCTTCGCGCGCGCCTGATCCAGGGTCTGGCATGCATGAATAAAGGCCGGTAATGGACGCGTGCAAACCGGCTGTCGGCCCATGCACAAGGCCCTGTCAGGGGTGAATGCGTGAAAAGGTTTGTGTAATATGGACTTGGCTTTGTGTTATAAGGCTGTTTCTAGGTCGTTCCAGATGGGAGCGACAACCATGGATGTGCGTGGGGAATAAATCATGAAGGCTCGCAAGAAACTGGCAGTGGCTCTGGCATTGTTGCTTGTTACCAGCGGCAGTGCGTTTGCATTGGGACTGGGGCAGATCAAGGTGAAGTCGGCCCTCGACCAGCCGCTGGTAGCGGAGATTCCGGTGGTTTCGGCGACCGCTGCCGAGTTGCGCGGCCTGAAAGTCTCACTGGCCTCGAACGAGGACTTCCAGCGTGCCGGTATCAACCGGGCGCGGCTGGATACGCCGCTCAAGTTCAAGGTTGAAAAGCGCGCCGGCAGCACGGTCATCGTGATCACCTCGGAAAAGCCGGTCAGCGACCCGGCTCTGGACCTGCTGCTTGAACTGAACTGGTCGTCCGGCAAGCTGTTGCGCGAGTATTCGGTGCTGCTCGATCCGCCCGGGATGCCTGCGGCCGCTGCCCGCAAGACCGCGGTCGCGACCAGTGCTGCAGGCTCGCGCAAGGCTGCGCCCACCAAACCCACGGCCCGCACGACTCCGCGTAAAGGCCGCTCGAAAGGGACATCCGCCAACAGCGCTGCTGCATCGACGCCCCGTGCCACGCCATCCATCGGGATGGGGGCCAGCTATACCGCGCAGTCCGGCGACAATGTGTGGTCGATTGCCAAGCGCAGTACCGCCCGTGCAGGCAACATCAATCGCATGATGGTGGCCATCCAGCGTGCCAATCCGGATGCCTTCTACAAGGACAACATCAACGCCCTCAAGAAGGGTGCGGTGCTGCGAATTCCTGATCGCGCCGACATGGACCAGATCAATGCCGGCGATGCGCGTGCCGAGGTACAGCGCCAGAACATGATTTGGAGCAACCCCGATGCGGCGACTCCCAGCATGATGGCGGGAAGCAGCCGTAACGCGACTGGCGGAGCAGGTAGCCGCAATGCACGATCGGACAGCCGCCTCGATCTGGTTCCCCCCGGGGGCTCGGATACTTCCGGTGCCGGGCGCAGCGGTGTTGCCGGTGGCTCCGGCCAGGCTGCCGTTGCGGGCATCAAGCAGGAGCTGTCGCGAGCGAAGGAAGAGCTGGCAAGCGAAAAGCAGCGCAGTGACGACCTGGCGACGCGGGTCAAGGACCTTGAAGGTATTCGAGACAACAACCAGCGCCTGCTGAAACTGAAAAACGCGCAGATTGCACAGTTGCAGGAAAAACTGGCCAAGGCCAACGAAGCACAGCCGGCCGCGGCTGCCAGCACCAAGGCCCTGCGCGAGGACATCTTTGATGCGAACCAGGTTGCTGCCGAGGCTTCGGTCGCATCAGCCGCCCAGTCGGCCACGGTAGCCGGCGCGGCGCCAGCTACCGCCGCGAGCAGCGAGATGACGCCGAGCACCGCAATGGCGGCCACCGCCGCTGCCCCCGCAACCGCGGTTGCCGCGACCAGCATGGCACCGGCAAGCCCTGCCGCAAGCGAAAAGGCCAAACCCGTCCAGGCCAAGACAAGCACGCCCATGCCAGCTGCCCGCAAGCCGGTGCCGGAAAAGCCCTGGTATATGCAGACCTGGGCCTGGATCATTGCTGCCCTGGTGATTCTCGGCCTGATCCTGTTTGGCTTCCTTGGTCGGCGCGGCAAGGGCGCTGACAGTCGTCAGGATCGCCTCTCTGGTGCGCTGGCGGACGATGCGCATGGCGGCGATGAGGGACTGGTGGATGACAGCGAGGACGAGTACGCGCTGCTCGAGGAGATCGAACAGCATCCGGACGAGCTATCCCTGCATCTGGAACTGGCAAGCCTCTACTACGCCCATCGTGATCAGGACAAATTCGAAGGTGCTGCCGAGGCCATGTATGCGCATGTCGATGATCCCGAGCAGCCGGAATGGCAGCAGGTGCGGGCCATGGGCGAGGAGCTTTGCCCGGACCACCCGTTGTTCGCGGAGCTGCACAGTGACGGGCACGGCGCGCAGGACAGCGATTCGGAATTGGCCGCGATGGTCGAGGAAGACCAGAATCACCATGATGATGACAAGGCTTCCGCAGGCGATGGCCACGGATACAATTTCGATTTTGACCTGACTCCTGCTGGTGCCGGAGCGCGCGACAATGAGGATAGCCCTGATCATGATCCGATTGATTCCGACCGGCATGAGCCAGCCGATGACACCGAGGACGAAGACCTGCTCAGCCTGAGCACCCTGGAGCCGACGCGTTCATCCGATGATGCCGATGCGTCCGCGTCGGTAGATGAGTTTGACACTGACGCCATTCTGGCCGAGGCGACATCCGAATCGCCCGAGGTTCCGGATGATCCGGAACCCGCGCCAAGCGCAGACGACGAGTCGACAAGCGACGACGTTGAGCAAGACTCTGACGATGACGACTTCAGCAGCAATCCGGTGGATACCAAGCTGGACCTGGCGCGAGCCTATCAGGACATGGGTGACGACGAAGGCGCTCGCGCCATGCTTGAAGAGGTGCTGCAGGAAGGCAGTGACACGCAGAAGGACGCCGCGCGCAAACTGCTTGACGAGCTGGGCAACTCCTGATCGAATCGTGCACGGCAGTTCAGCGGCAAAAGAGCCCTTGCATGCCGTGCACAACTGTCCCAGGGCGGGCCATGAGCGTCCCGGCGCGTGCCTCGGGCTGCACGGTTCCATTTCACTGAGCCAGGGCAAACAGCATTATTCAAGTGGGCCCTGGCATGCGCAGCATCGCGTCTCCGGCCGGGCTGCACTTTGAAACTCTCTTCAATACGGCAGCGGCCGCGCCAGGCATCAGTAGCGACGCTGCAGAGGTCTTGTGAATGCGCATCGCGCTCGGCATCGAATATGACGGCACGGATTTTTGCGGCTGGCAGCGGCTCAGCCATGCGCCCAGCGTGCAGCAGGCTGTCGAGAAGGCGCTGAGCAGAGTCGCCGATCATGAGGTTCAGGTGCATTGCGCGGGACGGACAGATTCCGGTGTGCACGCCCGTTGCCAGGTTGTTCATTTCGATACCCGGGCCGATCGCAGCATGCGCAGCTGGGTGCTGGGCAGCTGCTCCAATCTTCCGCAAAGCATCGCCGTGCTCTGGGCCCGGCAGGCAAGCGTAGACTTCCATGCGCGGCATGTGGCACGAGCACGGCGCTATCGCTACACACTGCTCAACCGAGCCGTGCGCCCCGCGCTGGATGCGCGTTACGTTGCCTGGCACCGCAAGCCGCTGGATGCCGGTTGCATGCAGCTTGCAGCGCAGGCGCTATTGGGCGAGCATGACTTTTCCGCTTTTCGAGCCGCAGCCTGCCAGGCGCCCCACGCGCGCCGCAATGTGCAGTACATCAATGTACGACGCGAGGACGACCGAGTGCTGATCGAAATCCAGGCCAATGCTTTCCTTCATCACATGGTGCGCAACATCGTCGGCTCTCTTTTGCCGATTGGCGAGGGTGAAAAGCCGGTGCCGTGGCTGGCGGAATTGCTTGCCGGAGCGGATCGGAACGCTGCCGGCCCCACTGCTGCTGCCAGCGGCCTTTGCTTTGTCGGGCCGCGCTACCCCGCTTCCTGGGGCCTGCCAGCCGAGGTGACCCTTTGAATGCGGTTCGAATGAAGTGCTGCGGGATTACCACCGTCGACGATGCGCTGCAGGCCGCAAACCTTGGTTTTGATGCCATCGGCCTTGTCTTCGCCGCGCGCAGCAAGCGCGTGCTGTCGCTGGAGAAGGCTCGCGAGATCCGTCGTGCACTGCCACCGATGGTGTCGGCGGTCGCCTTGTTCATGGATAACGATGCCGGTGAAGTGGCACGCGTGGTCGACGTTGTGCGACCGGACCTGCTGCAGTTTCATGGCAGCGAGCAGGATGATTGGTGCGCGCAGTTCCGTCTGCGCTACATCAAGGCCATTGCCATGGGCGAGGGCGCAGCTGCATTGCCCGCCCTGGCTGCCTATCCCGGTGCGGCTGCGTTGCTGCTCGATGGCAATGTGACCGGCCAGGCTGGAGGGCGGGGAGAGGTGTTCGACTGGTCCTTGATCCCCGAGCATGTCGTGCAACCCCTGATCCTTGCCGGGGGCCTCAACGAGGCGAACGTGGCCGAGGCGGTGCGCAAGACGCAGCCATGGGCGGTAGACGTTTCCAGTGGGGTGGAGTCCTCGCCGGGCGTCAAGGATGCGGGTAGAATGGATCTTTTTGTGGCGGCGGTTCGCTCTGCAGCCGCCAATCTTCCCAGGTCCAGGTAATGTCTTCGACGCCCATCATTGATTACACAAAGTATCCCGATGAGAACGGTCGCTTTGGTGATTTCGGTGGCAGCTACGTCGCCGAGACCCTGGTAGCGCCTCTGGCGGAGCTGAACGAGGCCTGGCAAGCCATGCGGCATGACCCGGATTTCATCGCCGAGCTGGAGCGCGACCTCAAGCACTACGTGGGCCGACCCAGTCCCATCTATCATGCCGAGCGACTGTCTCGGGAAGTGGGTGGCGCGCAGATCCTTTTCAAGCGCGAGGATCTCAATCACACCGGTGCGCACAAGATCAACAATACCGTTGGCCAGGCGCTTCTGGCCCGCCATATGGGCAAGCCACGGGTGATCGCCGAGACCGGTGCCGGCCAGCACGGCGTGGCAACGGCAACGGTATGTGCGCGACTCGGGCTCGAGTGCGTGGTGTACATGGGCGAGGTCGACATCGAGCGACAGCAGATCAATGTCTTCCGCATGCAGTTGCTTGGCGCAAAGGTGGTTCCGGTCACTTCCGGCTCCAGGACGCTCAAGGATGCCCTCAACGAAGCGATGCGTGACTGGGTCACCAACGTCGAGGACACCTTCTACATCATCGGCACCGTGGCCGGCCCGCATCCGTACCCGGAGATGGTGCGCGAGTTCAATGCCGTGGTCGGCCGCGAGGCTCGTGCGCAGATGCTGGAGCAGTACGGGCGCCTGCCGGACGCCATTACTGCATGCGTGGGCGGCGGTTCCAATGCCATCGGAATGTTCCATGCCTTCCTCAATGACCGCGAAGTGCGCCTGGTCGGCGCCGAAGCGGCAGGCGAGGGTCTTGCCAGCGGTCGCCACGCGGCATCACTTGCGGCGGGCCGCCCCGGCATCCTCCACGGCAACCGTACCTATGTGCTGTCCGACGACGGCGGTCAGATTCGCGAGACCCACTCCATTTCCGCGGGGCTCGATTATCCCGGGGTCGGCCCCGAGCATGCGTTTCTCAAGGATACCGGGCGCGCCGAGTACGTGGGGGTCAGCGACGACGAAGCCATGGCGGCATTCCATCGCATTGCCCGTACCGAAGGAATCCTGGCCGCACTCGAGTCCAGCCACGCCATCGCCCAGGCCATCAAGCTGGCCGCGGAGTTGCCCAGCGACGCATTGGTCCTGTGCAACCTTTCCGGTCGTGGCGACAAGGATGTGCACACCATTGCAGCCCGTGAGGGGATAGCGCTGTGAGCCCCGTGTTCCGAGTCCCGCAATCATGAACCGGATCGATACCCGCTTTGCCGAACTGAAAAAGGCCGGCCGTACCGCCCTGATCCCATTCGTGACTGCAGGAGACCCGCTGCCTGATGCGGTGCCGGAACTGATGCACGCGCTGGTTGAAGGCGGCGCGGATCTTATTGAGCTGGGCATGCCTTTCTCCGACCCCATGGCCGATGGCCCGGTGATCCAGCATGCCAACGAGCGGGCCCTCGAGAAGGGCGTCACGCTGGACAGGATATTCGGCTGGATACGAGAGTTTCGTCGTCGCGACGATGCCACGCCGCTGGTGCTGATGGGCTACATGAATCCGCTTGAGCTGTACGGTTTCGAGGTCTTTGCCGACACGGCCGTGGCCGCGGGTGTGGATGGAGTACTGCTGGTGGATTGCCCAATCGAGGAGGCCGCAAGTTGCCAGCCATTGCGCGACGCGGGGCTGCATCAGATTCTGCTGGCCGCACCCACGACCAACGAGGTACGGCTTGCCCGCATGTGCGAGCAGGCTACCGGATTCCTGTACTATGTATCGTTCGCCGGTGTTACCGGCGCTTCACAACTGTCTGCAGGTGATATTTCCGCCCGGGTTGCGCAAATCAGGCGATCGGCGCGGGTGCCGGTTGCAGTGGGCTTTGGTGTGCGCGATGCTGATAGCGCCGTGGCCATTGCGACGTTTGCCGACGGTGTGGTTATCGGCAGTGCCCTGGTCGCGCAATTGGCCGAAGCGGCCGGTGCCGAGGACCTGGCACAGCGTGCACGCGGTTTTCTGCAGCCCATTCGCGCTGCGCTGGACGCGCGCCAGAGTTGATCTCAGGGCGACGCGAGTTTCAAGGTAGGTATTGATGAACTGGTTGCAAAAACTGATGTCACCCAAGGTGCGAACACAAGAGGGCCAGGCACCCGGCAAGGGCAAGGTTCCCGAGGGCGTGTGGGAAAAGTGCCGGATGTGTGGTGCCATGCTGTACCAGCCCGAGCTGGAGCGCAATTTGATGGTCTGCCCCAAGTGCGATCATCATCATGCGATCACGGCGCGCAGTCGCTTGCTGTCACTTCTGGACGAAGGCAGCAGCCAGGAGCAGGATGCCAGCCTGGAGCCTATGGATCCGCTCAAGTTTCGCGACTCCAGGAAGTACCGTGATCGGATCAGTGCAGCGCAGAAAAAGACGGGCGAAAAGGATGCCATGGTGGCCATGTCGGGCACCATCAAGGAGCTGCCTGCCGAGGTGGTGGCGTTCGACTTCGGATTCATGGGCGGCTCCATGGGTTCGGTAGTGGGCGAGAAATTCACGCGTGCCGCCGAGCGCGCCCTGTCCCGACGTAGTGCGCTCGTATGCTTCAATGCTTCGGGAGGCGCGCGCATGCAGGAAGGCCTGTTTTCGCTGATGCAGATGGCCAAGACTTCGGCGGCGTTGGCGCGCCTTCGAGAAGCGGGCGTGCCCTACATTTCGGTGCTTACGCACCCGACTACCGGTGGCGTGTCGGCCAGTTTTGCCATGCTCGGCGATATCAATATCGGCGAGCCCAAGGCGCAGATCGGTTTCGCTGGTCCGCGGGTGATCGAACAGACCGTGCGCGAGACACTCCCCGAAGGCTTCCAGCGCTCCGAGTTCCTGCTTGAGCATGGCGCACTGGACATGATTGTTGATCGTCGGCACATGCGGGATCGGCTGGCTTCGCTGCTGAGTATCATGGGCCAACATCAGCGGGTGGCCTGACATCACGCTGATGTCGCCGGCCTGCAGGCTCGTGTTGGCATCGCGCTCGCCGCGTCGTCGGCAACTGCTGGAGCAGATCGGCGTCCGCTTCGAGGCGCGGCCGGTCGATGTTGTCGAGCAACGTGCGGACAACGAATCGCCACATCAGTACGTGCGCCGTGTTGCCCGCGACAAGGCGCGCGCGGGCCTGGCCAGTCTTGCCGATGCTTCTGCGGCATGGGTGCTGGGTGCCGACACCGAAGTCGTGCAAAATGACCGCGTGTTCGGCAAACCGGAAAATGACGCCGAGGCCGCGGCCATGCTGTCCTGCCTGGCGGGCTCACGTCATCAGGTCATCTCCTGCGTATGGCTGATCGGCACCGAGAGCGAGCATGAGGCAAGCTGCATCTCGCAGGTGAGCATGGCTGACCTTGACGAGGCGCGTATTGCGGCCTACGTCGCCACGGGCGAGCCGCATGGCAAGGCAGGTGCTTACGCCATCCAGGGTCACGCGGCAGCCTTCATCAAGCATCTGTCGGGCAGCTATTCGGCGGTCATGGGCCTGCCGCTGTACGAAACCGCGCAATTGCTGCGTGGCTGCGGGCTGACTTGAAATATTTAATGCGGATACCGGCATAATCCATGGCAAGACTTGTGGCGGACATGCAGTGAGCGACGAAATACTGTTCAATGTGGCTCCCAGAGAAAGCCGCGTGGCCATTGTCGAGAATGGCGTGGCCCAGGAGGTCATGATCGAGCGTGCCGGGCGGCGCGGACAGGTGGGCAATATCTACAAGGGCCGCGTCACGCGCGTGCTGCCGGGTATGCAGGCAGCCTTTGTCGATATTGGCCTGCAGCGGTCGGCCTTCCTGCACGCCGGAGACCTGTCACGGCCCGCGCTCGAGGATGGTGAGCCCGGCGAGCAGGCCATGGAGACCCGGCCCATCAATCGCCTGCTGCATGAAGGCCAGCAGATCGTGGTGCAGGTGATCAAGGATCCGATCGGCAGCAAGGGTGCGCGTATCACCACAAGCCTGTCCCTGCCATCGCGTTACCTGGTGTTGCTGCCCGATCATCACGTGCATGGGGTGTCAGCCCGGATCACGGACATGGCCGAGCGCGACCGCCTGCGACAGATACTGCTGGCGATGGACCCTGACAGCGAACACGGCTATATCGTGCGCACCAATGGCGAGGGCCAGGAGCATGAGACCCTGGCCGAGGATGTGCGCTTTCTCGGCAAACTGTGGAAGCACCTGCAAAAGGCCATTCGACAGGCCGCTGTCGGCGAGTGTGTGTATGAGGAACCGGGCCTGGCTTTGCGCGTCCTGCGCGACATGCTGCGAGAGAACGTGGCGCGTGTGCGCGTCGATGATGTGGCGAGCACGGATGCCATGCGTCGATTTGCAACGCGCTTCATGCCGGAGCTGGCCGGACGTATCGAGCACTATGATGGTGAGCGTCCGATTTTCGACTTGTATGGCGTGGAGGATGAGTTGCAGCGTGCCTTGCAGCAGCAGGTTGCGCTGAAGTCCGGTGGCTCGCTGGTCATCGAGACGACCGAGTCGATGAGCACAATCGATGTCAACAGCGGCAGCTACGTCAGCCGGCGCAATCTCGAAGAAACGGTATTTCGTACCAATCTTGAGGCGGCACAGGCCCTGGCCCGGCAACTGCGACTGCGCAATCTGGGCGGTATCATCATCATCGACTTCATCGACATGCACGATGAGGATCACAAGCGCCAGGTCCTGCGCACGCTGGAAAAGGCACTGGCCACGGACCACGTCAAGACCAGCGTGTACGCGATCAGCGAACTGGGCCTGGTGCAGATGACACGCAAACGCACCACCGAGAGCCTGGTCCGGCAGCTGTGCGAGACCTGTCCGGCATGCAGTGGTCGCGGCTATCGAAAATCAGTGGAGACCGTTGGGCTTGAGGTCTACCGCGAGATCAGCCGTGCTGTGCGCCAGTTCGAGGCCGAGCGTCTGCTGGTGCTCGCCCATCCGGCCGTGGTGGACTGGATAGTGGACGAGGACTCGCTGGCGCTGGCCGACCTGGAGGCCGCCATTGGCAAACCCATCGCCTTGCAATCCGAAGACCAGTACCCGCAGGAGCAGTTCGATGTGGTTCTGCTCTGACAACCTTCGCAACTCCGGGGTCGTGCCGGGCTGGCGCTGCCTGGACGACGAAACCGGCCTGAACTGGTTGCATTCGCTCTGATGAGTACCTGGACCCATCGCTGGCGCCGGGTGCGGCGGTTCCTGGCCGGGGTGTTTGCCGCCTTGATCATTCTGCTGGCCGTGACCATGGCGCTTGGCCAGTTGCTGGTGCCCCTGATTGCCCACTATCCGACCAGGGTTGCCCGTCTCCTCAGTGATCGCCTGCATCAGCCGGTTGCGTTTGAAACGGTACGCGGTGACTGGCAGCCGTCCGGGCCGCTACTCAAGGTTTCCGGTTTGCGGATCGGCACCGGCGAGGCTCCGCTGCGTCTTCCCGAGGCCGAGCTCAAGATCGACTTTGGCGCCTGGTTGAAGCCCGACCGGCGCTGGCTTGAGCTGCGTGTGCGCGATGCCAGTGCACACCTCGGCATTGATTCGCTCGGTTTGTGGCACCTGTCCGGCTTCGAGTTGGGCAATCAAGCGACCGGTGGTGGTGCCGAGCAGTTGGGCGATTTGCCCGTTGGCTTGTTGCTGCGCGACCTGCAACTGCAGATCCATGATCAGCGCAACAACCGGACCACGCAGTTGCATGTTTCGGCGCTACGGGTCCTGACCCGCGGTCAGCGGCTGCATCTGGGCGGGCGCATACGCCAGCCAGGTGGTGAGGATACGGTCCAGCTGGCGGCCTGGGTTGATCCGCAGCAACGTTCGGGCAAGGTCTATGTGGGCGGTGACAACATCGATCTGGCTGACTGGGGCGAGATGTTCGACCCTGGTGACACGCGGGTGCGCGGCGGGCACGGCCGTCTGCGCGTCTGGCTCGGCTGGCACCAGGGACGCATGGATCACCTGACGACGGAATTCCGGCTGGCCGGGCTTGTGCTGCAGCGGAAGGGAAAAGCCGTGCTGGAGCTGCCTCGCTGGAACGGCCTGTTGCAGGCGCAGGGCAATCGGCAGCAGTGGCAATTGCGCTGGCAGCCTGGCGACGACCAGACGGCCACCGCGTCGGGCTGGTTCGCAATCCAGCAGGCTGCGCCCCACCAGTGGCGCATGCAGGCACGCCATGTGGACATGGGGGCATTGTCGCCGTGGCTGGCATTGTGGCCGCGTGATGGCGATGGCAACTTGCCGGCGCTGGCTTCATTGCGGCCATACGGGCGGCTGGACCGTCTGAGTATGCACTGGCGCAGCAGCAGCAACTTCACCTTGCACGCCGCATTTCACGGGCTGGGCTGGAAGCCGGTCGGCGCACTGCCCGGTGTCAATCACCTTGATGGTACGGTGCGCGGCGACGGCGAGGCCGTCAGTGTGCGTGTGCCGACACAGGCGGTCACCATTCGCTATCCGGGCGTATTTCGCAAACCGCTGGTGTTTTCCCGAGTGCGGGCGGATGTGGCGCTATGGCAGGCTGCCAGCGGCTGGCGGGTGGGGACGGATGATCTTTCCCTGCAGGCTGACGATTTTGCCGTGCGCCTGCGTGGCAGTGTGAGCGCGCCGGTCGGCAAGGGGATGCCGGTACTGGATGTCGCGGCGCGAGTCACTGAAGCGCGGGTGTCGGCGGCCAAGCTTTTCTGGCCGATCCCGTCCATGTCAGCCGGTACCATGGCCTGGCTGGATCGCGGTCTGGTGTCGGGCGATGTCAGTGGCAGGGCGTTGTTTCGCGGCCCTCTGGACGAGTGGCCGTTCAAGCAGCAGCAAGGCCGGTTCGAGGCCGTCGCCGACTTCCGCGACACAGTGCTTGACTATGACGCCGACTGGCCGGTGGCCGAGAAGCTTGATGGCCGCGCCGTGTTCGTTGACCTGGGCATGCACGTCGCCACCACAGCGGGCAGCTCGCTGGGCAATTCGACCGATACCGCGAGTGCCGAAATTGCCCATTTCGACCACCCGCTGCTTGATCTTGACATACGTGGGCAAGGGCGCAGCGATCGCTTGCTGACATGGTTGCGCAACACGCCCGTCGGCAAGGAGCATGCGGCAGCCCTGGCTCCGATAAGGCTGTCCGGGCCGGCCAGCTATGCGGTCAATCTGAAGCTGCCCCTGTACGACGACCCCGGGGCCACAACCCGGCTGGACGGCCGGGTGCAATTTGCCAATTCCCGCCTCCGGGTGCCGGACTGGTCGCTAGATATCGAGCATCTGGGCGGCCCCCTGTATTTCGATACCGGGGGCGTGCATGGCAATGAATTGACGGCCGACTACAACAGTACACCAGTGACTCTGGCGGCTCGTATCGGAGATGCTACCCGGCAAGCGGATGCGACATTGGAGGCCTCCATGCAGGGGCAGTTCAATGCCGGGAGTCTGTTGAAGTCATATCCCAGTCTGTCTCCGATTGCCGATATGGTCCAGGGCAGCGCACTGTTCAATATTGGCCTGGATATCCGTGCCGATGGCGATCAGGGTAGCGCGACACAGGGCCTCAGCGTCGACACGGATATGCAGGGCATGGCCCTGCTGCTGCCCGCGCCCCTGCACAAGTCGGCAGCGTTGGTGCAACCCCTGCATATCCAGATGGGCCTGCCGGTGGAGGGCAGCGACTTGTCGCTGCGCCTGGGCGAGGTTGCGCAGGGAAGATTGCGACTGGCATCAAAAGATCAGCCGTTGTCCGCCGACATTGCCCTGGCCGAACCTGCAAAGGCGGCGCCGGCCCGCGGTATTCGCGTGCATGGCAAGGTTGATGTGCTGGAAGTCAGTGGCTGGCTTGAGCGCATTCTTGCCGCAACGGATGCCCGCGGTACGGCGCCGATGCCATCACCCGTCATGCTTGCCATCCACAGCGACAGTACACATGTTGTCGGCGCTGACCTTGGCCCGCTCGATCTGATGCTTGACCAGCAGGACAGCGACTATGTGTTGAGTGCAAAAGGCAAGCTGGTGGAAGGGAAAATCTCGATCCCCACTGCCGATATCGCGACCCGTGGCATTACTGCGCGCCTGGATCGCCTGTATTGGCCGGAGTCTGATGCGGGTCAGGACAAGACAGACGCGCAATCCACGGTGGCGCCATCAGCTCTGCCCCCCTTGCATGTATGGGTGAAGGATCTGCGTCTGGGGCTGGCGCGACTCGGTGATGTGCGTTTTGAAAGCGTACCGGCGCCTGATGGCATGCAGGTCGAGCAGTTCGAAGCGCAATCGCCGGACCTGAAGATCAGCGCACGGGGTTCGTGGCTGGGTTCGGCCAATGACAATCAAAGCCATCTGGCCATTGACCTGAGCTCCGAGGACCTGGGCCGCATGCTGACCGCCTTCGGCTACACCAGGCTGGTCGTGGGTGGCGCCACCCTGGCGCATATCGACGGTCGCTGGCCGGGGCCGCCATCGTCGTTCAGCCTGGCTGATCTGAACGGCAGCCTCCAAGTGCATGTGGCTGACGGGCGCATCCTGGAAGTGGAGCCGGGCATGGGCCGATTGTTCGGCCTGTTCTCGATACGCGAGCTGCCACGGCGTCTGAGCCTGGATTTTGGCGATATCTTCCAGTCCGGCTACAGCTTCAACACCATAGAGGGCAACTTCAGGTTTGCCGATGGCAGTGCGTATACCGATGACCTGACCATGCTGGGGCCATCGGCAGACATTCGCATCACCGGTCGCACCGGTGTGCGACAGCACGACTACGATCAGCAGATTCTTGTCACGCCGCATCTGGGTGTGGCGCTACCGGTGGTCGGAGCAATCGCCGGCGGGCCGATTGGTGCGGCTGCCGGGCTGGCCATACAGGGTCTGTTGGGCAAAGGCATCAATCGAGCCGGGCAAGCACACTACAAGGTCACGGGAAGCTGGGACAAACCGGACATCGAGCGCATTGCACGTGGCGCCGACAGCAAATCCGCACCGGCGGCACCGGCAGGTGTGTTGCAGGCTCCAGCGCCAGACCGTGTATTGCAGGCGCCGTCGCCAAGCGAGTCGGCCGCCACCGGTGCTGCCGAGCCCGGCGTGGCGGGCAGCGCAGGTCTCAACCCTTGATTGTGTCGCACGATGCCCCATCTCTTTTCATCACCCTTCTGCGATAGTTGCCATGCCTGATTCCGATACCGCTCTGGCCCTGGCCAGCCAACGTCTTTTGCAACCCGGAGGTCTGTCTCCGCAAGAACTGGAGGGCGTATTCCCGCACCTTGCAGGGCCCGGCGTCGATATCGCCGACCTCTACTTCCAGCATTCGCGCAGCGAGTCCTGGGTGCTGGAGGATGGCATCGTCAAGAATGGCAACCATGCCATCGAGCAAGGCGTGGGTGTGCGTGCCGTGTCTGGCGAAAAAACCGGATTTGCCTATTCTGACGAGATCGTATTGCCGCAGTTGCTGGATGCAGCGAAGGCGGCGCGTGCCATTGCCCGCGGCGGACGCGGCAGCAACCGCGCCTTGGCCATGCGCGGGCGCCGCGCCTTGTACCCGGGCATCGACCCGGTGGAGAGCCTCGATAGCGCGAGCAAGGTCCAGGTGATGCGTGAGGTCGATGCCGCCGCACGCGCGATCGACTCTCGGGTCAAGCAGGTCATCGTGAGTCTGGCGGCGACAACCGACACCATCCTGATTGCCTCCGCCGACGGCACCCTGGCCGCGGATGTGCGTCCTTTGGTCCGGCTCGGCGTGCAGGTGATTGCCGAGCAGAACGGACGACGCGAGAGCGGGCAGTCGGGCGGCGGCGGCCGCTATGGCTATGCCGAGTTGCTGGCCAATGGCCGGGCCGATCATTGGGCGCGCGAGGCGGTGCGCCAGGCGCTGGTGAATCTGGAAGCGGTGGACGCACCGGCGGGCAGCATGCCGGTGGTGCTGGGGCCGGGCTGGCCCGGCGTCCTGCTGCACGAAGCCATCGGCCATGGGCTGGAAGGTGATTTCAATCGCAAGGGCAGTTCGGCCTTCAGTGGCCGCATTGGCGAGCGGGTGGCCGCCCCGGGGGTGACCGTGGTCGATGATGGTACCCTGGAGGGCCGGCGTGGCTCACTCTCGGTGGACGACGAAGGCAGCGAGACCGCCTGCAATACGCTGATCGAGGATGGTGTGCTGGTCGGCTACATGCAGGACAAGCTCAATGCGCGCCTCATGGGTGTGCCAGCCACGGGCAACGGCCGCCGCGAGTCCTTCGCACACTTGCCCATGCCACGCATGACCAACACCTACATGCGCGCTGGCGAGCGTGATCCGGAAGAAATCATCGCATCGGTTGATCGTGGCCTGTATGCGGTCAATTTTGGCGGCGGCCAGGTCGACATCACCAGCGGCAAGTTCGTATTCTCGGCATCCGAGGCCTACCTGATAGAGAACGGCAAGGTAACCCGTCCGGTCAAGGGTGCCACGCTGATCGGCTCGGGTCCCGACGTGCTCACCCGGGTGTCCATGATCGGCAACGATCTTGCGCTTGATGAAGGTGTCGGTGTGTGCGGCAAGGATGGCCAGAGCGTGCCCGTCGGTGTCGGCCAGCCCACCTTGAAGGTCGATGCACTGACGGTCGGTGGCACGGCCTCTTGATCGCTGCATATTCAACACAAGCCGCGATGCTGCGAGGGTTGGCGTACAGCAGCCCGTTCGCCAGGGACACAGTAGAGGCAAAAAGACGCCGGGTCGGGAACAGGCGCACAGCGGCCTGTTCCAGTTTGCGCATCAGGCGTCTTTCGCGGAGAGGGTTTTTCGCAGCTGGTGCGGGCGTATGCCTTGCCGCGCCATTGTCGGCAGTGAAGGCATGGTGTTCATGATGGCGGCAGGTTCTTCAGCAAGCGGAACAGCTGGCGTGAGGCGTTGGGCGGCTTGTTCCTGTCGCGTTCGCGACGCGCCTGGCGAATCAGGCTGCGCAGATGCTGGCGATCAAGATCGTCATGCTGCTCAAGCAGCCCGGTCAGTGCATTATCGTCGTCGATCAGCCGCTGGCGCAGCGTCTCGATACGGTGCTGTTCGGCGGTATCACGCAGATGCTGCTCGCGGTTTTCCCCCAACTGCGCACGCGCCGCGTTCAGGTCTTCGTCGTCGCTTCTGCGCATCAGCTTGGCCAGAAAACCGAGCTGGCGTTTTCGTGCGACGTGCGACTTGATGCTGCGCACATTGTCCACCTCGGCGCGAAGTTCGTCCGGCAATCCGGCCTTGTCCAGCTGCGCCGGCGTCATCGCCACCAGGCGCGAAGCGAGATCGAGCACTGACTGCGCTGCGCGCTTCTGTTCGCTGCGGCTGGGCCGCTCATCGTCCGATAGGCCTTGTTGGCTTGTTTGATCATCTGTCATGGCACCCGAATGGTGACACAAAATGAATCTTGAAATTGAAGCTGCAGGCGACCTGCAGACAGAACAACAGAACTTGCAGAACCTGGCCGAGGATCTCCTGGCCCGCGCGCGTGCTGCCGGTGCCTCCCAGTCCGAGGTGGCTGTGGGTACCGGCAGCGGACTCAGCGTGCAGGTGCGCAAAGGCGCAGTGGAGACAGTCGAACACACCCGCGATCGCAGCCTGGATCTGACCGTCTATTTCGGACAGCGCAAGGGCACCGCGAGCAGCGCCGATTTCAGCCCCTCATCGATTGCGGCCACGCTGGAACAGGCCTGTGCCATTGCGCGGTATACCGAGGTTGACCCCTGCAATGGCCTGGCGGATGCCGAACGCATGGCTACCGAGTTTCCGGATCTGGACCTGTGGCATCCCTGGTCGCTGGACGTCGAGACTGCAATCGAACTGGGCCAGCGCATCGAGGCGGCCGGACTTGCCGTCAAGGGTGTGGACAACAGCGAAGGCGCCTCCGTCGATAGCGGCCAGGGCCAGTCCGTGTACGCCAATTCACATGGATTCACGGGCTGCCGTCGTGGGACCCGGCATTCGCTGTCCTGCTCGATGATTGCGCGTGACGCACAGGGCATGCAGCGAGATTACTGGTATGACAGCCAGCGTGCAGCAGATGCGCTGATGCCGGCCGATGCACTGGGTACCCGGGCTGGCGAGCGCAGCGTGGCGCGCCTGGGCGCACGCAGCCTGAGCACCCGAAAATGTGCAGTGATGTTTACCCCAGAGGTCGCTCGTGGCCTGATCGGTCATCTGCTTTCTGCAGCCAGCGGTGGAGCTTTGTATCGACAGGCCAGTTTCCTGCTGGGCAAGGCAGGCGAGCAGATTTTCCCGAGCTGGTTCAACATCACCGAGCAGCCACGCATGCGCGGTGGCCAGGCCTCCACCAATTACGATGCCGAAGGCGTCGCCACGGTCGAATCACCGTTGGTCCGGTCCGGGGTGCTGGCGCGTTATATCCTCGGCAGCTATTCGGCGCGCAAGCTTGGCCTGGAAACGACGGCCAATGCTGGCGGTGTGCACAACATCGTGGTGGGTCACGGCGAGGATGACTTTGATAGTCTGCTCAAGCGCATGGGCACCGGCCTGCTGGTCACCGAGCTGATGGGGCAGGGTGTATCCATCGTCACGGGCGACTACTCGCGTGGCGCGGCCGGGTTCTGGGTTGAGAACGGCGTCATTGCCTACCCGGTCGAGGGCGTGACCATCGCAGCCAATCTGGGCGACATGTTTGCCAACCTGGTTGCTGTAGGTGCTGATGTCGATCCGCGCTCGCATATTCTGACCGGTTCGGCCTTGCTTGAATCCATGACCATCGCCGGGGAATAGATGGCCCGGTAGTCAACAGGTGAGCCATGCAAGCCGTCCTGAATCAGGTGTCATGATCATGAGCGGTGAATGCTTGTGCTTGTTCAACGCAACAAGCAGCAGAGATGGCGTGCACGGCGAAGCGGCATTCCCTTGCGTTTCCAACAATCATGCTGCGATATTCCGGGTCCACGATTTCGTGCAAGTTAGTGCGTCGCACGGGTGACGCCGCGCGCGTGGGTCGTGCTACATTTCAGGACTCATGAGACGATCACTTTCACGCAAGCCGAAGAAGGGTCGCCAGGGCAACCTGTCGCCGGAAGCCGCGCGTCTGCTGGCCGAAGCTGGCCAGGCCATGCGTCAGCATCAGCCGAGTCGCGCCATGCACTGCCTTGAGCGCGTTCTGAAGATCGCGCCGAACGACGCCATGGCTTATATGGGCCTCGGTATGGCGCGACATGAGTTGGGCCATATGGATGGCGCTCGGCAGGCGTTCGAGCGTGCCTGCGCGCTTGCGCCGGAATCGGCCGCCTGCTGGTTCAACCTTGGCAAGTCGCTGAAGCAGCGGGACCACGATACCGAGCGCGCTTGCGTGGCGCTTGAACGGGCGCTGGCACTTGAGCCAGGCCATGTTGCAGCGCGCCTGACTCTTGCCGATGCCCGCATCAGCCAGGGCAATGTGGCTGCGGGTGTTGCCGAGTATCGCGAGGTTTTGCGCCGGCAGCCAGGCAATCACCGCGCATGGTTCGGTCTGGCCAACGCCGCAGGCGATACGTTCACGACTGATGATGTGAGCGCGTTGCGCTCCGCATGGCACGCAGCTGATCCGTCCTCCGAGGCGGGCATCATGCTTGGCTTTGCCGCAGCAAGAGCGCTGGAAACCGTCGGCAAGTTTGACGCTGCTTTCGCGGCTTTGGCTGACGCCAATGCGGCCAGGAAACCTGCGCTTGGCTGGGATGCTCCCGGCGAAGCGAAGCGTCTCGAGGACATCGCGACAGCCTTTCCGCAGCCGGCCGTGGGTTCGGAAGACTCCGATCGCGGCAACGAAGTCATTTTCGTGGTCAGTCTTCCGCGTGCCGGATCAACCCTGGTCGAGCAGATTCTGGCATCTCACCCGGAAGTTGAGGGTGCCGGTGAGGTACTCGATCTGCAGCAGGTCATCGACGCCGAGTCATCGCGCCGGGGCCAGGCGTTTCCGCACTGGGTAGCGCATGCCGAACAAGCCGACTGGGTACGCCTGGGCGAGGCGTATTTGCAGCGTACCGCGCACTGGCGGGAACAGAGGTCCCGTTTCACCGACAAGAACCTGCTCAACTGGCAGCTGGTCGGCGCCGCGATGGCGATGCTGCCCGGTGCCCGTTTCATCAATGTGCGACGCGACCCTGTGGAGACCTGTCTGGCCTGCTACAGGCAGTTGTTCCGAACCGGCAACGGATTCAGCTACGACCTTGCTGACATGGCGGACTACTGGCAGGGCTATGACCGCCTGTGTCGGCATTGGCAGCAGCTCTACCCGCGGCGATTTGCGGATCTCGAGTACGAGGCGCTGGTGGCGCAGCCGGAAGTGGAAATCAGGCAGCTGCTTGATCATTGCGGGCTGGATTTCAGGCCCGAGTGCCTGGATTTTCACAAGCATCAGCGCGTGGTGCGCACGGCCAGTGCTGCCCAGGTACGCCAGCCGCTGCGCAGCGACACGGCCCGCGCAAGTCGCTATGGCGAGGCGCTGGCGCCGCTGCGCGACCGACTGCAGTCGGGTCGCAAACGTTCTGATGGCGAGGCGGGTGCCACAAGTCACCTGTGACCTGTGGCAGTTGACTGCATGCAGCATCCGCGCAACAGTATCCCCAGACCCGATCAGGAGGCATCATCATGACGTCCCCCGAAGAGCAGACTCCCGGCTCGCCGGCAACCCCGCCGTCGCCACCGGTCGAGTCGCCACCGCCTGCACGCGAGCCATCCGCGCCGCCCGTGGAACCGCCTTCGGGCCAGCCGCCCGAGCCGCCCCGCGAACCGCCCCCGTCCGATCCACCACCGCCACCGCCGTCGCCTGACGGAAGTGGTCAGGAAACAAGCGCCGAAGCGCGACAGATGGCCATGTTTGCACACCTGTCGGCACTGCTCGGGGGGTTGCTGACCTCGGCTGCCGGCGGCTGGGGCTGCTTCGTGGGGCCGCTGATCATCTGGTTGATCAAGAAGGACACCATGCCCTTCGTCGACGACCAGGGCAAGGAAGCGCTGAACTTCAACATCACGATAGCGATTGCCTTCGTGGTGCTGGTGCTTTTCTCCATCGTCACCATCGGCATCGGTCTGATCGTGGCCATCCCGCTGTGGATCATCATCGGTATCGGGTGGCTGGTGCTGACCATCGTGGCCTCGGTCAAGGCCAACGAAGGCTTCCGTTACCGCTACCCGTTCACGCTGCGCCTGATCAAGTAGGCTGTCGCCTGATACGCTGCCCCGTGCTCCAGGCATGGGCGCGATGTGGTTCTGCCTGGCGCGGCGAAGGCGCGGACAGGGCCTGTGCTCAAGCCGAGCCAGATGCCCGGCGCAGAGCCAGTTCGCGAATGATGCCTTCGCGCATGGCACTTTCGCACAGTTGCATGTGTTCGATGCCCAAGGTCTGAAAAAGGGCCTCGAGCACGGCCACTGTGCCGGCAGCCAGCTGTGCGCTGCTGCGATCAAGTCCCGGCAAGTGCAGCTGGCTGACGTGTCCGGCCTCAAGCAGGCGGCGCCGCAGTGCATCGATGGCGGATTCGGAGATGCCGCTGTCGGTCAGCCCGAGTGCCTGCACCGTGCTGCCGATGATGCGCGCCGCTCCTGATGTCGCCCAGACAGTGTCCCAGCCATGCTCGCACAGCGCCTTTCGATGCGGCTCGATCTCGGCACGCAAGCCCGCACGCGCCTGCTGCCAGCGCTCGGAACTGATGCAGCCGTCGTCGAAATAGTGCTTGCAGCTGACAATGCAGCCGATGTCCACGCTTGCCACGTGCAGCGCCCGCATGTCCTGACCGACGATGCACTCGGTGCTGCCGCCGCCTACATCGATCATCAAGCGACGTTCGGCAGTGGCGGGCAGGGCCGCATTGGCACCAAGCCATATCAGTTCGCCTTCGGTTTGACCGTCGATGATTTCGACGGGCTGCCCCAGTGTGGCACTCGCCTGCTGCAGGAACTCCTGTGGCTGTGCCAGCCGCCGTACAGCACTGGTAGCCACCACGCGAACCGCGTCGGCGGGAAGTGCGCGGCATATGCTGCCAAACTGCTGCAGGCACGACAGCGCGCGTGCCATTGTTGCCGGGTCGAGTGTGCCCGCCGCATCCACGCCGGCAACCAGGCGCACGCTCTTGCGCAGACCCCGTACGACGGATAGCTGGTCGCCGACGACTCGCGCCTGCATCAGGTAGAAGCTGTTGGACCCGAGATCCACCGCTGTCAGCAATCGCTCTGAAACGCTGCCTGAGGTTCGGCCTTCCCGCGTGGGCATGCTTTGTTCATCCATGCGGCATTGTGCCATGAGCAGACAACGGATCGGTTTCAGCGCGCACTAGCCAGGCGCCGAGGTGCCGCCGGTCCCTGCAGGCAAAAAAAGCCACCGCGATGGCGGTGGCTTTTCTGTGTGCAGGCGAGGTGTCAGGGAATGCGCAGCACCTGACCCGGGTAGATCTTGTCGGGGTCGGAAAGCATGGGTCTGTTCGCTTCGAAAATCCTGGGGTAGTCGCCCGCGTTGCCGTACATTTCCTTGGCGATCTTCGAGAGCGTATCACCTGACTTGACGGTGTACATGCGCGATTGCTTTTGCTCGCCACCGGCAACCTTGATGTTGTCGTCGATCTTGCTGACGCCATGAACATTGCCCGCGGCGAGAATGATCTTCTCCTTGTCGGCCTGGCTGGCGGCATTGCCGGATACCTTGACCGTGCCGTCGCTGTACTCGACTTCCACGTCACTGTTCTTCGACTCCGGTACTTCCTTGTTGACATGGCCCATGATGGCGCCCGCCGCATCGCTGGCGTTTTCGATGATCCTGGCACCGGCGTCCTTGACGAAATCAAATATACCCATGGTGTTCTCCTTGTGCTGGTTGATTGGGGGAAATCTATTTGCGGCCGAACGCGCCGAGAATGCTCGAGCCCACGCTGAGAATGCTTGTCAGGTCAGGGCTGCCATCGCCGTCGTGATCGAGCACCGCATTGACCAGGCTGCCGATGCCGCCCGACTGCATGGCACTGGCCTGGTGACCCAGCGCGTTGCTGATCTGGTTGGGGTCCATGTTGTTTTGCTGTGCCTGCTTGCCCAGGTAGGTCATGATCAGTGGCGCCAGCATGCCCATCAGATTGATGGCATTTCCGGAATCCATGCCGCTGGCATGCGAAATGCCCTGTGCAGCGGCATCCTGCTTGCTGCCGAATATGTGCCCCAGTATGGCCGCCGCATCGCTATCCGGTTCCGCCTGCTGCGTGACCTGCTGCAGCTTCTGCTGTATCGGTGAGTCGTTGGCGTGTTGCTGCAGTGCGTTGTGCAGGTTCTGTGCGCCCTGCGGGTCATTGCTGTTGCGCGACATGGCGCCAACGATCATGGGCAGGGCTGCCTGGATGGCCTGTTCGGCCTGCGCGGAATCCATGCCCAGCTTGCCGGCGATGGCGCCAACGCCGTTGCTGCCCAGTTCCTGCATGAGTCCGTCCAGTAATCCGCTCATCAAGGGTTTTCCTTTTTATGTTGAACAACAACGCTATCGAATCAGTTGTTAAAAATTGGTCTATGCCCGTCCTCGACGCAGCACGGACTGTTTGCGCTTCAAAGCCAGCGCGCGCGCCTGAAGATGTAGAACAGGCCGCCCACCACGGCGGTAGTCAGCACAATCATGCCGGGATAGGCCCAGGGCTTGTCCAGTTCGGGCATGTGATGAAAGTTCATGCCGTACCAGCTTGTGATCAATGTGGGTGCAGCCAGGATAGCGGCCCAACTGGCCAGTTTCTTGACCACCTCGTTCTGGCCGAAGGTGGCCAGTGACAGGTTGACGTTCATGGCCGCGGTGAGCATTTCACGCATGGCGCTGATGGCTTCGTTGACGCGAAACACATGATCGTACACATCGCGATAATAGACGCGCGTGTCTTCGTGCAGCAGGTTGGGATGCAGTCGCACAAGCTGGTTGGTTACGTCCTGCAAGGGTGCCACAGCCAGGCGCAAGGTCATCAGCTCGCGCTGCATGTCGTACAGTTTCTGAATGGTGTCGCGGTGATAGGATTCGGCAAAGATATCCTTCTCCAGTTCCTGCAGGTCCTGCCGGTAGTGGGAGATCAGCGGCATGTAGTTGTCGACGATGAAGTCCAGGATCGAGTACAGGCCGTAGCTTGGACCCAGTGCCAGCAGTTCGGGCGCAGACTCGCAACTCTTGCGCACGGGTGCGTAGCTCAATGATGCCCCGTGGCGAATGGTAATCAGGTAATTCGGACCCAGAAAAATGTGGGTCTCGCCAAACACGATATGGCCCTGGTACTGCTGCGCCGTCTGCACGACTACGAACAGGGAATCGCCATAGGTTTCGATCTTGGTGCGCTGGTGCGCATACTGCGCGTCCTCGATAGCCAGATCATGCAGGTCGAATTCGTCCTGCAGGGTCTCGAGCAGGGCTTCGTCAGGTTCGTGCAGGCCGACCCAGACAAACAGGTCCGGGTCGGCAAGCGCCTCGGAGATGTCTTGTACCGGAAGATCGCCGCGCCGCCTGCCGTCCTTGTCGTAGGCCACGCAATTGACCACCATGTCGGCTTCGTCGCCCTTGTTGTCGGCCAGAATCTGCATCGGAGCATGATGACCTGATGGCGCCGTGATGGCAATTGTTGCGGACGGATGACCCCGAAAGGCTGCTCAGCGGCGGGTGCCGTACGTGGTGCCCTTGTCTGGCGGTGCGGCGGCGCGTTCGCTGCCGTGGTTCACGAAGCCGGCGCGGTTGTCCGGTCCGCCCGCGTGCCAATCACATGCGCGAGCACCAGCCATACCGGCAGGGCCAGCAGGATCCAGGGCAGGTTGCGTTGCTGCAGCAGGCCGCCGAGATTGGCCAGCAGGCCGATGGCCGGCAGCAGCACCAGCAGCCAGGAGAGCAGATGGTCGCGGCGACTCGGCCGCTTGCGCCATACGGCGGCGAGCATTAGCCATGCCAGGGGGTTGAACAGCAGCAGGTTGGCATTGGCCCAGGCCGACTCATGTTCGGTCAGCGTCCACAGCAAGAGCATCAGCAGGCCGGCGAGGCCTGCGACAAGCAGCCACAGGCTGGCCATGAGGGAAAACACCCGACGTGCGATGCGCTGGCGTGACTGCGCGGCAAGCAGCAGGACCAGGGCGAAGGCGGCACCGGCTGCAAGCAGCGGCATGCGCAGATCCGGTGGCTCGGCCGGGGGAGGTGTCAGCCTTGTCCTGGCCAGCACGGCATCCGAAGTCACCAGCGGCTGCGGGTCGTGGTTCTGGTTCGCGATCTGCACGCTGGCCAGCTCTCGCGCCAGTACCCCGGGGAGAAAACTGTCCTGCCAGGCATCGAGCGGGCGGTCGGCATAGCTGCTCAGGCCCAGGTCCAGCAGCAGCATCAGCCACGGCTGCGCAGCCATCAGGCGGTCGGTCTGCTGCCGCCAGGTCAGGCGTGCGGGGCGATCGCTCAACTGCTTGTGCAGGGCGCCCTTCAGCACGCGGTCCAGCGCGTCACGGACCTTGGTGGCACAGTTCGCCGTGTAGTAGTTGTAGTTGTACTGGGTGTTGGCTGCTTGCAGGTTCCAGAGAAGGAAATCCCGCAGATTGGCGCGTTGTGCCGGCGACAGCGCCAACTGCTGTCGGCGGATGCTGCGACCTTCGCTTCGGTAGTAGGCCAGGTCATCCGGCGTACGTACGGCATCCATTCGGTAGCGCATGTGGCCACGCGCAAAATTGAGCAGAAAGTTTTTCTGGTTGAAGTCGAACATGCCGTAGTTGAACGCGACCGACTCGCCGCTGTTGCGGTCGCGAATCTCGATGGCATCGTGGCCGAAGCGTTCCCAGTAGATGTCTCCCGGACCGTAGGTCAACAGTGACACCTGGAGCTGTTCGCCGGGTGCATCGGTGATCCCGGCGCGAGCCCACGGCAGGGCCAGCCAGCAGCAACAGCATTGCGCACAGGATACGGGCCGCAGAGCCGCCACAAGCGCGGCGGGCAGGAATCGGGTTGAGAAGGGGAAAGCGGGTCCGGATCCGGGGTTTCGGTCATTGCAGGCGAACAACCCCGTGCGTCTGCCGAAACAAGCGAAAAACCCGGCGAGGGCTGCACGGCGGCATGTGTTGCGGTCGCACGTGCTCCTCGCTGCGAGCGGTCCGGGCATCACGGCTGGACTTGAACCCTGAACTGCTGTACGCGGCGATCGTTGGCCTCGGTGACATGGAACAGGTATCCGTTCAGGGCAATCTCCTCTCCGCGCTCGGGCAGGTGACCGAATCCGTCGGTGACCAGGCCACCAATCGTGTCGAATTCGTCATCGGATAGCTGGCTGTCGAAATGCTCGTTGAAGTCCTCGATCTCGGCCAGCGCGCTGACCAGGTAGATGTCCCCGGCAATCTTGCGAATCAGGACCGGCTCTTCATCGTCGTGCTCGTCATCAATCTCGCCGACAATTTCCTCCAGCACGTCCTCGATGGTGACCAGGCCACCGACGCCGCCGTACTCGTCGATGACAATGGCCATGTGGTTGTGAGTGAGCCGGAACTCGGCCAGCAGCACGTTCAAGGGCATGCTTTCGGGAATCAGCACTGCCGGGCGCAGCATCTCCTTGAGCCGGCACTGGCCGCCGTTGGCAAAGCACTTGAGCAGATCCTTGGCGAGCAGGATGCCGAGAATCGAGTCGCGGTTGTCCTCGCGATACACCGGGAAGCGCGAGTGGCCTGATTCGATCACGGTCGTGAGTATGGTCTTGAGGGGCGCGTCAACCGACAGCGCCACCATCTGCGAGCGCGCGATCATGACATCGGCCACCTTGAGTTCGGTAACGCGGATGGCGCCTTCGAGCATCGACAGCGTGTCGCCGTCCAGCAGCCCGTTTTCCTGTGCTGTGCGCAGCTCCGACAGGAGGTCTTCGCGGTTGCGTGGTTCGCCAGAGAGCATGTGACCCAGACGTCCCCACCAGGATCGGTGGACCGGGCCGTTGGTACTTTGGTCTTCGCTCATGGAGGGTTGCTGCGGTTCCGGTGTTGGCGTAGCAGCTGATTCTACCCGAAAATCGGTCAAATTCCCTGAATTTGCTTATCCGGTCAGCGGCTTGCCATTTCGGTGGGCGGCGGTCTCGGCTTGCCGCTGCAGCAGTCGACAACGGTGCGGACATTCGCCGGGTGAAGGGCTGCGACCGGGGCCGAGCGCTTTGCGCCGTGCTGTAAACCGTCCGGTTCGCGAGCCCGGTCCGCAGGGCAGGCGGTCAATCAGATGATTTATAGGGGTCGGCAATGCCCATGCCAGCCAGGATGCGTGTTTCCAGCGCTTCCATGATGTCGGCGTCCTCGGTCAGGACATGATCAAAGCCAAGCAGGTGCAAGGTGCCGTGCACGGTCATGTGCGCCCAGTGGTTGCGCGGCGCCTTGCCCTGATCAGCGGCTTCGCGTGCGACCACGGGCGCGCAGATTACCAGATCACCAAGCAGTGGCAGTGCGATACCGTCGGGCAGCTCGGCCGGAAAGGAGAGTACGTTGGTCGCCTTGTTCCTGTGCCGGTAACGCCGGTTGAGCTCTTGCCCTTCCGCGCGATCAACAATGCGGATCGATAGCTCGGCTGGGCTGCTGCGTCCTGCGCCCTCCAGCGTGGCGGCCACCCAGCGGCGAAAGCTGGCCGCAGCGGGGATGCCCTTGCGGGGTAGGGCGTAGTTGACGTGTACCGTCGCGGGACCCGAGTTGCGGCTAGCGGTCGTATGTGAATTTCCAGGCATGCGCAGGGCCTTCGATACCGATCAGGATGAGGGCTTGCCGTTTTTTCGGGTCCCGAGTCCCGAGTCCCGAGTCCCGGCATGGCTGTCCCGAGTCCCGCTATCACCGGAAGCGGCCTCATACGCCCGCACGATGCGCGCGACCAGCGGATGCCTCACCACATCGCGTGCCGTGAAAAAGGTGAAGCTGATGCCATCGACATCACGCAGGATTTCGATGGCCTGGCGCAGTCCCGACATTGCATTGCGGGGCAGGTCGACCTGGGTAACGTCACCGGTTATGACGGTGACCGAGCCGAAGCCGATACGCGTCAGGAACATCTTCATCTGCTCGACCGTGGTGTTCTGCGCTTCGTCAAGAATGACATAGGAATCATTCAGCGTGCGCCCGCGCATATAGGCCAGTGGCGCGATCTCGATGATGTTGCGCTCGATCAGGCGCGAGACCTTCTCGAAACCCAGCATTTCGTAAAGTGCGTCGTACAAGGGGCGCAGGTAGGGATCGACTTTCTGGCTCAGGTCGCCGGGCAGGAAGCCCAGCTTCTCGCCAGCTTCCACGGCCGGACGCACCAGCAGGATGCGCTGGACGCGGCCCTGTTCCAGCGCCTCGACTGCACTGGCAACGGCAAGGTAGGTCTTGCCGGTACCGGCAGGACCGATGCCGAAATTGATGTCGTTGGTGGCGATCGCGTGCAGGTAGCGTGCCTGATTGGGGCCGCGACCCTTGATCACGCCGCGCTTGACCTTGATCACGACGTCCTGGGCCTGTTCTGCGCTTTCCTCGGCCAGGGCGTCGACACCGGACTCGGACAGGAAGAGGTTGATCCGTGGCCCATTCAGTATCTCGTTTTCGGTGGCCTCATAGAGCGCATGCAGCACGTTTTCGGCGGCCTTGGCGGCACTTGCGTCGCCGATCACGCGAAAGATGTTACCGCGGTTGCTGATCTCCACGCCCAGGCGCAGCTCGACCTGGCGCAGGTGTTCGTTGAGGGGGCCGCACAGGTTGGCCAGGCGGGCATTGTCGTCGTTGCCAAGGGCAAAGTCGCGTTGTTTCAGTCCGGTCATCGCGCGAGGGTAACGCGCCACGCCTGCCAGCGCCACAGGGGCAAAGCGCCAAGCGGTCCGGGAAGGGCTGTGAATGTCAGGGGCTTGCATTAAATTAAACAATGAATTAATTTAATGCGCATGATGAATCCTGATAAACGCAAACAACGCCGCGGTCGCGGTGCCGGACGTCCCAGCGGCGACGACCGGGATCTGCGCGAAGCCTTGCTCAATGCCGCCATCACGCGTTTCGTACGGGTCGGCATTGGCGCGACCTCGCTACGTTCGATCGCGCTCGAGGCGGATGTCACGCCGGCCATGATGCATTACTACTTTGGCGACAAGGAGCGGCTGGTACAGGCCCTGATCGAGGAGCGGCTGGTGCCTGCCATGGGCCAGATGCAGGCGCGGATGCAGGCCGCCGGGGACGATCCGGCGAAACTGATCGCCGGATTTGTACGTGGCATAGGCGACGCCATTCAGGCCCATCCGTGGCTGCCGCCACTGTGGGTGCGCGAGGTGCTGAGCGAGGGCGGTGCATTGCGCGAAGTCATGTTCAACCAGATCGCGCCAAGGCTGCCGGCCGTGCTGGCGAAAAAACTCGCCGCGGCGCAGGCTGCCGGCAGGTTCCCTGCGGATCTCGATCCGCGTCTGCTGGTGATGTCGCTGGTCGGACTGACCATGTTTCCGGCGGCCGGTGCGCCGGTGTGGCAAAAAATATTTGACGCCGAGCACCTGGAAACCGAGGTGATGATCCGGCATGCCCTGACCTTGCTGGGGCACGGCGTACAGATGGATTTCGGAGACGAGACATGAGTGTTGTGAGGGTATGCAAAGGTGTTTTCCCGCTGATCTTGTGCGCATGCTTGCTGGCCGGCTGCACGAAACCGCCGCCGCAGGCTTTGGGCACGCTCGAATACGACCGCATCACGCTGCCGGCTGTGGCATCCGAACGACTGGTTGCGGTCAAGGTGCACGAGGGACAGCGGGTCAGCAAGGGACAGGGGTTGATGCAGCTCAACCCGGAGCAGACACAGGCTGTACTGGATGCCGACCAGGCCCGCATTCGACAGCAGCAGGCGCTGCTGGACGAGCGGGTGGCCGGGCCGCGGCCCGAGGATATCGCCAGGGCGCGGGCCGAGCTCCGCTCCGCCAGGGCACAGGAAAGCCAGGCGCGAGCCTATTTCAAGCGCGTACAGCCACTGAACGGGTCGAATTACGTATCGGCTGCCGACCTGGATCGTGCCCGCGCCGCTGCCGATCAGGCCGAAGCCCAGGTGTCGGCGGCCAGCGCCGCACTGGATGTTCTGCTGCACGGCACCCGTTTGGAGCAGCTCGCGCAAACCCGTGCCGCACTGGCGGCGGCTACCGATCAGGCGCAAGCGCAACGGGTGCTGCTGGACAAGCTGCACATCGTCGCACCTCGCGATGGCATCGTCGACAGCATCCCCTACCGGCTGGGCGACCAGGCACCGGCAGGTGCGCCGCTGGCGGTGCTGCTGGTCGGCGAGGCGCCCCATGCCCGCATCTATGTGCCGCAGCCGCTGCGCACGCGGGTGCACGTGGGTGATGCGGTGCAGGTCTTCGTCGGCACACGGGCGTCGCCCTACGCCGGTCACGTGCGCATGATCCGCAGCGAGCCCGTGTATACGCCGTATTACGCTCTCAATGGCGAGGATGTGGCGCGCTTGAGTTATCTGGCAGAGGTCGCGCTCGGTGACGATGCCGCCCGGCTGCCTTCCGGCCTGCCGGTGCGCGTTGCGCTGTCGGAGGCCAGCGAGTGATCTCCGCCGAGGGGCCGGCGATTCGCGCGCGTGGCCTGACCCGGCGCTTCGGCGACCTGGTTGCGGTCGACCAGGTCGATCTGGAGGTGCCGCGGCAGCGCGTGTACGGCTTTCTTGGCCCCAACGGCTCAGGCAAGTCGACCACGATCCGCATGCTGTGCGGACTGTTGACGCCCTCCGAGGGCGAGATCGAGGTGCTGGGCCTGCGCATCCCCGCCCAGGCCGAGGAGCTGCGCCGGCACATCGGCTACATGACGCAGAAGTTCTCCTTGTTCGAGGACCTGACCGTGCGCGAGAACCTGGAATTCATGGCCGCGATACAAAGCGTGCCGCCGGCGCAAACCCGGGCGCGGGTGAATGATCTGATCGAGCAATACCATTTCCACGGTCGCGAGCGGCAATTGGCCGGCACCATGAGCGGCGGACAGAAACAGCGCCTGGCGCTGGCCGCCGCGGTGATCCACGAGCCGCAGTTGCTGTTTCTGGATGAACCGACCAGCGCGGTGGATCCGGAATCGCGACGCGACTTCTGGGAAAAGCTGTTCGAACTGGCCGATGCGGGAACCACGCTGCTGGTATCGACGCACTACATGGACGAGGCCGAGCGCTGCCATCGTCTGGCGATTCTGGACAAGGGTCGACTGGCTGGCGATGGCACCCCGGAAGAACTGACCCGTGCGCTGGAAGGTCGTTCGTTCCTGATCACCGCTGACGATACCCGGCGCGTGCAGCATGCACTGGTCGGGCTGCCGGGTGTGCTCAGCGTGGCCCAGATCGGTGCCACGCTGCGCCTGCTGATCGACAGCCCGGAAGCAGCTGCGGGTGTCGATACGCGTGATGTACGGCAAGGTATCGAGGAGGCCATGCGTCGGGTTGATCCGCAGGCGCACTTCGCTGCGACCGAGCCCAACCTCGAGGATGTGTTCGTGGCCGTCACCCATGCGGCGCGCGAGCAGCGGGAGCAGGCCGCATGAACTGGCGACGGCTGTGGGCCATCGTGATCAAGGAACTGCGTCAGTTGCGGCGCGACCGCATCACCCTGGCGATGATCCTGGGCATTCCGGTGTTTCAGCTGGTGCTGTTCGGTTATGCCATCAACATGAACTTGCGCGGACTTGATGCCGGCATCGCCGATCAGGCTCACACCAGCGCATCGCGAACTCTGGTGATGGACATGCTGGCCACGGGTGTGGTGAAGCCGGCGGTGCATGTGGATACGCCCGACCAGTTGATGGATCTGCTGCGCCAGGGACGTATCAGCGTGGGTATCGTGGTGCCGCACGATTTCGAGCGCCGGCGCGCCGAGGGGCGCGCGGTGGCCCAGATCCTGGTCGACGGCAGCGATACGGCGGTGCAATACGCCGCAATGCAGCTGGCGCAGGTTCCGATCAGCAATAGCCGCGTGCCGGATACACGTGCGCCACCCAACAGCACGCCACCGCAGGGTCGCATCCGCGTGGTCGCCTTTTACAATCCCGAGCGACGCTCGGCGGTGAACATCGTGCCGGGCCTGATCGGCGTGATCCTGACCATGACCATGGTGCTGTTTACCGCGATTGCCATCGTGCGCGAACGCGAGCGCGGCAACATGGAGCTGCTCATCGCCACGCCGTTGACGCGCACCGAGCTGATGGTGGGCAAGGTATTGCCCTACGTGGTGATCGGTCTGATCCAGACCTGCGTGATCCTGGCCCTGGGCGTGTGGATCTTTGCTGTGCCGGTACGTGGCTGGCTGTCCGAGGTGTTCGCTGCGGCGATTCTTCTGATCGTGGCCAACCTGGCACTGGGACTGTTGATTTCCACGCGCGCCAAGTCACAGTTCCAGGCCACGCAGATGATGATCTTCGTGTTTCTGCCCTCGATCCTGCTGTCGGGTTTCATGTTCCCGTTCGCGGGCATGCCCAGGTTGGCGCAATGGCTGGCCGAAATGCTGCCACTGACGCATTTTCTGCGCCTGATCCGTGGCGTGATGCTGCGCGGGGCGGGGCTGCTCGAGCTGTGGCCGGATGTACTGGCACTGGTCGCTTTCACGGCCATCATGATGACCGTGGCGATCCTGCAGTTCCGCAAGCGCCTGGACTGAGCTGAATGCCGGAGATGGCCGCTGGGGCCGCGGCGCGTGATCGGGACAGCTGGGTCAGGCGACCTGCTGATCCTCGCCGCTGGCCACCCGTCCGCGCAGCGAGTTGCTCATCGCCTCGGTGATCAGGACGTCGACGAATTGGCCGATCATGCGCTTGTCGCCGGGGAAATTGACGAAACGCATGTTCTCCGTACGGCCGGTCATTTCACGTTCGCTCTTCTTGCTGGTGCCTTCTACAAGCACGCTCTGCGTGGTACCCACCATGGCTTGGCCGATCCTGCTGGCGTTGCTGCTGATGGCCCGTTGCAAGCGTTGCAGACGCTCGCGCTTGACTGAATCGGGTGTGTCATCGGGCAGGTTGGCCGCCGGTGTTCCCGGGCGTTGCGAGTAGATGAATGAAAAGCTCTGGTCGAAGCCGATATCTTCAATCAGTTGCATGGTCTTCTCGAAGTCGCTGTCCGTTTCACCCGGAAAGCCGACGATGAAATCCGAACTGACCGAGATGTCCGGGCGTGCCTGACGCAGCTTGCGGATTCGCTGCTTGTACTCCAGTGCCGTGTAGCCGCGTTTCATGGCGCTGAGGATACGGTCCGAGCCGGCCTGCACCGGCAGGTGCAGATAGTTGGCCAGCTTGGGCACGTTGGCGTAGGCCTCGATCAGCGAGTCGGAGAACTCGACCGGGTGCGAGGTGGTGAAGCGAATGCGGCCGATGCCGTCGATCTCGGCAATGGCATGGATCAGCAGTGCCAGATCGGCCACGCCACCGTCGAACATGGGTCCGCGGTAGGCGTTGACGTTCTGTCCCAGCAGGTTGACTTCGCGGACACCCTGTTCGGCCAGTACCGCCACTTCGCCGAGGACATCGTCGAATGGGCGGCTGATCTCCTCGCCGCGGGTGTAGGGCACCACGCAGTAGGAGCAATACTTGGAGCAGCCTTCCATGATCGACACGAAGGCAGTCGGTCCTTCGGCGCGGGGCTCGGGCAGGTTGTCGAATTTCTCGATTTCCGGAAATTCGATATCGATCTGCGGCTGGCCGCTGTCGCGCCTGGCTTCGATCATCTCCGGCAGGCGGTGCAGTGTCTGCGGCCCGAACACCAGGTCCACGAAGGGCGCTCGCTTGACCAGCGCCTCGCCTTCCTGGCTGGCCACGCAGCCACCCACGCCAATCACGAGCTTGTCGTTCTTTGCCTTGAGCTGCTTCCAGCGGCCCAATTGACTGAATACCTTTTCCTGCGCCTTTTCGCGAATGGAGCAGGTATTGATCAGGATCACGTCGGCGTCGGAGGCCGAGTCGGTGATCTCCAGGCCGTGCGAGGCCTTCAGCACGTCAACCATTCGGGCTGAATCGTACTCGTTCATCTGGCAACCGTGGGTCTTGATAAAAAGCTTGCCGCTCATGGTCTTGCGCCAAATAATCAGGAACAGTCGGCCAGTGTATCAGCAAAGGCAGGTTTCTTGTGTCCGGCGGCGGATTTGATGCCCGTTTTGCAAGTCACATGACTTGGGATTAAGATCGGGAAACTGTGAAGTCCATCACGGTTTCAGGGGTTACCGCCGTTAAACGGCATTTCTTTCAGGAGAGCATTTCATGTTCAGGGCGAGATTTTGCTTGAAAACAATCGTCGCATTGCTGTTTGCGTTGCTGGCCGGTACTGTCATGGCGCAAAGCAGCCCGCCCTATACCGTGACTCTCGGGCTGCAGTCCGTCAATCCCAGTCCGGCACCGGTCAATCAGCCGATCCACATCGTGCCGATCGTGCAGCCACAAGGCAACACCAACAGCACATTGCCCACGGGCATCGTGGAGGTGGGTATCTACAATGGCCCGGCGAGCACGCTTGCACTGGTCACCTCCTGCAATGTGCCGCTGAACAACCTTGCTGCGGGTTGCGATGTGACCCTGAACCAGGTGGACAAGTACGAGATCATGCTCCACTACCCGGGCGACGCCAATTTCCAGTCGACCTACTCGGCCAAGACCAAGCTGCATGTCTACGATGGCTCCCGGACCAACAAGGTACCCGCACTCGGTTATCCGGCCTTGCTCTTGCTGGGATTGCTGATGCTGCTTGCGGCGATGAAATTCGTGCGTCGACGCACGGATTGACCCCGGCTCCACTTGTGTGCCGGAGCAAGCTGGGCGACACTGTCGGCCATGGCCCTGCTTCCGCTTGAAAAAACCAGTTTCATCAAATACATGAGTCCTGTTCTTGCGATCGGACTTGTGCTGGTCATGCTTGTGCCCGGCACCGTCCGTGCCAGCGGCACGTGGAAATGCACCACGGCCGACGGTGGCGTGGCCTACGTCAACAACCATCGCTCGGACTACAGCCACTGCAAGGCGATTTCGGTACCCGCTTCCGGACCCGCTTCCGGCCTGAGTACAGCGTCGCCAAAAAGACCCACAGCCGGCGCCTGGCAGTACCACGAAAGCCGTGCCGACGAACAGCCGCCTGCCGCGCCGAAAGCGGCCGCGAAACACAAGTCGGGCACGCGTATCGTCAAGGGTGCGGTCTATCGTATCCGACGCAAGGACGGGGTCAGCGAGTACACCAACATCCGGCCTCGGGGTCATGGCAAGGGCGTGTCGCTGCTGTTTCACTACATTGCCACCTGTCGTGCATGCGACGTGCATTCGGATACCGACTGGGCCACTGTACCGCTGAAACTGGGCAAGTACGCGGCGCAGATCAGCAAGGCGGCAAGCGACTTCGGCGTGGACCGGAGCCTGTTGCGGGCGCTGATTCATGCCGAGTCCGGTTTTGACCCGCAGGCGCTGTCGCACAAGGGTGCGCAGGGCCTGACCCAGTTGATGCCGGCAACGGCGGCCGAGATGGGGGTGAGCAATGCCTTTGATCCCGGCCAGAACATTCGCGGCGGTGCGCGTTACCTGGCCAGCCTGCTGAAAACCTTCAAGGGTGATGCTCGTCTGGCGACCGCCGCCTACAACGCCGGAGCGGCGGCCGTGCGCAAATACGGCGGGGTGCCACCCTATGCGGAGACCCGTGTTTATGTGGATCGGGTCGGCCTGCTTGCCCGGCGCTATCGTGCCGCAGGCAGCGCTATTGTCTCCGCACCAGCACAGATGGACGTCAGCACAGCCGCTGTGCGCCAGGGACCCTCGGGCCAGGGTCCCTCGGGCTAGGACCCGCTGATCAAGCCGGGTGCAGGTGGCATCACAGCCACGGGCTGCGTCAGCCCGTCGTTGGCGCCGCCGCCAGGTTCTGGCCGGTGGCAGGGCGTTGCGCCAGTTCCAGGCTGATATTCAGGGGTGATCCGTTGCGCAGCCCGCTCAGGCTGATTGTCGTGCCGGGCTTCATGGTCGCCTCATGGGCCAGCAGGTAACCGGGGCTGGGTATGGGCTGGCCATCCATGCGCAGCAGAATGTCGCCGCGCTGCAAGCCGGCCTTGGCCGCCGGGCTTCCGGGATAGACGTTGACCACAAGAACGCCGCGTGTCGGCAATGGCTGGCCACTGTTGATGTCCGCAGTCACCGCACGATAGTCCGCGCCGATCCAGCCCCGGGTCACCATGCCGTGCTGGATGATCTGATCCATCACCACCTTGGCCGTACCCACCGGAATGGCGAAACCGATGCCTTCGGCGCCGCTGCGACGGCCCAGCATGGCGGTGTTGATGCCAACCAGCTCGCCCTCGGCATTGATCAGGGCGCCGCCGGAATTGCCCGAGTTGATCGCGGCGTCGGTCTGGATGAAGTTCTCGTAGGTAGAGGTATTGAGCTGTCGCTGCAGCCCGCTGACGATACCCATGGTGACCGTCTGGCCGATGCCGAAGGGGTTGCCTATGGCCAGTACCACGTCGCCCACCCTGAGCGGTTGATCGTGGGCTATCGAGATCGAGGGCAGGTCTTTTGCGCTGATCTTGAGTACGGCCAGGTCGGTCAGGGCATCGGTGCCCACGACCTTGGCATGGGCCACGCGATTGTCATACAGCAACACCTGAATGTCGTCAGCGCCAGCAATGACGTGATTGTTGGTCAATACATAACCATCGGCGCTGAATATCACCCCGGAGCCCAGGCTTTGCTCACGGCGCTGATAGGCCGGACCGAACGGGATACCACCGAACAGTCGCTGCATCAGCGGGTCAGGGTAGAGCCGCACGCGTCGTTCGGTGATCACCTTGTTGGCGTAGATATTGACCACCGCCGGAGCAGCCCTTTCGACTGCGACGGCATACGAGGCGGGTGCTGTTGCAAGTGGCCTGTCAGCCTCGGCAGGCGCCGCCGCTTGCGGCACGGGGGCATGCGTCAGACCGAGCCGCTGGCGCAGCGTTTCGCTTGCCGATGGCCAGAAAAGGCCAATGACAAAGGCGAGCGCCAGGCCAATGATGGCGAACTGCAGAATGAAGGCCAGCGTGCGGGAAATGCGGTGCATACGGGGGATAATTTGCTGAAGTGGATTGTGCGCCGCTGGCGCTGTCGCTACACTATCACGGTTTTGGGGGCGCTCTAAGCACCCTCCGATTGAATCCTTACCGGTGCCTCAACGGTTGGAAAGGCCCGCTTCTGCGGTGCAAGTCATGCCAGATTGATGTTCGTTTGGCTGCTTGGCGCGCCCAGGATCGAGTGTTTTCTTCTTGCTGATCCCCGGCTGGATTCAATCAGAGGCTCTCTTTTTGCACCTCCGGGGTATTCAGTTTTGCGGAGAGCCTGATGGCGAACGATGACGTCAACCGCGGCAGACGCCGCTTTCTCACTGCCGGAACCGCCGTGGTCGGTGGCGCAGGAGTGATTGCGGCGGCTGTGCCGTTCATCAAGTCCTGGCAGCCCAGCGCCAGGGCACTGTCGGCCGGAGCACCGGTCACGGCAGATATCACCAAGATCGAAGCGGGCCAGATGGTGACCTACGCCTGGCGCGGTCTGCCGGTGTTCGTGGTGAACCGGACCAAGGCGCAGCTTGCCACCCTGGGCAAGGATAGCGACCGCCTGGTGGATCCGGACAGTTCCAACAGCTCGCAGCAGCCCGAGTACGCCAAGAATCAATACCGCTCCATCAAGCCGGAATGGCTGGTGGTCATCGGCATTTGCACCCACCTCGGTTGCGTTCCGGATTATTTCGGAGAGATCAAGCCCGAACCCTTCGATCCTGACTGGGTGGGCGGTTTCTACTGCCCGTGCCACAAGTCGCGTTACGATCTGTCAGCGCGCGTTTTCCAGGGCGTGCCGGCGCCGGCCAACATGGTCGTTCCGCCATATCACTACGTCGACGACACCCACATCCAGATCGGCGTTGATCCGAAGGGAGCTGCATGATGGCCAGGGTATTTTCCTCAATCGGCAACTGGGTCAATGAACGGGCGCCCGGGCTTGTGCCGATGTATCGCAAGCACATGACGGAGTATTACGCGCCCAAGAACTTCAATTTCATGTACTACATGGGCTCCCTGGCAATGGTGGTTCTGGTCAACCAGATTCTCACCGGTATCTTCCTGACCATGAATTACAACCCGAGTGCGGCGGGCGCTTTCGCATCGGTCGAATACATCATGCGCGACGTGCAGTGGGGCTGGCTGATCCGCTACATGCACACCACCGGCGCATCGATGTTCTTCGTGGTGATCTACCTGCACATGTTTCGCGGCTTCATGTATGGCTCGTACAAGAAACCGCGCGAGCTGGTGTGGTTGTTGGGCATGGTGCTGTTCCTGGCGCTGATGGCCGAGGCCTTCATGGGCTACGTCCTGCCCTGGGGCAATATGTCGTTCTGGGGCGCCAAGGTAATCATTTCCCTGTTCGGGGCGATTCCCTGGGTGGGCGATACCCTGGTGACCTGGATCATGGGCAACTTCCATCCCGGTGATGCCACCCTGAACCGCTTCTTCGCGCTGCACGTGATCGCGCTGCCGCTGGTGCTCCTGCTTCTTGTGGTACTGCATCTGGGAGCCTTGCACGAAGTGGGTTCCAACAACCCGGATGGCGTGGACATCAAGAAGAAAAAGGGCGAGGACGGCAAACCACTCGATGGCATTCCGTTCCACCCGTACTACACGGTCAAGGACCTGTTCGGAGTAGGTTTCTTCCTGGTCATCTGTGCCTTCATCATCTTCTATGCACCCAGCCTGGGTGGCTGGTTCCTGGAGCATGACAACTATATTCCGGCCAACAATCTGGTGACACCTCAGCACATCAAGCCGGTATGGTATTTCACGCCGTTCTACGCCATTTTGCGGGCGATACCGGACAAGTTGTTCGGCGTCATCGCGCTGTTTACAAGCGTGCTGCTGCCCTTCTTCATGCCGTGGATTGATCGTGGCCACGTCAGGTCGATTCGATACCGCGGGATGGGCTACAAGCTTGCCCTGATCTGCCTGGTCCTTGCCTTCTTCGCCCTGGGTGCCATGGGTGCAGGTGTCACAGCCGAGAAGATTCCCGAGTGGTTCGGTGCCGGCGTGGACGTAACGACCTGGGAAAATGCCTGGGGCCGCTTCTGGACCGTCGTCTACTTCGGCTTCTTCGCGTTTGTCTGGGCCTATACATTCTTTGGCTGGGAAAAAACCAAGCCGGTTCCGGAACGGGTGACTACGCATGATTAAGCAAGTACTCAAGAGCACAGTTCTGGCCTTCGTTGTGCTGGCGATGTCGAATGCCGCGGCCGCTGCGGAGGGCGGAAACCTGCAGCAGGCGCACACCAACATGCGCGACATAGCCGGCTTGCAGCACGGTGCCAAGTTGTTCATGAACTACTGTTCGGGTTGCCACTCGCTGAAGTATCTGCGCTATTCGCGCATGGCCAGCGACCTGCACCTGAGCAAGCAGGAGGTCATGGAAAATCTCGCCTTCACCGATGCCAAGTTCCAGGAGCCGATTGTCTCGGCCATGCCGGCCGCCGATGCGGCCAAGTGGTTTGGCAAGGCTCCGCCGGATCTGTCGCTGGAAGTACGCGCCAAGGGTGCGGACTGGGTCTACAGCTATCTGCACGGCTTCTATCTGGATCCGTCACGCCCTGTGGGCTGGAACAACACCGTGTTCCCGAATGCCTCCATGCCCAACGTGCTGGTCTCGCTCCAGGGCGTACAGAAGCAGGTCAAGGAAGAGGGTGGGGAAAGCGGTCAGGAGAAGGTCGAGAAGCTGGAACTGGCGCAGCCCGGCAGCATGACGCCGGCCCAGTTCGACAACGCGGTTCGTGACCTGACCGGATTTCTGCAATATGCTGCTGAACCGGCAGCAATGAAACGCACCAGCATGGGTGTTTGGGTGATTCTCTATCTGGCGCTGTTCACTTTGCTGGCGTACTTCCTGAAGAAAGAGTTCTGGAAGGACGTGCATTGATGCACTGATGAGGCCGGAGGACCGGCCTTGCAACACCCGACGCTGGGGAAGCACATGGTACAAAACACACGACTGCGTACGATCCTGACCTTGTATTCGGCCGAAGACAGTGTGCAGTGCCATCGAGTGCGCATGGTACTGGCGGCCAAAGGCGTCAGCTATGATCGCATGGTGGTTGACGGTGCCAAGCCGCCAAGGGAGATGGTCGAGCTCAATCCCTACGCCAGCTTGCCGACCATGGTCGATCGCGATCTGGTGCTGTACGACCCCGGCGTGATCTGCGAGTACATCGACGAGCGCTACCCGCATCCGCCCCTGATGCCGGTCGACCCGTTGTCCCGTGCACGCCTGCGCCTGGCGGTGGTGCGGATTGAGCAGGAATGGCTTCCGCTGATCGACACCATCCAGGCCGGTGGTCGAACTGCCGAACCGGCAAGACGGCACTTCAACGAGGCCTTGCTGGCGGCGGTGCCGCTATTCAAGGCAGCGACCTTCTTTCTCGGCAATGAGGTCAGTCTGGCTGATTGCATGGTGGCGCCAATCATCTGGCGCTTGCACGCGCTCGATATCAAGCTGCCGCGCAAGGCAAAGGCCATTGGCGACTATGGCGAGCGCATTTTCCGCAGTGAAGGATTCTCGCGCAGCCTGACCGCTCAGGAACGGACTTTGCGCGAATGAGCAATGACCTGTCCATGAGCTCATCACGCCCTTACATGCTGCGGGCCATGTATCAGTGGATTGTCGACAACGACCACACACCCTATCTGCTGGTCGACGCCGAGCATGTGGGTGTCGAGGTGCCGCCGCAGACAGTCAAGGACGGCAAGGTGGTATTGAACCTGGCGCCGCAGGCCATTTCCGGCATGGACATGGGCAATGAGGAGATCGTCTTTCTGACCCGTTTCTCCGGTGCCAGCATGCGTGTTCGTGTTCCCGTCGCCGCAGCCCAGGCCATCTATGCCCAGGAGACAGGGCAGGGCATGATGTTCCAGGATGAGGACCCGGCGCTGACCACCAATCCGGAGCCGGCTGCAGCCGATCAGTCATCGCCCGATGATGGTGCTGAGCAGGAGCCGGCGTCGCATTCGGACAGGCCCGCTCGCGGGGCACCCCATTTGCGTATCATCAAGTAAGTGCCCGGGCATCGCCAGTTGACGGCAGCGACCAGCTCAGCAAGCGATTGCCCGCCATGCGCAGGCTGCCCGGCAGGCGGTCCTGGCCATTGCTGCTGACCTCGAAGCCATAGTCGCGCTGTATCTGCCAGCCTTGGCCTGGCCGGTGCCCGAGCGTCAATCGTTTCAGCGATACGGTCTGGTCCAGCAGCTGCAGCCGGGCCGAGCCACACAGGCGAGTGGCGTGCTCGCGCGCCTGCTCGCGGGCACCCAGTGCCGCGTGCCAGATGGCGACAATGGCCAGCAAGATCAGAAGTGGGAGAAGGTATTCCGGCATGGCGTTAGCAAGAGATCTGTGAAATGTGCAGCACTTGGTGACATGGCAGCCTGTCGTTAACTATGATGGACGAACGGGCGAGGAGTGGGGGTGAAGGGATGGTTCGCATGTATTTGAAATTTCATAACGCCGATCATGCCGATGTCAATTTGCACGAAGGCGTGATCGTCATCGGAAGCCAATCCGATTGCCATGTGATGCTGCAAGGCAAGGGAGTGGCTGGTCGACATTGTCGCATTGACGTGCATGCGGACAAGGTGCTGCTCCAGCCACTCGATCCGGAGGCCAGTTGCGTGCTCAATGGCCGCCAGGTGCATGACGATGTGGCTCTTTCTGCGGGTGATCTGCTGCTGCTTGGTCAGGTCGGCTGTCAGGTCGCGGTGAATCGCGTTGGTCACCAGAATACCAGCCGCTCCGATTCCGACAAAGGCACGGCGGCAGCGCCCGAGCCGCCGGTTCGTCCCGTCCGTACCCGGACCGAGCACGCTACCCAGGTGCGTGGTGCCCTGCCGAGATTGGTTCTGCGCGGGCTTTCCGGCCCGATGCTGGGTCGCAGCTTCCCGTTGCGCGACGGCATGGTGCTGGGCCGCGGACGAGACTGCGAGGTGTTCATAGAGAGTCAGGAAATCTCCCGGCAACATGCCCGCCTGCGGGTGCGACCTGACTCGGTCATGGTCGAAGACCTCAATTCGACAAATGGCACTTTCGTCAACGACGAGAGGGTTACCATGGCCCCGCTCGAGCCGGGTGACGAACTGCGGCTGGATACCATTCGTTTCGTCATGGTGGCGCCGGGAACCACGGGTACGCCGGGCACGTCGGTACAAGCCGAGGACTCGACCGGTAGTGGCAAGGCATGGCGTATCGTCCTGCTGGTGCTGGTACTGCTGGCGCTCATGGGCTGGGCCTGGTGGACCTGGTACTGATCGGCAAGACGCGGTTTGCACGGGTTCGTGAGTCCGCCGAGCACCGCCAATCGCCCGTCATGCTGACGCAGGCCGATCACGAACAGGAACATTCCAACGCCGTGTGCACCCTCGAGAGACATGTTGGCCTTCGATCGAGGAGAGGTGGGTGTCTGCTGCGCTGGTGCTCCTGAGACTTGGCGTTCAATCCATCCGCATTGACAGATCGATTGCCTGGATGTTCTTGGTCAGGGCGCCAATGGATATGTAGTCCACACCCAGATCCGCCAGTTCCCTCAGGCGCGCGAGGTCGACACCGCCTGAAATCTCGACCTGGGCGCGACCATCGATCAGCGCAAGTGCTTCGCCCAGTTCGCTGTCGTTGAATTCGTCCAGCATCACCCGGTCCACGCCGGCGGCAAGGGCCTGTTCAAGTTCGTCAAGACTCTCGACCTCGATCTCGAGCAGGAGACCAGGGTGTTTCTTGCGTGCTGCACGCACCACCGGTGCAATGCCACCGGCGGCACTGATGTGATTCTCCTTGATCAGGATGGCATCGAACAGCCCCATGCGGTGGTTGCTGCCGCCGCCACAGCGAACCGCGTATTTCTGGGCTGCGCGCAGGCCGGGCAGGGTCTTGCGGGTATCCAGGATCCGGGTTCTGCTACCGCTCACGACTGCTGAGTAGCGGGCTGTGGTGGACGCCGTGGCTGACAAGGTCTGCAGGAAATTGAGCGCACTGCGCTCGGCACTGAGCAGGGCGCGGGCCTTGCCTTTGATCTCGCACAGGATAGTGTCGGCCTCGACGGTGTCTCCATCCCGGAAATGCCAGCGAATCTCGAGGTCCGGATCCAGTGCCCGCAAGCACGCCTCGAACCAGGGCGCCCCGGCAAGTGTGGCCGGTTCGCGGCAGACCACCCGCGCGCTGGCCATTTCAGACTCGCCAACAAGGTCCGCGCTGGCATCACCCGGCCCGATATCTTCATCCAGCGCACGCCGCACATCGGCCAGCACGGTCTGCTGGTCGGGAATCCCCGGATGGTGACGCGTCATGTTGCCGGATTGCCGTCGCTGTCTGCCTGTGGCCTGTCTGCGTCGCGATGGGCAGCCTGTGCCTGTGGCGTGCTCGGGGTCTGTGGTGCGGCTGCTGCGCCCGCATCGGCAGTCCGGGAGGCGGCTGCCTGCTTGTCATCCGGCTGGTCATTTTTCAGACGCTCGACAATGGCGTCGAGTGCACGGTCGAACAGGGGCACTTCCTCCAGCACCACCGTGCTGCCGTCATGGATACTGGAAGCAAGCGCATTGAGCGTCAGATCGCAGACCTTCAGGCCACGTCGGTTGACGAACAGGTACTTGCCGCTTATCGGGCTGACCCAAGACAGCTTGGCACGATCGCGCTGGCCATTTGCAGCGATGAATTCGACCCAATTGCCAACTTTCAGAGCCTTGGCTGCTTTCAGCGTAGGTGAGTCGGGCGCAACTTCCGATGTGTCCGGCTCGGCAATTTCCTCGGGCTCGGCAATTTCTTCCACCGACTCGGGTATCACGGGTTCACTGGCAGTATCATCAACTGCCGTGTCCATGACGTTCTCGTCACCCGGCTCGCCGAGCTGGCCGTGATAGAAGCGTCCCAGTGCCCGCATCAGGCGGCGTACATCGCTGTCGCTGAAGGCCACTGTCGACAGGCCATGGCGCAGATTCTTCTCGATACCTGGCAGCATCTGCCGAATCTTCGCGCGCTGCTCGTCGTTGGCGGGCGGTTGCGCGCTGCTGATGAGATCATCGATGAAGCGTTTCGCAGAACGCCATTCGGGGCTTTCTTCACCCTGGCGCAGGAGCGTGAGTACCAGGTAATTGGCCCATGGCCGCGTAAGGATATTGCGAATCAGGTCGGGTACCTGGGCATTCTGCGAACGTGACAGGATTTCGCGCGCCGCCGTGCGTCGCGCGGCCTGCAGCTTTTCCTTGCCCTTGGCGGCATCGGACGCCCGTTTCTCCGCACGCTCTGCGCGCATGTCGCTGGTGTTGGCAAAGTTGTTGAATCGGTTGAGCAGGTTCTTGAAGATTTCCGTGTCGTCGTCGAAATCATGCAGCAAGGTCGTCACTATCGACTTGATCTCGTTGAACAGGCGAAGGTCGCGATCGGAGTCCTCGCTCCAGCTTTTGGCTGCATCGGCCAGGCGGTCGAGCAGGCGTCGTGCCGGATGCGAGTGCTTGGCGAAAAGGTGCTTGTCGAGAATGGCCACCTTGAGGTAGGGGATCTGCAAGCGGCCAAGCAATGCCTGCATCTGGGTTGGCAGGTTGCGGTCTTCCAGGATGTACTCGAACAGCATGCCGACCAGGTCAATGGTGTCCTCGTCGGCGCCGGATACGCGTGCCTTGGCGTCGCTGCTGACCTTGGCGATCTGGCCTTGCAAGGCGTTCTTCAGCTCTTCGAGCGTCAGTGACCCGGCATGTGCCGAATCCAGCCCCGACAGGTCTGCGGGCACGGGAGGCGCTTGCTGCTGCAGCAGCGCCAGCGCTGACACCAGTTCGCGCATGTCCAGTGCCGGCCCTGCGGCAGCAGCCCCCCGTGCATAGCCGGGACGGCTGACATGGCGCCTTTGTGACAGCATCTGGTTGACAGTGGCATACAGCTGCTCGCGCATCGCCTCCTCTTCTTCGGAGTAGACGTACTGGTCACCGGCAGCGGCGTATTCGTCGCCACTTGCCGTGGACGTGGCGCGTCGGGCGGATTTTTTGCCGCGGCTTACCTGGTGGCGCAGCTGCGGCAGGACCCCCGCCCGGATCAATTCGGTGTTGACGGCGTTGTACAGTGTTTCCAGGTCGGCCAGGACGTAGCGCTCGAACAGTTTGTAGATTATGAGTTTGACGTTGACATCGGCTTCAAGCTCCTGCATGGCCCGGCGGAAGCAATCGCACAGACAGGCGGGCCCCAGCGGGTTGTTGGCATCCACCACCTTGCTGCCACCGCTGATGACTGCCAGGCGCTGGTTGACCGAATAAAGCAGGCGCGCATAGCGATTTTCCGCCTTGCTGATCATGCTGGTGACCGCAAGCGACTCTTCCAGCTCGGTTTCCTCGACCAGGCTCAATTCGCCATCGCGGCTGCCACTGTCGCCCGTGTCGGTAGTCGCGGGTGCTGGCAATTTGCCGTTGGCGAATTGCTTGAAGCTGCCATGGCAGTTGTCGATGAACAGGCGTTCAATCAGCTGGCGCTTGCGTCGTACCTCGCGCATGCCGTCGAAATAGCGGGTCTGCACGGCGTTGCTTTCGGCCTTCTCGGCCAGGTCAAACAAGGCATCATCGACATTCTCGAACAGGCTCCCGGCCAGCTCGCGAATGCGTTTCACGGCAACCCGGTCCACGGCGTGAAGCAATTCGCCACCACGTTCCTCGGTAACGCCTTGCTGGCCCAGGTTGACGACTTTCGATTTGGCTGGGTCTTCGCTCATGACAGTCTCGCGGTGTAGGTTTGCGCCAACAACAAGAATCTTCCGCTGCAGCGACGCAAAACGTGAATTGGATCACATTCCGGGCATTTGTTCCCGAAAATGGTGGGCGCATCTGGCGCCAGCATTACCCCAGCCTGTCCAGCTGCGTCGTGCCGATGCCTTCCTCCCCAAGCAGAACCGGAATGTCGTCTTGCACGCGGTAGATGACCTTGCCATCGATACTGATCAGCGCTTCAGACAGCGGCTCGGTGACTGCCTTGCCCGCCACAGTGTCCACAGCGCCACCGGCAATAGCCTGGTTGAGGCTCTGCAACTCCTTGTGCTGCAGCATCCGCAGCGGGGTATGGCTGACCGGGCAGCACAGGATATCCAGAAGTTTCTTGTCCATGATCGGAATGGGGCCGGGGCGACATTAGGTAGGGTATCCACGTACAATAACGCTTTTGGGATGAGCGAACCATGACCGAATCGACGCCTCCCAGGGTCGGCGTGACCATGGGCTCACGCTCGGACTGGGACACGATGCAGCATGCTGTGGCTACCCTGGAGCGGTTGGGGGTTGCCTGCGAGGCTCAGGTGGTCTCGGCGCACCGAACGCCGGATGCCCTGTTCGAGTACGCCGAAAAGGCCCGTGAGCGCGGGCTGCGGGCGATCATCGCCGGTGCTGGTGGTGCCGCGCACCTGCCCGGCATGCTGGCGGCCAAGACATCGGTGCCGGTACTGGGTGTACCGGTTCAGTCGCGCGCGCTCGACGGCATGGATTCACTGCTCTCCATTGTGCAGATGCCTGCCGGGATCCCGGTCGCCACCTTCGCCATTGGTCGCGCTGGTGCGATCAATGCAGCGCTGTTCGCCGCGGCCATGCTGGCTTCGTCCGACGTGGCGGTTGCCCGTGCGCTGGATGCGTGGCGCACGCAGCAGACCGAGGACGTGCTGGCACGACGCGACCCGAGAACGGCATGAGTCGCGCCACGGGTGATCGGGTCGCCATTCTTGGCGGCGGTCAGTTGGCGCGCATGCTGGTTCAGGCGGGTGTGCCCCTTGGTGCGTCTTTCCGGGTAGTCGACAAGTCGACTGATGTGTGTGCGGCGCAAGTGGCGCCGGTGCAGGCTGTTGAATGGAGCAACCAGGACGCGCTTGTGGCGCTGGCCGACGAGGTGGATGTGATCACCTTCGACTACGAGAACGTTCCGGCCGGGAGCGTCGAGCAGATGGCGCGGCATACCCAGGTACATCCCAACCCGCGTGCGCTGGCGGTGGCCCAGGACCGCATGAGCGAAAAGGCCCTGTTCGAGTCCGTGGGTCTGGCGACGGCAACCCACGCTGCTGTGTCCACTCGCGAGGATCTGGATGCGGCGCTGGCAGTCACCGGCTGCCCCGCCATTCTCAAGACGCGACGCCTGGGTTATGACGGCAAGGGCCAGTTCCGGTTGCATAGTGAAGCCGACGCCGATGCCGCGTGGCAGGAGCTGGGGCAGGCTGCCCGGCAACACGGCCTGATTCTGGAGGCGATGATCGATTTTCAGCGCGAAGTGTCGGTTGTTGCCGCGCGCGGGCGATCGGGCGAGTTCCGTGCCTGGCCGCTGGTACAGAACTGGCATGACGATGGCATCCTGTCGATCAGCATGGCCCCGGCAGCCGTGACCACGGCGCTTCACGATGAAGCCCTGAAACACGCCCGCGCCATTGCCGAAGAGCTCGATTACGTGGGTGTCTTTGCCCTGGAGCTTTTTGTTGACGGTGACCGCCTGCTGGGCAATGAAATGGCGCCTCGTGTGCACAATTCCGGTCACTGGAGCATCGAAGGCGCGGTAACCAGCCAGTTTGAAAATCATGTGCGTGCCGTGCTGGACATGCCGCTTGGCTGCACCGATGCACGCGGGTTCAGCCTGATGTTCAACTGGATAGGCGAAATGCCCCGGCGCGACGTCGCCTTGCGCCATGGCGGCGTGCACTGGCATGACTACGGCAAGTCGCCGCGCCCCGGCCGCAAGCTGGGCCATGCCACGATCTGCGCTGATGATGCCGGGTTGCTGCTCGATCGTGCCGAGGCATTGGCGCGTGACCTGGGCTGCGAGGCTCGCCTGCAACCGGTACGCGACTGGGTGCTAGCGGATCCGGCCGCTTGAGGCGCCTCACCATGGCCGTACACCAGGCGGGTGCCATCCAGGCGGTTGGCGTTCCGGGTCATGTCACGGTGGCGCTGGCGCAAGGCCTTGCGGACTGCCGCCTGCTGCTGCGACGCGGCAGCCTGAACCGGCACCGTGCGCGCGACTTGCCCTGCTGCCCTGATAGGCGAACAATAGGCCCATGATTGACCCGCAAAACTACCCGTTGCTGGCGAAGATCGATTCGCCGCAGGATCTCAAGCAGCTCGACGAACAGCAGCTTCCGGCCCTGGCCGAGGAATTGCGCGACTACCTGATCGAGTCCGTGGCCCGCTGTGGCGGACATTTCGGCGCCGGCCTCGGCGTGGTCGAGCTGACCGTGGCGCTGCACTACCTGTATGACACGCCCAGCGACCGTCTGGTCTGGGATGTCGGTCATCAGTGCTACCCGCACAAGATTCTCACCGGTCGTCGCGACCAGATCACCAGCATCAAGCAGAAGGACGGCCTGGCGCCGTTCCCGCGACGTGCCGAAAGTGCCTACGACACCTTTGGCGTGGGCCATTCGTCCACCTCGATATCGGCAGCGCTGGGCATGGCCATTGCATCGCAGCGACGCGGCGACACGCGCAAGACCGTGGCCGTGATTGGTGATGGCGCGATGACGGCCGGGCTTGCCTACGAGGCACTCAACCATGGCGGTGATGTGGAGCCGGACATGCTGGTCATTCTCAATGACAACGGCATGTCCATCAGCGAAAACGTCGGTGCGCTGACCAAGATGCTGGCCCGCCTGCTGACCAGCTTCACCCTCAACACCTGGCGCGAGCGTGCCAAGCGGGTACTGCCCAAGCGTTCCTTCATGGGCCGCTGGGTCAAGCGCTGGGAAGAGCATGCCAAGGGCATGTTCATGCCCTCGACCCTGTTCGAGGAGCTGGGCTTCCATTACACCGGACCCATTGACGGGCACGATCTGCCCACGGTGCTGCAGGCGCTGCGCACGGTCAAGGACCTGCCGGGCCCGCAGCTTCTGCACGTCATTACCACCAAGGGCAAGGGTTACGAGCGGGCAGAGAACGCGCAGATCGAATACCACGCGGTCGGCCCCTTCGACCCGGAAGCCGGCGTGGTCAAGAAGCCGCGCGGCAAGCTCACCTACACCCAGGTTTTCGGTGACTGGCTATGCGACATGGCCGCCGACGACGACAAGCTCATGGGCATCACCCCGGCCATGCGCGAAGGCTCGGGCCTGGTGCGCTTCTCGCGTGAATACCCGGACCGCTATTTCGATGTGGGCATCGCCGAGCAGCACTCGGTGACCCTCGCCGCCGGCATGGCTTGCGAAGGCGTCAAGCCGGTGGTGGCCATCTATTCCACTTTCCTGCAGCGCGCCTACGACCAGCTCATCCATGATGTCGCATTGCAGGAGCTGGACGTGCTGTTCGCCATTGATCGCGGTGGCGTGGTCGGCCCCGACGGGCCAACCCACGCGGGCAGTTTCGATCTGGGCTACCTGCGCATGGTGCCCAACATGGTGGTGATGGCGCCCAGCGACGAAGCCGAATGCAGGCTGGCGCTGAGCACCGGCTATCGTCACGCCGGCCCCGCCGCCGTGCGCTACCCGCGCGGCGCAGGTATCGGTGCCGAGCCGGCTGAAAACCTGGACACGGTGGAGATCGGCAAGGCGCGGGTCATCCAGCGCGGCAGCGATCTGGCCATGCTGGTGTTTGGCGCGCCGCTGGCCGAGGCGCGCGTTGTCGCGACCGACCTCAACGCCACCCTCGTGGACATGCGCTTCGTCAAGCCGCTGGACACCGATCTTCTGCTCGAGCTGGCGACCAGCCACCATGCCCTGGTCACGGTGGAGGAAAACGCGGTCGCCGGTGGCGCCGGCGCGGCGGTCAGCGAGTGGCTTGCCGGTGAGGGTATCGAGACACCCGTGCTCAACCTCGGCCTGCCCGACCGGTTCCTCGAGCACGGCAGCCGCGAGCAGCTCCTCGCCGAAGCCGGCCTCGATGCCGAGGGCATTGGCAAAGCGATCCAACGCAGGTTTCCGCAGCTTGCCGAGGCGTTGCGGCATACCGGGTGATCCGGCAGCGGGCACTGCCCCGCCAATACAGCCACGCATCAGCTTTGATATTGGAGCGACCAGGCTGACTATCTCTTCCCCAACGGCGCAAGCCCAAAAAACCGAAGTGAAAACCAGGCCGGCGCCGCTGTGTAAACCACACACTGCGTCCTGTGGCTACCACTGCCTGGCTTGCGCAATGCTGTATCAAACATCAAGTTGAGACCACGGCACTTCGTTGCGACATACGGCACAAGGGCCAGACATCAGGACCATGTCCCACAATCAGTCCAAACCCTTGATTCGTATGGGCGCGTACCGACACATCAAGCCCGGAGCTCTTGCTACACAGCGGGACCATGTCCCACAATGAAACCGACTAAGCGTTAGACCTCTTGTGAGTGCCATGGATCTGACGGAATTCGACAAGAAGTGTATCGAACTAGCAAACAATGCGCCTAGTCGGCGATCACGACACTGTTTTCGGTCTGCGTTAAAACATGTAGAGCTCGCAGAAGCACTAGTCACAGTTGACCCCGCCATGGCGATCTTCCGAGGCATTACTTCTGAAGAAGAGGCTTCATCCGGCCTGATGTTTTGCCTACAAGAGCTTGGCTACCCGAATGCGGAGAAACTTAATCCCCGGAATCACACGCACAAGAGTGCGATGATCCCCTTCTTCAGAGTATTGGGATCATTCTTCCAGGAAACGATCGGCGCAAATGGGCTCAAGCCCTTGCTACATTTCCACATGGAGGATGGGGCCAGTCGTCTAACACTTGCAATCCCAATGCAAATAAACGGCACCACCATGAATGCGAATCCAATTCCGCCTCTGAACTTTTCGGTCAAGAGCGAGGGTCGAAGCCCGTCATATAGACGTCAGATCGAAACACACGCTCGGCGCGCTGGCTTCGCTGATATGGTTAGCTACGTGAAGAAGGAGGCTAACCTTCGCAACCAACTGTTGTATGCCAGTCCGGAAGGATACCCAACTGTCCATGAGGTAAGCCCCAGCTTTTTGGTCTCAAGGCAAGCGCGGGTATTGGCGCTGTTGCGAGCGTACCTATTTGTATTTCCTTATCCTGAGCGCCAAACCTTCGTGCAGGACGCGCTCGATGCATTTCTCGTTATGCTGGGGCGCCTAGAAGAACATGATTTGCATGCTAAGGTCTAACAATCCGCTGCAGACGACCGTTCAGCCGTCACGCCTTTTGCTTGCGCAAAAGTCGCGCCCGCTGCCCGGCGGCTGAGCTCAGGCGTTAGGTGCCGTATGAAGATTCTCGCAGCTTCGCTGCTTGCATTACTTGCTTCAAGCGGGAGCTCGTGGGCGTGTTCTATCATCATCCCACCACCCGAAGAACGATTTAGCGAGAGCCAAGTAGTGGTGCTTGCCGTTCCAAAGATCATCTCGTACCGGCCAAGAGAAGCGTCAAAGCGCGATTTTGTTGTGTAATGACCCAGTGAAAAGCTGCACAGGCGATACTACGCGAAGGAGACACCTGTGAGCATAGTGATGGAAGAAGAGATCAAGCGTTGGTCAGCTCGCCCTGTACCGCTGCCAAGGCGACCTTGGCTTTGAACT
>CAWDBD010000003.1:0-134573 GCA_963800395.1 uncultured Gammaproteobacteria bacterium
GGCTGCGTGGCGGCAATCAGTCCTTGAATTCCTGCGCCTTTTTCAAGGCGGCGCACAGACGGATCGACTCGCTCGTCTGAGCCAGGCCGCGGTCCGCACCAGGCAGATCCTTGAGCTTCGGCTTGAAGAACGTGCCCAGGCGTTCGGCCTCTTCGTCCGAGCAGCCGCCGCCACCGGCGAGGCGCGGCACGTAGCCGCTGGCGAAGGCTCCGATGCGCTTGTAGATCGCATCGTAGTGATCGACAAACCAATCCCACATGGCGTCGCGACCGGCGCGCGTCTCGCGATCGGCATAGAACAGACGCGCCATCTCGCCAATCTTCACCGATGGCCCAATGGCCAGATTGCGTACCCGGGTGGCCTGGTCGCCGTGCGCGTTGCCCAGCCCACCAAGAATTGCATTGCGCTGCGCAGGTTCGGTGGTGGTCTGCAGCGCCTTGATCAACCGATCGACTGCCGGCTTGCCTTCGTCTTCCACGACAATGGCAAGTGCCATGCCCGCCAGATCCGGGTTGGCTGCAGCAAAGTCGAGATGACCCTTGCCATCACCTTTCATCACCGCATCACCCTGCTTGCGCAGCGCCGCGCGCACGGCCGGTACCTTGAAGGTGAACGCCAACGAGCCGGCCAGGCGGCTGCGCAGGTGCACGTCCTCCGGTGTATCTTCGGCACGGCGATCAAAGCCGAGTTTTTCCAGGCGTGACAGATAGGCCTCGGACACCTGCTTGCGCACCATGTCCCGCTGGGCGTCACTGTTCAGTTCATGCTCCCAGATCCAGCTCACGGTGCCGAGCGGCGCAGTGGCGACGTCAGCGGTACTGGATGGCGCCAGCACACGCATGGCGGTGAGTACTTCGTCGGCGTGAAAGTCGCCATGACGGAATCCCGAATCCACCGCATCGGCCCAGGCCAGCTTCTCTGCATCACTGAGCTTGCCGGCAACGACTGTGCTGAGCGCCGCAAAGTCCTTGTGCGACATGATGAAGCGGTAGTAGCCACGCGCATCGGCATTGGGCATGATCCAGGCCGGGCAGGTCTTGCCGGACAGCTCCAGCGTTCCGGCAGGTTTGCGCAGCATGGTGCAATCGGTGCCGGTCGGTGTGCGTATGCACACGGGAATGCCCCAGGTGCGCTGCGTGTTGCCGCTCGAACCAAGAGGCAGGTAGCGGCTCTGCTTCAACCTGACAACCGGCGTCGCACCCGAGCAATCCAGCGTGGTGGAAACCAGCGGCACTCCAGACTGGTCCAGGAAGCTGTTGAATGCCTGCTTGAACGAGTCACCCTTGCCTGCCGCAGCGGCGATTGAATCGACCAGGTCACCGGCATCGGCATTGCCGAACTTGTGCTTCTGGATGTAGGCGCGCATGCCCTTGCGGAACGTGTTGTCACCCACATAGTGCTCGAACATCGCCAATACGGCGGCACCCTTCTGGTAGGTGATGCCGTCAAATGCGGTCTTGATGTCGCCATTGCCCGTGATCGGCTGGCGAATCTTGCGTGCGCTCACCAGGCTGTCGTTGGACATCGCGCCTTCGGCACCATTGACGCGATCAAGATCGGCGCGATATTCCGGATGGATGCTCTCGGTAACCTTCTTCTGCATCCAGGTAGCGAACGCCTCGTTCAGCCAGATGTCGTCCCACCACTTCATGGTCACGGTGTCACCCGTCCATTGATGCGCCAGCTCATGAGCGGCTGTATTGAAGGATCCCTGGACGTTGCGTTGCGGTGAGTCCTTGTCCAGCAACATCAGCCAGTCGCGGTAGGTCACCAGGCCGGCATTTTCCATCGCACCGGCGGCGAAATCGGGTGCCGCGAGCTGGTCCAGCTTGCCGAACGGATAGCCGAAGGCATAGTAGTTTTCCAGAAATTCGATGATCCCGGGGGTCTGGTCGAGTGCCGGCTGCATGCGGTTGCCCTCGCCGTGCGGCGCAATGCCGCGCAGGGGAATGGGCTGCTTGCGCCACTGATTGGCGGCAATGGCCTTGCCGTCAATGACGTCCCACGGACCGATGGCAAAAGCCACCAGATACGTGGGCAGCGGTTGGGTTGTGGCGAAGGTGAGGGTCTTCCAGCCATCCTTGCCTTCGCTGGTATGGGTGACTGCGCTGTTGGCCGCAGCCACCTGATCAGACGGGATGGTGATGCGAATATCGAAAGCCGTCTTGTAGTTGGGCTGGTCGAAGCCCGGGAAGGCGAAGCGCGCGCTGACTGGCTCGAACTGGGTCATCGCATAGTCACGCCCATCGCGGCTGACCTTGTACAGGCCTTCCAGCTGCTTGTTGAATGGTGCGCTGTAGGCGATGGCCAGCGTGACCTCGCCGGCTTTCAGCGTGCGGCCGAAATCGATGCGCGCCACCCCGGCCCTGGCATCAGCCTCGACCCATTTGGCCGAATGCGGCTTGCCGTCGGCAGCCGTCACCCGGACCGAGTCGACCTTCAGATCCTGGCCATGCAGCCAGACATGATCCGTTGCCTTGGCAAGCTTCACTGCAATGGTTGTGGTGCCGCTGAAATCGTCCTTGCGCGGATCGACCTTCAGGTCGAGCGTGTAATGCTGGGGTACCGCCCAGTCGGGCAGCAGCCCCTGGGGTACCTTGTTGCCTGCCGTCGCAGCCAGCAAGGACGTGCTGAGGACCACAAGCGCAAGGCCTGCAAAAAGTGCAGCCAGACGTTTCATCGCATATCTCCGGTCAATGTATGCATGCAGGCTAGCGCGCGGCACCCTGGCGCGCACCGCCCAGAAGTCATGACGGAGGTTTTGTTCTATTCATTTTCCAAACCAATAGTTGCTATGCTATGCATAGTTGAAACCTATTGGGTCGGACATGAACCTCAGGGACCTGCGCTATCTGGTGGCTCTGGCCGAGCACCGCCATTTCGGGCACGCCGCCGAAGCGTGCTTCGTCAGCCAGCCGACCCTGTCCACCCAGATCCGCAAGCTGGAGGACGAACTGGGCGTGACACTGGTCGAGCGCACGCCGCGCAAGATCCTCCTCACCGAGGTGGGCCGCGACATCGCCTCACGCGCCCGCAATGTGCTGCACGAGGTGGAACAGATCCGCACCATCGCCCGGCGTACCCGCGACCCGGAATCAGGTACGGTACGGCTGGGCATTTTCCCCACGCTGGGGCCGTACCTGCTGCCGCATGTGGTGCCGCTGATACGCAAGACCTTCCCGCGTCTGGAACTGCTGCTGGTGGAGGAGAAGACCGAGGTGGTTCTGGCACGCCTGCGCGAAGGCACGCTGGACGCCGGCATTCTGGCGCTGCCGCTGCACGAGGACAGCCTGCATGAAGAATTCCTGTTCGAGGAGCCGTTCCTGCTGGCGGTGCCTGCAACCCACGCGCTGGCCAGACGCAAGCGCCTGAATCTGGCCGACCTGGCCGACGAGAGCCTGCTGCTGCTCGAAGACGGTCATTGCCTGCGCGACCAGGCGCTGGAGGTGTGTCATCTGGCCGGCGCCGGCGAACGTCACGGCTTCCGCGCCACCAGTCTGGAAACGCTGCGGCAGATGGTGGCCGCCGATGTCGGCATCACCCTGCTGCCCACGCTGGCGGTCAACCCGCCCGTGGCACGCGTCGACAATGTGCGCCTGATCGAATTCAGCGGACACCCGCCACACCGCCGCCTGGCCATGGTCTGGCGCAAGAGCTCGGCCCGCCATGACTTCCTGCTGCGCCTGGCTGACGTCATCCGCCAACTGCCTCCCTCGCTGCTGGATGCGCATGCCACCGTGCGCCGGGTGGGTCACAGACTCTCGGCGTGAATGTGCGACGCCGCTAGCTCATAGTCCTGGCCTATCAAAACGATACACACAATCAATTATGTGCCTTGCGGCGAATGCGCTAGTCTCGGTTGCAAGCGGCCCTGTGCCCGCACATGGCGGCTTCATCCTTGTCCTGCATACCTGAGGTGACACCATGAGCAATCTGAAGGGATCGAAGACCGAGCAGAACCTGAAAGACGCTTTCGCCGGGGAGTCGATGGCCAACCGTCGCTACCTGTACTTTGCGGCCAAGGCGGACGTGGAAGGCTACAACGATGTTTCAGCCGTATTCCGCTCCACCGCCGAAGGCGAGACCGGACACGCGCATGGCCACATGGAGTATCTGGAGGAAGTCGGTGACCCGGCCACGGGTGAGCCGTTTGGCGGCACCGAAGCCAACCTCAAGAGCGCCATCGCCGGCGAGACCCACGAATACACCGACATGTATCCCGGCATGGCCAAGGCCGCCCGCGAGGAAGGCTTTGACGAGATCGCGGACTGGTTCGAAACGCTGGCCAAGGCCGAACGTTCGCACGCCAACCGCTTCACCAAGGCGCTGGGCGAGCTCAACGCCTGAGGCTTTCCCGAAAGCTGTCAGCGGTGCGCAGTGAGCGGAGGCAATGCCCGCTTGTTCCGCTCACGGCCAACCGCTGACCGCCTGCGCGACGAATCTACGTGCAGCTGCCATTGGCACCTTGATCCCGGAGCAGCAGTCATGGCTGACCCCACCGATTCCACCCGCGAAGGCAACCTGGAGGCGCCGACCCGCCATCCGCTGGGATGGACCGATGCCGACTTCCACGACCAGGCCTCGCTGGATGCCGAACTGGAGCGTGTCTTCGATATCTGCCACGGATGCCGCCGCTGTGTCAGTCTGTGCCACGCCTTCCCTACCCTGTTCGATCTGGTCGACGAGTCGGAAACGCTGGAAGTGGACGGTGTGGACAAGGCCGACTATGGCCGCGTCGTCGAGCAATGCTACCTGTGCGACCTGTGCTACCAGACCAAGTGCCCCTATGTACCGCCCCATCCATGGAACGTCGATTTTCCGCACCTGATGTTGCGCGCCAAGGCGGACGCACTACAAGCGCGAAGGTGCACCGCTTTCTGCAAGGATTCTCTCCAGCACTCGCGCCGTCGGCAAGCTGGCATCAATCCCCGTGGTGATGCAAACCGTCAACGCCGCCAATCGCAACGGGGTGGCGCGCAGCGTGCTGGAAAAGACCATGGGCGTGGACGCCGAAGCGCGATTGCCGACCTATCATTCACCACCTGCACGCAAACGGCTGCGCAAGCTCGAAGGCGCCGGCGACGCCGTTCCAGCTGGCCGCACACGTGGCAAACTGGCCATTTTTGCCACCTGCTATTGCGACCATTCCCTGCCCGACGCGGTCGAGGACATGGCCGCAGTCTTCACACACAATGCGATCCCGGTTCGCCTGGTGGAGAGCGAGGTCTGCTGCGGCATGCCCAGGATGGAACTGGGTGACCTGGAAACCGTGAAGAAATACAAGGAACGCAATATCCCGGTGCTGGCCGGGATGATCCGCGATGGCTGGGACATCAGCGCACCCATCCCGTCCTGTGTGCTGATGTTCAAGCAGGAGCTGCCGCTGATGTTCCCGGATGATGACGAGGTCGAGCTGGTACGCCAGCACATCTTCGATCCTTTCGAATACCTGATGATCCGCCACAAGGAAGGCAGGCTGAACACCGACTTCGCAAGGCCCCTGGGCAAGATCGCCTGGCACGTGGCCTGCCATCAGCGCGTGCAGAAGATCGGGCCCAAGACCCGCGAGGTGTTCGAGCTGATACCGGACACGGAAATCATCACCATCGAACGTTGCTCGGGCCATGACGGAACCTACGGCGTCAAGAAGGCCACCTATGCCTTGTCCAGAAAGATAGCGAGGCCGGTTGAAAAGCGCGTTGCCCAGGCCGAGCCCGACCATTTCACCAGCGACTGCCCCATGGCCGGCAGCCACATTGCGCACGGCCTCGAGGACAAGCCGGCCAATGAGCATCCGCTGTCGCTGCTGCGGCTGGCGTATGGCCTGTAGGGTGCTGCTGAGCGCAGCGAAGCGCACCACAAGACTTCACGCCGCGGTGCGCTTCGCTACGCTCAGCAGCACCCTGCACTCACTCTCATCACCACGATGCCATGAACCTGACCCGCCAAGACCTCCTCAGCCTCGAAGCCTACGCCGAGCAGCGCAATGACTTTCGCGCCCGCGTGATGGCGCACAAGAAACAGCGCAACGTGCGTGTGGGTGAACACCTGTCCTTCCTGTTCGAGGACCGGCTCACCATCCAGTATCAGATCCAGGAAATGCTGCGCGCCGAGCGCATCTTCGAGGCGGCCGCCATCCAGGAAGAGCTGGACACCTATACCCCGCTGATTCCCGACGGCTGCAACCTCAAGGCTACCCTGCTGATCGAGTATGAGGATGTTGACGAACGGCGCCAGGCACTGGTCCGACTGCGCGGCATCGAGAACAAGCTGGAACTGCAGGTAGGCGATCATGCCCCGGTACGGGCCCTGGCCAACGAGGACCTCGAGCGGGGCAACGATGAAAAGACCACCGCCGTGCATTTCCTGCGCTTTGAACTGGACCCGTCCATGATTGCCGACTGGCGCCAGGGCGTTGAAGTCACGCTCCGCAGCACGCACCCGGAACTCCAGGTCGCCTCACAGCTGCGGCCGGCACAGCAAAAGGCGCTGACGGAGGATTTCGAGTAGCGCCGGCTGCCGGCGGACGCCGCCAGCGGGCGCATGCCCGAGCAAGTGCCCGGCAGATTCACCAATATCGTATTGATTCCAGCCTGTGGAAAGGCGAATCAGACGGTTTTTTCCATAATCGGAAACTCGGGGATGCTGTCGAGCGTCGCCGCGCATATGCTGGCCAGTTCCAGCAGACGAAGGTCCGAGCCGGGAGGTCCGACGAATTGAATGCCGACTGGCAGGCCATCGACCATGCCCATGGGCACGCTCACCGCCGGACATGCCGCCAGGCTCGCGAAGCTGGTCAGGTCGGCCTGCGAATCAGGTACCTGGGCATCCAGGGCAAAAGCGGTTTGCGGCGTGGTTGGCGTGACCAGCACATCAATCTGGGCAAACAGGCGGCGCGCCTTCAGGCGCGAGGCGTCAAGCACGCGATCGGCCACTACATACTCCGGTGCGCTGCGCGCCGCAGCCCAGCCCAGCATCTTGCGAAAGCGCTCGGAGACCGGCTTGTCGGTGTTGGCCAGATCCTCGGCAAAGGTGTTGCACATCTCCGCTTCCATCAGCAGCAGACCAGCACGACGGGCGCTGGCCAGCGGCCAGTCGGAAAAATCCACCGTCTGCTGCTGACCGAGTTCAGGCTCCATGCGCGCCACGGCCTGCTGGAACATCTCGGCGATGGCATCATCAACACCCAGGTCGGTCAGGTCGCCCAGGACACCGGTACGCAGGCGACCCGGTTCCCAGTCCGGCGTGGCCAGCGCAACCCGGCGCCGACGCGAACGCGGGTCTTCGGCATCATAGCCACCCAGCACCTGCAACAGCACGGTCAGATCCGAAACGCTGCGCGCCAGAATACCGACCGCATCCAGCCGCCGTGCCGCCGGCAACATGCCGCGCGTGGATATCTCGCCGTGGGTGGGTTTGAGTGCACACAGGCCACAGTAGCTCGCGGGGATGCGTACCGAACCGAGGCTGTCGGTACCTATCGCAGCCGCGGCAAGACCGGCTGCTACCGCCGCCGCCGAACCACCCGACGAACCCCCTGCCGTGAAACCATGCCGGAACGGATTGTGGGTCGCACCAAAATGCGGGTTGTCGGTCGTGGCGCCCAGCGCACCTTCGTCCAGATTGGTCTTGCCCATCAGCACCGCGCCCGCCGCACGCAGGCGCGACACCACCTGGGCGTCGCTGCGGGCAACCGCCTGTTCGCGACCCGGCAAGCCGGCGCGGGTCGGCCATCCGGCCATGTCGATATTGTCCTTGACCGCGATCGGAATGCCGTCGAGACGGCCCATGACGCCTTCGCTACGGCGACGCGAGGCCGCGCGAGCCTGGTCGCTGACCATGTCGGGGCGCAGGTCGACAAAGGCATTCAGCCGCGGATTGATGCGCTCGGCGGCATCCAGATAGGCCGCCGCAAGCTCTTCGGGGTTGCTGTGTCCCATCGCAAGCCAATGCAGGCTCTGGCACACATCGGCGCCACGAACGGGAAGACGTGAGGTTTTGGACTTGTCATTCATTCGCCAGATTATGGCCCATGCACTGTGTGCGTGCCATCCACCCCAGGCCTCGCATTTGCCGTGACCGCGGCAAAGCCCGACAATCAATGCCTGAAACGACATCACGGAACAGACCATGAGCGAACGCGAATCGATGCAGTACGACATTGTCACGGTTGGTGCCGGCCCGGCCGGACTGGCTTTTGCCATCCGCATGAAACAGTTGCAGCCGGACATCAATATCTGCGTCATCGAAAAGGGCGCCACGATTGGCGCCCACATCCTCTCTGGCGCCGTGATCGAACCCGAACCACTGGACGCACTGCTGCCGGAGTGGCGCGAGAATCCGCCACCGGTGTGCGTGCCCGCGTCGGAGGACGAGTTCTGGTTGCTGCGCGATGCCGAACACGCCACCAAAGCGCCCATGACCCCGCCGCAGATGCACAACAAGGGCAACTTCATTGTCAGCCTGGGGGCCTTGTGTGCGTGGCTGGCGCCGCAGGCCGAAGCACTGGGCGTGGACATCTTCCCCGGTTTCGCGGCAAGCGAACCCTACTTCACTGAAGACGGTGCCGTGGGCGGCGTGCGCATTGGCGACATGGGCGTGGCCAGGGATGGAGAGCACAAGGCCGGCTATACGCAAGGCATCGACATACTGGCGCCGGTGACCGTGCTGGCCGAGGGCTGCCGCGGCCATCTGGGCAAGCAACTGATCAGGAAATTCTCGCTCGATGCCGATTGCGACCCGCAGACCTACGGCATCGGCATCAAGGAATTGTGGCAACTGCCCGAGGGCCGTGTCGAGCCAGGCAAGATCGTGCACACGCTGGGCTGGCCGCTGGATAACGCAATCTACGGCGGCAGCTTCATGTACCACCTCGACAACAATCGCCTGGCAATCGGCTTTGTTGCCGGCCTCGACTACGCCGATCCGGAGTTCAAGCCCTGGGAAGCGTTCCAGCAACTCAAGAACCATGCCCGCATCAAGAGCCTTCTGGACGGTGGCGAGATTCTCTCGGCAGGGGCACGCGCCCTGGTCGAAGGTGGCTACCAGTCCCTGCCCCGGTGCGAAATGCCCGGCGCAATGCTGATCGGCGACAATGCCGGCCTGCTCAACGTGCCCAAGATCAAGGGCACGCATCAGGCCATGCGTTCGGGCATGCTTGCGGCAGAACACCTGGCGGCAAACGAGAAAGTCGCCGGCTTTGATGCGGCCTTGCGTGCCTCGCCTGTGGTCAGGGAGCTGAAAAAGGTGCGCAATATCCGGCCCGGCTTCCACAAGGGCCTGTGGACAGGCCTGGCCAATGCCATGTGGGAAACCGCCACCGCCGGCCTGTCACCGTGGACTCTGAAGAACCACGCCGACTGGTCGGCCATGCAGAAGCTTGATCAGCACACCGCACCGGATCGCCACTGGGTTGAACGCAGTCTGCCGCCGCGTGACCGCCTGGCCGGGGTCTACTTCGCCGCCACGGAGCACGACGAGGACCAGCCGGTGCACCTGCAGATTCTGGAGCCGGATGTCTGCATCACGCGCTGCGTCGGAGGAATACGACAACCCCTGCACACGCTTCTGCCCGGCCGGCGTTTACGAAATGGTTGATGATGACGACGGCAAGAAGCGCCTGCAGATCAATGCCGCCAATTGCGTGCACTGCAAGACCTGCGACATCAAGGACCCCTACCAGATCATCAACTGGGTCACCCCCGAGGGCGGCGCCGGCCCCAATTACCAGAACATGTAGCAGCCCTGAAAGGCAGCGCAGCCTGTCGCCAGCAACAAGCCGGGGCGTGGGCTCACCCGTCGCTCACAGTTCCCGCCTGAAACCGATCAGGCCTGCTCCCAGGATCATCAGGACCAGCGCCAGTCGAGTCCAGCTCGCCAGCGCGGGAACCGCGACTGACTGCATACCCGGCGGCGGTGGTGGCGGTGGTGCGCCAACGATTTCCGGGACCGAATTGCAGCCAGAAAGGTTGCCGCCGATGATCACGTCATCGCCCACATCGGGTATGCCGGCTACGCCGGGGCCCGGTCCGGGCGCGAAGTCGTCCACCTGATCCAGCAGTCGCGCAAGAATCGAGCATTGGCTGAGCGAGGTGTTGCCGGATATTTCCACCTGGAAGCCGACACCTTCAACGTTGGCCAGACCGGTGATGTCAACCAGGCTGTCGTTGTTCAGAAGCGCAAGTGAAGTGCTGTTGCCCACGCTGGTGATGCCGATGAGGGGATCGAGATCTGTCAATGCGTCATTGTTGGAAATAACCAGCCCGCCAACACTGGTCAAACCGGACAGACCCGTGAGGCTGGCAAGGTTCGGGTTGTTGCGTATGTTGACTGAGCCGGTGGCACCCGTGCTGGTCAGGCTGGACAGGCCGCTGATGCTCGCAAGCGCGGCATTGTCCATGATGACCAGGCCGTTCACACCGGTCAGGTTGGTCAGGGCATTCAGATTGGTCAGCGCCGCGTTGTTCTGGATCACCAGGCTTCCCCCCGTGCTGGTGATCCCGGACACACCGCCAAGGTCGGCAAGACTGGTATTGTCGGCCAGCTGCAGCGCGCCCCCGGGCAGGCTGGACAGGCCTGACAGACCGTTCACGTTGGTCAGCAAGGCATTGTTCCGAATGATCACCGGCCCACCCGCACTGACCACCGTCGACAATCCATTGATGCTCGTGATTGCCGGATTGCCGCTTACTTGAAGCCAGTACACGCTGGTCAGACTCAGGCCATCGAGTGTCGCCAGGCTGGTGTTGCCGTCGATCACAAACCGGGCCGGAGTGATCATGGTGGTCAGTCCCAGAGGGCTGAGGTCGGTGATGTCTGCACCGGACACGGTGAGATCAGCACTCATGGTGTCGCAGGTCGGCGTACCGTAGTCGGCCTGGAACGAGGCGACCTGCGCCTGGCTTGAAAGAGTCACCGGCCCGCCAGTGCTGCACACCTGGGCCGCCAGAGGCGTACAGAACCCCAAGGCCACAAGAAGGACGCTCGGCAGACCCAGCCTGCTCCATGCTTGGTTGTATTCGGCTTTCATGTTGGTTTCCTGTGCGATCGGTTGCGAGGTATGGCCATGCGGACATCAGCGCCACTGGTGGGCCAAAGGGAGAGTCGCGGGCAGCTATTCAAATGGATTGCAGAAGATCAGGTCGTCGAACAGCACATAGGTACGGCCAACCGCCGAGTCAGGCGCGTAGTCCGCAAGCGGGTCACCGATCACCGCCACACCGGCAGACCAGTCCAGGGCAAAACCGTAGTTGCTTCTGGAGTTGTTGCTTTGCGAATAGAATTTCTGCGCCTGGCCCCAGTTGTTGCTGCCGCCCGTTTGCTGATGGTAGACATACACCGCACCGGTCAGATTCTCGATGCCGTTAGCGGCGGGGTCACCGACCAGCAATTCGTTGCTGTGCAGGTGCAGGCTGGCGCCGAACTCGCCCGAGCCTGAATCGCTCGGCTGCAGATCCACGATCTGGCCCCAGTTGTCGATGCCCCCGGTGTCGCGCCCGAACAGGAACACATGACCTTCCTGATGCTGGTTGCTGACGGCAATGGTCTCGCCCCGGGTCTTGTCATCCGAGCCCCAGGTGCTGATCGCCGAGCCGAATTCGATGGTCCCGCTGGGTGGCGTACTGGTCGGGCTGGTCAGGGTGGTGACCAGTCCCCACTGCCCGACACCGCCCTGATCACGTGCATAGACGTAGGCCCGTCCCTCTGCCGCAGTGTCTGCGGCATTGCGAAAGCCCGGATCGCTGACTACCGCAATATCCCCATACAGGGTCACTTTCTTGGCGAAGGAAACCTCGCGTGCCAGATCCGCGCCTGGTGGCAGCAACTCGGCAACGGCGACAAAATTGGCGCCGCTGCTGCTGCGTTCGTAAACCACGGCCCTGCCGCCATTGCCGACGGTATCGCCGACCACCATGCGGTTGCGATGGATGTCCAGGCTTTCACCGAAATCGCGAAAGCCATCGGCTGGATTGGCATATACGGATTGCCTGATGCCCCACTGGTCGGGGCCACCCTGATTGCGCTGAAACACATAGACCGCACCGGCAAAATTGCTTGACTGCGCGCCGGCAGCCTTGGCACCGACCACCAGGGTGTCGCCATCCATGGCCAGCACTTCGGCGAAATGATCGCTGGTCCTGCTGAATCCGGGCTGGGCCAGGCTCTTCAGATACGTCCATTGGCCGATGCCGGCACCGCGCCGGTACAGATAGACACGATGGGTATCGTGCGCCGGATGTCCAACCATGCCCATGGCGACCACCTCGCCGTTGGTGGCCACAGCATAGCCGCCCTTGTCGTTCGATCCATCTGCACCTGGGTCGTCGTCAACATGACTGAAATTGGCCCGGTCGACGAAAGTATCGGGTGGACAGGCAGCGAATACCGGCAAGCTGAAGGCCAGCAACAGAATCACGACCAGTTTTCGGGCCCGGCAGAAAAAATGCACGATGCGGTTCATTTGTTCGCTCCAATCCATGTCGAATACCCCTGATATCGGATTGCGCCGACAAATCCGGGCAATGGACTACAATCAAGGTCTGGCAAGGGCACAAGGACAGGCACGTGAGCGGCTTGACCAAAGGTGACTACGAGCGCATTGAAGCCGCATTCCATGCCGCCTTGGCCGTGCCTGTGGCAAGTCGCGACACCCTCCTGCAGGCGCGGTTTCGTGGCCAGCCGCACCTGATCCGAGCCGTTCAGCGCCTGCTGCAAGCACGGGAAGACACTTTCCATCTGGACCAACCGGTCTTCTCCGATACCTCGGCCGAGACCGCGGATACACCGCGCGCGGGCCCGCTCCCGGCCGGGACGCGAATCCAGGCATGGCAAATAGAAAAACTGCTGGCGCGCGGCGGCATGAGCCGGGTCTACCTGGCCCGCCGCGAAATGGACGGCGTGGCACAGCATGCCGCTCTGAAGCTGATCGCCGCCGACGCCGACCCGCAACGCTTTGCGATCGAGCGTCAGGTGCTCGCCCAGCTTGAGCATGCCGGCATCGCGCGCCTGATCGATGGTGGTTTCAGCGAGGACGGCCGCCCATGGCTGGCCAGCGAATATGTTGCCGGGCAGAACATCAGCGCGTACTGCGATTCGGTCAGGCCGGGCGTGCGCGAATGCATCAGGCTGCTGATCGAAATCGCCGATGCCGTGGCCTATGCCCACGCGCACCTGATCGTGCATCGCGACATCAAGCCCGCCAACATCCTGATCAACACCGATGGCCACGCCAAGCTGGTGGATTTCGGCATTGCCAAACTGCTTGAAGCCGATGTCGAGTCAAACACCCGCACGGGCATTTCAGCTCATGACGCCGCAATACGCCGCACCGGAACAGGTTGTCGGCCGCCCCATCACGGTGCAGACCGATGTGCATGCGCTGGGCGTACTTGCATTCGAGATCCTGACTGGCCGCAATCCCTTTGCCGCGCCCGGCGACTCCCTGTTGAAGGTGACTCGCGCCATCGTCGAAGATGAGGCTGCGCGGCCAAGTGCGGTATGCCGCAATGCTGCGCAGGGTCGCAGGCTGCGCGGCGACCTTGATGCAATCGTGCTCAAGGCGCTGCGCAAGGATCCTGCGCAGCGCTATTCCACGGCAGCCAGTTTCGCCGCGGATCTGCGCCAGTTCCTTGCCGGCGAAACGGTGGCTGCGCGGCGCGGCAGTCGCGGCTACCGCATCCGCTCGTTGCTGAAGCGGTATCGCTGGGCGTTCGCGGTGACTGCCGTGATCCTGGTTCTGGCTGTTACCGAAGTGTCTATACGGGTTCGCCAGTTGACGGCAGAACGCGACCAGGCCAATGCGGTCGCCGGCTTTCTGCGCGGCCTGATTTCCGATCTGGATCCGGGCACCCGAAACATCGCCGACGCCAACAAGCTGACCGTGGTCGAGGTGCTGGATGCCGGTCGCAAGCGACTCAGTCAGGAGAGGCTTGCGCCGGCACTGCGTGCACAGCTTCTGGTGCAGCTGGCACAAGCCTATGGCAACCTGTTCAAGTGGCCCGAGAGCGAGGCTGCAGCACGTGACGCGATCAAGCTGACGACAAGCCACCCGCTCTCGAATGACCTTCGATTTGAAGCGCGACTGGCTCTGGCAGCCGCCCTCACCGGGGAGCAGCGCCAGGACCAGGCCGAGACCATCTACCTGGACATGCTGAAGGACAAGGATCTTGACCCGCACGCGTTCGGAATGCTGGCATCCGACTACGGCTCGCAGCTTTTCACACAGGGGCGCACGTCCGAGGCCGTGACCCGGCTCGAAGCCGCCAGCCAGGCGCTGCGCTCATCGGGTGACCAGCCCAGACTGATGATGACATTGCGGCGCCTCGCGGTTGCCTACGACAGGCTGGGCCGGCAGGACAAGGCCCGGGCAACCGCGCGTCAGGCGCTGGAAATTGCCAGAAAGCACTTTTCCGAAAATCAGGTGGCGCTGGCACTGAGCGAAACCGCCTACGCGGACATTCTCGGCAAGAGCAAGCCAGAGGCTGCACGGCCATATCTCGAAGATGCGCTGCAACGTTTCCGGCGGGTCCTGGGCGCGGACAACTACAACACCCGCGTTACCGAGAGCAACTATGCGATGCTGCTATGGAAGCTGCACCACTACGACGAGGCGGAAGCGCTCCTGCGCAGCAACATCGAACACGAGCAAGCCGTCACGGGCAAACGAAGTCTGGCCGTCGGCCGGGGCATGCAAAATCTTGCCGCGCTGCAATATGATCGCGGCCAGTACGAGCAGAGCACGCGCACCGCACGCGAAGCGTTTTCAATACTCGACTCGGCCTTGCCGCCCGGCCACCTGCAGCGCGCATTTCCCTTGCTGACCCTGGCCGGGGCGCAACTGGCAACCGAGCAACCCGCCGCGGCAATGAAGAGTCTGCGTGAAGCCGATGCGATCCTTGAGCCGGCATTGCCACCTGACTCGCTACCGCGCAAGGTGATCCGGGCGCGCCAGGCCATGGTGCTGGCAGCGACTGGCGATTGCGCACGAGCGCTGCCTCTGCTGCAGGCTGCCAGAATCGATCTCGGCAACACGCAGCACGATCGCTACGACAGGGAATTCAAGCGCGCGCAGGCGCATTGCCCCGAGGCCGACCGGCCATGAAGGAAGATATCGACCGCAGTCTGGATGCGGGCCTGGATGCTGCGGGCCTGGGTCAGGGTCTGGACGCCCAGGACCGTCAGTTGCTGTACTCCGAGTTGAAGTCCGCCGCACGTCGTCAGCGACTTGCCATCGGCTCACCCGGAGGCCTGCAGACCACCGCCCTGGTACATGAAACCTGGCTGCGCCTGCGCGACAACAGTGCCTTTCGCGACCGCAGTCATTTCCTGGCCAGTGCAGCCGTGGCCATGCGCTATGTACTGATCGATCACATCCGTGCAGTCACCTCGGAAAAGCGCACGCGACCGGGAGCCGAAGCATGGGCTGACGAGAGCCTGCTGGCACACCTCAAACCCTCCCGGCATCTTGAAGTCCTGGCCATCCACGATGCCTTGCAGGACCTGGTGGATATCAAGCCACGCTGCGTGCGGGTCATCGAGTGCCGCTTCTTTGCCGGCTACACCGATTCCGAAACCGCGCTTGCCCTGGACATCAACGAACGCACGGTGCGACGCGACTGGGAGTTTGCCCGGGCCTGGCTTCGGGTGCGGCTGCAGGGCCCCGACCAGGAGTCGATCTGGTAATTTTGCATTCACCGGGTTGGCCACCCCCATGTGCGGCACCGTCAGAACTTGCGGGGGCATTTGCTGCGTGTCGGGCTGCTGCCGGCCGGAAACCGCCGACGATGTCGAACAGCCGATCTGGACCGATCCGTCCCGACATAGCGAGATTCTCGGCGTACACGAAGCACTGGCCGACCTGGCCGAGCTCAATCCGCGCTGCGTGCGCGTGGTCGAATGCCGCTATTTCGCCGGCTACACCGATGCCGAGACCGCCACTGCGCTGGATATCGGCGAGCGCACGGTGCGCCGCGACTGGACCTTTGCCCGCGCCTGGTTGCGCGAACGGCTCGGCGATGGCAGCGGCTGAACTGGCGCCACCCCGGCGTACCGCACGTTGGCGACAGCGCCGTCCCCGACAACCACTCCTGGTGCGGCTCGGAGCCGGTCGGAACCCGGGAGTCCGTATTACGGGTTGCGCAGCGGAAGCTTCAGCGGCCGTGCCGCACCCTCAAGCAAGACACCATGCTCGGAGCCAGCACGGTAGGCAGCAATGGCCATGCGCGCATGGCTGGCGGCTGACGCCCACCGGCTGACACGTTCAGCGCCTGTGCCGGCCACGGCATGCAGACGCAGGAACTGTCTGCCAGCCAGCTCCAGGCAGTCGACCCGGATCGCCTGACCGAGTAATCGCCACGTGCCCAGCGAGCGGATACCGTCGCCCGTCGTGCGCGGCACTTTGACAAAGTCGATTTGCCGCCTGCCGGACAGGCTCAGGTCCGCTGCCCGGATTCCGCTGCCGACCGTGCCACCGAAGGTATCGCGGAATATCACCAGGGTATCGGTGTCGATAGCATTGACGGTGCCGGCGCCAACACTGAAGATTGCCGATGCGTCGTCCGTGTCAGCAAGGACGGGCAGCGTTACCACGTAGGTAAGCGAGCCGCCCGGCGGCAGCGTCACGCTGTCCGACAGCAGTCCGCTGCCATGAATGGTGCAACTGGCACCGCCGGCTGCCGCACAGATCCAGCCGGATGCCGCGACATCGAATGCGCTACCGGCCACACCCGCAATGACAAGGTCATTGGCCGCGGCGCTACCGTTGTTGGCAAGTGTGACAAGGTAGTCGAGCATTTCGCCGTAGCGGGCATACTCACGATTGTCGTCGAGATTCATCTGCAAGCGGACCGTCCTGTCAATGCAGGTCGCAGACACATCGGCGATGTCGGCATCGCTCACCATGCCGCTGCCCTGGCCTATGCTGCAAACCTGGCTCGCTGGCTCGCTGGCGATGCTCACGCTGTAGTAGCTGCCACTTTGCAGGGTCGTCGGAAAGACAAAGCTGCCGTCTGCAGCAATCGTCAGGTCATCGCCGCCATTGAGTTGCAGCACAAGGCTGCCACCGGACAGGCCGCTGACACTGCCGCCGATCGAGTAGCGGTTGGTGATGCAGCTGACCGCAATATCGGTGACATCGCTGTCGCCCATGATGCCTGCGCCATTGATCACCTGGCAGGTCTGGGCCGGCTGCGCCGGCTGACTGGCAACACTGACGTCATAGGCACTGCCGTATTCCACCGGCGTGTCGAATTCGAAGCCGCCGTTGGCGGACAGCGCCAGGTTGTCAGCTGCATTGTCCTGCAACACCAGACCACTGCCGGCAAGTCCGCTGAGCGTGCCTGTGAGGGTGTGGCTGTCGATGACGAAGCCGGCAAGGCAGTGCCTGTCGATATCCGATGTGATGCTGATGTTCGACGAGGCGCCGCTGCAATCGCCACCCCAACCGCTGAAGTGCCAATGCGCGGCGGCACTGGCATGAAGCTGCAGTGGGAAATCCTGTGGATACAGCGCCGAACACTGACTGCCGCCACTGTCTGTGCAGTCCGCAATGCGTCCCCTGATCGGCGTCGGAAACTCCGAGGCGCTGACGCTGCCGAGGCCACTGACCGCAACGCTGATCTGTTTGGGCGAAGTGGCCACTTCCACCGCGCCGATATCGCAGGCGGTTCCCAGCGGCCGCGTCACGCCACGCTGGTCGACGCCGGCGACCGGCGGATTGGCGCAGGTGTCGGCATTGCCGGCATCGATGGCGGGGCTGCTCACATCGGGTCTCAAGGTCGGGGTCCAGCCACCGTTGTCCTGCAGCGGCCCCAGCAGCGGATCGCGATCGAGATTGCCGCCACCGTCGCTGCCGAGGCTGCCATCCCAGCCGCTGCCGCTACCACCCGAACGCATGACGATGCTGTGATCGATGCTGGCCGTGGCGTTAGTATCGTTGAAGATCTCGTTGCCGCTGGTTGCCTGGTCGCCCCACAGAATCACGTTGCTGGCGGAGATCGAGCCGTCGTGGTTGTACAGGGCACCGCCGGTATCGGCACTGTTGCCGCTGAAGCTGACGTTGTACAGATTGATGTCGCTGCCACTGTTGTAGACCGCGCCGCCATGGCCGTAAGTGACGTTCAGGCTGTTGCCGCTGAAGGTAACGTTCGCCAGCACCGGATGCGCCGAATCGTTGTACATCGCGCCACCATCGTTGGCGGCATTGCCGCTGAATGTGACCGCATCCAGCATCGGGCTGCTGGTGCCGAAATTCCCGGCATTGACCATGGCGCCGCCACGGCCACCCGCCTGGTTGCCGTTGAACAGGACATCGTGCAGGAACGGACTGCTGTCGCCGGTGTAACCCTGATTGTAGATGGCCCCACCGGCCGAGTAGGCGCTGTTGTTGCTGAAGCTCACCTGCTCCAGAACCGGGCTGCTGATCCCCGCGGAGCCATCGTTGTAGATCGCGCCGCCATAGACATGCGTCGCACTGTTGCCGCTGAAGCTGACGTCTGTCAGCTGCGGACTGCTTGTGCCGCTGTCGCGGCCATCGTCATAAATCGCGCCGCCATACTGTCCGGCGACGTTGCCGCTGAAACTCGCATGGAGCAACGCCGGACTGCTGCGACCGAGCGGGCCAGCGTCGTTGTAGACCGCGCCGCCCTTGTTGAAGGCCTGGTTGCCCGCGAACGTCAGATGCGAAAGCGTCGGACTGCATTCGTTGCCGCTGCCCGATCCCGCACAGTACAGCCCGCCACCGGAGTCGTCCGGCCCGCTGCCGTCGGCATTGCCGTCACGCACTGTGAATCCGTCCAGCACGGTGCTGGCGGTGATGGACTGACGCCCTCGTGACGCCATCGAGGAAAACGACGTGGTAGCTGTTGTCGGCGGCATCGCCCGCCACGCCAATATCGCCCGAGAGCGTGCTGACATTCGCTGAAGGATCGCGCTGGTTGCGCTGCGTCTCGGTGCCGGCAAAGCCGCCGTAGACGGCCAGACCGGGGCGAATGTCGAAACTGATGGAGCGATCCGTGCCGCTGGTCGGCAGGTAGGTGCCCGCGCCCACCCACAACTCGGTACATGTACCCGTCGCCAGCGCTGTTTGCAGATCCATCGCCTGTGCTGTCCAGTTGCTGCCATCGCCACTGCTGCTGCCGCTGCTTGTGACTCGACAAACTTCAGCATGGACCGGGCCGGCAACAACCTGCAACGCCATTCCCAGGAGCAACACGCAGGCCGGCAGGCGCGGACGCCGGCAGCGGCTGGACAATGTCAGCATCACCATTCCCCCACTGTGAAAGTCAGGATCGAGGGCGTGCAACCCTGCACGTTCCTGACAGATAACACGTGAACCCGCTCGCGCCACCTACTCGAAAGGCGTGCACATGATTTCGTCATCAAAGAAAACATAGACATGGCCGACCTTGCTGCCGGCCGGGAAAGACGGATCATCCGACAAGGGATCGCCGATGGCGGCGAAGCCGTGCCCCCAGTCCAGCGCGACGCCAAAATTGCTGCGGTAGTTGTTGCTGGCCGAGTAGAACTTCTGCAGCAGCATCCAGTGCTCGGGACTGCTCTGCGGCACGCGATGGTAGACATAGGCGGCGCCGGTGGACGCTTCCGCACCAAACACGTGCCTGCGCCAACCAGCAACTCCCACTTGTGCAAATCAAGCGCAAGCCCGAACCCGTCCGAGGCACCGGTGTCACCAGCCGGCGCAGTAAAGCTCTGGATCTGTCCCCAATGGCTGCTGCCGCCAACATCGCGCCCGAACAGATAGACTCGACCCGCTCCCGGGGCGCCGGTACCCACGGCAATGCGGTCATGTGAAATGGAGACCGCGGTACCGAAAGAGTCCGTGGCGGCTGGATTCGCCATGCAACCGGGTTACCAGCCCCCATTGACCCGCACCACCCTGATTGCGTGCATACACCCATACCTGACCCTCCAGCCCGCTTCGACCAGGGTCGGCATCAAAGGCCGGGTCGCTGACCACGGTGATATCACGCAACAATGCAAGATGGCCTCGCCGAAGTGATTGTTGTCGACGCCGAATCGGGGTTGCTCGAGGGTGGCGATGAGGGCAAACAGACCGCTGCTCCACGCGTTGATACAGTACCACCACTCGACCATGACCGCCGCCCGCCTGCGGGTCGCCGACCAGCAGTGCGATCGCCCTGCAAGGCCACCGGACTGCGCCCGAAGTCCCGGCTAGCCGTCGCTTTCCTGCGCCACGATCTCCTGACGGACGCCCCACTGAAGCGTGCCACTTGGCCCTGATTCCGTTCGAAAACGTCGACAAGCCCGGCGTCATTGGCATTGGTGTCACCACCATCAGGCGCACCGACGACCAGCACATCGTCCGGCATGTCCAGCGCGGCCCCGAAGCGGTCCCCGCTTTCGGCCGCGTGCGGTTCGACCAGCCGTTTCAGAGACTGCCAGGCCCCCGGCGAGGCGCCGCGCGGGAACAGATACATGGTGCCGCCCAGTGAATCCGCGGCAGTATCGATTGTCTGGGAACGCCCACGGCCATGACCTGGCCGTCAGTCGCGACAGCATGGCCGAAGTTGTCCTGCGCCTGGGTGCGGCACATAGTCGCCCAGCCGGAAGTCGGAGGCATGCACGAAAGTGTCCGGGGGACAGGCGGCCATCGCCGGCCCGGCCAGGAACAAGGTCAACAACGCAGCCAGCCCGCTTAGCCAGGAAGTCGCTATCCGGAACATGATTCATTGAATCTCCATTGATCGAATCATATCGCTTCAATCGCTATCCGGCTGAAAATCCGGCCACTGCCTCATCAGGGGAAACCTGGGCGTAACATGAAGGCCTACCTGGATGAACGGAGGCGGTGTTACCGGATGGAACGCCCGACTGCACAGCAATTCGAAGCCATTCAGGCCGTTTTTCTCGAGGCCTGCGAATTGCCTGCGATAGAACAAACGGCCTGTGTGCGCAAGCGGCTTGCCGGGCAGGCGCAGTTGATCGACAGTGTCATGCGCTTGCTGGCTGCCGACGCGCGCGGCCAGGGACTGGGCGACCCGGCCTGCGTCCCCGCATTTTCCGACGGCGAGGGCGCGGCAATGCAAGGCCACTTGCCGGCCGGCACCCTCATCGGCAACTGGCGCATCGAGCGCTTGCTGGCGCACGGCGGCATGAGCGCGGTTTACCTGGCCTCACGGCAAACATCGTCATTCAGGCAGCAAGTGGCCCTGAAGATCATCGCTGCTGATGCCGACCCGCAACGCTTCACTGCCGAACGGCGCATTCTGGCCGGACTTGAGCACCCGGGTATCGCACGCCTGATCGACGGTGGGGTTCATGCGGACGGGCGTCCCTGGCTGGCGACCGAATATATCGAGGGCGTACGTATTGACCGCTTCTCCGGGTACGCACAAGAACAAGCTCAAGCTGCTGATCGAAGTTGCCGAGGCCGTAGCGTACGCACACGCGCATCTGGTGATTCACCGCGACATCAAACCGGCCAACGTACTGGTTACCCCGGATGGCCATGCCAAGCTGCTGGATTTCGGCATTGCCAAATTGATCGAGTCCGATGCCACTCGCGCCACCCGCACCGGCACCTCGATCATGACACCGCAGCATGCCGCGCCGGAACAGATTCTGGGCCGCCCGGTCACCGTACAAACCGATGTCCATGCCATGGGCGTGCTTGCCTGCGAGGTACTGACTGGCCGCACCCGTTCGCAGACGAAGGCACCCCCATCATCGCCATCACCCGCGCCATCGTCGACCGCCAGGCGCCCGCCCCGAGTTCCCTGTGTGCGGACATGCGGCGCGGCGGCAACTGCGCGGCAATCTGGACGCCATTATCAGCAAGGCCCTGCGCAAGCGCGCCGACCAGCGGTATACATCGGCGGCCAGCATGGCCGGGGACCTGCGCAGGATGCTGACCGGGGAGGCCGTGGAAGCGCGTCGCGGGAATCGCTGGTATCGCTTGCGTTCCGCCGTCTACCATCACCGTCTTGCCGCCGTCGTGACGCTGGGCGTACTGGCGGTGCTCGGCACCACGCTGGCGCTGCGGCTGCATCAGCTTGCTTCCGAGCGCGATCGCGCCACCGCTGTTTCGGGTTTCCTTGGCGGCCTGATTACCGACCTGGATCCGACCGAACGCAATGTTGCCGACGCCCGTCACCTCCGTGTCCGTGACGTGCTTGATGCCGGTCGCAGCCGCCTGCGTGACAGTCGTCTGCAAGCCGCTATCCGCGCCCAGTTGCTGACCCGCCTGGCCGATGACTACAACAGCCTGTTCCTGGCCGGGGAGGCAGAAAAGACCGCGCGTGAAGCACTCGACATCGCCCGCCACGAGTGTCATTCCGCAAGCCATACGTTTCGATGCCGCCATCGCGCTTGCCGATGCGCTGACAGCACAGCAACGCCTGGACGAAGCGGAGTCATTGCTGGTGGATATGGAAAATCATCAGGTGACAACACCGGGGCAACGCGGACGGGTCAATCTCGGTCTGGGGCAGGTGCTGATCGCTGCCGGTCAACCCCGTGCTGCCGAAAAACATCTTGCCGACGCCAGCACGAATTTGCGCGGCACCGATGCAATCCGGTCACGCATCGTTGCACTCAGCCTGATGGCGAGAACCCAGGACACGCTTGGAAAGCACGGAGAGGCCCTGGCCAGTGCACGTCGCGCCTACCTGCTGAACCTGGCAAAGTTGCCTGAGGCGCACGTCATTCTGGCCCGGACCCGGGCACAGTACGCGCAGATCCTGGAAGAAACCGATCCCGCCGCGGCCGAGCCCCTGCTGCGTCAGGCCATGCGATCTCTGCAAACCATACTCGGTCAGGGCAACAAGGATGTGCTGGCGATACAGAACAATTACGGACTTCTATTGTGGAAGCTGCGCCGCTATGACGAAGCCGAGACCCGGCTGCGTGCGGTTCTGGAACAACGTGAGAAACGGCCCGATGCCGATCTCGGTGAAAACGGCAAGAGTTGGCAGAACCTGGCGGCGCTGCTCTGCCAGCGACAGCGACTGGACGCATGCCTGGAAGCGGCGCAGCACGCGCAAGCGGATCTTGACCAGGCCCTGCCCGCCAACCACTACCTGCACGCCTTTCCGCTGCTGACCATGGCCGGCGTGCAATTGGCAAAGCATGATACGAAAGCGGCCCGCAAAGGCCTGCGCAGGGCAAGGACGCTGCTGGCATCGCTGCCGGCAACCACCCTGCCGCGAATGATGGTGCGCGCCCGACTGGCCATCGCCGACGCCGTGGATGGGCGATGTGATGATGCATTGCCGGTTCTCGCGCGCCTGTTCGCAGGACTTGGCCAGGCGAATCGTGTACGCTTCCAGAAGGAATTCAGTGGGGCTTTTGTGCAATGTCAACACGCCATACCGGACGTGATGATGACTTCCAGCGCAGCTTCCAGCTCGGCCTTGACGCCGCCGGGCTTGGCGAGTCGCTGAGCGAGAGTGACCGGGAGCTGCTGTATGCCGAGTTGAAGGCAGCAGCTCGCAGGCAGCGGCGAAGTCATGGCGCGCCCGCCACACTGCAGACCACTGCGGTGGTACACGAAGCCTGGCTTCGCCTGCGCAACAGCGAAGCATTCGCAAACCATGCCCACTTCATCGCAAGCGCGGCGCTGGCCATGCGCTACGTCATCATCGACCATATTCGCAGCGCCAGCGCCGACAAGCGACGGATGCCGGAAAGTGGCCTTGACGATGACGAGCAGCCGGTCTGGACCGATCCGTCCCGGCACAGCGAGATCCTCGGCGTGCACGAGGCTCTGGCCGATCTGGCCGAACTCAATCCGCGCTGCGTGCGCGTGGTCGAGTGCCGTTACTTCGCCGGCTATACCGATGCCGAAACCGCCACTGCGCTGGATATCGGCGAGCGCACGGTGCGCCGCGACTGGACCTTTGCCCGCGCCTGGTTGCGCGAACGACTGGCCAATGCCTGATCAATAGCAGACTCTCTCGCTTGCGGGACCGCGCCGTCAGGTCTATGGTGCAGTAGCAACCACTAGCGGAGAACGTGGCCATGTTGAAGGTCTCGCGAAGTGCACGGTGGCCCCTGATTGCCCTTCTTGGCGCCGTCCTTGTTCCGGCAGCATGGGGCACGCCGCCTGCGCGTTTTCCGCCGCGCTTTCCCCCGGCAGCCATCTGGAACCAGGACATATCGTCGGCCAGCCCCGACACCAACTCCAGCAGCATGATCAATGCCAGCATCGGCTGGGGCACGGGTGGCGCCGGCAACACGGCCTTTCAGATCGATTTCTCCATGCACGTCCTGTACAGCTCCTGGGGCAACACGACCAGCCAGCCTCTGGTTCCCAGAAGCGGCTACTACCTGCCGGACTGCGATACCGGGCTGGAGGTGCCACTGCCGGCCACTGGAGCGATCGAGGAGTCGGGCGACTACAGTTGCAGCGGCGGTGACTGCCATCTGCTGGTGGTCAACGGCGATACCTTGTACGAATCCTGGCTCAGCAACGTCAACAGCCAGGGGATCCAGTCGCAATGCATGGTCATCTGGCACCTCAACCGGCTGTATCCGGCCAATGGCCGCGGCGAGCAGTGCACCAGTGCCGATGCCGCCGGCTTCGCCATTGCGCCACTGCTGTTCAATCCGGATGAAGTGTATGCAGCCATGCAGGTCAGCAATGGCGACCTCGGCCATGCGATCCGGTTCATCCTGCCCAATGCACGCATGCGCGCCGACCGCTACGTGCACCCGGCCAGCCATGCCGGGGCGCCGTACGGGCCGGCCAACGCCATTCCCTATGGCGCCAGACTGCGACTCAAGGCCAGTACGAATATCAGCGCCTACAATGCCGCGGCACAGGTCATTCTGCGCACTCTGAAACGCTACGGCATGTTCCTGTCCGACGGCGGCAACATCCCGCTGACTGCCGATGATGGCCTTTTCACCACGCACCAGTGGAGCGACAGCAACATTGACCTGGACTCGCACTCGCTGTTCGGCATCAGCCTGAACGATTTCGAGGTCATGCCGATCGGCACCCCCGTGGTGCAGACCAACGACTGCGTGCGCAATCCCGATGACACGATCTACTCGGATGGCTTCAACTGGTAGCCTCGTCGGACGCGTGACCGGGTAGCGACAGGCGCCCGCGGAGCGCCGCGGGTCATCCGGCGAGGCTGACCGCCTGAGACGCATCGCACCCCGACCAGATGCGCTCCCCTCGCCAGCAGCGCGGCAGGATCCAACCCGGTGCGGTCGGCCTCCGATGCCCGCGATCCATGGTCTGGTGCATAACCCTCAAGTACGGCATCCCCTGACGGCGACGGTCATGTCGAGGCCGCGCAAGTCCCGGTGGCAGCATGCGGGATCTGTCTTCTGATTTTTTTATCCGGGTAATATTGACAGCACATTTTTATCCGGGTATATTTCTGCGCCCCTACCCCGCACGAGATTTCCCCCATGCCCGACAAGACCGCTCCAGACTGCACCGCCTTCCGCGGGCAGCAACGGTTCGTGACAGGTTCGCTGGCCGAGGTTGCACTGGCCATCAAGCCCATCAGCGAGGACCCGTCAGCCGAACCGGTGCTGGTGTTCGATGACCGTACCGGCCGTTCCATTGACCTCGACACCAGAGGGTCAGAGGAGGACGTGCTGGAGCGTTACACGCCCAAGGCCAGGCCTAGAGGCCGGGGACGACCCCGCCTTGGCGTCATCGCCCGCGAGGTAACCCTGCTGCCGCGCCACTGGGAGTGGCTTGCCGCCCAACCCGGCAGTGCCTCGGTAACCCTGCGCAAGCTGGTCGAGCAGGCTCGGCGGGCCGAGGATGGCACCACGCAACGGCGCGCCGCACAGGAACGTGCCTACCATTTCATGTCGGCGATGGCCGGCGACCTGCCCGGTTTCGAGGAAGCCGTTCGCGCCCTGTTCGCCAGCGATCTGCCGCGCTTGCAACAGCTTGTTGCCACCTGGCCCCGGGATGTGCGCGAGCATGCCCTGCATCTGGCCGACTTACGCGACTCCGCCAGCGCAAGCGCGGACGACTGAAAAGGCAGGCACAGACAATGACCATGCTTGATCTGAATCACGGCGCCCTGGCGCCGGTCACGGATGAAGTCGACTTGTCGGAACTGACCGTGGTCGGCAGGATACCGCCGGAATTGAACGGGATGCTGGTGCGCAACGGGCCCAATCCGCTGCATGGGCGCTTCGAAGGCAGCGACGTGCTGTCCTGGTGGCCGGAGGCGGCCATGCTGCACGGCATCTCCTTCAGGCACGGGCAGGCTGTCGCGTATCGCAATCGCTGGGTGCGTACGCAGCGATGGGCAGACGTGCACGCACCGGAGCAAAGCCATTCGATGCCCGACAGCAATCCGAATGTGAACGTGATCTGCCACGCCGGGGAGATCCTTGCGCTTGCCGAAGGCGGGCCGCCGCTGGCCATTGATTCCGGGCTGCAAACGCTCGGCAGCACACGCCGCCATGCGGGCCTTGCCGAGGGCGTCACGGCACACCCCAGGATAGACCCGCACACGGGCGAACTCATCAGCTTTCGCGCACATTGGCAGCAGCCCTGGCTGCGCTACGGGGTATGCAATGACCGCGGAGAGCAATGCGTGGATATCGAGATTCCGCTGCCGGCACCGTCGATGATGCACGACATGGCAGTGAGCGAGCACCACAGCATCTTTCTCGACCTGAACGTCGCCTACGACTTCAGCATGCTGGACAGGGGCTTCCGCCTGCCCTTGCGGTGGCATGATGAGCGGCAATCGCGCCTTGGCGTCATGCCGAGACACGGCGGCAGCGTGCGCTGGTTTGATATCACGCCATGTTTCATCCAGCACGTCGTCAATGCCCATGACCAGAACCCGACTACCATCGTGGTGGACGCGGTGCGCTATCCGCACTTCCTGCGCATCCCGGACGGTGGCGCAGGCTTCGAGGACAATCCACTCGGGGTTCTATGGCGCTATGTCATTGACCTGGACAAGGGATCGGTGACCGAAACCCAGCTCGACGACCGGGGCATTGAACTACCGCGGATCAACGAGCAGCGTACCGGTCGCGCATACCGATATGCCTATGCCGTGGAACAACCAAGCAACACGCAAATGCGCGGGCTCGTGCAATACGACCTGGAAGCCGGCACGAGCCGTCACTTCCGGCTGCCACCCGGTGACCAGAACAGCGAACCGGTGTTCGTGCCACGCCCTGGATCACATCGCGAGGACGACGGCTGGTTGCTCGTGTGTGTGTATCGTCAGGCGACCGATACCACCGACATTGTCATTCTTGATGCCGCCAACATTGACCAGCCCGCCCTGGCTACGGTGCATCTGCCACGACGCATACCCGCCGGATTCCACGGCGCATGGATTCCCCACAGCACGTAGGATGCTAGCCCGGATTATTCATCAGCGTTGGTAGCGAGCCGGTTCAAGGGCATGTCCGGCGTGGCTTTCGCGCCCGAGCAGTGCGCAGGCGTAGCCGACACTACGTCGAGCACTGCGACCAAGCGAAAGCCGCGCCGGGCGTGTCATTGGGCCGGCGCAGTAGAAGGTTGGTGAATAATGCGGGCTAGCGCACCGTGGCGTGGGTTCCGGATGGTGCGCTTCCATTGTCAGTAGCACCCTACACACAGGTCAGCGGAGCGGGTTACTCGACCAGGACGCTTCTGCTCTCCTACTCTCCACTCCCCTTCTTCGGTGCGCTCCGCTCTACGTAGGGTGCTGCTGAGGAACGAAGCGCACCGTGGCGTGGAGACTGCGATGGTGCGCTTCGCTTCGCTCAGCAGCACCCTACATCCAGGCCATAACCACCATTCCCAAGTCCCGGGTCCCGAATCCCCGATCAATACCGGTGCACGCCCTCGGCGTGGCAACTCTTGAGCCACTTGGTGGCGGTGCTGACCCCGGGCGCATCGTCTTGCAGATGACGCACCTCGATCACGGTCTGCCAGTTGCGTGCGCATAACGGCCCCACCTGCGGACCCCGCTTCCAGGAATCCAGGGCCTTCTGCTCGGCATGTTTCCAGCGGTGCTCGCGCAGCGCCAGTTCGGCCTGGGCCTGCAACAGCGGTGGCGAGCCCGGTTCCAGCTGCAAGGCCCGTTTCAGTCTGTCTTCCGCCGTATCCAGATCGCCCTTGATCGTGGCGCTGGCCGCCTGCTGCTGCAGCACCTGCACGCCAGGTGCGCGCAAAGGCACGACATGGATGGCCGACTGGTCGTGCGCCGCAGCCTGATGGATTCTCGACAGCATGGCGTCGACACTGGCCTGGCTGGCCTGCGGCGGCTGCGAGCCTGTAGCGCAAGCGGCCAGCAAGCAGGTCAACAGCATCGGCCAGCATCGTTTGCAGGTGTCAGGCTTCATGGCCGGGTTTCCGTACTGGTCTGGTCGCCATCATAGATATCGCGAAAACGATCACGCATGCACGGTTCATATTGCGTCGGCACATGACCGCTTGCAAACGGCAGACGGCGGGCACCAGCACAGTCTTGCGAGGTGCGGCGACCATCATCGGGATTGACCCAGGCAAACTCCAGCTGTGCGGATGGCGAAGACGACAAGGGCTCTGTCGGCAGGTGCTTGAAGAGATTGATCCAGACTTTGAGCGCACCGGTCGAACCCCACAGGGCCGTCGGCTTGTTGTCGTCACGGCCCACCCAGGCCACCGCCAGGTGCTCGCCGGTATAACCGGCAAACCAGCTGTCGCGCTGATCGTCGCTGGTGCCCGTCTTGCCGGCTGCGTTGAGGTGCTCGAGGCCCGAAGCGACGATGCGCCTGGCGGTACCGGTCGTGGCCACCGCCTGCATCGCATAGCTGACCAGATCGGCGGCAGCATGGTATTCGCCCTTGCCCGGCTCCACCTGATAGCGCTTGAGCGTCTTGCCATCAGCACCCATCACGCCGCGAACCGACAACAGGGGCAAGGCATGGCCGTGGGCGGACAGATACTGGTAGATCTGCGCGACCTGCAGCGGCGACAGATCGATGGCGCCCAGCAGCAGGGACGGGTTGGATTGAATGCTGCGGCGAATGCCCAGGGAGTGCAGCAGACCGATGACACGGTCAATGCCCACCGCCAGGCCCAGATGCACCGTGGCCAGATTCCACGAGTGCGCCAAGGCGTCGATCAGGGGCACCTGTCCATGCGATTGATGATCATCGTTTTCAGGAGACCATGTCTTGTCGTTTGCCAGCTTCACGGTGATCGGGCTGTCATCCAGCAGGCTGGCCAGGGACCAGCGATCCGGTTGCGACAGCGCGACCAGGTAGACGAACGGCTTGACCAGCGAGCCGATGGGGCGATGCGCATCCAGCGCGCGGTTGAAGCCCTGCGCACCCGGATTGCGGTCACCCACAAGCGCCAGCACACCACCGGTTTGCGAGGCCGTCACCACCACGGCGCCCTGCAGGGCGCCGCCGCGCTTGCCCATGCCGTCCAGGGTCTTGTCCAGGGCCCGCTCGGCCAGTACCTGCACCGCCGGATCAAGTGTGGTGAATATCGACAGACCGCCCGCGCGCAGGGTGCTGTCGTCAAAGTCCGCGCGGACCTGCTGGCGCACCAGCTGCATGAATGACGGAAAGCGATCGCGCGGCAGTTGCGCCCGCGCGGTGATGCCCAGTGGCGCGGCGGCGGCTCGCTTTTCCGCGGCCGCACTGATCAGGCCGGTGTGCTCGAATTCGGCCAGCACCCGATTGCGCCGCGCCATGGCGCGCTCGGCGTAGCGGCGCGGATTGTAATAGCTGGGCCCGCGCACCAGCGCCACCAGCAAGGCGATTTCACGCGGCCGCAGGTATTCCAGCCGGCGCCCGAAGTAGAACTGGCTGGCAGCGGCAAAACCGTGTACCGCCTGGTTGCCGCGCTGTCCCAGGAATACCTCGTTGACATAGGTCTCCAGGATGCGGCCCTTGTCGAAGTGGCCCTCGATCAGCAGCGCAATGATCGCCTCGTTGATCTTGCGCACAAGGTTCTGGCTGCGGTCCAGAAACAGGTTGCGCACCAGCTGCTGGGTGAGCGTGGACCCACCCTGCACCACATGGCCGGCACGCAGGTTGGCCCAGGCAGCCCGGGCGATGGCCGAGAGATCGATGCCATGGTGATGCTTGAAGTCGCGGTCTTCCACTGCCTGCAGGCCGGCCAGAAGCAGGGGAGGCACCTGGCTCAGTTGCACGATCTGGCGCTCCTCCTGGCTGGCACCATACAAGGTGGCGATGCGGGCCGGATCCAGCCGCGCATGCTGCAGGGCCTTGCCCGATGTCAGGTCGCGCACAGAAGCGAGCTTGCCGCCGGACAGGCCGACCTGGATACGCCGGGGCAGCGCGCCGCCGTCGGGGCTGGCAAATCCGCGCGAGGCAATCGTGAAGCTGTTGCCCGCATGGCTCCAGCTGCCGGGCACCCGGGCATCGTCCACCTTGCGGTAACCCGCCTGTGCCAGCTCCAGCTCCAGCATGCCATCGGTCATCGCCAGGCCGCGCGACAGCGCCAGCGGCCGGGCAAATACCCGCGTCGGAACCGACAACTTCAGCTCATCAAAGCGCTGCCGCACCTGACGATCAAGCGACCAGACATACGGCAGCCCGAAACCCAGAAGCACGCCCAGTCCGACCCAGAACGGGACACGCAGCCAGCGCCAGGCGCGGCGGATCACGGAAAAGGTGGGGGACGATGCAGTCAAGAAACGAACACAATGCCAGTACGGACAGCAAGTGTAACCTCGCCGCCCGGTTCCGTCATGCCCGACCCAATCAGCAAGGGACGACCCTCACCAGAGATGTACTGGACATGCGGCGACTACCAGGGCAGCGCCTCGCCATTCTGATGCCAGAATCCACCGCTGGTTGCCAGATCCAGTGCGTCCATGCGCGCCAGCAGGCCGCGCACCGACTCGTCGGGATCAATCAGGCCATTGTGGCCGGTCATGTCCGTGCGCACGTAGCCCGGATGCAGCAGCGCCACCGAAATGCCGCGCGGCTTGAGGTCCACCGCCAGGGACTTGCCGGCCGCGTTTACTGCCGCCTTGGACATGCGGTAGCCATAGCTGCCGCCGGAGTCGTTGTCGGCGATCGAACCCATGCGGCTGGTGACAATGCCGACCTTGCCGCCCTTCGCCATCAGGTCGGCCAGCGCCTGCGTGACCAATACGGGCGCGATGGCGTTGGTATCGAACTGCAGCCGCATGGCCGCGACCGAATCATCATCGATCTCGCCGAATGATTGCCTGCGCAACACGCCGGCAACATTCATCAGCACATCAATCTGTGTGCCGTCCAGGGCCTTTCGCAGCGTGCTGCAGTCCCCCGGCTCACGCACATCGACACCATCCACCATGCGTACACCGAGTTGCTCTAGCTCGGTCGAGGAATTGCGGCACACTGCAATCACCGCGTCACCACGCTCGACCAGCTGACGACACATCTCCAGACCAATACCGCGGTTTGCACCCGTGACCAGCCATGTACTCATGAAGCCTCCTGACAGCTTTTTGAAACCGTCCCGCATGGTCTCACACAACACCCATATGCCGCATGAAGGCGCGCCTGAAGGAGGCAAGACAGGCTGCGGCGCCATGCGCCTCGTCTGTCATTCCGGGGCCGACCGCAGGCCGCGACCCGGCCTCCCCTTGCCACCTCCGTGCCAGGTGAATCGCGCAGGTGATCGGAGACAGATCAAAACGGATCCCGGGTTCTTTGCTACGCTCGGCCCCGGGATGACGGCAGCGCGAGTGCCGGGCCCAGAGGATGCGGCAAGCACGCTTCCCTGGCAGCCCGACACGCTGGGGTTGGTCAGAGGGTCAATACGCAAACTCGCGGAACACCGGATCGACACTGCCTTTCCAGCGCCCATGGAACAGTTCCAGTTTTTCTTCGGCAGGGGTCTGGCCGGAATCGGCCACCTGGTACAGCGGCACCAGGAAACAGCTTTCATCGCGACCGCTGCCACCCAGGCAATGGCGGCGTTCCAGCCCGCGGGTAGCAATTTTCAGGGTCTCGACCGCCAGTTCGCGCAGCGTGGCACCACGAAACGGCAGTTTGAGCCCCTGCCGCGGCACGCCATCACGCAGCGCATTGCGCTCGACCATGCTGAAATCCTTGACCAGGTCCCAGGCCGCATCCAGCGCTTCGTCGTCGTAGAGCAGCCCGACCCAGAACGCCGGTAGCGCACACAGACGGTTCCAGGGCCCGCCATCGGCGCCGCGCATCTCCAGAAACTGTTTCAGGCGCACCTCGGGGAATACCGTGGTCATGTGGTCGGCCCAATCGCGCTGGGTCGGCCTGACTCCGGGAAGCTGAGGCAGTTTGCCTTCCAGGAAATCACGGAAGCTGGCACCCGCCAGATTCACCAGACCGCCCGGCTGCATGCTGAAGTACATCGGCACGTCGAGCACATAGTCCACCCAGCGCTCGTAGCCGAAGCCATCCTCGAACACGAAGTCGAGCATACCGGTACGATCCGGGTCGGTGTCGGTCCAGACCTGCGAGCGGTAGCTGAGATAGCCGTTGGGCTTGCCTTCGGTAAAGGGCGAGTCTGCAAAAAGCGCCGTGGCCACGGGCTGCAGCGCCAGACCCACCCGGAACTTCTTGACCATGTCCGCTTCGGAGCTGAAGTCCAGGTTGACCTGCACCGTGCAGGTGCGGGTCATCATGTCCAGACCAAGCTGGCCGCGCGTGGGCATGTACTCGCGCATGATCTTGTAACGCCCCTTGGGCATCCACGGCATGTCCTGGCGGCGCCATTTGGGCTGGAAACCCATGCCGAGAAAACCCAGTTCCAGCTCATCGGCAACCTTGCGCACGTCGACCAGATGGCTGTTGACCTCATTGCAGGTCTGGTGGATCGACTCCAGCGGGGCACCGGACAGTTCCAGCTGCCCGGCAGGCTCCAGCGTGATCGAGGCGCCGTCACGCGACAGCGCGAGCGGCAGACCGTTCTCGCTGATGATCTCCCAGTCGCCCTCTCGGGCCAGCCCTTCCAGCACGGCGCGTATGCCCCGCTCACCTTCGTATTCCGGCGGCCGCAGGTCTTCCCAGCGAAAGCCGAATTTTTCGTGCTCGGTGCCGATGCGCCAGTTCGCTCGCGGCTTTTCACCCGCAGCGATGGTCTCCACCAGTTGATCGCGGCTGGCGATCGGTGCGGTTGGCGCGGTACTGGGAATGGACACGACATTTCTCCTTCAGGGGTAGCGCCAATGTTGGGGCACGACGCCCATTGCAAAAGCCCCGACTTCAATCACTCGCAAGATGAGCAGACAGAAATTCTGCCGCTCCCTGAGCCAGCAGATCCTCGGCCACCTGCACGCCGACGGCCTCTGCCGATACGCGTGCGCCGCTCGCTGCAGCCCGCAGCAAGCGCCCGCTGGCCACATCCCCGACCAATCCATCAAGACGAACCTGTTCGCCATCGATCCGTGCAAACGCACCCACCGGCACCGAACAGCTGCCGCCCAGGCGCCGGTTCATGGCGCGCTCGGCGGTGGCGGTGGCGCGGCTGGCGGCATGGTCGAGCGGCTGCAGCAAGGCCAGGCTCCCGGCATCCTTGTCCCGGCTCTCGATGGCCAGTGCCGCCTGGCCGGGTGCCGGCAGCCACGCGGGCGGTTCAAGGCGCGAACGAATGTGCTGCCCCAGTTCAAGACGTTCAAGGCCGGCGACCGCCAGAATGATGGCGTCGTACTGACCGCTTTCCAGCTTGGACAGCCGGGTATTGACGTTGCCGCGCAGATCCAGAATCTGCAGATCCGGGCGCAGCGCCTGCAGTTGCGCGCGTCGGCGCAGCGACGAGGTACCCACGCGCGCACCCTGCGGCAACGCATCCACGCTGGCGTAGCTCGGGCTGACGAAGGCATCGGCCGGGTCGGCGCGCTCCAGCACTGCCGCCAGGCAGAAACCGGGTTCCAGGTCGGCGGGCACGTCCTTGAGCGAATGCACGGCCACATCGGCCTCGCCATCGCACATGGCCCGCTCCAGTTCCTTGAGGAACAGGCCCTTGCCGCCCACCTCGGCCAGCGACCGATCCAGCAGTTCGTCACCACGTGTCGACAAGGGCAACAGCGCGACCTCAAGGCGTGGATGCAGCGCGCGCAGTCGCGCAGCCACGTGCTCGGCCTGCCACAGGGCCAGCGCGCTCTTGCGGGTGGCAATGGTGAGTTTCTGCTTGGTCATCTCGATTCGCGCATTCTGACTAAATGGTAAGCAAGGCCTTCAATGGCGGGCCGGCCTATGCGTCCGCCTCCTGCAAACGGCCTGCCCAATCGATGCCAGGGTCACCCACGGCAATGAACGAGGGATTGATAAGGCTTTCTTTCTGGTTGTAGCGCAACGGCCGGCCATCCAGGTCGTGCACTTCGCCTCCGGCTTCGGCCAGCACGCAGTGCGCGGCGGCGGTGTCCCATTCGCTGGTGGGCCCAAGGCGCAGATAGAGATCGGCGCCGGCTTCGGCAATCAGACAGAACTTCAGCGAGGATCCCAGGGCAATGCTGCTGGTCGGCCCCAGCCGGGCCAGCATCTCGACCTGCTCGGTGCGCGCATGGGAGCGGCTGCCTGCCACCCGCAACGGTGCGTGTGGCGCGCTGGTCTCGATCGCCTCCGGGATACCACCCGGCTTGCGCTCCAGGCGCGCACCCGAGCCCCGGCAGGCCGAGTACAAGTGGCCTGTGACTGGCGCCAGCACCACGCCGAGCACCGGCTCGCCATCCTCGATCAGGGCAATGTTGACCGTGAACTCGCCATTTCGCTTGACGAATTCCCGCGTGCCATCGAGCGGGTCGACCAGCCAGTAGCGTTGCCATTGCCGACGTTCGGCCCACGGGATATTGGCCGCTTCCTCGGACAGTATGGGCCAGTCCGGGGTGAGGCCTGACAAACCATCGACAATGCAGCGGTGTGCCGCAAGGTCCGCGGCGGTAAGCGGTGAGTTGTCCGTCTTGCTCTGGACCGCGAAGCTGCCCGCGTAAACCTCGAGAATGGCCGACGCCGCATGACGGGCAATGCCCGAAACGGGCGACAGTAAACCCTCTACGGTACTCATTGCGGCTTGTAGCGTCCGGCGAGATATTCGCGCGCCATGAACAGCGCGGCGATGGTGCGTCCTTCGGTAACATCGTCGCGCGCCACCAGTTCGTGCAGCTTGGCCATCGGCCAGCGGCTGACCTTGAGCGGCTCGGGCTCGTCACCTTGCAGCCTCTCCGGGTACAGATCCGTCGCCAGCACCACATGGGTCATGTGGGTCATGTACGCCGGCGCCAGTGACAGCGCGCCAATGATCTTCAGATGGCGGGCGCCATAGCCGGCCTCTTCCTTCAGCTCGCGATTGGCGCCCTGCTCGACGGTCTCGTCACGATCCAGCCGCCCCTTGGGCAGACCCAGCTCGTAATGATCCAGGCCGACGCTGTATTCGCTGATCAGCAACACAGTCTCGTCATCGATCATGGGCACGATCAGGGCAGCGCCCAGACCAGCGCTGATCACCCGTTCATGCGTCCGGCGCTCGCCATTGCTGAACTGCAGGTCGACTTCCTCGGCATTCAGAAATCGGCTCTTCTCTGCTGGCCGGGTGGCCAGAATCTTCGGATAATTCGCCATCCGAGCATTGTACGCCGTTGCCGCGTCTTCGCGAAACGCCATGCGACAGCCACGCGCCGCGTGGCTGTCGGCAAGAGCACGCTGCGGAACAGCTCAGGCCGATGAACTGCCCCGCCGTCGGCGCATGGCCAGCATGCCGAACAGGCCGGCCAGCAGGCCGAGCAGGCCCTTGCTCCAGATGGATGACGCGGGCACGGGCACGAAGGGTGCAATTGGCGCCGCCCCGGCGTACTCGACGCTGCCGATATCCACGGTGGTGTTCACGATGCGCGGGAAACCGGCGCCACGCTGGTCATAAGTCACGCCACCCGGGACCAGCGCGTTGCTGCCGACATCAATAGCCGGACTGCCCGCTTGCAGCGCCATGTCCAGTAGCACACGGCGGATCGCGCGCTCGCTGGATACAAATGCATCGGCAAATGCAAGCGGCAGGTCCAGGATCTCACCGCCGCCGCGACCCACTGTCATGCAAACCGGCGCAGGACGGCTTCGTGCAGTGCGGGGGTGGCGGCCAGCACGCTGCGGGTGTCGAGGTTCAAGTCGGCGCCGTCGAGATCGGTGAAGATGCCGCCAGCCTCGCGCACGATCACGGCCAGCGCGGCGATGTCGAGGATGTTGACATCCGATTCAATGACGATGTCCAGCGCACCTTGCGCCAACAGGTGGTAATGGCAGAAGTCGCCCAGCCCTCGCGTGCGTTCAACGTGCTGTATCAGCTTGCCCAATGCGGCCCAACGCGGCCCCGCGGCCAGCGTCTTCACGTTTCCGATCGACAATGAGGCTCTGGCCAGATCAGCGCTGTCGGCAACCGACACCCGACCACCATCACTCCAGGCACCACCGCCGCGGCGCGCCCACAGGGTTTCCCCGTACACCGGCGCGCTGGACACACCCAGCACCAGTTTGCCATCAACCATCAGCGCGATCTGGGTCGAGAAGAACGGTGTGCGGCGCACGAAGCTGCGGGTGCCGTCGAGCGGATCCACCAGCCAGCGTATCGGACTGTCGCCGATGAGGCCTTGCTCTTCACCATCAATGGCATGATCGGGATAGTGGCTGCCGATGATCCGGCGAATGACGTGTTCGGCCTCGCGGTCAGCCAGGGTGACGGGCGTGGCATCGGGCTTGATTTCGGCTTCGACGCCGGCATGCCAGTAGTGCATCAGTACCTGGGCGGCCGCGTCCGCCGCCTCGCGTGCGACGGCAAGTGCCTGGTCCAGATCCGGGGTCACGGCAGCGAAGGCAGCACGAGCGATCCCCCGGCGCGCAGCAGCACGCTGCCGTCGGCCTGGCGCTGACCCAGATAGCGAAGCGCCTCCTGCGTTTGCAGGTCGTTCGGATCACGGGCTCGCAGGCGCGCATCGAGTGTATAGCCGGTGGGCAACGCGGTCAGGGCGCCATGGATGGTCAGGGGCCCATGCCCGTCATCGCGGATCTCGCCATGGACGGTCGGAGGGGAAGGCTCGGAGAAGCGCATGTTGATGGTACCCAGATGCGCTTCGGCCGCGCCGCTGACACCGACATCATCCCAGCGACCGGTGCCGTCCAGCGACACGAACCAGGCGTTGCGAATACGCGCCTCGCGCGCACTGAGGTGCAGGCGGCCCTGCACGCGCAGCGACGGCAGCCCCAGCGCGCCCTGCAGCACCGAGCCGGGCAGTTGCACCTGCGCATCACGCACAACGATCAGGCCATCCATGTGGCGCGTGACCTCGCCGTGCCCTTCGATATCGGCACCCTTGATATGTGCATGCACGCGCACGTCACCGTGCAGCAGCGGCAACAGCTCGGTCTGCCACGCCAGCGCACCCAGAGGCTGGCCGGCGATGCTGGCCTGCGCGGCGCGACCATCCCACATGCTGCCGCTGATGTCACTCAGTTGCAGCACAGGCACGCGCGGCGCCATCAGCTTCCAGGCCAGGCGCGCGGGCATCGTCCAGGCAACCACAGCGGCAATCGCCACCAGCAACAGAAGCAATGCCGAGAAAAACTTCAGTACACGCATGGTCAGTGCTCGCTCAGGGTCAGTCGCACATTGACCTGTCCGGTTCCTGCGGCCCGATCCAGCGACAGATCATCGGCGCTTATTCCGTAGTGCCGCTTGAGGCCGGATAGCCAGGCCATCAGCACGTCGAAATCGGCAGCCTTGTATTCAAGCCGGATACGCTTGCTGTCCAGCGGCTCGATACGCTTGATATTGGGTCCCAGCCCGGCCTTGCGCGCACTGGAGTCGGCCAGCGCCAGCAGGGATTGGCCCTGACGGCGCGCGCCACCGGTCTGGTCGCGCTGGCGCAGATTCTTCAGTTGCGGTTCGGCCTGCTGCAGAAAGACCAGGTCCTGCTGGCGGGCCGCCAGTTGCGCCAGCAGATCCTGGCGGGCACGGCTTAGCGGATGCCAGATCAGGGCCCAGCCCAGAAGCAGCAGGCAGATCACCGCGCCGCCGGCGAGGATGCGCTGCTCGCGCGGTTCGCGTGCCTCCCAGGCATTGCGCAGGGTCGCCCGGTTCATGCGCCCGCTCCGGTCATGCTCAGACGACCTTCAACACCATCGCTACCGGGTGTGGCCGCGGTCAGTTCCACCTGTACCCCCGGCAGCGTGGCCAGGCGTTCGCGCAACTGATCGAGATTGCCAAGGCTGGGCGCGCGCACCGACAGCTCCAGCGTCTTGTTGCGATACTCCAGCCCGAGCACATCCAGGCGAAAATCATGACTGGCCAGAATCGGCGCCGCCTGCGACAACAGACCCAGCAGCGCCTGATCCTGGCTGCTGCCACCCATGCGCGTCAGCTCGCTGCGTACCCGCGCCACCGGATCGGGCACGGGTGGCGACTCGGGGAACAGGCTGGCATAGCGCTGTTGCACCAGCGTCTCGGCCTGGGCATTGGCCGAACGCAGCCGCAACACGGATGTCACCTGGCCGACCAGGCCAATGAGGATCGCCGCACCAGCCAGCAAGGCCGCCATTCGCCACAGGCGGCGTTGCGGCGCGCGGCGATGGCGTGCGGCGAAATCGCCCATCAGCAGGTTCAGGCCCGAATCAATCGCCAGGCCGCGCACCAGGGCATCACGGACTTCTGATGCCTGCCGCACACGCCAGTGACGCGCAGCCGGCACCTCGGGGGCGCTGCTGCCGCTGGCCGGGAGCAGGTTCAGCACCTCGTCTTCAGCAAGCCACTGCGGCAATTCCTCCACGGCACAGGCAAAGCCGAGATCCGCCGAGCGACGAACGAGGCACCGCCCGTCCTCGAGCAAGGCCGAAACACCATCGCCATCAAGCGGAACGGCCAGCGTATCCGGCAGCATCAGGTCTGCGGCGACACCGGCCGAGACCAGCAATTCACGCCATGCCTGCATGCGCTCGCGTGCCACCACGGCGACAGCATGCTGGCCGTCCTCGCGTCGCGGCCCGGCGACAAAATGCAGCGTCTCGACGTCATCGAGAACCTGATCTTCCAGTGCATACGGCAGTACCTGCGCCAGCCGTGTCGCACTGCCGGGCGGCAGCGTCGCATGCAACAGGAGCACGTCCGCACCCGGCACCAGTACCACGACCTGTCCCGCCGATTGCAGCATGGCTGCCGGCGGCGCACCCTTGCCGTGGGTACCGTGATCGGCCCGCCACCAGGACAGTGCGCCATCAGCGTTGATTCGTATCAGCAGTCGCTCATTCATCGCCTGCAGATTCTACGCACAATTGCGCCGACGCGCTGCATCGGAATCCGCTCGCGCATCACGTGCACACATGGCATCCCGGGTTCCACGTGCGCCGGCAGCATGAGGCCGGCGCACGAGTCTGGACCCGAGGCAAGCGCACACGCGCTGTCAGGACCCACCCTGATCGCGTTGCAGGACGCGCACGCCGGCCTGTCTTTGCAACAGGCTTGTGTAGACAAACTGGATGGTATCCAGCTCGATGAAGGCATGGGCGCGAAAGTATTCGCTGGTCACGCTCAAGCCCTTGCTCTGCGCAGGATCGAGATTGACCCCTGCCCTGCGCAACTCGGCCAGTGCCTTGTCGGGGCTGCCCCAGTGGGCATGCCCGTCCTGGTGGATGCGGGCGGCAAGCGGCCGCGTGATGCCCTGGTGCAGGCTCATCAGCACGGGGATGCTGGCGGTGTTGAGGTTGAGCGTGGTCTTTGTGGGCAGGGCACACACGTAAGGCCGCAGGCGATCCCAGGCATGCGCATCGACGCCGGCCACGAGGCGAAGTTCGCTGGCATCGACAAACATGTGGTTGGCAGCAAGATAGGCTGGTGTGCGCGCCAGATAGGTGCCGTCGTCGGCACCACGTTCACTGCGGCCCAAATCGGGACTGATCCAGTCTACCGTGGCCTCGGCGATGTCGGGCGACAGCTGCAGCACCAGCAGCAGACGCCGGAAACGCTGCACCCACAGATCCTGTTTCGAGCCGTTCTGATAAAGATTGTTGAGGTTGAAGCAGCCGTTTAGGTCGTTCATGCGGGCTCGGATACTGCCGCCGGGAACCGGGGTGGGCGGCAAGGGCATGGCCCAGATATCGTCGTTGGCATCGATGGCGCCCTGATCCTTGTCTTTGACCAGTACCTGCGCCGCGTAGGCCTCCAGCCCCCGCGCGTAGGCCTGCGCCTGCATCGCCCGCAACTGATTGCGCGTGCGTGCCGCGGACAACTGGCCATCATCGAGCAGGGCCGCAATCAGCAGGGTCGCCAATGCCACCACCAAAAGCGCCACCAGCAGTGCCACGCCGGTCTGCCTGCGGTGGTTCGCCAGCCCGTTCACAGCGGCGCATCCAGCTTTGGTTGCGCCGAGGCCAGTTCGATCACGCGGCGGATCTGGCCCACCGACTCGAACCGGATGCGGAACTCCACCGCACGCGGCAGGGCTGCCGGATCGGCATTTCTCCGGTCCGCGGGGGGTGGCCAGCGCTCATGCCAGCTTCCGGAATGATCCAGATAACGCAGCTCAAAGCCGCGAATGTCATCATCCATGTGGCGCTGACTCAGGCCGCGGTCATCGGGCCGATCAAGCTCCGCGTAACGGCCTCGTACCAGCGCCTTGTTGTCGACAAACCACACCACCCGCTCCAGCGCGCTGGAACTGGACTGAAGTTCGCTGGCCATGCCCATGCGGGTGAAGGCGACACGGCCCTGATCACCCACCAGAGCGGGGCGGCGGCCACCGCGCCCGGCGCGCACTGACCGATCCACGGCGGTAGCCAGGTCGCGCGCGAGAAAATCGACGCTGCGCTGGACCGATGCAAATTGCCTCTGCTCCAGTGCCAGGCGCTGGCGGCTGTCGGTCACGGCGCTCAGCCCAGCCCATGCCAGTGCTGACGCCAGTGCGAAAACTGCCACCGCAACCAGCAGCTCGATCAGGCTGAAGCCGGTACACAAGCGCTTCATTGTGTTTCATCCAGCTGGTTGCCATCGAAACCATCCATGACCCAGACCGGCGTGGCCCCCTGCCCCGGATCGGCACCCGGCTCATATACCGACACATGCAAGCGGCGGATGCCAGCCGAAGGCGTGGCCTTGACCTCCATGCGCCAGGGCCATTGGCGACCAGCCAGACGCGTGCTGCCGTCGTTGCGACCGGTGGCTGGCAGACCCGGCTGCAGGCGCAAGTCGGTGATGGCATTGGCCGCCACCCAGCCGGCCAGGCTGCGCTGGCGCAGGGCATCAAAGGTCTGGGTTTCCCGGCTGGCCGTCCGGGTCAGCGCTACCAGGGCGACAGCCAGCACCACCAGCGCCACCAGCACCTCCAGCAGCGTAAAGCCTCGCATGCGGCGATCAGGGCGTGCGCTGGACATGCCGAAGCTCGGTGTGGGTATCAACATGGCCGGTGATGACAAAGCGCTGGTCGGCACCACTTGCTTCCAGCTCGGCCGTGAACGGTGTCATTTCGCCCGAAGCCAGGCAGGCCAGTTGCGGGCGCCTGGCGTCCTTGTCGTCGCTTGACTGCGGCAGCCGCTGGTTTTCCCGCTTCACGGTCAGGCGCATGTTGGCGGGCAGTCGATGGGCCGCCAGCGCGGCCTGGTCCTCGATCGGCTGCCATTGGCCGGCCATGCGCTGCAGGAACTGGTAACCGCCATTCCGGGTCTGCACCAGCCCTGTGCTGCGGCCGTTCAGCAGCGCAGTCTCGCACGCGTAGTCGATGTGCGACTTCAGCCGCTTCGCCTCGCGCTCCAGATCCCGATTGCCGCCCAGACCGGACAGGCCGATGCCGACTACCAGCGCCACGATGGCGATGATCGCTACCGCGACCAGGACCTCAATGAGGGTAAAGCCGGCCCTGTGATGCGGCAGTGGCATGCGCGGGATGGCCGCTCAGTCCTGCCAGTTGCCGATATCGGCGGCCTCACCTTCGCCGCCCGGCCGACCGTCGCTGCCCAGGGTGTACACGTCCACCTTGCCATGCACGCCGGGATTCAGATAAAGGAAGGGTCGGCCCCAGGGGTCCTTGGGCAGCTGGTCCAGATACGGGCCTTTCCAGTTGGCGCCTTCGGGCAGGCCCGCAGGCTTTTGCACCAGCGCCTTGAGCCCTTCGCTGGAATCAGGATAGGCAAAATTGTCCAGGTGATACAGGTTGAGCGCCGTCATGATCGACTGGATACCCTGCCTGGCAGCGGTCTGGCGCGCCTGGCCGGGACGGTCCATCACCCGCGGCACCACCACCGCGGCGAGGATGGCCAGGATCACCACCACCACCAGTACCTCGATCAGGGTGAAGCCACGGGCACCGTGGCGACTGCCAGTTGAACGGAATGACTTGTGCATGAGATTCACGGATCGTGGTTGAATGTGCGGTTTCCAGATGGCGATCATAACAGGCGATGAAGCAATCCCCGCAGTCCGACCGCAACACAGCACTGGCCAGGCGTGACCTGGCCCACGTGTGGCATCCGTGCACGCAGATGCAGGACCACGAACAGATTCCGCTGCTGCCGATCGTGCGCGGCGATGGCGTATGGCTGCACGACGCCAACGGACGCCGCTATCTCGATTGCATCAGTTCCTGGTGGGTCAACCTGTTCGGCCATGCCAACCCGCACATCGCCGCCGCCCTGGCCGAACAGGCGCGCACGCTGGAGCACGTGATCTTCGCGGGCTGCACGCATGAGCCGGCGATCGAACTGGCGGAGCGGCTGGTGAAGGTCACGCCGCAGGGCCTGAACCGGGTGTTCTACGCCGACAACGGCTCGGCGGCAGTCGAGATCGCACTGAAGATGAGCTTCCACTACTGGCTCAATCAGGGCCGCGGCGAACGCACCCGCTTCATTGCCTTGAGCGGCGGCTACCACGGTGAGACCCTCGGCGCCTTGTCGGTCAGCGACGTGGCCCTGTACCGCCAGACCTACGCGCCGCTGTTGCTGGAACCGTTGCTGGCGCCAACGCCGGATGCATCACAGGGCGAAGCTGGCGAGTCTGCCGCGGCGATCGCGCAACGGCGTCTTGGAGAATTGCGCGCCTTGCTGGAGCAGCACGCGGCACAAACCTGTGCCGTGATCGTCGAGCCGCTGGTGCAATGCGCCACCGGCATGCGCATGTACCACCCCGACTATCTGGCCGGCCTGCGCGCCCTGTGCGACGAATTCGACGTGCATTTCATCGCCGACGAAATCGCGGTGGGCTTCGGCCGCACCGGCACCCTGTTCGCCTGCGAGCAGGCGGCTGTCAGCCCTGACTTTCTGTGCCTGTCCAAGGGGCTTACCGGTGGCACCCTGCCGCTTTCCGCCGTGCTCACTGGCGACAATGTCTATGAGGCCTTCTACGACGACTATGCCAGCGGCAAGGCCTTTCTGCATTCGCACAGTTATACCGGCAACCCGCTGGCCTGCCGCGCGGCGCTGGCCACGCTGGACATCTTCGAGCGACAGCCTGTGCTGGAGCGCAATCGCGCTCTGTCTGCCCGGCTTGGCGAACGCTTGCAGACCCTGGCCGATCATCCGCACGTCGCCAATATCCGCCAGACCGGCATGATCGCGGCGCTGGACCTGGTCCAGGACGACGCGACACGCTCGCCCTACCCCGCGAATGAACGACGCGGGCTTCAGGTCTACCTGCATGGACTGGATCATGAATGCCTGCTGCGACCACTCGGCAACGTGGTGTACTTCATGCCGCCCTACGTCATCGACGAGGCCCAGATTGACCACATGGTCGACACCGCCATCGGCGGCATCGAGCGCGCGGTGGCCTGACATGGGAGTCGGGACTCGGCGGCTCGTGACGAGGCCGGGCCGCACAGCATTGCAATCGGCCACGCATGGTGCCCCGGAGTCCGCCATCCTGGCGCAGGCCGGTGGCGGCCCGCGACATGGATGCCCATTTGTCATCCCGGCGAAGGCCGTAGGTACTTCACAACCGCCGAATGGCGGGTCATCCAGTCTGATGCGGTGCGCAGCACTCGGAACCGTTTTCGTGTGCTTCGCACAATTTTCCCACTGGATCCCGGCCTGCGCCGGGATGACTGCGTGTGCCACTTTGCGCCCTTCGCGTGCTTCGCGGATAGCCGTTCAATAGCCCGTGGAGCCGGGATCGGGAGTCGGGAGTCGGGAGACGGGAGACGGGAGTCGGGAGACAGCATCTTCCAGGGAGCCCGACAACGCCATGGAAAACCGAAAGGGCGGCGCACGAAAAATTCCCGTCATCCCGGGGCCGCGCGAAGCGCGGAACCCGGGATCCATTTCGACTACACACAATTCACAAGCAAACAGCCCTCGCCACATCGACAACGGATCCCGGATCGCGGCTGTGCCGCGTCCAGGATGACGGGACGCCTTGCTGGCAAGCCATGCGCGAGGGCCGCGCGAGCGGGCAGGCTGCTGTTCAGAGGTGACGGGAGAGGAAGTCCAGAACGAGTTGCCAGCTCATTTTCGAACTTCGTCATCGTAGTCCCGCGCCGGTCGCAGTTGAAACCGTGTTCGGCGGCATAGGTATAGATTTCGGCATCGGGGTAGGTCTGCCGGTGCCGTTCTATGGCTTCGGCCGGAATGGACCCGTCCCGTTCACCGAAATGGAATTGCTGCGGTGCGGTCGCCGGCTCGTCCATGTACTGCACATTGCGCGAGCCGTAGAAACTGATCGCCGGCATCTTCAGGCGCAGGCCGGACACGAATGCCACCGTACCACCCCAGCAGTAGCCCACCACGGCAATGCGGCCCGCCGAGGCGATCGATTGTGCGGCACTGCCGACATCGGCAACGGACTGGGCCATGTCCAGTTCACCGGCCAGCTGCCGACCACGCTCGATACCCGCCTCGTCGTAGTCCAGTTCAACGCCACTTTCCAGATGGTCGAAAAAGGCCGGCGCAATGGCTGTGTATCCGGCGTCGGCAAAACGCTGGGTGACCTCACGGATATGTGCGTTGACACCAAAAATTTCCTGCACCACCACGACGCCACCTTTCGCTTTGCCCGCAGGATCGCAAAGCCAGCCACCAATACATTGCGTGCCCTGGGTACTGAGCTTGATTTCATGTCCCATCGCGACTCTCCAGACAGGGATTACAATCAGTCTACAAGAGCCACCGTGTACAGGAGCTCAATTGCGACAGATACGTATCCATGTAAGCCAGCCGCTGGCCCCGGCACCGAGCTTGCGCTGAATGATGGCGCCGCCGAGCACGTGTCGCGCGTGTTGCGCATGCGCACCGGCGATACGCTGGTGCTGTTCAACGGCGATGGCCGCGACTACCCGGCCACCTTGACGCACTGCGAAAGGCGCGAGGTACGCGCACATGTCGACGATGCCGTCGATGTCGATACCGAGAGCCCGCTACGGCTGGTGCTGGCGCAGGCCCTGGTCAGCGGCAGCAAGATGGACCTGGTGATTCAGAAGGCAGTGGAACTGGGCGTGCACGCGATCGTGCCGCTGGCGACCGAGCGCGGTACGGTACAGCTGGACGAGCGCCGTGCCGAAAAGCGCCTGGCGCACTGGCAAGGCGTGGTCGTCAGCGCCTGTGAACAATGCGGGCGCAGCACCCTTCCGCAGGTCGCCACTGCAGCCACTGTCCGGGTGGGCCAGCTCCTGATGGATGATGGCGCACTGCGACTGGCATTGATTCCGGGTACGGATAAGCGCGTACGTGACCTCGCACCGGCAAGGCCGGCGCAGTGCTGGCCGTGGGCCCCGAAGGCGGCTGTTCGCCGGCGATATCGCGACGCTGGAGAGCGCAGGATTCACCGGGCCTGCGCTGGGCCCCCGCATCCTGCGCACGGAAACAGCCGGTCTCGCCGCTCTTGCCGCACTGCAAAGCCGCTTCGGCGACTTGTGATGTCCTGCGACCTTGCGGTACAAGCACCGCGCGCCATCGCAGGCGAAGCGCACATACGCGAGCCGGCTCGCCACGCAGGCCATGGTACGCGGGCTAGGCGGTTTCCGCTGCCTCGGCTTCAAGGCCAAGGGCCTCGGCGATCCTGTCCTCGATGAATTCCATGTCGGGGATCATGGCGATATCGTCGCGAATACTGACACGCGCCAGCACACCGGTAGGCAGCTCCTCGTCATCTTCGAGCGGGATGACGATGTCCGAGCGCAAGGTAGTCAGGCGTGGGAAACCCTGTGCCAGCATGGCAATGAATGGCAGACGCTTGTGGCTGCCAAGAGCCTTGAGCACGCTGACCCGGGCCGTTTCCGCCGGTTCGTGTGTGGCCAGGCCGCTGAATACGCCGAACGAAAACAGCGGCAGACGCCAGCCGCGCCAGGGGATACGGCCCAGCAGCCAGTCCGGCGCACCCTCGACCGGATCCGGTTCTGATAGCGTGATGACTTCCGATACCGTTGCATTGGGCAGCAGCACGCGCCCGCCAAGTACCTGAATCAGCACGCCCCGAATGTCTTCGCCCGTGTCACTCATCGTCCGTCTCCTGAAGCAAGGCGACCAGCTTGTTCGCCAGCGCTTCGGGTGTACCTGTGAACCGGGCCGCACCGGCCTCGATCACATCATCGACCATGTTGCTGACCACGCAGCTCTCCGGATCCTGGACCCAGACCTGGCCACCGTGCGCCGCAATTTCCAGCGCACCGGCCACGGCATCGCTGGCCATGCCGGAAAAGATGATTGCCGTGGCGGTTGGCACCAAAGGCTTCGGCAGCCATGGACATGGTCAGATTGATGGAGGGGTTGTTGGCCGCGTCCCCGTCCAGTTCCGTGACCTTGATCTGGCCTTGCGGAGTCATGCTCAGCTGGAGCCACTCGGAACCACCAGCACTTCGCCATGCACGGCGCGCTCGGCCGACCGGGAATACGCACCGGCAAGGCGCTGGACTTGGATAACTGACTGACCATCAGGTCAACAAATTCACTGCCCAGATGCTGCACCAGGACGATGCTTGCCGGCAATCTGTGGGGCAGGTGCGAGAGAAATTCGCGCACCGCATCCGGACCGCCGATGGAGGCGCCCAGAACCACCACATGTTCGATGCGGGCACTGGTATCGGGCTCTGCGCTCTCATCCTCGTCGCCCACCTTGGGCGCCACCGCCTCGGCCATGGGCTGCAGGGTCGGCATGCTGAACAGTTCGTTGCTGACGTCTTCGCGTACGTTGCTCGTGTCCGGCTTGAGATAGTCGATGGGGTCGACCAGCTCCAGGCCGAAATTGCCGTCATCGTCATCCTCGTCCGCATTCGCTGCCGCTTCTGCCGCGGCCTGCTGCTCGGCAGCGGCATCGGACTCGGTCCGCGCGCGGACGGCTCATCCGTGCGCAGCCATGGGTTCGTCGTCATCGACCAGTGCCCACTGCGATACGTCCGGCAGCGATGAGGCCGCGCAGCGGCTTCGCCGGCCATGTCTGCGCTCGGGGCAGTATCGGCTCCGCGAGCGTCGCTGCCTGGCCGCATGCGGCTCGGCGGCGGTCGACACGGCGTCACGCCGTTCGTCGGGTTGCGGATGGCCGCTGGCGTCTCGTCCGGGGCATCCGACGAATCGGAGGCGTCGGCATTGTCGACAGCAAGCTCCCAGGAGGGGGCCTGTGCACCGGTTCGTCACTGCGCTGCGAAGCCTGATCGATGGCACCCAGTGTCTCACTGTCAAACGCCGCACTGAGTTCGGCTTCCAGCGCATCCCATTCTCCGTGTCGCTCGTCGCTTGCCGTGTCGGCCTGTGCCGCACCGCTCGCATCGCTGCCCTCGGCATCATCCATGTCGCCCATGTCCAGGTCGCCGAGGTCGAGGTCGGCTGACACGTCGTCATCGGCCGGCGCTGCCAGGCAAAATCGCCAGATCAGCCTCCGCGGCTTCTTCCGCGGCTCCGAGTCGGTGTTCCCGGGGGCTTCGTCTGGGCGGGCGGCTCATCCTGTTCGCCTGCCAGCGCCGACAGCGCCGCAAGCGGATCGTCGGCCTCGGCCAGCGCATCCAGCTCGGCCTGCAAATCGGCGTCTTCCCCGGCTCTGCGGCATCGCCGCGGGCGCATGATCCTCGGGTTGCGCCGGCGCGGCGTGGCTGTCTTCGCGCGGGCTTTCGTCGGCAGCCTCGTCGGCGGGTCTGCCGTGTCAGCTCGCTCTCGGCAGCGCATTGGATGCTTCAGTCGGCGAGGTTTCCGGTGCCTCTTGTTCTTCAGCGCCATCGTCGCCGACAGGCGGTGCAACATCAACCGCAATGATCTGCTCCGGCTGCTCATCCCCGACATCAGTATCGTCCCCATCGTCGGCATTGTCGTTCAGCACCGACAGGGCTTCATCCATCCATGCCGGCGTGGACTCGTCGTCGGCCTGGTCGGACTTCCGCCGTGGCCGCGTCCGTGTTCCGTCGGGGACCTCAACCGCTGCGGCATCCTTGGGACGCGGCGGATCCCAGTCGCTGATGTCGCGCAACTTGGCCGCCAGATGCCGTTGCCAGCGCGCGTGCTCCCAGCCGTCCAGGTTGTTGCTGATTTCCGGGTCGTCAAACATCACCCGGTAGCGCTGTTCATCCAGTGCACCGTAGACCTCGTCGAGACGGTCCTCGATGATGGCATCCAGACTGATCAGCACGACGTCGGCACCGCTCGTACCGAGGTCGTCGATACTGAAACTGGCGATGTCGGCATCGCAGACCAGCTCGGCGCCAATGTCGCTCAGCGCGTTGCGCAAGACCTGGCTGCTGTCGGACTCGCCATAGACGAGTGCCACCGGCAGCGATTTTGAAGGGTTCTCAGACACGGTCGGCCAGCGCTTCCTTGACGTTGTTGAGCAGGTCCGGCTCCTGGTAGGGCTTGCCCAGATAGCGTTCGACGCCGATTTCGAGCGCACGCTGACGATGCTTCTCGCCGGTACGCGAGGTGATCATGATGATCGGCACATCCTTCAGGCGCGAATCGTTGCGCATGTAGGTCGCCAGCTCGTAGCCATCCATGCGTGGCATCTCGATGTCGAGCAGCATCAGATCGGGAACGTGCTCCTGCAGCTTCTCGACCGCATCGAGGCCGTCCTTGGCGGTGAGACTTCCAGTCGTTGCGCTCCAGCACGCGGGTGGTGACCTTGCGCATGGTGATCGAGTCGTCCACCACCATGACCAGCGGGCGCACGCGTACGTCCTCGACTCGGTGCCTCGGCCGGGCGTCGGGACCGCCGGCCACGGCGCTGCTGCGCGATCCGCGCGCAGCGCGACGTGGCGTCGACCAGCGGCGCCAGATCGAGAATCATCACCACCGAGCCGTCACCCATGATGGTGGCGCCGAAGATGCCGGGCACCGAACTGATTTGCGGACCGACCGACTTGACCACGATTTCGCGCGATCCGACCACCGCATCGATGCGCACCGCCGCGCGCTGGTCGCCGGTGCGGGTCATCAGCAGCGGCAACTGCGTCGTCGTCCGGCAATCGCGGGCGGCAGTCCCAGCAACTGCGCCAGATCGTGGATCCGGTAGTCTTCGCCGGCGTAGTTGTAGCTCGGGTCCGGCTCGGCCAGCGCCGTGCGCAGATCGTCGCGGGCGATCCGCGCCACGCCCTGCACGGACGACATCGGCACGGCATAGGTCGCCTCGCCGAGCGCACAAGAATGGCCTGGGTGACCGCCAGCGTGAACGGCAGGCGGATGATGAAGTGCTGCCCCTGCCGCGTTCCGAATCGATCGCCAGCGAACCACCCAGCTGCTTGATCTCGTTGTGCACCACGTCCATGCCGACGCCACGACCGGCCAGCTGGGTGACCTCGCTCGGCGGTGGAGAAGCCGGTTTCCAGCGATGAACGCATAGATGTCGCGATCGGACAGTTGGGCATCGGGCTTGAGCAGGCCGCGTTCGATTGCCTTGCGCGCGGATGGCATCCCGATCCATGCCGCGGCCGTCGTCGCTGACCGCGGATCACGACTTCGGTCGCTTCGCGGCTGACCGTCGATGTGACCGTACCTTCTGCGGGCTTGCCGGCGCTTCGGCGCTCTGCCGGCGACTCGATGCCGTGGGCCACGGCGTTGCGCAGCATGTGTTCGAACGGCGCCTTCATGCGCTCGAGCAGGTTGCGGTCCATTTCGCCCTGTGCACCGTCGACCTTGAGCTGGGCGCGCTTGCCGCTGCTCCTGCGCGGCCTGGCGCACCGTGCGGCGCAGGTTCGGCACCATGCGAATCGAACGGCACCATGCGCGTGCGCATGAGGCCTTCCTGCAAATCGGAACTGACCCGCGACTGCTGCAACAAGCAGCGTTTCGGACTGGCGCGTCAGATCGTCGAGCAAGCCCTGAATGGAGACCAGGTCGGACACTGACTCGGCCAGTGCGCGCGAGTAGCTGCTGCAATTGCGAGAAGCGATCCAGTTCCAGCGGATCGAACGCAGCCATGTCGCCGGCCTTCCGGCTTCGCGCTGATAGCGCGCGATGATCTGCGCCTCGGTCTCGATTTCCAGCTTGCGCAGCTGTTCGCGCAAGCGGATGACGGTCTGGTCGAATTCGACCAGGTTGAAGCGGAACGCGGCAATCTGCTGTTCCAGGCGCGAACGGTAGATGGACACCTCGCCGGCGTAGTTGACCAGCGAATCGAGCAGGTCCGAGCGCGAACGCGGATCATTTCCTGCGGCGCATGCGGCTCCACGCGGCCAGCTGGCGCTCGACCGCGGCACGCGGGCCTGGCTGTCCGGCTTGCGCTACGGTGCGCGGGCGGCCTGCGGGCTGCTCCTGGCCCTGGCGGCGGCACGAGGCACCGGCTCACCGGTGACCAGCCCTCGAAATGGGCGATCGCGTTTTCGGGCATCGCCAGGCCTGCCGTGCTGACCCGTTGCACCAGTCTTTGCAGCCGGTCGAAACCGTTTTCGATTGATTCGACTCACGTGCCGGTGTCGCGATGGCCGTCGGCGATGGGCGTCCAGCAGCGATTCCATGGTGTGGCCCAGATCGCCGATCGGGGCCAAGCTGGCCATGCGCGCACCGCCCTTCAGCGTATGCAGGTCGCGCTGCAGGCGTGCGGGACCAGTTCCCGGTCGTCCGGGCGCTCGCGCAGTGAAGCCATGCCGCCTTCGGCCTCGTCCAGGATTTCGCTGGCCTCCTGCACGAAGATCTCCAGCAGATCGGCATCCAGATCCGGGATGTCCAGCTTGCCGTCCGGCTGCGGATCGGGCGGGAAGGGCCGATGCGCAGAGGTGGGCCGGCGGGGGGCGCTTGGGCGCATGACCGGCTCCGGCTCGGATCCGGTTTCCGGCTTCGGCCGCAGCTTCCGGCTCGGATTCAGGCCTTCCTGCTTCGGCCTCGGCTCCGGCTTCAGGCTCGACTTCGTCTTGCGGTTTCGGTGTCGGCTTCCGGCTGGAACGCGGCCTCCGCTGCAGACGCTTGTTCGGCTTCCTGTTCGTGCTTCCTGTTCGGCTTCCTGATCAGCTTCCTGTTCGGCTTCCTGATCCAGCTCCTGTTCGTCTTGCTGTTCGGCTTCTGCCTGCGTACCCGGGAAATTCGGCCTCGAACACCTCGGCTGTCTCAGCGGTGTTCTTCCTCGCCGTCCACGGCTTCTGCTCGGCCTGCTGCCCGGTCTCCTCGCCAGCTTTCGGGAGCTTGCGCTCCGGCGTCGATCCCGGCCTCGCCCGCGGCGGCGCTTTCGGCAGCATCCGACGGGAGAGGCTTCCGATTGCTCGGTGAGCTCATGATCACGCTTCGCTGCCCCGCTCGGAATCCGGCAGTGCGGCAGCGGCACCCTCGATCTCGCGGCGCAGCCAGTCATCGGCCTCGGCGCTCTTTTGCCTGTATCGCTTTCCGGGCTCGGTCGCGTAAGCGGCGGTTAAGCCCCGATCACTCTCGGCGAAACCGGACAGGTCGCCGATGTCCACCGCTTCCAGCCCGTGTTCGGCGGAGCCTGCGCGGCGCTTTCGTCCGTCTTTCGACCTTTCCTGCTCCGCCGACAACTCGTCGAACAGCGTATGCGCCATCGGCGGTTCGGGCAGGCTGTCGCGCAGGTTGCAGATGTGCTCGACCAGGGCCGCGGCACTCGGGCAGCCTGGGTGCATCGCTGTCGAACTGGCGCATCACCTCGGTGACCACGTTGCCGGGCTTTCGGCCAGCACCTCGAGCCCTTCGCTGGGAGATGCCGGGCTTGTGCGCGCGCAGCCGCTTCAGATAGTTCTCCAGCGGAGCCAGCACCTGTACCAGCAGCGGAATGTCGACCATGGCCACGGCGCCACTGAGCGTGTGCACCGAGCGCAGCAGCGACTCGTCAACCTTGACCGGCCGTCGGACGCGCCGGGCATGGCGCTGGCAGAATGCCTGCATCACGCCGACGTGCTGTTCGACCTCGCTGCGCAGGATGTCCAGCAGCACCGGGTCGATCGGCGGCAGCACCGGCGCGGAAACGGGCGGGGCCTGTTCGGTGGCTTCCCCGGCGGGGGCGGCCGTTCCGCTTCGGTGTTCTTTCGGTTTCGCTCCGTGCGCGACACCGGCCCAGGCTTGTCGCTGGGCACCTCCGGCGCGGGCTTCGGCACGCGTCGCTTGATCGTGCGCACCACCGTGCGCGTGCCGGCCGGCTTGATGTCCTCGACCCGGGCCGATTCGCCCTCGGCCAGCTTGTCGGCGGTCTGCATGATGGCGCTGATCGGTGCCGGACTGGCCTCCTCGCCTTTCAGCCTGGCCAGCAGAACGAAGGCAGTGCCGCGACCGCATGATCGACCAGTGCGATCACGTCTTCGTTCGGCGCGATGCTCTTGTCGAGCACGCGATTGAGCATGTTCTCGACCTTCCAGCTGAACTCGCCCACGCCCAGCGCGCCGACCAGGCGCCCGGAACCCTTGAGGGTGTGGAAGGTGCGGGGCGGATGCCGGTCAGCTGGGAAAGCTCGCTGGGGTCCATCTTCCAGGCCATCACGGCGCTGTCCAGGCCCGCGATCTCCTCTTCGAACTCCTCGACGAAGACTTCGCGGATATCCTCGTCGATCTCGTCGGACACCGACTCGAAGCCGGCGCCCATGGCATCGTCCTCGACCGGCACCTCCTCCTCGACCTGCTCCTCGATCTCGATCCAGTCCTGATCGTTCTCGGCCGCCGGCGGCGCCCTCTCCTCGGTCTCGGTCAGGCGCAGGCCTTCCACATCCTGATCGGCCGGCGATGTGTCGGGCTGTTCGCCCACCACCAGATCCTCCAGGCCCTTGCCCTCGGCAATGCTGACCGATTCGGTCAGATCGGGCTGGCCTGCCTCGCTGGCAGACGGCGGCGCGACCTGTGCCTCCTCCTCGTGCTCCTGACGCTCGCGCATCTCCGGCACCGGCCAGTAGCCGATCGCGGCCAGGCTCTGCTGGGTGACATCCAGGATCCGGTCACGGCCGGCGCGGCGCTCGCGCGCCGCTTCCAGAAAGTATTCGAACGAAGCCAGCGCGTCGGCCAGCTTCTCCATCTGCTCGGCGGTCGGTACGCGCCGGTCGACGATCAGCTCGTTGTGCACGAAGCGGCTGATGCCGTTGAGCAGATCGGCCGGGCGCTGCACGTCGAGCATGCGCATGGCGCCGCCGATTCCTCCAGCAACGCGGGAATCTGCTCGACTTCGCGGTGATCCCAGGGGGTCTCGATGAAGGCGGTGATGTCCTGCTTGACCTTGGCCAGGTTGACCGCGGCCTCGGCCATCAGCGCATCGTGAACGCGCCGGGTCTCGGAACTGATCTGCTCGTCGGCGCTGTTCTCGGCCACCGACCTGGGGCCATGGTGCCGAGGTTCTCGATGTGATCGTCCAGGGAGGATTCGACATACAACAGTGCGCCGGCCACATCCAGCAAGGGTGCTTTCGTCATGCGGGTGGCTGCCATCGACGATGCTCTGCATCAGCTGATGCTGCTCGTCGACCACCCGGCTGGGCACCGCCAGACCGAGCATGCCGAGGGTATCGGAGACGCGATCGAGCACTTCCACCTGCGGCTCAAGCTCGGCTGGCATCCGGATCGCTCTTGCGCAGGAAGATGTCCAGTGCATCCTTGACCCTGAGCAGGTCTTCCTTGATGGCGCCGGAAACGGTATCCAGCAACGCCCGGTTGTGACCGCTCATGGCACTCTGGGCGTGTTCCAGCTCGGCGGCATCCGGCACGGCGGCGAATCCAGCTTGTAGGTGCGGCGCAAGGCGAATCGAGCCGCTTGCTGCTGCCGGTCGGCCTGGGCCACGTAGTACAGCAGCTGGCGGGTCAGATCCTCGGCATCGCCCTTCGCCAGGGCCATCTCGCCACCATCGATGAGCTGCTTGATGGCGCGGTCGACGCGGCCGATCAGCGGCCTCAGGTCCGCTGCGCTGGGCATCCAGAACTTGGTCATTCTCGAGGCCTTCCAGCACACCGGCCGTGATCCACCACAGTCGCCGGCCGGTAATGCTGTGGCAGGCGCCTGCCAGCCTGTCCAGCACTTCGCGCATGCCGAGGCCAGCCGCGAATGATCGTCGGGCTTGCGCATCCAGAGCCAGCAGCGGCACCTGGAATTGCGATCGCAGTTCGCTGACGCGCGCGCGCTGCTCCTCGGCTGGTCAGCGGCACCTCGGCACCGGGGGCGCCTCGGAAGGCAGTTCGGCGTTGAGGTCGGGCGCGAACAGCACCGCCTCGCTGAGCTTGGTTTCGCCGCGCGCCGCACGCAGGTCGTTGAGCAGCGGCAGCAGCACCACCGGGATGTCGCGATGGCCGCTCTGGATGCGCTCGAGGTAGTCGGGCGTCTGCACCAGGCCGCGCATGAGCACGCTGTAGGCCTCGTTGCGGTCGCCGATCTTGTCGGCCAGCACCGCACGCGCCAGCTGCTCCATTTCCTCCACCACCATGGCAGCGCCATACAGCTCCACCATGCGCAGGGTGCCGTGCACCTGATGCAGGCTGGTGGCGCACGCGCTGCATCTGCTCGTCGTCGGTGGGATCGTCGACGTAGGCTTCAAGCGCTTCGCGTGCCTGCCCCAGGGTCTCGTCCAGCTCCCGCTTGACCCAGCTCAGGGTGGTGAAGTCTTTGTTGTCGTCAGCGTTCATGCGCGAAACCTGCTGTTGTTCCCTTCGCCACCGTCATTGGCAGCCTCCCCTGCCACACGGCCGAGCAAGGCCGGTGGCACCGTTGCTTTCTTCTCGATGCCGACCGCTCAGTCTCCCGGCAGCTTGAAGTCGGCCACCGAGCGACGCAGGTCGCCTGCCAGACCGGCCAGGTTGCCGATGGACTCGGCGGTCTGGCTGGCGCCGACCGAGGTCTGCGAGGTGATCTCCTGAATCACGTTCATGGTGTCGGAGATGTTGGTGGCGGCCGCCGACTGCTGCTTGGCCGATGCGGAAATGTTCTGAATCAGGCCGGACAGGTCATTGGACACCTTTTCAATCTCGCCCAGCGCGGTACCGGCATCCTCGGCCAGGCGCGCACCGGTAACCACCTCGGCGGTGGTCTGCTCCATGGAACTGACCGCCTCGTTGGTATCGGACTGAATCGTCTGCACCAGCGTCTCGATGCGCTTGGTGGCGTTGGCCGAGCGTTCCGCCAGTCGCTGCACTTCGTCGGCCACGACCGCGAAACCGCGGCCGGCCTCGCCCGCCGAGGCTGCCTGAATGGCGGCGTTCAGCGACAGAATGTTGGTCTGTTCGGCAATGTCGTTGATCAGTTCCACGATCGAGCCGATCTCCTTGGACGACTCGCCCAGGCGCTTGATTCGTTTCGAGGTCTCCTGGATCTGGTCGCGGATCGAGTCCATGCCCTCAATGGTCTGACGCACGATGCCTGCGCCCTTGGTGGCGATTTCCACCGATCGTTGTGCCACGTCGGCACTCTCGGCGGAATTCTTGGACACGCCGTCAATGGAGGTCGCCATGTCGTTGATGGCCGCCGAAGCCGAGGTGATCTGGCTCGCCTGATGCTGTGCGGCGTCGGCCAGATGCATGGCGGTGGCCTGGGTCTCCTGCGCTGCCGCCGATACTTTCACCGCGGTCTCGTTAATCGTGGTCACCAGTGATCGCAACGCCTCTACCGCGAAGTTGACGGAGTCGGCGATGGCGCCGGTGATGTCTTCGGTAACCGTGGCCTTGACCGTCAGGTCGCCTTCTGCCAGCGAGCCCATCTCGTCCAGCAGGCGCAAAATGGCCTCCTGGTTGCGCTGGTTCAGCTCGGCGGTAACGTGGTAGCGACGACGCTGGTCGCGAACCAGAGTGAGCACCAGCAGGATCGCGAACAGGGCCGCGCCTCGCCACCAGCAGACCCCACCAGACATTCGGGAACGGCGGGTCGGCAGCTCGTCCATGCGGTGGCCACATCGCTGGCGCGCAACAGCACGTTTTGCGAATCCAGCGAGGCCTGGGTGGCCGAATACTTGACTGCCTGCAGGGTGGGTGCGGCATCCAGCAGGGCCGGTACCGCGCCATGGTAGTCGACGCGCCGGACACCGGCGCTCGGTCTGCGTCCGTGTGCAGGCGCCGCCGTCCGGCCGCGGCCACCGAACCGGCGGCGGCCGGGGGGCACTGCTCGAGGCCGGGGCCGGGACGGCATTGTCGGCCGGGCCGGCAGGCGTGATCATCTCGTTCCAGTTCTTCTGGATGCCGGTCAGGATCTCGCGCGCATTGCTGTTCTGGATGGCGCGGATGTTGAGGCTGGGGTTGCCCTCGAGCAGGCCGTTGAGTACCGCACCGTACAGCTCGGCGTCGCGGTTGAGGCCGTCGGCCGCGGCGGCGGCGTCGTCGCCACCCTGGACGATGGTCTGCACGCGGCGCAGCATGCGGTCGCCGAGCAGGCTCTGGCGCGAGGCGTTGAACACCTGAGCGGCCGAACCGCCCTGCAGGAGAATGTTGACCACCTGGTCCATGCGCGAGTTGATGATGCCGATCTGGCGCGCGAACGCGTCGACGCGCTGCGAGGAGTCGATCACCGTCTCCTTGTTGGCCAGGATCTTGCCCACCTCGCCCTGCAGCTGGTTCCAGGCCGTGGACAGCCGGTTACGGCCTGGCCGACCTCGCCGCCAGCGTCGGCGTAGCCGGGCATGCCGGTCGCCGGATCGCCGGTCTGCAGTTTCTTGACCGCGGTGGCGATGGCCTCGCTGGTGTTCGACAGCTCGGCAAACGAATCGACGTTGCCGCCGGCGGCCTCGAGCGCGAACTTGGCGTTCTGCTGCGACGATACCTGAATCTGCGCCGCCAGCGTGGACGCCTGCCGGTCCTCCGCGTTGGCGCTGTTCAGATAGAAGAAGTCGACGGCGGCGAAAATGATCGCCACCAGCAGCGCGACCACCAGCCATGTGTAGCTGCCGGTGCGTTCCTTACCCAGTGCCCCTGTCGTGCTCATGTGTCACCTCATGTACTTCGGTTGCGCCGGATCAGACCGCCGCTTGCTGGAATTGGCTTGCTTCGATCAGACGGGCCATGCTGAACACGGCCCAGGTCTGTTCCCCCAATTGAATCGTGCCGTCCACATACTCCGTCAGCGGCGTTTCGTGCTCCTCCTCGAGCGCATCCATCTGTTCCTGCGTCAGGCTGCGCTGTCCGAGCACCTCGTCCACCAGCAGGCCCAGGGGGGCACCCGGCTGATGTGCAAGCAGGACCCGGCTGCGGTTGGTCAGCTGGGTCTTGCGTGAATAAAGGAACTGGCCCAGATCCATGATCGGGACTAGGGTGCCGCGCACGTTGGCAATCCCCAGCAGCCAGGTGCGCGTGCCCGGCACAATGGTCAGCGTGGGCATCACCAGCAGCTCGGCGATCTCCGCGATGCTGCTGAGGAAACGACGATCCCGACCCGGAAACCGATGCCACGCCACAGGCCATGGGCCTCGATCTCCTCCGGCGCACCGGCCTCGTGTTCAAGACTGCGGCGTTCATAGTCGGCCAGAACAGCAAAGGGTGAAGCGGGTTTTGCGAGCGCGGAGGGGGTCATCGGACCTCTAGCTGTTCAGCTGCTTGTCGATGCTGCCGAGAAGTTCTTCGCCGGATACGGGCTTGGTCAGGAACGCGCGAGCGCCCTGGCGCATGCCCCAGACCCGGTCGGTCTCCATCGACTTGGTGGTGACGATGACCACCGGAATGGACGCGGTGTCCGGATCACGGCTGAGGGTGCGCGTGGCCTGAAAGCCGTTGGTTCCCGGCATGATCACGTCCATCAGCACCAGATCCGGCTTCTCGTCCCGGACCAGCGAAATGCCCTGTTCGGCGTTGCCGCGCTGGACACCTTGTGACCGGCCTTCTCCAGCAGCGTGGTAAGAACTTTCACGTCTGTGGGTGAGTCATCAACGATTACGATATGTGCCATGCGACGTGCCTGAATTCATCGACTGACCATCGCCTCATGCCGTGACGTGGCTGCGGATCGCACTCAGCAGCTCTTCGCGGGTGAATGGCTTGGTCAAATATTGTTGTGAACCGACGATCCGGCCGCGGGCCTTGTCGAAAAGGCCATCCTTGGAACTGAGCATGATCACCGGCGTGGACTTGTATTGCTGGTTGTTCTTGATCAGGGCGCAGGTCTGGTACCCGTCCAGTCGCGGCATCATGATGTCGACGAAAATGATTTGCGGCTGCAGATCGGAAATCTTCGACAACGCCTCGAAGCCGTCCACCGCGGTGGCCACATCGCAGCCTTCCTTGCGCAGCAGGGTTTCGGCCGTGCGGCGAATCGTCTTCGAATCGTCAATGACCATGACCCGCAAGCCCGCAAGGCTGGCATTTTGAGCAGTTTGTTCCACCATCGATCCCCGGGTTACTGTTTCTGGCCTCGATCAGACAGGCCAAGCAAGAATCATGCCTGTTTGAGGCGCCGACATCAGCGCGAGCTTCGGCAACCACTTACGCATACTCGATGTTTAACCAGTGTTTATCTAAAATGTCAAGTAAAGCCGGCAAGTTCCTGACTGAAAAGCGCTCCCTGCGAGGCCATGATCGACCATAATGGCGTCACCAAACGACCCGACCATTGTACGGAAAACCACATGACTGACAAGCTGCTGATGCTGATGGATCCGATTGAATCGATCCGCCCTGCCAAGGACACCTCGCTGGCCCTGCTGCTGGAGGCACAGCGTCGGGGCTACAAGCTCAATATCACGCAGCAGGGCGACCTGGCGCTGCGCGACGGCGACCGTGGGCGCGCATCACCGAGGTGCGCGTCCACGATGATGAAGAGCACTGGTTCGACAAGCTGGATTCTCACTGGCGCCCACTGCAGGAGGTGCCTCTGATCTTCGACCGCAAGGATCCGCCGGTGGACAGCCACTACATTCATGACACGCGTCTGCTGGAACTTGCCCAGCGTGCCGGCAGCCGCGTCGTCAACGACCCGCAATCGCTGCGTGACTGCAACGAAAAGCTGTTCGCGCTTCAGTACCCGGACTGCTGCGCGCCCAGCCTGGTGGCTCGCGATGCTGACGCGCTGCGTCAGTTTGTAGACCAAACCGGCGATGTGGTGCTGAAACCGCTGGACGGCATGGGTGGCCAGAGCATTTTCCGCAGCCGCGCCGGCGACCCCAACCTCAATGTGATCCTCGAGACCCTGATGGGCGAGCATGGCAACTTCGTGCTTGCGCAAAAATATCTGCCGGAAATTGCGCAAGGTGACAAGCGCATCCTGATGATCGACGGCGAGCCGCTGGACTATGCTCTGGCACGCATGCCGCAGGGCACGGATTTTCGCGGCAACCTGGCCGCCGGCGGTCGTGGTGTCGGCCAGCCTCTGTCGGCTCGCGATCGTGAAATCGCTGCCCGGGTCGGGCCGGAACTCAAGCGTCGCGGCCTGCTTCTGGTCGGCCTGGACGTGATTGGTGACTGGCTAACCGAGATCAACGTCACATCTCCGACCTGCGCACGTGAACTCGATGCCCAGTTCGGCCTTAATATTGCCGGCATGCTGTTTGACGTGATCGAAGCGAAGTGAACGATATTCTTGCCAGCCCAACCGTCTCCAGCGGTGACCGCCTTGGCGTGACCGCGCTGTTTTCCCTGATCGTGCACGGTGTGCTGGTGCTGGGCGTGACGTTCGACTTCCCCATGCCGCGCCCGGCCCTGCCCTCGCTGGATGTCACCCTGGTGCAGACGGCCAACCGCGAGAAGCCCGACAAGGCCGACTTCCTGGCGCAGGCCGACAATCGCGGCGGTGGCAACAGCGACAAGGCGCACCGGCCTTCGCAACGCTTCTCCAGCCCACTGCCCAAGCCCGATCCGGGTACAGCACCGAAGCGCGTGAATCCCTCGTCCCCGCGTGCACAGGACGCCAGTGGTCCCGAAATCCTGACCACGCGCCAGCGCACAAAGGACAGCGCGGCCAGCGAACCCGAGCAGCGCCAGCAAACCCACCGCGACGTGAAGCCCTCGCTGGAGGAAATCCGGCGGCGCATGGAAATGGCCCGCCTGGCGGCGGAAGTCCGTGAACAGGAACAGCAGTACGCCAAACGCCCCAAGGTCAAGTATCTGAGCGCCAACACGCGCGAGTATGCCTACGCGGCCTACATGCGCGCCTGGGTGGCGCGGGTGAAGCGCATCGGCAACCTCAACTACCCCGAGCAGGCGCGCAAACGCGACATGCACGGCGACCTTATCCTGACGGTAGTCCTGCGCCGGGACGGCAGCGTCAAGTCTGCCGAGGTGATCCAGAGCTCGGGACACAAGTTGCTCGACGATGCCGCCTTGCGCATCGTGCATCTGTCGGCGCCGTTCCCGCCCATTCCCAGGAAGGCGGGCAACTACGACGAGTTCAACATTACCCGCACCTGGCAATTCCTGCCCGGCGGCAACCTGCGCACTCGCGGCTGAGCGTGCTCTGCCGGGTTTCGCTGCCCTCATGCGCCCGCTCCGGGCCTGCCTGCCGCCCTCGGGAAAGACGCCCGATTCAGGTCGGGTGAATCAGGGTTCCCGTGTTGCCGTACAATGGCGGCATGAGCGAGAAGTCATTCCCATCCCTTTCGGGGCAGCTGCTGGTGGCCATGCCCAGCATGGGCGACCCGAATTTCGAGCGTGGCGTGACCTTGCTGTGCCAGCACAACGACGAAGGTGCGGTCGGTCTGATGGTCAACCGACCTGCCGAATTCACCTTTCGCAAGGTACTTGACCAACTGGACATGCCGACCGATCGCGAAGATACCAAACAGATTCAGGTCGTGATGGGTGGCCCGATGCAGCCCGAACGCGGTTTCATCCTGCACCCGGCCAAGGACGGCAAATGGGAATCCAGCCACCGCATCGACGAACACTGGGCCATTACCACCTCGCGCGACATCTTGCTGGCCATGGCGACGGGCAAGGGCCCGAGCCAGGCATTGCTGGCATTGGGCTATGCCGGCTGGGGCGCAGGCCAGCTGGAACAGGAACTGGCCGAAAATGCATGGCTCACGGTGGCCGCCACAGCACAGATTCTGTTTGACATTGACGCCGACGACCGCTGGCAGGCAGCGACCCGTCTGATGGGTTTTGACAGCCATCAATTGAGTCAGCACGTCGGCCACGCATGATCGCGGAAGCCCGCCGTTTTCTCGGGTTCGACCTAGGCACCCGTCTCACTGGTGTGGCCGTGGGTGAAAACCTGACCGGAAATGCGCGGCCGTTGGCAACGCTTGGCATGCGCAATGCCGTGCCGGATTGGGACGCCGTAGCGCAGCTTGTTGCACAATGGCAGCCCGCCGCCCTGGTTGTCGGCCTGCCGCTGGCCCTTGACGGCAGCGAGCAGAACATGAGTCGGCGCGCGCGACGCTTCGCCGCAGAACTGGACAAACGCTTTGACTGCCCCGTACATCTTTGCGACGAGCGCCATACCTCGCAGGAAGCAGCCCGACGCTTCGCCCAGGCGCGCAGCGCGGGCAGCAAGCGCCGCCGCCATGCAGCCGACCTCGATGCGATGGCAGCCGCCGTGATCCTGGAATCCTGGCTTTCCCTCAACCCTGCGAACGCAACTCCCCGACATGACTGAAACATTGCGCCATCTGGTCACCCTGGAGCATCTTGATCCAGCCATTATCACCAGCATCCTCGATCGCGCCGACAACTTTGTACAACATGGCAGCGACAGCCAGTTGCTGGCCGGGCGCACGGTCATCAATCTTTTCTTCGAACCCTCCACCCGTACCCGTACCTCCTTCGAACTGGCCGCGCGTCGGCTGGGTGCGTGGGTGGTCAATTTCGACACCGCGCACGCCTCGACCAGCAAGGGCGAGACGCTTATCGACACCCTGCATACTCTGGAAGCGATGCAACTGGATGCGCTGGTAGTGCGACACAAGCGTGTCGGCACACCCGCGTATCTGGCCCGCCATGCCTACAGCCATGTCGCCGTCATCAATGCCGGCGACGGCAACCAGGGTCACCCCACGCAAGGTCTGCTGGATGCACTCACCATTCGTCAGCAGCACGCTGACTTCAGCAAGCTGACCGTCACCATATGCGGTGACATCCGTCACTCGCGTGTGGCGCGCTCGGACATCCACGCGCTCAGGGCTCTGGGTGCAGGCGAACTGCGCCTGTGCGGTCCGAGGCCACTGTTGCCCGATGCTGACGAGTTGGCAGGCTGCAGCCTGCATGAGGACTTCGACAGCGCGGTCGAAGGTGCCGACGTGATCATCATGCTGCGCCTGCAACTGGAACGCATGAACAGCAAGGAGGTGCCGGACACGCGGGACTATTTCCGCGACTTCGGCCTTGATGCCCGGCGGCTCAAGCGTGCCGCGCCTGACTGCCTGGTGCTGCATCCGGGGCCCATCAACCGCGGCATCGAAATCACGCCTGAAGTCGCGGACGGGCCACAATCGCAGATTTTGCAGCAGGTACGCAATGGCGTAGCGGTGCGCATGGCCGTGCTGGCCGAGTTGCTGAGCAAAAGCTGAACACGAGTCTGAATCTGCTGTCATGCATGACACATGTCCATTGACGGCTCGCATGCGATCACCAAGGATGACCATTCGAAACCTTGCAAGGACCCTGCCATGAAATTTCGCTCACGCCCGATTCCGATCTTTGTTCTCGGCGGCCTCCTGGCCGTGCTGGGTGCATGCAGCAGCGACACGCACACGGACCAGGCGGTACTGGCCCATGTGCCGGCCGACACGCCCTATGTTTTCGCCAACCTCGAGCCACTGAAGCGCGACGTGCTGGATGCCTGGCTGGCCACCGCCAATGCGCAGATTCCGATGCAGGTTCGCCACAACCGGCAAGCCGCACGCGAACTGGCAGACGATTCGCCTCGACTGGCAAAGCTGATGTCGGCCATGGCCGACGAAATGGATGGCACGACCTGGCAGCAGAAGTTTGCTGACGCGGGGGTGGACCTGGGCGGCCACTTCGCATGGTATGGCCTGGGAATGAGTCCGGTGCTTCGCGGGCAACTCAAGGATCCGGCCAAATTCCAGGCCTTCATCACGCATCTGGCCAAGGTGTCTGATGTGACCCTGAAGGCCGGCAGCATCGATGGCATCGACTACCGCCACCTGGATCTGACGGAGCTGAAGCTGCAGGCCGTCGCCTCGCAACATGAGGGGCAATTCGTGCTTGCGCTGCTTCCCATGGGGCAGGATCAAAAGCAGCTCAGGTTTGCGCTTGGCGCCGACATGCCCGCCGCCACGGACGCCGTGGCATCACGCCTGGCCACGCTGGCTGACAAGCAGGGCTACATCCCGCAGGGCATTGGCTATCTGGACACCGACAAGCTGCTGACCGACCTGAGTTCCGGCAAGGATGGCATGGTCAGGAGCCTGCTCGAGAGCACCGACGGCGCAAAGGACAGGGACTTGAGTGCAGTACTGACCGAGCTTGCCGGCCCTGCCTGCCAGAGCGACCTGAAGCGCATCGCTGCGCGCGTGCCGCAAATCACTTTTGGCTATACACATCTGGACACGGTGCGTGCCAGCCAGCGCATGAATGTGAACTTTGCCCCCGACATCAGCGCCGCATTCACCGGGGTGAGGTCGACTCTGCCCGGTCTGGGCGATACCCGGCACGCGCCGGTCGACGTCGCCATTGCTCTGCCGATGCCCGAGATTCGTGATTTCTGGACAGCGCAGGCACAGGCGGTGGCAGCAAAACCCTTTACCTGCAAGCCCCTGACCGGAATGAACAAGGCGTTCGAGCAAATCGGCCAGAAGATCGTGCAGACGGCCATTCCACCCTTCGGCAATCTGCGTGGCCTGCGCGCCGCAATCGACAGCCTTGGCGCGGGCAGTGACAAGGACAGCATGCCCCAGGTGCAGGGCCGCCTGCTGCTGGCGCTCAAGGACCCGGAGAGCGTGCTGGCCATGGCCAAGACCATGCTGCAACCGCTCAACAGCATGCAGCTCAAGCCCGATGGCAAACCCGTCGCACTGCCCAGGTCACTCAGCCAGTTCACCAGGGAACCGGTATGGCTGGCCATGAACGATCATGCGCTTGCCCTCAGCATTGGCCCCCAAGAAAAGGACAAACTTCCGACCGCGCTGTCAGCTGCTGGCGGCGCGGCCGGCCAGCTTGCATCGGTGCATCTCGAGGGCGCCACTCTTGCGCAATGGATTCGCTCCGCTGCAGACAGATTTGTCCCTGTTGCCGCCCAGGGCAAGGACGCAAGCGAGCTGGGCAGCGCCAAAAGCATGCGCGAGTCGATCGATGCGGCAGCAAAATCCTATGAAAGCTTGAAGCAGCTGAATTTCAAGGTGCACATGGACAAGAGCGGTCTGGTGGTCCAGTCGGAAACAGAGCTGGCCGCCAGCACCCACTGAGCCGAAAACCGGCTCACCGCACGCCTGCCGCCGATGCCATCGCCCGGCGGCAGGCATGCTCAGAACTGCATGGTGTTCTCGTCGCCGGATTCTTCCAGCTCGACGCCGTCCATCCCCTGTGACAGGGTGTGGGCATCGCCGCCCTGGGCGAGCTTGATACGCAAGCGGACCTCGTTGGCGGAGTCGGCGTGGCGCAGTGCGTCTTCGTAGCTGATTTCGCCGTCCTGGTAGAGAGTGAACAGGCTCTGGTCGAAGGTCTGCATGCCGAGATTGGTCGACTCCTTCATGACATCCTTGAGCTTGTGGATCTCACCCTTGCGGATGTAGTCCTGCACCAGTGGCGTGCCCAGCATGATCTCCATGGCCACACGCCGCGACTTGCCGTCCGGGGTTGGAATAAGCTGCTGTGCAACCACGCCCTTGAGGTTCAGCGACAGGTCCATGAACAACTGTTCGCGCCGATCTTCATTGAAGAAGTGAACGATGCGATCCATGGCCTGATTGGCGTTGTTGGCATGCAGGGTACACAGGCACAGATGACCGGTTTCGGAGAAGTTGATGGCGTGCTCCATCGTCTCGCGGGTACGCACCTCGCCGATCATGATCACGTCGGGCGCCTGACGCAGGGTATTTTTCAGCGCGTTTTCCCAGGAGTCGGTATCGATGCCCAGTTCGCGCTGGGTGATGATGCAGCCCTCGTGCTTGTGCACGTATTCGATGGGATCCTCGATGGTGATGATATGACCGGTCGAATTTTTGTTGCGGTAGCCGATCATGGATGCCAGCGACGTCGACTTGCCGGTACCTGTGGCGCCGACGAAGATGATGATGCCGCGCTTGGTCATCGCCAGCTGCTTGAGGATCGGCGGCAGATTCAGCTCCTCGAAAGTCGGGACCCTGGTCTCGATGCGGCGCAGCACCATGCCGACGTGGTTGCGCTGGTAGAAGCACGACACACGAAAACGCCCGACGCCGGACACACCGATGGCAAACTGGCACTCGTGGGTCTTCTCGAACTCCTCGCGCTGCTGCGGCGTCATCACGTTCAGCACCATGTCGCGCGACTGCTGTGGCGTCAGCGCCTCCTGTGTGATCGGCACGATGCGACCGTTCACCTTGATCGATGGTGCGACACCGGCAGTGATGAACAGGTCCGACGCCTTCTTGTGCGCCATCAGTTTCAGAAATGAGGTGAAATCAACGCTGGCCATGAATAGCCTCCCGTGAGCGGGCAGTGTTGCCTGCACACCACTTTAGCGCGCCCTGCGACCGCCGTCACCGACCGATTGCAATTCAATCGCCATTTCGGTGATGCAGGTCACCTTGTGGCCGGAAGCGGATTTGGTCGCACCGAGCCTTCGGCTTGCGAGGTATGCGGCCTTCGAGGTTACGGGATCCCGTGTCGGCGGCCATCCATGGCCTGCACGGGATGAGCGCACTTTTCCTGATTCTGGATCCCGTGTCAGCGCACATCCATGTGCTACACGGGATGAGCTCACTTTTCCTGATTCTGGATCCCGTGTCAGCGCACATCCATGTGCTGCACGGGATGGGCGCCCTTTCTGATTACTGGATCCCGTGTCAGCGGCCATCCATGTGCTGCGCGGGATGGGCGCCCTTTCTGATTACTGGATCCCGTGTCAGCGGCCATCCATGGCCTGCACGGGATGAGCTGCACTTTTCCTGATTCTGGATCCCGTGTCAGCGGCCATCCATGGCCTGCACGGGATGAGCGCATCCTGAGCTCACTTGAAGATTTCCTTGGACTTGGCTCTCGGCAGCGCGGTCTGGCGCGTGATCAGGCCGCGCTTGACCAGATCCTGCAGGCACTGGTCAAGGGTCTGCATGCCGTGCTGCTGGCCGGTCTGGATGGACGAGTACATCTGTGCCACCTTGTCTTCGCGGATCAGGTTGCGGATGGCGGGAATGCCGATCATGATCTCGTGCGCAGCGATTCGGCCGCCACCGACCTTTTTCAGCAGGGTCTGGGAAATCACCGCACGCAGGGATTCGGACAGCATCGAGCGCACCATCGGCTTCTCGCCGGCCGGAAACACGTCGATGATGCGGTCGATGGTCTTGGCCGCGGAGCTGGTATGCAGGGTGGCGAACACCAGGTGACCGGTCTCGGCCGCCGTCAGGGCAAGGCGGATGGTCTCGATGTCGCGCATCTCGCCGACCAGGATGAAGTCCGGATCCTCGCGCAAGGCCGAGCGCAGCGCCTCGTTGAATCCGTGCGTGTCGCGGTGCACTTCGCGCTGGTTGATCAGACAGCGCTGCGCGGTGTGCACAAACTCGATCGGGTCCTCGATGGTGAGCAGATGGCCGTGCTCTTTCTTGTTGATGTGATCGACCATCGCCGCCAGCGTGGTCGATTTGCCCGAACCGGTCGGGCCGGTAACCAGGATCAGGCCCTGAGGCTGGTCGATCAACTCCTTGAACACACTTGGAGCACCCAGGTCCTCCAGCGTCAGCACCTCGGCGGGAATGGTACGGAACACCACCGCAGCGCCACGGTTCTGGTTGAAGGCATTGACGCGAAAGCGCGCCAGACCGGGAATCTCGAACGAGAAGTCGACTTCCAGGAACTCCTCGTAGTCGCGTCGCTGCTTGTCCGACATGATGTCGTAGATCAGCGCGTGAACCTGCTTGTGCTCCAGCGAAGGGATGTTGATCCGGCGAATGTCGCCGTCCACGCGAATCATCGGCGGCAGGCCGGCCGAGATGTGCAGATCCGAGGCCTTGTTCTTGACCGAGAAGGCCAGCAGTTCAGCAATATCCATGCGATTCTCCCCACGATGATGGTTGAGTATAGCCCCGGCCCTGCCCGGAACTGTCCACCGCATGATAAACCCATCCGGGGGGTGGCCCGCCAGAGCGGCCCGTGATCGACTACATCACCCGTGCCAGCCACATCAGCAGCGCAAGGCAGCAGGCTGCCGCCAGGCCGGCAAGAACATCGTCCAGCATCACCCCCAGCCCGCCCTTGAAGCGGCGGTCCGCCCAGCCGATGGGCCATGGCTTGAAGATATCGAACATCCGAAACAGCATGAATCCAGCCAGAACCCAGGGCCAGGGCGCCGCCAGCACCGGCAGCCACGCAAGCCACTGGCCAATGTACTCATCCCAGACCAGGGCCCCGTGATCGGCGACGCCAATGGCGCGACCGGCGCGGCCACAGGCCCACACGCCCAGCGCGAAGCCCAGTGTCAGCATCAGCAGGTAGTACGGCCAGGGCAGGTGGCGCAGGGCCAGCCAGGGCAGCAGGGCCACCAGCGAGGCCACGCTGCCGGGAGCTTGCGGGGCAAGCCCGGAGCCCAGCCCCAGGGCAATCCAGCCGCTGGGCTGACGCAACAGGATGCGGCGCTGGTCCGTGCTCAGGCTCATGAGCCAAAATGCTCCCAGCCACGCCAGCGCGGCGTGATCGGTCGCCCGTTCTCGCCCAGCACGCATACGCTGGTGCCATCGACAATACGGCCAATGCGGCTGACTGCGTGCCCTGCCCGCACCAGGTCGGCCGCCAGCGCATCCGCCTTGCGAGCAGGCACGGTGAAGCACAATTCGTAGTCATCGCCCCCACCCAGGGCATATTCGATCGAGGCTGCTTCACCGAACAGATCCATCAGCGCGGCGGCACGCGGCAGGCGCGCCGCCTCGATTTCGGCGCCGACGCCACTGGCCGAACACAGATGGCCGAGGTCGGCCAGAAGCCCGTCTGACAGATCGATGCAGGCGCTGGCCACATCGCGCAGGTTGCGGCCCACGTCGATACGCGGCAGCGGGCGCATATAGCGTTCGATGAGCTGTTCGCGCGCATCTCCCGGGGCTGACAGCAGGCGATCGGCATCGTCATGCTCCGGCTGCAGGCAGTGAAGACCGGCAGCACCGGCGCCAAGAGTGCCGGTCACGAAAATCACGTCACCCGGCTGCGCGCCACGCCGTGTGAGCGCCTTGCCGGTCGGTACCAGACCGAGCACGGTGATGCCCACGGTGAGTGGCCCGCTGGTGGTGTCGCCACCTACCAGACACAACTTGTAGCGACCCGCGAGGGCGTTGAAACCCGCCGCCAGCCCATCGACAAAGCCGCTGTCGGCCTTGGGCATGGTCAGGCCAAGCAGGGCCCAGGCCGGGCTTGCGCCCATGGCCGCCAGGTCGGACAGATTGGCAGCCAGCGCTTTCCAGCCGATGTCCCGGGCCGCCGTGCCGGGCAGGAAGTGCACGCCCTCGACCAGGGTATCGACGGAGGCCACCAGCTGCTGCCCGCTGGCTACCGAAAGCACCGCACCATCGTCGCCAGCACCCAGAACCACGTCCTCGCGCTGGCAGGCGGTGGCAGCGAGCAAGCGCGAAATCAGCTCGAATTCCATCAGGCGCTATCTCACGGCTGGCTTTTTGCATACTCGGCGCTGCGCCAGGCGGCCGCCGCATGGTCAAGCACGCCATTGACGTAGGTATGACCGAAATCGGCACCGAAACGCTTGGCCGCCTCGATCGCCTCGTTCAGCACCACCCGATAGGGCACGTCGTCGCGGAACTTCAGTTCATAACCCGCCATGCGGAGCACGGCACGCTCCAGCGGGTCGACCTCTTCGATAGTGCGATCCAGCCACGGCCCCAGTGCCTCGTCGATGCCTTCATGCTCGCGCTCGACACCATTGAGCAGGTCTTCGAAATAAGCCAGATCAGCCACTTCCATATCCTGTTCGTGGCGAAACTGGTCGATGATCTCGGCCATGGAACTGCCACTCATCTGCCAGGCATACAGGGCCTGTACTGCACGACGCCGCGCGCGCGAACGCGCCGCCGGGTCGATACCATCTGTGCGCCGTTCGCGCTTCACCATGTTGCACTCCATAACCGGGTCATTTCCACCGCCGCGCGGGCCACATCAAATCCCTTGTTGCCGGACTCGCCACCGGCACGTGCCAGCGCGTGCTCCTTCTTTTCCACCGCCAGCACGCCGTTCAGCACGGGCAGTGCCTGATGCGTGGCGACGTCCATGAGACCTTGCGCACAGCAATCGGCGACGTGTTCATAATGCCGTGTTTCACCGCGAATGACACATCCCAGGGCGATGATCGCCGCATGTTGTCCGGCCCTGGCAAGCTGCGCCGCTGCAGCCGGAATTTCCCAGGCACCCGGAACCCGCAGCACGTCCACCGCCGCATCCCCTGCCCCGGCCTGGTGCAAGGCCTGGCGTGCACCGCGCACCAGCGCATCCACCACATCCGCATTCCAGCGGCTGGCGACGATCGCATATCGGGCACCGTCCGGCGCCGGGTGGGCGGGATCGAGCGCACGGGTCTTGGCAGATGATTTCATGGGATCGCCCATTTTACCCTGAGCGCCTGCCATCGCGGGCACGGCAGCCGCTTCGTTCTGCTGCCGGTAACGGATCAGGTCGGCCACCGTGCCTATTTTCAGGCCATGCCGCTGCGCGAAGACTTGCAGTTCAGGCTGCCTCGCCATGGAGCCATCTTCGTCAAGCACTTCCACCAGCACGCCCGCCGGCGCCAGTCCGGCCAGGCGGGCAAGGTCCACCGCGGTTTCGGTGTGGCCGGCGCGGCCCAGCACGCCGTCTGCATGCGCGGTCAATGGAAAGACATGTCCCGGGTGGTGCAGGTCTGCCGGCTGCGCATCGTCCTTCACCGCGACGCGAATGGTATGGGCGCGATCGAAGGCGGAAATGCCCGTGGTAACGCCCTCGGCAGCCTCGATGGACACGGTGAAGTTGGTGTGGAAAGGCGAATTGTTGTCACGCACCATCGGCGGCAGAGCCAGCTGGCGACAGCGCGCCTGATCCAGCGCCAGGCAGACCAGGCCACGCGCTTCGCTGATCATGAAGTTGATGTCCTCGGCACGCACCTTGTCGGCCGCCATGATAAGGTCGCCCTCGTTTTCGCGATCCTCGTCATCCAGCATCACCACCATGCGGCCGGCACGGATGTCTTCGAGGATTTCGGGGATGGTGTTGAATGCCATGTATCAATTGCCTTTTGCATTTCCCCCGGCTGTACGCGAGAGAGAGTGTCCGTGTCGGATGAAGTCGCGCGAAGGAAACTACGCGCCGGTGCTGCCGTGTGCGCCGCTGCCGAGCAGGCGTTCGACGTAGCGCGCCAGCAGATCGACCTCGATGTTCACGGCATCACCGCTGCGCCGCTGGGCGAAGGTGGTCTGTTCCACCGTATGCGGGATCAGGTTGGCGCCGAAGCGCACGCCCTCGACCTCGTTCACGGTCAGGCTGGTGCCGTCAATGGTGATCGAGCCCTTGTGCGCGATGTAGCGGGCGAGCTCCTGCGGCACCTCGAAGACCCAGCGCTGCGAACGCCCGTCCGGCCGGATCGAGACGACCGAGCCGATGCCGTCGACATGGCCGGACACCAGGTGTCCGCCGAGGTGGTCGGCCAGACGCAGTGCCTTCTCCAGATTGACCGGATCGCCGGCCTTGAGGCTGCCCAGCGTGGTCAGTGACAGCGACTCGTTGGACACGTCGGCAGCGAAGCCGTCCGCATCCAGCGCCACGGCGGTGAGGCAGCAGCCGCATACGGCGACCGAATCGCCAGGCTGCACGTCGGACAGGTCAAGCTCGCCGCTGGCAATGCTCAGGCGCACGTCTCCACCGCGCGGCTCGAGCGCACGCACGCGACCCACGCACTGGATGATGCCCGTGAACATGTCAGTGCGTTCCCGGTCGGGAGGCACACCCGGGTGTTGCCACTAGGACTTTCATGAAACGTTTCCCGTCATGTGGAATGAACGAAAAACGCCTCAAGGCACGAGGCTGCACAACCCATCGGGTTGCGTGGCCGTCTTCTTTCATCCGGACTGTGACCGTCGGCTCCGGATTTGGACCGGATCTGCTGACCTCACGAAACCTCGTGAGCGCTCGCGGGCTCGTGCCTTGGCACCTACCGCCGGTGGGGACTTTCACCCCGCCCTGAAGACGTTGTTGATGTTGCTGCACCGGGCGAGCCCGGCGACGCACATGATAACACCCGCCGTCGTCAGGCGGGCCAGTGTCCGCTTGACCCGGCCCGGAACCGGCTGCGGCTTCAGGCTGGAGCCTGAGCCCCCGCGGCATGCGGTCGCAGTCGAATGCGCAGGTCCTCGCCAATGGGCAGCCGATCCAGGACATTCAGCTGCCAGCGTTCGGCCATGTCTGCCAACGGTGGCAGCATCAGCAAGGGCCGCGCCCGATTGCCCAGCAATACCGGCGCCACATAGAGCAGCAATTCGTCGACCAATCCCGCACAGAGCAGCGCACCGCCCAGGGTCGGTCCGGCCTCGACATGCAATTCATTGATTTCGCGCTCGGCCAGCAGGGCCAGTACCGCATCCAGATCAAGACCGGATGAGGATTCGGGCACGGCAGCGCACTCGACCGCAGCAAAACGCGCGTCGGGCTGCACCGAGGCAGCATGCAGGAGCAGCGTCGGCGCGGAGCCGTCAAGCAGCCGCGCGCCCTCGGGCGTGCGCAACTGCCGATCCAGCACCACGCGCAGCGGCGGCACAAACGGCACGTCAGACAGACGCACAGTCAGGCGCGGATCGTCGGCCAATACGGTACCGCTGCCGGTGAGGATCGCCGAACTGCGTGCCCGCCACCTCTGCACGTCGGCGCGCGCTGCCTCGCCGGTGATCCACTTCGAGCTTCCGTCGGCCAGCGCCGTGCGCCCGTCAAGACTCATGGCCAGCTTGACCCGCACGAAGGGTCGCCGGCGTTCGATGCGGCTGAAAAAGCCGATATTGAGTTCGCGTGCCTCCGCACGCAGCAATCCGGTATCCACCGTGATCCCGGCGTCGCGCAAACGCGTCAGGCCGCGGCCGTCGACCTGCGGATTGGGGTCCTCGCTGGCCACTACCACCCGCACCACCCCGGCATCGACCAATGCGTCGGCACAGGGCGGCGTGCGGCCATGATGCGCACACGGCTCCAGCGTCACATAGGCCGTGGCGCCGCGCGCCCGATCGCCCGCCTCACGCAAGGCAAAAACCTCGGCATGCGGCTCGCCGGCACGGGCGTGAAAGCCCTCGCCGACGACAGCATCACCGTGCGCGATCACGCAGCCCACCCGCGGGTTTGGCATGCTGGTGAACAGGCCACGTTCGGCCAGTTGCAGGGCGCGCTGCATGTGCTGGTGGTCGCGTATTGAAAACATGCCTGGCCCTTGCCCGGCCGGCTATTTGCCGGGCTTGCCGGAGTTGTCCCCCAGCAATGGTATCTGCAAGTCCTTCAGGTCAGGCAGGTCACGCTCCAGGCGCTCGATTTCTTCGCGGAAGGCATGTACGTCCTCGAATTTGCGATACACCGAGGCAAAACGCACATAGGCTACCTGGTCAAGCTTCTTCAGCGCCTCCATGACCAACTCGCCAATCTGCCGCGAAGGCACCTCACGCTCACTGCGCCGGCGCAGGGCGTCAATGACCGAGCGCACGGCGGCATCCACGGCATGGCTCGGGACCGGCCGCTTCTGCAGCGCACGCTCAAAACTGAGGCGCAGCTTGTTTTCGTCAAAGGTTTCACGCCGCTCGTCACTCTTGACGATGCTGGGAAGCTTCAGTTCCACCGTCTCGAAAGTGTTGAAGCGCTCGCCACATTGCGGACACTCGCGCCTCCGCCGCACAATCGCGCCGTCCTCGGTCAGGCGCGAGTCGATCACGCGGGTATCGTCGTGCTGGCAGAAGGGGCAGTGCATCAGTCTGGTCGGGGCTCGGGGCTCGGGACTCGATAACACCGGGACTCGGGACTCGGGACTCGGGACTCGGTAAAGCGGTGATTTCGTTGCTGCCTGAGGCAAACGCGGAGTGATCGGGGTTTCGGGGCAACATCGATCAAGGGCCGGAAACCCGGCTCTTCGCCGAGTCCCGTGCCCCGAGTCCCGAGTCCCGCACTCAAGCTATCCATAAACCGGATACTTGCGGCATTGCGCCAGCACCTTCTCGCGTACGCTGTCGATTACCGACTCGTTGTCGGGGGAATCGAGGATATCGCAGATCCAGCCACCCAGTTCGACGCAGTCGGTCTCGGTGTAGCCGCGCGTGGTCACCGCCGGGGTGCCCAGGCGCAGGCCCGAGGTCACGAACGGTTTCTGCGGGTCATTCGGCACCGCGTTCTTGTTCACGGTGATGTTGGCCTTGCCCAGTGCCGCCTCGGCATCCTTGCCGGTGATGCCGCGCTCGATCAGGCTGACCAGGATCAGGTGGTTCTCGGTGCCACCGGAAACAATGTCGTAGCCGCGCTCGATCAGGGTGCCAGCCAGAGCCCGGGCGTTCTTCACTACCTGTTGCTGGTAGGTCTTGAAGTCCGGCTCCAGGGCCTCCTTGAAGGCCACCGCCTTGGCCGCGATCACGTGCATCAGCGGGCCACCCTGCAGCGCCGGAAACACGATCGACTGCAGCTTCTTGACCAACTCCTCGGACGGGTTTTTTGCCACGATCAGGCCACCACGCGGGCCGCGCAGGGTCTTGTGCGTGGTCGAGGTAACCACGTGCGCGTGCGGCAGCGGGCTGGGATACACGCCGGCGGCGATCAGCCCGGCCACATGCGCCATGTCGACCATGAAGATCGCATCGACCTTGTCGGCAATGGCACGCATGCGCGCCCAGTCGACCACCTGCGAGTAGGCCGAGAAACCACCGATCAGCATCTTCGGCTTGTGCTCGAGCGCCAGCCGTTCGATCTCGTCGTAGTCCATGCGGCCGTGCTCGTCGACGCCGTACTGCACCGCGTTGAACAGTTTGCCGGAGATGTTCGGCTTGGCGCCATGGGTGAGGTGGCCGCCATGCGCCAGGCTCATGCCGAGGATGGTGTCGCCCGGCTGCAGCAGCGCAAAGTAGACCGCCTGGTTGGCCTGCGAACCCGAATGTGGCTGCACGTTGGCGTAGTCGCAGTCGTACAGCTTCTTCAGCCGCTCGATGGCCAGCGCCTCGGCAACGTCCACATGCTCGCAGCCACCGTAGTAGCGCTTGCCCGGATAGCCCTCGGCGTACTTGTTGGTCAGCACCGATCCCTGGGCCTCCATGACACGCGGACTGGCATAATTTTCCGAAGCAATCAGCTCGACGTGATCCTCCTGACGCTGCGCTTCGGCAGCAATGGCCCTGGCCAGCTCGTCGTCGTAGCCGGCAATATGCTCAGATCGGGAAAACATCACTCGCACCTCGAAAGCGGTCCGGGCCGCCCAGTGCAGCCGGAATCAGACGGAAATGGTAGCCCAGCGCAGCCAATAACCCAACATATGCCGGCCCGCAGACCTGTGCCGCTCTGGCCAGAATCAGAATCCGGCATCCCCTGCCCGGCATGCTGCGGCTGCAGGGCGCAACCTGACAACGCTGCAGAAAGGCGGCAACACATGCCGCCGCGTGCGTGTGGATTTACTGCGGCTGCGCGCAGAATGACGATGCTGGGGTTTGCTCGGCCACCGCGCGCACCGCTCCCCGAATGCCGGTGGATACGGGCAGGAAGCTCAAAGGACCGTATAATGGGCGGTTGATCTCCATTCAAACCCAGACACTTTGCGGAGCCTGCATGCAGTACATCTACACCATGAACGCGGTCAGCAAGACCATTCCGCCGCGTCGTCCGATCATCAAGGACATCTCGCTGTCCTTCTTCCCTGGTGCCAAGATCGGCCTGCTGGGCCTGAACGGTGCCGGCAAGTCCACCGTGCTGCGCATCATGGCCGGCGTCGACCAGGACTTCCAGGGCGAGGCACGGCCGCAACCGGGCATCAAGGTGGGTTACCTGGCGCAGGAACCCGAGCTTGATCCCGACAAGACCGTGCGCGAGGCCGTCGAGGAAGGAGTGGGCGAAGTGCTCCAGGCGCAGGCGAGGCTGGAGGAAATCTACGCCGCCTATGCCGAGGAAGGCGCCGATTTCGAAAAGCTGGCCGAGGAACAGCAGAAGCTGGAAAACCTGCTCCAGGCCAATGATGCGCACGCACTGGAACGGCAGCTGGAGATTGCTGCCGATGCCCTGCGCATCCCGCCCTGGGACGCAAAGATCGGTCCGCTTTCCGGTGGCGAAAAGCGTCGCGTGGCCTTGTGCCGCCTGCTTCTGAGCAAGCCGGACATGCTGCTGCTGGACGAACCAACCAACCATCTGGACGCCGAATCGGTGGACTGGCTGGAACAGTTCCTCAAGGATTTCACCGGCACCGTGGTGGCGGTCACCCATGATCGCTATTTTCTCGACAATGCGGCCGAGTGGATTCTGGAACTCGATCGCGGCCACGGCATTCCCTGGAAAGGCAACTACTCGTCCTGGCTGGAACAGAAGCAGGAGCGCCTGCTGCAGGAAGCGTCGTCGGAGAAGGCCCGCCAGAAGGCGCTCAAGCGCGAGCTGGAATGGGTACGCTCGGCCAAGAAGGGCCGCCAGTCCAAGGGCAAGGCACGTCTGCAGCGCTTCGAGGAGCTCAATGCAGTCGACTACCAGCGCCGCAACGAGACCAACGAGATCTTCATTCCGCCCGGCGAGCGTCTGGGCAACCGGGTGATCGAGTTCAAGGGTGTCAGCAAGGGCTTCGGCGACCGCCTGCTGATCGACGACCTGTCCTTCAGCGTGCCACCGGGCGCCATTGTCGGCGTGATCGGCCCCAATGGTGCCGGCAAGTCGACCCTGTTCAAACTGATCACCGGAGCCGAAACACCCGATTCGGGCGAGGTCGAAATCGGGCCCACGGTCAACCTGGCCTACGTGGACCAGTCGCGTGCCGAGCTGCAGGGCGACAACAATGTCTGGCAGGAAATTTCCGGCGGCTCGGACATCATCACCATCGGCAATTTCGAGATCCAGTCACGCGCCTACATCGGCCGCTTCAACTTCAAGGGCACCGACCAGCAAAAACGTGTCGGCACCCTGTCGGGTGGTGAGCGCGGTCGCCTGCATCTGGCCAAGACCCTGCTCGAAGGCGGCAACGTGCTGCTGCTGGACGAACCCTCCAATGACCTGGACGTGGAAACCCTGCGCGCGCTGGAAGATGCCATGCTGGAATTTCCCGGCTGCGCCATGGTGATCAGCCATGATCGCTGGTTCCTGGACCGCATTGCCACGCATATCCTGGCCTTCGAGGGTGACTCGCATGTCGAGTTCTTCCCCGGCAACTACGGCGAATACGAGGAAGACAAGAAGCGTCGCCTGGGCGAAGACGCCGCGCGCCCGCATCGGGTGCGCTACAAGAAACTGGCTTGAGTGCCGGGACTCGGGACTCGGGACTCGGGACTCGGGACTCGGGACTCGGGACTCGGGACTCGGGACTCGGCATGGCCACGATGCACCACAATCGGCCGTGCATGATGCCACGCAGTTCGTCATCCCGGCGCAGGCCGGGATCCAGTCTGGTACTGTGCGCAGCACTCGGGACTCGGGGCTCGGGACTCGGTCTGCTGCCTGATTGATCCTTCGCCTGCAGGCAAGGGGCGAGGGCGGAGTCACGGAACCGGGTCTGCTCGCCTCTTGTCATTCCCGCGTAAGCGGGAATCCAGTGACTTATCATGCACTACAAGCAACGGGAGCATCACATGAACTTCATGCAGGCATTGCGGCAGCGCTGGACGGAGGTGGACACGCTGGTGTGCGTGGGGCTGGATCCGGATCCGGCTCGATTTCCGCAGGGATTGCGCGAGTCGTCCGATGCCGTGTTCGCATTCTGCCGCGACATTGTCGACGCCACCGCCGACCAGGTCTGCGCCTTCAAGCCGCAAATAGCCCACTTCGCCGCGCTGCGAGCCGAGGACGCGCTGGAACGCCTGATTGCGCATATCCACGCCAGACATCCTGGTGTGCCCGTCATTCTGGATGCCAAGCGCGGCGACATCGGATCCACCGCCGAACGCTATGCGCGGGAAGCCTTTGAGCGCTACGCAGCCGATGCGGTCACGCTGAACCCGTATCTGGGGCGCGACTCGATCCAGCCATTCCTGGACCGTACCGACAAGGGCGTCATCGTGCTGTGCCGGACCTCCAATCCGGGTGGCGAGGATTTCCAGAACCTCGACTGCAACGGTCGTCCGCTGTTTCTGCACGTGGCCCGGACCATTGCCGAGAGCTGGAATGAACATGGCAATTGTGCGCTTGTGACCGGCGCCACCTATCCCGGGGAACTGGGTCAGGTGCGTGCAACGGTCGGCGACATGCCCCTGCTGGTACCGGGTATCGGCGCCCAGGGCGGCGACCTGGCTGCGGTGCTGCAGCACGGCCTGACCGAATCCGGCCACGGACTGATGATCAGTTCATCACGCGCAATCCTGTACGCATCGGAGGGCGACGATTACGCACAGGCAGCCGCCACCGCCGCCAGGACCCTGCGCGAGAGCATCAATCAGCTTCGGGCCGGCTGACCCAGCCCCGCGACAGCACCCGCGCCGGCAACGGATGTCCGCGCAGGATATCGATACCGGGATTGCGGGACGATGGCGTGGGCGTGCTTGCCGGCGCCCGACCGGGTCGCCATGCAGGCCAGGCCAGCCTCACGCCTGCTCCAGGTCTGCCAGCTCCGGGAACAGTGCCGAATTGAAACCGAACTGACTGAAATCGGTGATACGCGACGGATACAGCCGCCCGATCAGATGATCGCATTCATGCTGCACCACGCGGGCATGAAAGCCCTGCGCCTCGCGCTCGATCAGCTGCCCGTGCGGATCCAGTCCGCGATAACGGATGCGTGCATGGCGCTCCACCACACCGCGCAGTCCAGGCACGGAAAGACAGCCTTCCCAGCCCGCTTCCTTGGTATCGCTCAAGGGGATGATGACGGGATTCAGCAATATCGTGCGCGGGACGGCCTCGGCGTCGGGGTAGCGGTCACTGGATTCGAAGCCGAAGATGGCCAGTTGCAGATCAACACCAATCTGCGGCGCCGCCAGCCCCACGCCACCGGCATGGCGCATGGTGTCGAACATGTCGCCAACCAGCGCATCCAGATCGGCACTGCCGAACATGGCCGCGGCTACCGGCGGCGCCACACGCGACAGGCGCGGGTCACCCATTTTCAGGATTTCACGGATCATGCTTGCCCTGGCTGAGACGGCGCAAGAGTGTTCTTGCAGTGTCAGTTTAGGCGAGGAACGCGATACCTGTCAGGCAGCATGCAGCAGCGCGTCGTCATGCACCGGGCATTGCCCTGGCATCAGCACGCGGCGAGGACCAGAGCATGGCCGGTAGCTGCACCAGAAAATGCAGCCAGATTCCGGGCCACACCAGCGCACTGGCCAGCCATGACCTGGCGGCCGGATCGTGCTGGCGAAACCAGCGCCACATGCCGCGGTGCTTGTGCCACGCCACGAAGACCGGGCGATGATGACTGGAGCTGCCCTGGACATGCACCACGCGCAGCTCACCTGCCAGCAGAACCCGGCTGCCCGCGTCGCGCACCCGACGACACAGGTCAAGATCCTCGAAATGCAGGAAATACTGCTCATCGAACCCGCCGATGCGTCGCAGCAGGCTGCGCCGCACCAGCATCAGGGCGCCTGACACGGCCTCGACCTCGATCATCGAGGCGGGAATGGGCGAGGCGTCGTCGACCGTTTCACCGGAACCGAAACCCAGCTGCGCCAGCGAACGACGCAACAGCGGGTCGCGTCGTCGCGAGGCCGGGTCCACCGTCCCGTCCTGGTCCACCATGACGGCGCCGATGAGACCGGCATCATCATTGCTTGCGGCAATGCTCATCAGCCTTTCCAGATCGGCCGGAGGCAACAGGACATCGGGGTTGAGGATCAGGAGCCAGTCGCTTGTCAGGCCTTTTGCAGCCCGATTGACCGCGGCGCCAAACCCCAGGTTGCGCGAGCTGCAGGCCACGTGCAGGCGGGCATCATCCTTGTGCTTTTGCTCAATGCGTTGCGCTACGCCGTCGCGCGATGCGTTGTCGAACAACTGCACGCACTGCGGCAGCGGGCTGGCCAACACGTTGGCGATACAGGTCTCCAGCAGCGGGCCGCTGTCGGCCGACACGATGATGACTGCCACACCGGGCCATGAATCTGCACGCCCGGTGTGGCCCTGAGTCACAGGCTATCCAGCAGCCGATCACCCTGTTGCTCGGCCCACTGCCACATGGCTGGCCAGGCACGCAGACCCAGAGCAATTTCAGCCATGGACTGCTGCAGACCTTCGGCACAACCGTGTGCGTCAACATGCTCGGGCCAATCGCTGAGCCGTGGCGCACTGTTGTCGGCCATGGCCTTGGCATTGGCCTCGATCAGGGCGCGCACGTCGGCCTGCCAGAATACCGGTGCATCCGTGGCCGAAACCAGTTCCTGCTGCAACTTGGCGATCATGTCACCGCGTGCGTAATTCAGATACTCGCGCAGATGCACGATGCGGCCATGTTCACTGGCACTGGCGATGTCATCGAACACATCGGCAGCAAAGCGCATGCGCTGGGCCGGATCATCGGAGATGCAGCGGTCCGTGTGATTGAGGAGTGTCTCGTAGGCAAAGCTGTTGACGTTGACCTGCCAGGCTTTCTGGCCGATACGTGCCTTGCCGCGCGCGCGTCCGGGTTCCTGCACGTGTCCAATGCTGTACGGCAGGAACATCGCCTGGGTGTGCGGATGACAAAACCGGGCCAGGGTATTGAACAAGGCATCCTCGTTGCGTCCGGCCACACGAGTGCATGGCAGCAGCACGCTGTTGTCCACCGCAAACGGTGTCATGAAGCCCTGGCTGGCTGCCCGTGCGCGGTCGCCGCCATGCCACAGGTTGTCGCCCTCGAGGTTGCGCAGGTAGGCGTCGCGGCTGGCGCACAGGCGGGCGCGACTGTCCGGATCCAGCAGGAACAGGGCCTGCGCACTGGCCATGCCGGTACTGCCGCGGGTGCCATTGAAGGTCGTCAGCACACGGTAGCCATCGTGCAAGCCACGCAGGTCGGCCATGGTCAGCCCGCGCAGGTCTTCCCGGTCGACGGCCCAATCGCCACTGCTGGCCGCATGGCCCAGCGCCTGACCGGCATACTGCAGATGCATTTCGAAAGGCTCGCCATCCACGCGTTGCCCCGCGTCGAGTGCATCGGCCTGGTTGTCATGGAACCACGCCCCCGCACGACTATTCGGATCCAGCGACATGCCGGCCTGCACGTCCGGGTGCATTTTCAGTGGTAGCGCGAAATCCTCATCCAGCAGAAACATGCGTCGCCCGGCCGTCAACAGCAGCGCCATGTTCCAGTTGCGGCCGCCACCAAAGCCGCTGGCGGGACGATCCAGCAGACTGTCAATGGCCTGCCCATGCTCAGGCAGGGCCTTGAGCAGCTGCTTCTTCACCTGCTCCTGTTCCCGCCGGCCCACATAGACCGTGCCACAACCGGTCTGCGCCTCGAACTCACGCAGAAGCTCGGCGTTCTGTCGCGCCGCGCCGTCATCGCGCGAATCATCGAGCAGGATCACGCGATGACCGGCTGCATGACGCTGTTCATTCTCGGCCAGTGAATTGAGCAGGCGCCTGACGCTGTCGGGACGGTCGCAGGCACGAATGCACAGGCCGGCCAGGGGTGCTGGCGTCAGGGCATGGCCACGTGCATCCTCCAGGAAATCGGCATCGGAAATCATCAGACCAGTCCGCGCCAGCATCTCCAGGCCCTGTCGCACGCGATCGTGGTTGCCCAGACCCGGCACCTTGCGGATCACCTCGGCCACATGCTCGTCCATGCTGCGGAAAGGCCGACAGTGATCCATGCTCATGAGCACCTGGGTTGTCAGTACCTGGGCTTCGTCCTGGCCGCGCGTCTGGAAGACCACTTCCTCGTCGGACAACGGTACGGCCACCCCTTCAACTGATGCATACATCGGCGCGGCGGGGTCTTTCCTGGGAATGAACGGGGGTGGCTGGATAGCCGAACCGAGATTGAATTGATGTTCCACGTGTACTCCGTGATCAGCGACGCCGAAACAGTCTGCGCCACCAGGAATGTGGCGGCTGCGGGCGTCTTTCAAGTTCATTGATGCGCTGCTCGAGCTCGGCAATGCGATGGCCAGCGGCGATATTCTTGCGCACCTCGCCATTATAGTGGTCGTAGACCGATTCGGCTGCATCACCGAACAGGTGCAGTGCAGGTACGTCCGGCAGCGGCTGCCGACTGCAGATCGCCAGGTAATACATGGGCGGGTATTGGATGCCCGGCGACAGGGTGCCCCCCGAGTCGGTCACCGCGGCGGCCGCAGACAGATCACCGTCGGACGACCACAGGACAGACTGGAACAGCAGCTTCTGCGCCAGCAGTTGCACATGCGGAAAATGTTCGCCGAGCAAGGCCTCAAGCTCGCTGCGGTACAGCTCGCAAACATGAAATTCATTGTCGAACCCGCGCCGGTCGCTGTATTCGGCCTTGTCCGGCGACGACACCAGCAGCAGGCCGCCGGGCGCAAGCAAACGCGTGAACCCGGCCATCATGGCTTGCTGGGCATGCAGATGCTCCAGTGTCTCGAAGCAGGTGATCAGGTCGAACCCACCTTCGGGCAAGGCGTCCAGCCGGGTGACATCGTCGCAGCGGAAATCGAGATTTGTCTTCCCGGCATATCGCGAGCGCGCGTGCTCAACGGTTTTTTCGTCAATATCCACACCCAGCACCGACTCGGCTGTCGATGCCAGCAAGGCGCTGCCATATCCCTCGCCACAAGCCGCATCAAGCACCCGCTTGCCATGCGCCAATGACTGTGCAAAGGCGTAGCGATGGACGTGTTCATACCAGATCTCGCGCACACATTCGGGCGTGAAGCGCTCGCCGGTGAATTCAAGCGCGTCGCTCATGCCCCACCCATCCGCCATTGGTGCCGCAAGCGCACAACGCCTGCCTCGCGACTGGCCCCGCGCACGGTAAGCTTGGCCTCCATGGTATCGAACAGGCGCACGGCCTCCGGGTCGAGCGCGTGCACCCGCACCATGTACTGGCCCGGCAGCAGTGGCAATTCGGGAAAATCGATGTCGACGCGAAAACGCGTGTCGGCAACAGGCTCGACCTGCACCGCGTCCATGTCGGTGCTGACGCCATAGATGCCGCTGCCATCGGCACGGGCGAAGGAGACCATGCAGGTGGGGGTGCGCCCCTCGCGCGAATGCAGCTCGGCAGTGACCCGCACATCGTCACCATGATCAATCTGGCGTGGCACGTTTTCGGCCGACTCGCCGTTAAGCTGCATCGCCACAACACCGAATTCCCCCTCGATCCGTCGTGCCTGCTCATCCGCATCGTTGCCCGATTGCCTGCGTTCGTTGTAGGCCAGATAGGCCTGGGTCACCTCGAACACTTCGCCCTGTGCCTGCACCCGTCCCTCGCGCAGCCACAGGGCCTGATGGCACAGTTTCTGGATGTGGTACATGCTGTGCGATACCAGCAGCAGGGTGCCGCCACCGTCCAGGTAATTTTCGATCCACTGGATGCATTTCTTCTGGAAGTTCTCATCGCCGACCGCCAGCACCTCGTCGGTGATCAGCAGATCGGGGCGCGCTGCGGCCACCACGGCAAAACCCAGGCGCACCACCATGCCCGACGAATAGTGCTTGACCGGCTCATCGATGTAACGCCCGATGTCGGCAAAGGCGAGAATGTCATCCATGCGCGCGCGGGTTTCCTCGGTACTCAGTCCGTACAGGGCGGCCGCCATGGCCACGTTGTCGCGGCCGGTGTAGTCGGGGTGAAAACCGGCACCAAGCTCCAGCAGGGCACCGATGCGACCATTCACCCGGAGCGTACCGGTGCTCGGGTTGAGCACGCCGGTGATCAGCTTCAGCAAGGTGGACTTGCCGGCACCGTTTTCTCCTATCAGGCCGACCGACTGGCCCCGATACACATCCAGGTCCACGTCGGTCAGTACCGGCACGCGCTCCGACCCTCGCCCGCCGGCCAGCAGGGACAGCAAGGAGCGCAAGCGGTCACTGCGCCGTGACACACGTGGGTAGGCCTTGCCCAGCCCGCGGGCAGTGACCAGCAGTTCCGGCGCGCTCACAGGTAATCCTCGAAGTGCGGATCCAGGCGATGGAATACCCACCAGCCCAGGGCAAGTACCAGCAAGGCCACCAGCACGACGCCGGCGAACGGCAACAGCATCGGCATGTTCCCTCTGAGCAGCATGTCGCGAAAGGCTACGGCGTACCAGGTGTAGGGGTGCAGGTCGATGATCGGCTGAAAGCGCGCCGGAATCATGGCACGGCTGTAGAAGATCGGCGCGGCAAACATGGCAAGCATCAGCAACTGGGTCAGTACTTGCACCAGATCGCGCACGAAGACCTGAATCGACGCCGCCAGCAGGGCCAGGCCCAGTGCCAGAGTCATCAGCACCACCTGCAGCAACAAGCTTGCCGGGAGCCAGGCCAGATGGATGCTGTAACCGAACAACGGCAAGACCAGCACAATCGCGACAAAGCCCGTGGTGTGCAACAGGAAACTGGCGGCGACCGTGGCCAGTACCGGCACCGAACGCGGCATGGGCACCTTGCCGATCAGCGCAGCATTCTCGGTGATCGCCGTCGCCGAGCGCAGGATGGCCTCGGAAAACGCCGTCCACGGCCACATCGCCACCACCAGAAAGGGCACATAGCCCTCCGTTGCCCCTGCCCCGGCAACCCGTGCCTTGAAGATGTGCACGAATACGAAGGCGTAGATGGCCAGCTGCACCAGCGGCTGGATCAGTGCCCACAGACCACCACTGAAACTGCCCAGGAAGCGGTTCTTCAGATCACGGGCAAGAAAGTGCCGAAACAGGCGGAACGCATGCGCCAGGCCACCCTGCTGGCGACTACTGCGCTTCGCAGTGCGCTGCTTTGGCGTGGCTTCGCTGGTGGCAGCTGGTGTACGCGGCATGACGGATCCGGCAAGTACTCGAATGAGCCGCCTAGGATACCGTCAATCGCTTGCCGGTGGCACGTGGCAAACCCGATACGACGCCCTTTCTGTAGGATCGGGCCATGCCCGCGAGCAGAATTTTTGTCCGCAAAGGACGCGAAAAGCGCGAAGAAGAGCTATGAATTATTGTTGTTTATTTCGCGTCTTTTGCGTCCTTCGCGGACCGCTTTGTTCTTCTTCCTTGATCGCGGGCATGGCACTGCGCTCAGTTGGGCAGCAGCAGGCTGAATCCGGGGATGCTGATGTCGAAGGCGCGCTGCGTGAACCAGCCGGCCGCGATGGCCACGATCAGCCACGAGCCCCAGCGCACCACGCCAATGCGATACAGGCGCGTATCGCGCAATAGCCAGGCGATTGGCAGAAAGGCCAGCACGATGGCTTCCTGGCCGATTTCCACGCCCACATTGAATCCGCCCAGCGACGCCGCCATGGCACCCGCCGGCAGATCCAGACCGGCCAATGCGCTGGCAAACCCGAGGCCGTGAATGAAGCCGAACATGAAAGCAATCAACCATACACGCTGCCTGACAATCGGGTAGACGTTGTTGCAGGCGGCCACCACAACCGACAGGGCAATGCCGGCTTCAACCAGTCGGCTCGGCAGGGCAACAACGCCGAGCACCGCCAGCGACAAGGTGAGCGAATGCGATACGGTGAATGCCGACACCACTTTCACCACTTCCAGCATGACCGGCCAGAAACCGGTTGCAGCCTCCCAGCGATAGCCAGGCCGGCGCGCCGACACGGCCATGAGAGCCACTGGTATCGGCCAGCGCCGCAGCAGCCGGAACACCGCCACGATGACGATCATTGCGTCGCCTTGTCAGCACTGCCGGGAACAACAGTGACAGCAGGAACAGCATGTGATCGAAGCCGGTCCAGATGTGCCACATGCCATCGCCGACGAAACTCTTGAACTGGCGCCAGCGGCTGGGCTGCCTTAGATTCAGCCTGGCCTGCGGTCTGGCGGGTCCCAGCACGGCACCGGCCGTGTGCGTGCCAGCATGTATTGTGACGATACCGCGATGGTAGGGATCGAGGTCACTGAAAAGGGTGTAGCTCATGCTCAGCGTGGTCGGAATGTTCTTGTCACAGTTGGCGTCGAAAAACATCACCGCATAGGCACCGTCGGTGTGCCTGTCGATTTCCTGGGCGGTTGGCCGCATCACACAACGCAACCCGTCGCCACGAATGAGCAGGCGCGCCAGTGCATAGCGCTCGATCTGGCCGCGGTGCGCCTTGACCTCGCCCCAGGTAATGGCGCCATCGTGGTTGCTGTCGATGCCGATGGCGAAATTCAGGTCACGCAGGGCGATATCCCATTGGCCGTGCAGCACATGGTCATTGGCGGCATCCGTGCGCAAGCTCAGGTAGGCATCGCTTTCCTTGTGCGCGGCAGCCGGCGAAGACACCAGGCCGCAGAGCAGGGCCAGGCAGAAGCAGGTCCACAGGCGGGTATTCACGGTGCATCTCCCCGTGCGCCTGAGCGGAGTTGCGCGGCCATGTCCATTTTCTGCTCGAGGGCCGTGACCAGGGGCGTCAGACGCGCATCATCCAGCCCGGTGCGGGCGATGAACTGCAATGCCGGCTGCGCTGCCTCGGGCTTGCCTGCAGCCAGTGCGGCCTGCAGGAATACCAGCACATCCTTTGGCGCCCGCTGCACCTGCCAGTTCTGCCTGGCCAGCGCCAGCGCCTGTTCCGGCTGCCCCAGGACCTGCAGCACGAATGCCGCCTGCTCACGACGATAGACGTGGCTTCCGCGCGCATCCATCGCGGCAAAGCGCGCCTGCATGGCCTGCGCGTCACTGCTGGCAGTCGCCAGTCCCTCTGCCTTTTCCGCCATCACCAGTCGCATGAAGGACGTGTCCGACTCGACGTATGGCCTGACCAGCCTGGCGGCATCACCCGGACGGTTGTGCGCGAGCAGGAAGTCGGCATAGTCGGCCAGCAGAAAATTGTCATCCGGTGTCCATTGCAAGGCCTGCCGGAAATGCTTTTCAGCCAGATCCGCATCACCCATGCGCACCGCCACATCAGCCATCAGGCCCTGGACCCAGGATTTGATGTCCGCCGGCGCCCTGGGACCGGGGTCCTCGATCAGGCGCAACAGCGCCATGGCCTGGGTGTTGTGACCACTGAGGGCGCGCAGCGCAGCCGTGCATGCCGTGCCCATGAAGTTGCCACCGCTGCTCGCAAGCTGGATACAGGCATGGTTGGCGGTTTTCAGGTCACCCTGGACCATGGCCACCGTTGCCAGCGTCAGCCAGGCCTGGGCATTGCCCGGCTCGCGCTGCACGATGTGCTGCAGCTGGGTGCGGGCATCCTTGAATTGATGGCGATTCTGCTTGATGGTGGCATCCAGCAGCGCCACTGGCACGGGAATCGTGCGCTGCTTCAGCCATGGCTCGATCACCGCAAGCGCGCGACCGATGAAGCGTGCATCGCCGGTGCTGCGGCCGTAGTCGATATAGGCATGCGCCAGATCAAGCGCCGCCTTCATGTTCCTGGGGTTGCGGCGCAGCTGCGCACGCAGCGTTTCAAAGGTGCGAACACGCGGATCGCTACCCGGTGGCACGTGCTGCAGCACAACGTCATCGCTGGCTGGCACCCATGGGTCGGTCTGCGTTGCGCCGGCAGGGCCCGCGACCATGGTTCCGACCAGTAGCGCCAGGAGAAGGCCCGGCAGCGCGCGGGCGAGGGGAAACCTGCGCGCTGCCGGACCGGGGCTGCCCCCGGAAGCGTCCTGTGTCTTCGATTGTTTCCGGGAGCGCATGCGCGGCTTGTCAGTTGGCCGGCACGCTGTTGCTGCCATTGGGAGAACCCGGCAGCGGGGTAGCGGCGTAGGGGAAGTGGTCCATGTAGGTGTCGCCGGCGCTTTCATTGCCGGTGGCATCGGCGGTGGCCATCGTGGCACCCGCGGCACGCGCTCCGTCGGTGTACGGCTTGCCGCCATTGGCATCGGAGCTCTGGTCACCGCAGTCGCCAATCTGGCCACACAGGGCACCTTCGGCCACCCGCAGCTCGATGTCGACAACATCATCATAGGGGCGACGACCGTTGGGGAATCCGGCCAGGTCACCACCGAGCACACCCAGATCATTCTGCTCCGCCGGTGCCGTAGCCTCGATAGCCGTGTTCAGACGCAGCATCTCCGAGGGCGTCACATGGCTGGGCTGATTCAGGCCCGGAACACCGGTCAGGAAGGCAGTCACCAGATCAAGGCGCGGTGTATGCGGTACCTTCGCGGCATCGCCGAACAGGACATTCAGCAGCACCGGCAGGGATGGATTGGTCACGTACCGGGCAAACTGACCGTCCCAGCGCGGCTCGCTGTTGTTGAAGCGGTCCTTGTCCTTCAGGCCGATGACCAGCTCGTTGACCAGGGGAGCGCCCAGGCGGGAGACCTGGACATAGGGTCCATGGTCGTCCTTGATGTCCTTGTGCGGATCAAGCGCATTGGCCAGATTGTGGAATGTTCGATTCTTGGGCAGGCTGGCCGTGGTCCAGCCGCCAATCACCGAATCACTGCCATGGGTCAGGCAGGCAGCGGGCACTTCCAGCGCCAGGGTGGTGACATTCTTGTGCGTCAGGGTGTTATGCGTGGCGTCACGATCCGACACCGGGTTGAGGTTCACCAGGTCGAATACCTCGCCCAGATTGACCACGAACGGATCCTTGCGCTGCCCCACAAAGACCCTGCCCGGTTGCGGGCATCCGGGAATCTCGGTGTTGTAGACATACGTGCTGGCATAGGCGGCGTAGTCGGGTATCGACTTGTTGCCGATGTTGTCCACGGGCTTTGTGAACACCTGCTTGCCCGTTCCGAAAATGGTTGTGCCTTCATCCCTGGTGGTCAGGTTCTTGCCGGGGGCTTTCCTGGGATCGCCGTTGAGCAGTTCGACGGTGTACGTCTCGACCCGATTCAGGGCGGACTGGTCGGCAGCGGTAATGCCACCAGCGTTGATCAGGGGTATTGCCGTTGTCTGGCCATCGCCACCAGGAACCGCAATATTCCTGTACTCGGTGCTGAACCGAAAGCGGAATGTCAGGTCCGGTCCGGCATCGCCATCGTTGTCGATATGGATGTCGTAGACCGCGCTCGGATTGAGCGCGAAGTAGTTGGGTCCGCCACCCGGATCCTGCAGCGGGTCGTAGTTGGCCAACAGGGTGACGTAGCCCGCCCTGTCCTGCTCGTAGCTCATGAACATGTAGAAGTCGGTAGCGTCCACGGTCGGCTGACCGGCAATGAAGGGCGCTTCACGGTGGCTGGATGCCATGGCCACTACTGGCAGCAGGCCCAGCATCAGTGCTAGTGGTTTCAGTTTCATGGTATTGCCTCGCTGTTTTTGTTGGAAACAAAACGAGGAGCCCGTTCCTTTCAGCAGACCTGATTGTCGGTCTGCAGTCACTCCCGTTTGTCTGCCTCCGTGGCTGGAGACATAAGGAGCTACGGGCACAGCGAGACAGCGGACGCAAGGCATGCAGCCGCTGTTCAGTTGCTGTTCATAAATATTCTGGTGCTGGTGGACCCGAGCCGCCGCCAAGAGGGGTGGCTCAAGGCGGCGCTGACAGTTTCATCAGAACCGCAATCGGCTGATCACGGCTCTACCTGGCGAACCAGATGGCCGAGGCGAGCATTGGAAAGGCATGGGGGATGCGCCACCTTGGCACCTGGAGGGTCAGTCGTCTCGACTGCCGAGCGTATTTCCCGCTCGGTTCCGCCACCGAAGTGTCCTGGCCTTTGTAGCGGTTGCGCGGCGTGGCAGTGACTTTGACCTGGAGTCTCCAACTGTGTGTTTGATGTCTTGCTGGATCGAACAGATATATGGCCGCGGACTCGCCGGGGCGACGCAATTGGCACCGCCGCCACCGTCGACCTGGACCGTGGCCGTCTTGAATTGCTGCGTGGCAGGCTGACCATTCTGGCCGCCGCTGAGGCAGGTCAGTTTCAGCGTATAGTTGCCGGCCGCTGCAAGCTTGGCAATGTAGTCGGCCCCCGCCTGGCACGCACTGGCACCGAGCGCGGCATGGGCACCTTGCCGATCAGCGCAGCATTCTCGGTGATCGCCGTCGCCGAGCACAGGATGGCCTCGGAAAAGGCCGTCCATGGCCACATCGCCACCACCAGAAACGGTAGCCCCCGTCTCGCCCGCCCCGGCGACCCGTGCCTTGAAGATGTGCACAAACACGAAGGCATAGATTGCCAGCTGCACCAGCGGCTGGATCAGTGCCCACAGGCCGCCGCTGAAACTGCCGAGAAAGCGATTCTTGAGGTCGCGTGCCAGAAAGTGCCGGAACAGCCGCCAGGCATGCGCCAGGCCGCTCCTCCGGCAATTCATGCCCCCGTGAAGGTCGCTTGCCTGGTGGCGCTTCGCTTGTGGCAGCCCTGATACGCGGCATGATGTGTCCGGCAAGTACTGAAATGAGCCGTATAGGAGACCGGTAATCACCTCCCTGCGACACGAGGGAGGCCGGCGATGGCGCACGAACACCATCTTGTGCAGGTGCGGGCCATGCCAGCGACTTAACCAACGAGAGGCGAAACGGTCCGCGAAGGACGCAAAAGGCGCCAGTAGCGCAATGGCAGTGCATGGTTCTTCTTCGCACTGTTTACGGATATCGGTTCTTGATCGCGGGCATGGCCCGCCCCTACAGGCATCTCTGCGGCTCCCGGCGCACACGTCTCCACACCCCCATGTGTGCATCCCGTGGCAGAATAGCCTGTCATTGATTCCAAATAGGTGGTGCTCCATGGATAAGTCTGAAGAATGCAGCGTCCCTCGAAAAGTCTGGTTCTACCGTTTTGAACTGCCGGACGGTAGCGTGACTCCAACCTACGATGATGGCGCGCTCGACGCGGTTCACAACACGCGGCTGACAATGTTGGAGAGCGTCCTGACAGCGAGTTTCGGGCCGGGCCTTGAAGGGCACAAGGCAGTCGACCTGGCCTGTCATCAAGGCTGGTTTGCAACCAAACTGGCACAGCGCGGCGCTGACAAAGTGGTGGCTATCGATGCACGTGCCGAGCATATTGCCGATGCCACGATGATCAGTGGCACGCTTGGTCTCGACAACATGCAGTGTGTCCAGTCTGATGTACACGCGCTGGTACCTTCTGCATTGGGCGAATTCGATGTGGTCCTGATGTTCGGCCTTATCTACCACCTTGAGAACCCGATTGGAGCGCTTCGTATGGCGCGGTCACTGACTGCAAAAGGGGGAGTGTGCCTGGTGGAGACGCAGATCGTCCCCGGTTTGTCGGGCTGGGTAGACTACGGAAGCTATCGTTTTGTGCGACCGCTCAAGGGTTCATTCGGCATCATTGACGAAACCGAAGAGACACATGGTCCGGAGGCCAGTACGACCGGTATCTGCCTGGTTCCGAGTCTGGAGGCGCTGCTCTGGATTCTGCGCAAGATCGGTTTCGATCGCGTCGAACAAGTGCCGGTGCCCGAGGATGGCTACGAGCAACTTCGGTATAACAAGCGAAAGATGCTTGCCTGTTACGTCGATTGACCCGCGAGTAAGCCCTTGATGTGCAGGACCGAGCCATGCCCGCGATGACGAAGGGGAGCGGTGAGCAGAGCGTCCGGCAACCAACCGCTCACTGCTGGCCGCTGATTGTGTTCAGTTGGGCAGCAGCAGGCTTAATCCGGAGATCCGGATGTCGAAGGCGCGTTGCGTGAACCAGCCTGCGGCGATAGCCACGATACCCAGCAAGGGCCAGCGACAGGGTGACCGAGTCCGAAGCTGTGTAAACCGATCGGTCTAGCTCTGTTTGAATTTCATGGTGTTACGTCACTGTATTTTGGTGGTAACGACGTGTGGAGTCCGCTTCTTTTCGCAGACCCTTTGGACGATCTGCCATCACTCCCGTTTTCCTGGCCCGTCGATTGCGTAGGCTTGCCCGGAACGTTGAAGGTTCGGAAGCGGTGACCACAAGCCAGCGCATCGGACACGAAGTCGCCTGACCAAACCGCATCGGGCTACCGGGGCACGTACAGGGGCACACGCTGACGCTTTGGGATTGGGCGACGAGCCTGCCGCCTCAGATTCAATCGCATGGCCTTGTACACGCGGTAGATCCTCTTGTGTTTCCATTGTGGATGGGTGCGCTTGAGCCGCTTGAAACATTTCCAGAACCCTCGGCTGAGGTGATCTTCGATCAGCTTGGGAAGTGCGGCAATGACCTGGGCATCGCGTGCTGCCCAATGGGCTGGCGGTCGGTACCGGGCCGCTCGGGACAACCCAACGCAATCACAAAACCGGCGCAGAGGCCGTACGTGTACCTCCTGAAGGTAACGCACCGCCTCGCGCTTCTGCTCTGGTCCCAGAGACTTTTGCAATCAGATCCTTCAACGCAGCATTGTCCAGCGCCATCTCCGCGTACAGGCGTTTGAGCTTGCTGTTTTCCGCTTCCAGCTCCTTGACCCGCTTGAGGTCAGACGCCTCGAGACTGCCGTACTTCGACATCCACTTGTAGTAGGTCAACGTGCTGATGCCGGCCTGACGGCAGATTTCCTTGACGGGAACGCCTGCATCGGCCTGCTTGAGGATGCTGACGATCTGGGACTCGGTGTATCCGGACTTCTTCATGGGAACCTCCTGGGTGGATAACATGCCAGAAAGTTCTACTTTTGGGGTGTCTACGGTTCAGGGAAGCTTATGCTCGGCCACGCTCGGCCGCCCGATGGCGCAGGTTCTGGCAATCCGCCGTTTGCTCAGCCCCTGTGCATGCCTCAGGCGCAATACTTCCTTGATCTTCCGCATGGATAGGCTCGCTACCGGCATCGGACCTTTTCCTCACGGAAAAAGGCACACGATACCGTCGTGTTATCCCGCGTCGGGGCGCCGCCGACGGGCTCCCTCAGTCAGGCTGCCAGGGTGGCAGGCTTGCCGTGGAATCAGTGGCAGCTTTGGCGTGGCATACGCAAGCAGAAGCGACCTTGGCCGCGTTCTTGCCTGGGAACCCGCAGCCTAGCGCGCCCTACCACGAGACGCGCATGAGGCCCGCATTCGCGTCTACTGAGCCCTGGAGCTCCCGGAGCTGTACTTTGTTTTGGCTGAAGCAGGTTTTTTAGTCGCGTTGCCGCCCGTCATGTAGCGGCTACGAAGAGATGCGACTAAATCTGGGTTGGCGTCCAGTTTTCCGCTACCCAACCGATCAACATGCCCCTGAACCTGGCGGGAAACCCAGTCCTGTTGCAGCTTCTTGACAATCTGATCCTTTACTTGTGCAAAACTGCGCTGCTCGGCGGGGGTTATCTTGGCCGCTTTGATGATGTGGTAGCCAAACCGCGTTTTCACCGGCCCTGCCAGTTCACCGACCGTGGTAAGTTTGCTGGCTGCATCTCGGAAAGGACCAACAAGCTTATCCGAGGTAGCATCCTCTATTAGCCCATGGTTTCTGTCCTTGCTCGGATCGTCGCTGTATTTGTCTACGTCGGCGTCAAACTGAGCGGGGTCATTCAGTAGTTGCGTGTACAGTGACGCCGCTTTCTTTTTCGCGTCTTCTTCACTGCGGTTCTTTGTCGAGATGAGAATGTGTTTTACGTCGATTCGGGCCGGAACCACATATTCGTCCGGATTGGACGCATAGCGCTCTCGTGCCAACTCACTCATGTCGGGAATCTCGTCCTGAAATTTCGTCCTTAAGGCTTTCATGCGTGCGTCGGAAAGCGTGTGTTCTTTTGCGCGCTCCAGTGCGGCCTTTACATCCGGCTTCTCGGCGAGTCCGAGTTCTTGCGCCTCTCGAGCCAGTTGCTTGGTAACCAGAAGGTTGTGCAGAATGCTCGCGATTCTTTGCGGGTCATTAAAGACGGCGGCTCGCTTGTCTTCAGGAATTGACATGGCGTAAGCATCGATGTCCGCCAAGGTCAAAGAAACATCGTTCTGGCTGACTACGACGGCTTCAGCGGGCGTGGTGGCGGAGGTATCGTCGGACGCCGCTGCAGGCGCAGGCAGGGCCATGACCACGAAGGCCGCCGCAAAAAGAATAAACAAACGCATGGAGTTTCCTTGAATGTCCAGGAGCACTTTCTGGTACTCGGCACCAGATTTCGAATCGGAATACTTTCAGTTGCAGGCTACATCCCCTGGGTACCGTCAAAGTTGCCGGCGTTCTGGAAATTATTGTTGCATTCGCTTTGATTGCAGCCCCCACCGGTGGTGTTAAGCGGGTCGCCAAGTGGTGCCGGAATGATGTTCAGGAAGTAGGGTGTGTTTCGACGTAGGATGCACGCGTCAAAGGGGATGTCTGCTGTCCTTGTTCAGCAACCACCCAGATCAAACTCTGTGCGGTAGAGGTCGTATATTCCTTGTAGCACTCAGGGGGGGCACTGCCTCCACTCTGATTGAAATCGCCGCACTCAGGCGTAATGGAAATGGTCCATTTTACGCCTTGTGTTGTATTGGTGGGATTGGTGGTCCACGTTCCGTAAGGCCCGACATCGTTATTCCAAGTCCCATAGTAGGGGTAGGAGTTGCCGACCTGAAACGGCAGTGACCAGTATTCATTCTGTTTGACGGTTACCTTGATATCAATATTGCTCAAGCCTGGCCATTGTGTGCCACCCACTTTCTGGTAGGGATCCCAGCCGAAAACGTTGGCAAACGAGTCAAGGTTGACCGTTTTCATGCCTTGACCTCCCGAACTCGAAATCTGTCCGCTCGCCTGGCGTGTCAGGCCCGCAGGCGCCACGCAGTTGGCGCTTCCGCCACCGCCACCGCCACCGCCACCGCCGACCTGGACCGTGGCCGTCTTGAATTGCTGGGTGGCAATCTGGCCATTCTGACCGCCGCTGAGGCAGGTCAGCTTGAGCGTATAGTTGCCGGCCGTGTTAAATGTGGCGCTGTAGTTGGCGCCCGCCTGACACTCGCTGGCGCCGACGCAGGCATAGCCGCTGGTTTGCCAGTTGGACAGCGCCGCCGGCAGTGAGCTGCCGTCGTAGCGACAGACATCGGCGGTCGCGCTCCAGGTGATTTGCGCCGTTTCGCCAGCGTTGATGCTTGCGGGAGTCGCCGAAAGCGATACGGCGGCCGTACCGGTATTGCCGCCACCCTGGGGGCAATTCGAGTTGGTGAACGAAAGACCCTGACTGGGTAACGATGTCGGATGCCGCGGTGCCACTGATGCGGATGCCGGTCGTGTTGAAGTCACAGGTACTGCCGGAACCCTAGTCCAGGTGGATGACCGTACTTTGCGCCTGCGCCGGCGAGGCACCGAGGGCCGCTGCCATGGCTGAGAAGGAAAGAGCGAGAAAAAAAGAACGTTGCGAAGTCATGAGAACTTACCTGGATTGTGGTTCTGGTCACGCTTTCGGCCTGAAGGCGCAGGAGTTGGACGCGAAGCTACGTCAGGACGGCTTGAACGCGGTATCCGAGCGTAGTCGTTGCACTCAGTGTAGCGCAGTTATCGGGCTGCAGTGGTTAAGTTGATGTGGCAATTGCTCATGCAGTTCACACTTTGTGTGGTTTGGCCTGCAGAATTTGCATGTGCGTGCGTGCTCTGACGGCAGGGCGCCACCACTCCCGGGCAATCCGGCTGCTTGTAGCAGTCGAGACGCCGCAGGGCCTGGAAACCGTCGATGAAAACACGGCCGGCCGCAGCGCCTGCTTCTGCAAAGCGCAAAAAAAAGAGGGGGCCCGAAGGCCCCCTCTGGGTACTGCCTGTTTCCTGTATCAGCGAAACAATCTCTGCCCAAACAGCTTTACTGGGTAGAGATGTTGCGTTCCACGCGGTGACGGAAGGCACCAGCGTAGTTGGCCAGCTTGCCCGGCTGCGCGCTGTTGTTGGTATAACGCTCAGCAGCAAAGCCCGTGCCCGGCAGACCGCGGAACACGACGCCTTCATCCGAAGGATGCATCGCATGCGGCTCGGCCGTCGGGTTCAGACCCAGCTGCAACCAGCCGGCATGAGCAGCAAAGCCAGTCGGATCATCAACATCCAGGTTCAGCGGATTGGCTGCACCCAGAACGCTCACCGGAGCATGCTTGTCGGAGAAGCTGATGATGTTGACCTCGTAGCACAGCGACTTCGGCGGGATGCCCGGCGGACGCGGCGAGAAGTCGTCATTGGTCGTGGTCTGCGGCGAGCCTTCTTCACGGTCAAAGATCTGACCCGTGCCGACATCAACCTGCACGCAGGACGTACCACTGTCATAAGCTTCAACAAACGGGGCAACCGGAGCGCTTCCGCCGTTCACATAGGACCACTTGGTCGGGAAGGTCACGACCCAGTCGGTACCCTGACCACCAGCCGCATTGGCAATCCACTCATTCATGAGCGAGTTGGCCATAAACACGGCGCTGACGGCATCGATCGGCATGGCCGAATAGGTCGCATAACCACGACCGTGCCACCCTGGAACACGTGGGCTGTCGGAGCAGCACCGCCGATGCCGTATCGGCATCGCCGCAGGTTCGGGGTCAGCTCGCCGGAACCGGTGAAGTTCACGGCATAATTGAAGCCATCGACCGCATCAGCATTGTACGGATACAGGGTGCCGTTGCCGACATCAATGATCTGACCCGAGCCGAACAGGCCGCCAGAACCTGCGTTGGCGACAAAATCGGGGTTGCCGGGATTGCGCAGCAGCGGAGGAACCGCAGTCGGCCGGCACGCCGGTGCTGTCATGGGTGATGTCAGCCAGCGTGCTGCCGGTGACGTCGGCCATCAGGATCATTTCCACATAGCCTTCACGGCTACGATCGAGTCCGGTCGGGCCACCGTCCGCAGCGTACACGGAGTTGTCGAACGCCTTGTAGTTCAGGCCGCCGATCGAACCGTCACCCGCGACTGCGAAGTCAGGCACGGTGCAGCTGTTGTCACGGGTACCGAATGCACCACCGTCACCGGACAGGCCAGCGTCGGCCAGGGCGAAGACCGTACCTGTCCACACGTCATACGGCGACATGAACAAGTTGAAGTCAAGCACTTCCTTGCTGTTGTAGGACTCAAGGAAACGGACCTTGATGGCCTTGCCAACGTCCGTAGAGTTGACCACCGAAATGTAGGTCTGCTGACCTGCCTGAACGGTGTAGTAAGGGTAAATGAGGACCTGACCGGTGCCGTCTGGATTGATATCCACGGCGCCCGCCGAGCCTGCGAAGCCGACCAGACCGGCAAGACCGGCGAGGACGGCAGTCGTCAAACTGCTCTTTTTCATGTGTAACACTCCTAGGTTAACCACAGGGCTTTTCTGCTTTTGGACCCCGCTCCCCAACGCCACAAGGCGCCTGTCGGACCGAGGCAACAGCACTGTAATGCTAAGACAAGGTGAAATGCAAGGCAATACTCCGCTTTTTTGCGGACTACTTGGCTTTACCGAAGTTTCCACCTCCTTCGCGGGGCAGATAGTACCATTGATTGCGCAAATGCAGCCAGGTTTCCTTCAGTGGCGCGAAACCTTTGACTTTGCCGACCCCGGCACCGGGCATGCGCATGGTGTAGTCGACAATCATGTATACGGTGCAATTGTCCGGCTGGGAACATTCAAGTTTGTTGACTCGTGCCGATTTCCAGTGCACTGGCCGATTCTCCATGGAGCTGGCGTACTGCTGCTGGCTGACTGTATTGCGGTAGCCCGGCGTGAGGTACTCGTAAGCCTTGTCGGCATGCTTGTTGATGAGGTCGGTCCAGCGCTGCTGGGCACGCTGTTTCAGTACGGCATGGCTGTCGGCGGATGAGGCGTTGTTGCGGCTGCCGGGCGCGGCGCATGCACCCAGCAAGAGGCTGGCGGCGACAAGCGGCAACCATTTGCTGCAGGTATGTTGAATCAATGATCTTCTCCGTTGCGGGTTTCGTTCCGGGTTTTGTCCTGCTCCTGCCTGAGCTTGGCTCGCAGGGGCTTGAGGGATTCGAAGCGGTCCTGGTATTCGCGGGTCACCTTGGCGGCTTCCTGGCTGTTGCGGATGACGCGCGGGGTAATCAGGATCAGTAGTTCGGTGCGGTCATTGTTGCGCGAAGTGGAACCGAACAGCCTGCCAAACCAGGGGATCCGGCTGAGCAGGGGTACGCCACTGTCGGAGACACTGTCGTTCTGCTGGATCAGCCCGCCCAGCAGCACCGTCTGACCACTCTGCACGGCAACCTGGGTCTGTATGGTGCGCTGTGAAATGGCCTTGTTGCCGGTGGGGCCTGCCGTGGCGCCGGGCTTGCTGACTTCCTGGTCGATGTCCATGTACACCAGGCCGCCCGGATTGACGCGCGGCGTGACCTGCAACTGAATGCCGGTCTTGCGGAAGCTGACCGAGCCGCTGTTGAAATTGGTGTTGCCCACGCTGCCTGTGTTGCTGCCTGTGGTGTTGTTGCCAAAATTGCCGAGGCCCGGCTGGAAAAAGGTCTGCACCACCGGGATTTCGTCACCCACCTGGATATTGGCTTCCTGGTTGTTGGTCACCACCACCGAGGGCGCCGACAGGATCTTGGTGTTGCCACTGCCCTCGACGGCATGCACGGCCGCCTGCAGATTGTTGTTGATGAATGAATAGAAGAAGGTGTCCGAATCGGACGGGGTCACACCCGAGTTGCCCAGTGACCAGGCTTGCTGGTTGCCGGGCTGGGCGCGGCCATCGGTGCCGGAAACGCCACTCTTGCCGATCAGACCCTCCAGGTACCACTGCACGCCGAAGCTGAATTTGCCGGTCAGCTGGACTTCCAGGATCTTGGCCTCGATCTGCACCTGCAGCGGCTGGATATCCAGCCGTCTGGCGGCCAGCTGAATGGTGTTCCACTGCGTCGCCGTAGCCAGCACCAGCAGCTGGTTGTTCTGCTCGACGGCGGTAATCCGCGGACCACCGTCCTTGGGGGTGACGGCAGCGGCGCTGCGCGTCGGCGTGCTGCGTCGCTGTTGACGGCGGGTGTTGTTGCTGTTGCTGCCATTGCGGTTGCCGCCCACCTCGATCGAAGTCAGACCCGGTGCCACGCTGCCGCCGGTATCGCTGCTCGGCCTGGGCGCCGAGCCATTGAAGATCTGGTTGAGGTAATCAGCCAGATCCACGGCTTTCATGTTGATGACGTCATAGATGTACAGCTGCTGGCCGGCTTCGCCGCCGCCGGCGCCCGCATCCAGGCGCGCCAGCCAGTCCCGGGCCTTGTCCAGGTATTCGGGCTGCGGGGTGATCACAATGACCGAATTGGTCGCCTCGATGGGCACGAAGCGAAACATGCCGGCCAGGGGTGACTCGCCCTTGGTTCCGAAAATCTCGTCCAGTTGCGGCATCAGCTTGCCGACATCCTGATTCTGCATGTTGTACACACCGACCGACATGCCCTTGAGCCAGTCCACATCGAAGGTGTTGATGGTGCGCTGGTAGTTGATCAGCTCGGACGGTGTACCGGCCAGTATCATCAGACTGCGCGAGGTGTCCACCGACACGAAGGCATCGGCGGGCGCGAACGGTTTGAGCAGCTTCTGCATCTCCGAGGGCGAGATGTAGTGCAGCGGGAAAATGCGTACCTCATAGCCCTTGGCGACCTGGGCCGGAGCCAGGCGCGGGGTGAGATTGCCCGGGATGGCCTGCTTGATCGGCAAAACGGTGTAACGGCCGTTCTTGAAAATCAGGGTGTTGTTGGTCCAGCCCAGCAGGGTCTCGAGGATCGGCATGGCGTCCTCGGTACGCACCGGCTGCGCGGTGGAATAGCTGACGTTGCCGTTGACACCCGGCGCGATGATGTAGTTCTTTTCCAGCAGATCACCCAGGATGGCCTTGACCACGGCCTGGATGGGCTGGTTCTCGAAATTGAAGGTGACCTTGCCCTTGGGTGCCTCGCCACCATGGGTTGGCGAACGCGCCACTTTCTCGTTGAAGAACTTGCCGCTACCCACCTCGATTTCCGGCTTGACCGGCTCGCTGGGCTGGTTCTGCCCCTGGTTGAGGTCGATCGGCCCGGTATCCGGTGCCGGCGGCTGTGCCAGGGTCGGTTCGACCATCTGGCGTGCGATCGAGTCATCCGCCGCGGTGCTCTTGGGGCCGGTGCTGGCACAACCGGCCAGAATCACCATGAGCATGGCCAGCAGACAGGTCGCGACCGGGCGCCACGGACTCCTGGCGCCTGCTGCGGGCAGACGGCAAGCGGGCGGGGTACGCGCGCTGCTGGCGTCGGATTCATCGGGGCGCATGGCGTCCATCAGGTGATGCGTCATCGTGATTGTTCCTGTTTGTTCTGGCGCGCGCGTTGCTGCTGGGCGCGCATCTTCTGGGCTTGCTCGCGCAATTGCTTGCGCCGTGCCTCGATGCGCTCGCGCAGGGATTGGTCAGCATCGTTCTTGTTTTTCGGTGTCGCCTTGGGCGTCGGCTGTCTAGCTGCCGTAATCCGTTTCGAGGGCGGCCCGCTGGTCTTGGACACGGTCAGTTCGACATCGGAAGTCTCGTCCTTGTCATTCTTGAACACAGCCTTGCGCGGCTGTATTTCGACCAGCAGCCAGGCCGACTGGTTCCCCGGCAGTGGCATGCCCTCCTTCAGCGAGACATCCTTGTTGGTGGTCATGTCCTTGAGCAAAGCCATTTTCAGCTCCGGCGTGATGATTACCCCGGTCAACTTGACCTGCAAGGGTACGGGCGGGGCCTCGGGCTTGTCATCACCCGGCTCGGCATCGGGCGGAATGGGACGGCGGTCCTCGCTGAGAAGTGGCCGTTGGGTAATCTCGGCAAAACGGCCATACTCGGGCATGCTGAAGTGCTGCTTCTCGATGGTTGCCACGGAGGGGAGCCTGTGAGTGGCATCAGGGTCAGGCGGCAGAAAGCCGTAGCCGGTGCCTACCCCCAGCCAGAACAGCAATGCCAGCAAGCCGAACACGCCGCAAGCTGCTGCCAGCACCATACTCAGTCGGGCCTGCATCTTCAGATTCACGCCTTGCCTCCTGGCTGGCGCAGATAGCCGGTGAGGGTGAATTGAACCTCCAGTTTGCTGCTCTGCTTGTTCTGGCCCCGGTAGAAGCTGGCGCGCCGGTACATCATCAGTTCGTCGACGAACAGGAATGGCTTGCCCTTCTCCAAGTCATACAACACGCTCGTTGCCGTCTCCATGTCACAGGTCATGCGGATGCGCACACTCACGCTCTGGTAGGGCTCGTCCTTGCCCGCGCGCTGCAGCGGCGTGCTCTGCTGGGCGCTGCACCGCCCCCCATCCGGGTCATGCTTCTTGATCACGTCGGTAACACGCTGGATCAGGCTCGCCGATGCTGCGGCCGGATCGTTCTGCGGCAAAAAGGCCTGGTTGCCTTTCTCGTACTTGCTTACTGCCTCGATCCGTTTCTGGATATCCGGTTTCTCGGCGACGATCGCGGCAAAACGCTGCTGCTGCTCGCGCAGGTCATCCATCTGGCTGCCGATAGCCAGTTGCGGCGCCACGAACCACCAGTGCACGCCCACAAAGTAGACCACCACCACAATCAGCAGCAGCAGCCCCAGCGCCATCGGCCGGCCATCAGCTGGAAGTTTCAGCTGCCGCATCGGCACCCTCCCTGGCTTTTTTGGTTGCCGGCTTGTCTGCCGGGGCCGGCGTCGCCGTCACGGTAGCCATGATATTGAAGCGTTCCTTGCCGGAACGCGCGTCCGGCTGGATCACACCCTGAAAGCTGGCATCGGACAGATGCGGAATCCTGGAGACCTTTTCCAGCAACGAGGCGGCATGGTCACTCTGGCCCTGCAGGCTGAGGCGATTGTTGTCATCAATCGACAGGCGCTGCAGATAGGTATCATCACCCAGGGTGTGGGTCAGTGCGCGCAGCAGCTCGATACGTACCGGGGTTTCGTTTTTCTTGCGCATCAGGAAACTGGCACCCTTGATGGACTCGCTCAGACCCTTGCGCAGGGTCGCCACCTGGCTCGCCTGTTTTTGCACCCTGGCCACTTCGGCCTGCATGTCCGCCAGGGCCTGCTCGCGGTTGGATACCCACAGCGACATGGCCAACAGCAGCAGCACCAGTGCAGCGGCACCCAGGCCCAGATTGATCAACATGCGCTTGTTGCGACGCTTGACGCGCCCGGCCGGCGGCAGGAAATTGAAGCCCAGGCGCTCACTGCCCGGCTCGCCGCTCCAGCCATCGATGCCATCCAGCGCCAGCTCCAGCGGCTCCAGCTGCTTCAGTTCGGCGTCCAGGGCCGGACGCGGCACCACGGCCAGATCCACCGTCAGCCTCCTGGTCTCGCTGTCACGCGCGCTGATGCGGTGATCCAGATAGACCTGGTCGACCTTGAAAGGCGTCTGTCGATCCATCTCGAAGCCAAGCACCTGCCTCAGGTTGTGCTCGGCGGCGGCCGGCAGCTGCAGAGTGCGCAGCAGCACGCGCTGGCGCGGCAGACACAGCCGCATGCGGACTCTGGGATCGTCCAGGGCACTACGTGCATCCTGGATGGCGATGCGCTGTTCTTCCTGGCTCAGGCGCCTGGGTATGCGCGCCACGGGCGGCTGCCCGGGCGAGCTGGCGTAGTAGATGTCGAGGCTGTCCTCGCTGTTGTTCAGCAGCAGCGTTTCGACATGGTCTTGCAGCAGGTTGCGCCAGCGCGCCGGCATGCAGGCGCGCAGCTCGGCGCCCCACCAGGCAAAGAAGCCCGGCAGGGGGGATGTAGCATAACTTGCGCGCAGGCGCGCAAGCAGCGGTTGTAGCGCGTCATCCAGATTCATCAGGAACGATCACCCTCGCGCCAGCGCATGATTACAAAAGGCCTGGCGCCCGAATTGCTGCCGCCAAGCCGAATGGTGACGTCCAGCGAACTGCTGGCACCATTGGGCAGGCGTGCATTGGACTCGATACTATACGTGAGGCCACCGCCACTGGCTATCAGTGGCGTGCCATCGGGCATGGTCAGACCGCTGATTCCGGTGTCGGTTCCCGGCGCAATCTGCTGGCGCATCTCGATCAGGTTCTGCGCCGACTCCGCGCTCATCCCCGGCATGGCCATCAGGGCCTGCTCGGGCGCATACATGGGGTTGGGCGTGCCGCGGCCGGAATACACGGTGATGGCGGGCTCCAGCTTCTTGAACAAGGCATAGTCCATGCCCATGACCTGCTGCAACTCGCCGACCGTGGTGAAGGGATTGTTGGCGGGCCCGTAGGCCAGTCCGTCCTGCTTGTAATCGGCTTCCTCGGCGCCGTTGACGGTGACCAGGTCATCCGGGTCACGCCAGTCCTGCACCCGTGCGGCCAGTTCCTGTGCTTTCTGTTCGTCCAGCCCTCCGACGGACTTGAACAGCTGCTGCAACTGCTCGGGGGTGGCGGCGTTCACGTCGATCTTGCCCGATTCGTCGTGAACCTTGATGGTGATGATGGCGTCGTTGAAGCTGAATTTGTAGGGGCGCCCATCCGGCACCCAGCGCTTGTCCGGCTCATTGCGGCGCAAGGCATAGGCGGCCAGATTGATGCCCGCCTCGGCGGCGTAGCGGGCCCGGGTGGAGTCGAGCAGATGACGTGCCTGCAGGTTCTCGGTACGGGCAATGACGGCAAAACTGCCCATCAGCACCGCCACCAGAGCAATCACCCACAACACGATCAAAAAGGCGATGCCGCGTTGACGCGTGTTCGGCAAGGGACGGCTGCGACCCGGCCCTGCGTGGCGGTGGCTGCGGTTTGCGATCATTGCTTGCCTCCATTGGATGGCGGAGCGCGCGGCTGGCGGTCGGGCGCGGGTTGACCGTTGCGGGTCATGCCCGGCACCGGGCGCGAGCGCGCCCGGCGCGGCAGCGAGCCAACATCCATCATCAGCGGAATGTCCATGGTCGGCCAGGTCATGCCGCTTTCGGGCGTCATCTCGAAGGCGATGCGTACCATCACCGGCATGCGCGAGGCATCGTCCCACTCGTCGGTCCAGTCATCCAGCTCGCCCTGGTCGTCCAGGCCGCGATACTGGAAATGGCCGCGGGCGATCCCGTCAATCAGCAGCACCGGCTTGGCGGCATCCTTGTCGGCGTCTTCCAGTTTGAAGCCGTTGAGCATCTGGTCGGCAAAGGTCAGCTGCATGCCCTGCCCTGCGCGTGACAGCTCCAGGGTCTGCACATAGGCACCACCCTTGGACAGATAACCGGGCATGGGCGCCACGAAGCGCATGCGCTCCGGCTCGCCCTGGAACAGGTAGTTCATGCCCGTGGCATCATCTCGACCGAATGCCAGCGGCATGCTGTGGCTCAACTGGCGCCGCAGGAACTGCTCGGTGACGCGCAGGCGGTTCATGCGCTCGATCGCCAGGTCGCCCGAATGGATGGCCCTGGTTGCGGTGTGGATGCCGCCCCAGGCCCCGGCCAGCAGCAGCGACAGCAACAGCATCGCAACCAGCACCTCGATCAGCGTGAAACCGCGCTGTGAGCGACTCCCGGACTCAGGTCGGAATCCGGGATCAGCCGCGCCGCCATGCTCGGGCCGAGCGCAGCGTGGAACCCGGAATGCCTCTCGATCCGGACGGCAATCCGTACTGGCCGCACGCATCAGGCAGGCCCGGGAATCGATGCCGGGTTCCGCCTTTGCCGGCCGCGGGATGACGCCGTGGACAATCGACGACTTCATCGTCGCTGCCTGCCCATCTGACGCAACTGGTCCTGGTTGCTGTCCACCGCACGAATGGTTTCAAAACGCGTGTTCTGCTCACGTCCCGGCGCACCCCAGGCGACGGTCAGACTGACCTGGTAGAGATCAATGGGGAGGTTTTCATCCACACCCCCGGCCACATCCGGCGGCTGGATCTTGTGCACCGTCATGTCCCAGCGGTACTTGTCATCAAAGCTGCCCTGCTCGCTGCCCTCCTTCAGTGGCTCACCCACGCCGACCGTGTCCAGCTTCGATTCGGCCCACAAGGTCGCCTGGGTATAGTCCTGTGAGCGATGCGCAACACGCAGCGAGGACGTGAGTATCTGCAGCAAAACACCGAAGCCCACCGCAAAGATCAGGAATGCGGCAATGACTTCGATGAGGCTGAATCCGTGTTGGGAGCGTCGGGCTATCACAGTTGATTGACCCGTGCGGAGGCATGAAGTTCGGCTCCAGGCCGGGGCTTGCGCCTGGGACCGGGGACCGGGGACCGGGTACCAGTACACGCCGGCACTTCAAGCCAGCGTGCGGATTCCCGCCCAAAGCAGGGGAAAAGAGGCGGGTTCTGCTGTGGGGTCGCAAATCCGGGGCAACCACCCAGCACCGGTGAAGGCAGAATCCGGTCCCTGGTCCCCGGTCCCTGGTCCCCAAGGCTCATGACGCCTTCACTTCCTCGGTCCGCACCTCGCCCGTCAGCCAGGACACATTGATGTGCCACTCGCGCTGGCCGCGGATGACGGTAATGCGGCCGCCAGTGGAACTGCCATCAGGGTAGAAGCGCAGACCCCAGGTGTCGGCATCGACCTGTTCTTCGGCGGCGGTGCGCACCTTCAGCTGCATGCCTTCGGGCAGCTTTTTTGCCGGCTTGTGCGGCGGCTGATAGGTCCAGTCCTTGAGGTTGAACGTGATCACCTGCTCCTTGCCCTTGACGATCGCCTGGCCACGCGTATAGCGCAGCGCCGCCGCCAGATCTCTGCTCACTGCGTTGACGTGCGCACTCTCCAGGCTCCTGGCCACCGACATCGACACCGCCGTCACCGCGATGGCAATGAGGATCAGCACCGCCATCATTTCCAGCAGGGTGAAGCCTGCTGGCCCGGACGGGATTCGGGACCGGGGACCGGTGGGACCGGGGACTCGGGACTCGGGACTCCGTGGGGCCGGGACTCGGGACTCGGGACTCGGGACTCGGAAGAGCACACAATTGGCACCGCTCGGGCTTTGGGCACGTATCGGGAAAAAGCGTCCTCTTCCCGCTGGGCAGAGGCTTGAGGTGAGGGGTCGCCGCAAAGCGGTGTGCGAAACAACCCGCTCTCGTTAATCCGGCCCTCAGGCCCAGCCAACGGGCGATCATCGGCGCACGAGCCCGTGGCGCGCAAACGACCCGCTTCACCCTTTGAAACAAGGGGGAGAGCTAACCCGGAGGGTCGGCTTTCGGCTTTGCCGAGTCCCTGAGTCCCGAGTCCCGGTCCCGACCTGGTTGAGTCCCGAGTCCCAGGCGTCTCACTTCGAGTTCGAGCAACGGATCCCGTGCACCTGAAATGCCGCATCCAGGCATCACGACCTACTGCCAGTTCCCGACATCCTTGTTCAGACCATCACCACCGGGCTTGCCGTCCTTGCCGTAGAAGATGAGATCGAAGGTGCTGCCATGGTCGCCAGGGACCTTGTAACCGAATTCGTGCCCGAACGGGTCCTTGATATCCGATTCCTTGGCGTAGGGTCCGTTCCACATGGTGGTACCGCCCGGGTCCTTGACCAGGGCTTCCAGATCGGACGGCGGGTTGCCGTTGTCCAGCGCGTAGTTCTCGATTTTCATGCTCAGCGACTGCAGCTTGGCATCACCGGCCTTGTACTTGCCCGAATTCATGCGCTTGCCGACCTGGGTGACGACGATGCTGGCGACGATGCCGATCAGCACGATCACGGCCAGCATTTCGATCAAGGTGAAGCCGGCAGCGCCGATGCGACGCGGCATGGATTGATTTTTCTTGTTCATGTCTACCTCTGCTATGAATATCTGTCTTTGAATACGGACCCGTTTGGCGCCAATCCTCAACGCCGGCACGAGCGCTTGCGATCCCGATGATGGCGCAACCCCGGACGCACCGGAATGTCCTGCAGGACGACGCCCATCACTTGATGGCGCCCGCCAGATTGAGAATCGGCAGAACGATGGCCATCATGATGACAGCAACCACGGCGGTCATCACCACCGTAGTCAAGGGCACCAGGGCCGCCAGCATGCGGTCGAGGCTGTTGCGGACCTCGACATCGAAGGTGTCGGCGACCTTCATCAGCATCGAATCCAGTTCACCCGACTCCTCGCCCACGCTGATCATCTGCAAGGCCAGCTTGGGGAAACGTTTCGACTGCGACAGCGCAAGGGACAGGCCGCCGCCGGTCTTGACGCTCTCGGTCGCTTCGCGCACCGATTCGGCCAGGGCGCTGTTGGCAAGCACCTTCTCGGCGATGGTCAGGGCCGATAACAGCGGCACGCCATTTTTCAGCAATGTGCCCAGCGTGCGTGCCAGGCGCGCAGTATCGACTTTCTGGCTGATGGTACCGAACATGCGCATTTTCAGCAGGCGCTTGTCGATCTTCAGACGCGCCTCCGGATCGCGCCATTGACGGCGAAGCCAGGCGGCACCGAACAAGCCAACCAGCAGCAACAGCCACCAGTAGCCGGACAGGGTGGTACCAATGCCCATGACAATGCGCGTCACCAGCGGCAGCTCGACGCCCATGTCCTGGAACATGGGCACGAACTGCGGTACCACATAGGTCAGCAGCACGAGCAGCGAGACGAACACCATGCCGACCAGGAACGCAGGATAGATCAGCGCGTTGATGACGCTGCCGCGCAACTCGTGCGAGCGCTCCATGTAGTCGCCGAGGCGCTTGAGGGTCTGGTCCAGGGAACCGCCTACCTCGCCCGCACGCACCATGTTGATGTACAGGCGTGAAAACACGCCGTGCTCTTCCTCCAGCGCCGTGGACAGGGTGGCGCCGCCGCGCACTCGGTCACGCACGCGCTCGATCAGGTGCTTGGCCTGTTCGGCCTCGGGCAGTTCCAGCAGTATCTGCAGCGAGCGATCAAGCGGCTGGCCGGCACCCAGCAGGGTCGCCAGCTGCTGGGTGAACTGCACGATCTGGGCACTGGAGAAGGTCTTGCGCTTGAACATGGCGCGCAGCGCACCGGCGGTATCGCCCTCGGCTTCGCGCGCATCCAGCGGCAGATGACCGGCCTCCTGCAGCTTGGCAATGACCTCCTCGGTCGAGCCTGCCTCCATTTGCCCATCGAGGTTCTCCCCGGCGGCGGTGACGGCTTTGTAGCGGTACAGGGTCATGCGGCGGCCCGGTGGGGTTGGGGGGCGGCGGGTGTTGGTGTGTGGACTCGGGACTCGGGACTCGGGACTCGGGACTCGAGCCCAGCGGTCCGGGGAAGTGCTCGGAGTGTGGACGAAAACGGAGAAGCTGCTTGCTTCCGGCAGAATCCCGTCTCTTTCTCCCCCTGCAAGCAAGGGGAGATGTCAGCTCGGATCTGCGAGATTCGGCTTTTCCGAGTCCCGAGTCCCGAGTCCCGAGTCCCGGCTTCAACGAGTCCCGAGTCCCGAGTCGCGGTTTCATCGAGTCCCGAGTCCCGAGTCCCGAGTCCCGGTCCGGACACACCACGCGCCAGCGCGCGCTCCAGAACTGGCCATCGAAATCCGGACATGCCGCTACCCCTCCTGCGTCACACGCAGGACTTCCTCGATGGTGGTGACGCCGCCCAGGGCCTTGACCAGGCCATCTTCGTACATGGTGCGCATGCCATCCTCGCGCGCCTGGTTCTCGATATCGCTCATGCCGGCATGGCTCATGATCTGGCGGCGGATGGCGTCGGACATGACCAGGAACTCCATGATCGTGGTGCGGCCGAAATAGCCCGACGGGTTGCCCTGTGTCGGCACCGGCTTGTACAGCTGGATCGGACGCTGGTCGGTGAACTTGTCGAGCTTGTATTCGCTGATCAATTCCGGCTGCGGCGTGAATGCCTCGGAATGATCGGCATCCAGGCGCCGCACCAGGCGCTGGGCCAGGATGCCGTTGATGGTGGAGGTCAGCAGGTAATCCTCCACGCCCATGTCGAGCATGCGGGTGATGCCGCCGGCGGCATTGTTGGTATGCAGGGTGGACAGCACCAGATGGCCGGTCAGGGCCGACTGGATGGCGATGCGCGCGGTCTCCAGATCGCGCATTTCGCCGATCATGATGATGTCCGGATCCTGGCGCACGATCGAGCGCAAGGCATGACTGAAATCGAGCCCGATCTGCGGTTTGGCCTGAATCTGGTTGATGCCCTCGATCTGGTATTCGACCGGGTCCTCGACGGTGATGATCTTGACGTCGGCGGTATTGAGCTTGCTGAGCGCGGTGTACAGCGTGGTGGTCTTGCCCGAGCCGGTCGGGCCGGTGACGAGCAGGATGCCGTGCGGCAGTTCCAGCACGTCGATGAACTTGGACAGGAACTGGTCGGTGAAACCCAGCTTGTGGAAATCGAACACGATCGCTTCACGATCGAGAATACGCATCACCACCGACTCGCCGTGCGCGGTGGGCACGGTCGATACACGCAAGTCCAGTTCCTTGCCCTGCACGCGGATCATGATGCGGCCATCCTGCGGCAGGCGGCGCTCGGCGATGTTGAGCTTGGCCATGATCTTGACGCGGCTGATGATGGCGGCGGTGGAACTGGATGGCGGTGATTCCACTTCGTGCAATACGCCGTCAATGCGGTAGCGCACCTTGAGCCGGTTCTCGAACGGCTCGATATGGATATCCGAGGCACGCTGTTCGACGGCGCGCTGGATCACCAGATTGACCAGGCGGATGACCGGGGCCTCGGAAGCCAGGTCCCGCAGGTGCTCGACATCGTCTTCGCCACGGGCATCCTCGGCCAGGTTCTCGACGATGGTGCCCATGGCCGAACGGCCCTGTCCGTAATAGCGCTCGATGACGTCATCCAGCTCGCTGCGCAGGCCGATTGCCACACGGCATGGTTTGCCGACCGCCAGTTGCGCCGCCTCGATGGCGTAGCTGTCGGCCGGGTCGGCTACCAGCAGGTCGACGCCGTTGTCGTCTTCGTCAAACGGCACCAAATGATGCTGCTTCATGAAACGCACCGACATCTGTACGTCGGCAGGCGGTGCATCGGGCAGATCACCCACTGCCTTGAGCGGCAGATCCAGCAATTCGGCGGTCGACTCGGCCATGACCCGCTCGGACACCAGGCCCAGGCGCGCCAGCAAAGCGCTCAGGCTGCCGTCCTCGGGCGACTCCTGGCGCACGCGGCGCGCACGCACCAGATCGTTCTCCTTCAGCCGACCGCGCTCGACCAGAAACTGGCAAATGCGCTCGTCCACCGAGGGTGGCAGGCTCGCCGCATCACGCGGCTTGTCGGTTGCTGGGGCGGCTTCAGTGACCATGATGCATCCTTTGACCGCCTAGGGCGCGGCCGGTTCCTCGTGAGCTTGATCTTCACTGCGCCCCAGTTTGTCGATAAAGCGGCGATTGAGCAGAATCCACAGCACCACCGGAACCACGGCAGGCAGAATGAGATATCCGAACTGGTAGCACAGTGCCACCACATCCGGCGAAAGGCCAGCCGCCTTGGCCGCCGCCGCGCCTTGCGAGCCGGCATCGAAGACCACCAGCTTCAGGGCACCGGTGATCATGCCGAATGTCTGCACCAGCCACAACACGGGCAGCACGATCAGGCATTGCAGGGTGCGTTGCCAGGGGGTCAGATGGGTGGCCATGGCCAGACCGAAGAACAGCGGCAGGCTGTAGCCGTACACCATCGGGCTGAGATCAAATATCAACTGCCCCAGGGCCTTGCTGCCCGGCTGCTGGACCATGATGCCGGTGACTGCCTGCCAGTCGGCACCTGAATGGCTGGCGCCATCAAACAGTGCCGGAAACAGACCGGAAAGGACCCAGCCACTGAGTTGGCCCGGCACCCAGACCAGCGCCGAGGACAGTACCGACCAGCCCAGAAAAGCCAACGGCAGCCAGACCACGACGGCCAGCAGGAAGCGCTTCAGGCGCCGGCTGTCAGCGCTCATCGTCGCCGTCCTCGGTCGAGCCCCCTACCCATACGCGGGCATTGCGGAAGATGCGCGTCCAAGGCGAATCCTCGCCCCAGGCGCGCGGATGCCAGGACATCTGCACACTGCGAAACACGCGCTCGGGGTGCGGCATCATGATCAGCACACGACCCTCGGCGGCATGGAAGCCGGTCAGTCCGGCAGGCGACCCGTTGGGATTGAGCGGGTACTGCGTGGTGACCTTGCCGTGATTGTCGACGTAGCGCAGGCAACCGCCGGATTTCGCGGGCTTGCGGCTTTTCGGCCAGTCGGCACGGCCCTCGCCATGCGCCACCACGACCGGCAGCAGCGAACCGGCCATGCCCTTGAGAAAAATGCTGGGAGACTCGACCACTTCCACCGTCGACAGGCGCGCCTCGTATTGTTCGGAGCGATTGCGCTCGAAATTCGGCCAGTGCTCGGCACCGGGAATCAGGTCGGCGAGATGGGAGAACATCTGGCAGCCGTTGCACACCGCAAGCGCGAACCGGTCGCGGTTGGCGAAATAGGCTGCGAACTGGTCACGCAGGGCCTCGTCATACAGGATCGAGGTGGACCAGCCGCGCCCGGCGCCGAGCACGTCGCCGTAGGAAAAGCCGCCGCAGGCGGCCAGGCCGGCAAACTCGTCGAGCTTGTGGCGACCGTCTTTCAGGTCGCTCATGTGCACGTCCACCGGCTCGAAACCGGCGCGGCTGAATGCCGCCGCCATTTCCGTTTCGCCGTTGACACCCTGCTCGCGCAGCACCGCCACGCGCGGCCGGACGCCCTTGGAGATATACGCTGCGGCGATATCGTCATCAGCGTCAAACGTCAGCCTGGGGCTCAGACCCGGATCATCGTCAGCCACCCGCCAGACCTGTTCGGAGTCCGCGCAGTCCGGGTTGTCACGCCCCTTCTGCATGACATGACTGGTCTCGGTCCAGATACTGAACAAGTCGTTCCAACGCCATTTCTGCAACAGCTCGCCACCCAGCATCACGCGAATGCCCAGCTTGCTGCGTGGGTGGCCGACGACCAGGGCCATGTCGCCCAGGCCATGCTTGTCGACCAGGTCCTGAAAGGCATCGTGCTTGTCACTGGCGACCTGCACCACCACGCCCAGCTCTTCGTTGAACAAGGCACGCAGGCTGGCCTCGCCCCAGCCATCGAGGTTGATCTCCAGACCGCAATGGCTGGCAAAGGCCATTTCCAGCAGGGTCACCAGGGCGCCGCCGTCCGAACGGTCGTGATAGGCCAGCAGCAGATCCTGCTCACGGGCCTCGTGAATGAGGTCGGCGAGTGCCTTCAATCGCTCGGGATCGTCCAGATCCGGCGCCAGGCCACCAAAGCGCTCAAACACCTGGGTCAGCGCCGAAGCGCCCAGGCGTGACTGGCCGGCGCCCAGATCGATGAGCCATAGCTCGCTTTGGCCGTGCTCGAGATCCAGCACCGGCGTCAAGGTTCGGCGCGCATCGGTAACGCGCGCAAACGCGCTCACGATCAGCGATACCGGTGCTGCGGTAACCTGGGTCTCGCCCTGGTGATTCCAGCGCACCTGCATCGACAGCGAATCCTTGCCCACCGGGATCGAAATGCCCAGCGCCGGGCACAATTCATGCCCCACCGCTTCCACCGCCGCAAACAGATCGGCATCGTCATGCTCGAAGCCGGCCGCCGCCATCCAGTTGCAGGAAAGGCGCACCTGATCCAGGCCCTCGATCGGTGCCGCCAGAAGGTTGGTCAGCGCCTCACCAACCGCCATGCGCGCGGCGCTGGCGCTATTGAGAACCGCAACAGGGGTTCGTTCGGCCATCACCATGGCCTCACCGGCATATCCTGAGAAATCACTCAGGGTGACCGCACAATCGGCAACCGGTACCTGCCAGGGCCCCACCATCGGGTCCCGCGCCACCAGTCCGCCGACGCTGCGATCGCCGATGGTAATGAGAAAACTCTTGGAGCCCACGGCCGGCAGACGCAGTACCCGCTCGACCGCGTCCTCCAGCGCAACTCCGGTCAGGTCCGGCACCAGATCCTCGCGGGTCTCGCGGCTGAGCGCCGTGATCGATGTCCTGGGGGTATTGCCGAACAGCACATCCATGGGCAGGTCAATGGCGGCACCGGACGCTTTATCGTCATCGGCACCGTGCAGAAGCAGCCGACGCTCCTCGGTAGCCTCGCCGACCACTGCAAACGGACAGCGCTCGCGCTCGCAGATGGCTTCAAAGCGTTCCAGGTCATCCGGGCGCAGCGCCAGTACATAGCGCTCCTGTGATTCATTGCACCACAACTGCATCGGGCTCATCGACGGATCATCGGTGGGGATGGCTGCGACCGAAATCCGGCCACCGACGCCACTGTCATTGAGCAGTTCGGGTATCGCATTGGACAGGCCACCAGCACCCACATCGTGAATGCTGACAATGGGGGTGGTCTCGCCCATCGCGCAGCAGGCGTTGATCACCGTCTGGCAGCGCCGCTGCATCTCCGGGTTGTCCCGCTGCACCGACGCGAAGTCCAGATCCTCGCTGGATGCGCCGGCCGCTTGCGAGGACGCGGCACCGCCACCCAATCCGATCAGCATCGACGGGCCGCCCAGGATAATCACCTTGTCGCCCGGCTCGAGCGCGTTCTTTTCCACCAGCGGCGGGCGCACGGATGCCAGGCCGCCCGCAATCATGATCGGCTTGTCGTAGCCTCGCCGGCCATCAACTTTGCCGGTATCGTGCTCGAAGCTGCGGAAATAGCCACCCACGCAAGGCCGGCCGAACTCGTTGTTGAAGGCCGCCGCACCCAGCGGTGCGTCGCGCATGATGGTCCATGCATCAGCAAAGCGCGGCGGCAGGGGCCGGGGGTGTTCCCATGGCCGCACGTTTCCCGGCATGCGCAGGTGCGAGACACTGAAGCCGGTCATGCCGGCCTTGGGCTTGCCACCACGGCCTACTGCGCCTTCATCGCGAATCTCGCCGCCAGCACCGGTGGCCGCACCCGGCCAGGGTGCTATCGCGGTGGGGTGGTTGTGCGTTTCCACCTTGATCGCGTAGTGAATGTCCTCTTCGCTTGTGCGCCAGATCCCTGAATCGGCATCCGGGGCCCAGTAGTGGCCATGGTTGCCGGAGATGACCGCTGCATTGTCGGAATAGGCGCTCAGGGTGTGCTCCGGCGACTGCGCGTGGGTATGCCGGATCATGCCGAACAGGCTGTCCTCGCGCGGCTGACCATCGAGGGTCCAGTCGGCGTTGAAGTACTTGTGCCGGCAATGCTCGGAGTTTGCCTGCGCAAACATCATCAGCTCGGCGTCGGTGGGGTCGCGCCCCAGCTCACGGTAGCGCTCGATCAGGTAGTCGATCTCCTGATCGTTGAGCGCCAGGCCATAGTCGCGATTGGCCTCGGCCAGGGCCGCGCGCGGATCATCGCCCAGGGCAATGCGCCCCAGTTCGGCCGCCGCGCCGGCATCGAACACCGCACCCATCTGGTCAAGCGAATGGATGACCGATTCGGTCATCGGATCATGCAGCACGGCGGCCGCAGCATCCTCATCGCCACCGTCCCGCCAGTTGAGCTCATAGGCGATCGCGCGCACGACCTGCCGCACATCCACACCGGCGCCGTTGAGGATCTCGGTGGCCTTGGATGTCCAGGGGGAGATGGTGCCGAAACGGGGTACCACCCAGAGCGAGGCCTGTTCGGGATCCCCATCCTTGCAGCGCAGGATGTCGCACAAGCGCTGGCGCTCGGCAGCTCCGGGATCGGCATCAAGCAGATATACAAACCAGGATCGCACGCACACGGCGCCAGCAGCCCCGCCAAGGCGCTGATTGAGACTGTCAATGCGAAATGAGGAAAGGGCAGACTGCCCGTCAAAGACGATCATGCCAAACCGGTAAGCCTGGAAAAGCGAAAGGGACCGGCGAGTTTAGCCGATCCCTCGAACACGCGTGAACATCGAGCGGGGGTCGCACCGGCAAACGGAGTCAAGGCCCTGGCGTTGCCCACCCTCCCTGCCGTTGCGCTCAACCGCCCTTGGCGGTTTCCGAACCCCTGCGCGAATCCACTGCCTGCAGTTGCTGCAGCATCTGCGCCGGGGTGAGATAACCACCAATGACCGAGCCGTCATCAGCAATGATCGTGGGTGTGCCATTGACGCCCAGACGCTGACCAAGCTGGTATTCCGATGCCACCGGATTGTCGCACTTGGCCGGCTTCGGGCTTGCGCCCATCTTGGCCTGGGTGAAGGCATCCTTGCGATCGGCTGCGCACCACACCGACACGGCCTTGTCGTAGGAGGGTGAGCCGATGCCGGTGCGCGGGAAGAACAGGTAATCGACAGCGATACCGTCCTTGTTGTAGTCGGCGATGTGGCTGTGCAGCTTGCGGCAGTAACCGCAATCGATGTCGGTGAACACCGTGACGTGGTATTTCGGGTCCTTGGGCGCGAACTCGATATGCTTGGCGGGTGACAGCTTCGCCAGCGCGGCCTTGCGGACCGTGTCCATGCGCGCTGCGGTCAGATCCTTGTGCTGCGCCAGATCGTACAGGCTGCCCTGCATCAGGTACTTGCCGTCGCCGCTGACGTAGACCACCTGGCCGCTGGCGATCACCGTATACATGCCGGGAAGTGCGGACTTGTCGATGGACTCGATCCTGGCTGCCGGCACCAGCTTGTGAATGGCGTCGGTGATGGTCCTGGTGGTCTGGGCATCGGTCGCCATGGCGCTGCCGGCCACCAGGGTCAACGCAAGGGCGGGGATCAGTTTGTTCAGCTTGTTCATGGCAAATCTCTTGAAATTCGGTTTTTCGGAACCGCAATCACGCTCTGCGGAGGACATTCAGCAGACCGGAAAGACGAGGTCTCGATTACAGGCAACACGCATCATTATCACACGAAGCCACGTTGCGGGCATGTGGCTTGGACCACAATCTGGCGGCAGTGTTCCGGCATTTTTCGCGACTTCACGGCCGGCGAACGTGGTTTCCCGTGAATCCTGCCACTCCACTGCGGGCCCCGGAACACCGGTGATCCACCCCTGCGCCAGCGGCATAATGGGCAGAAATCGTCGATGACGCCAGGCGGCACGATAAAGGCTGATGGCCTTATTCAGCCGCGCGGATGGTGCTGCTGATGCAACTGCTTGAGCTTCTCGCGCGCGACCAGCGTATAAATCTGGGTGGTGCTAAGACTGGAGTGACCCAGCAGCAATTGCAGCACACGCAAATCGGCCCCGTGGTTGAGCAGGTGGGTGGCAAACGAATGTCGCAACACGTGCGGCGACACGCGGCGTGTATCAATGCCAACCTTGCGGGCATGCCGCTTGGTCAGCGTCCAGAACATCTGCCGGCTCATCGCCGCGCCGCGATTGCTTAGAAACATTGATGGCGACTGGCCATGGCCCTGCGCCAGCGGCGGCCGCGCCTCGGCCAGGTAGCGGTCCAGCCAGTCACGCGCTTCCTCGCCAATGGGGACCAGCCGCTGCTTGCCGCCCTTGCCGGTAAGACGCAAGACACCCTGGCGCGGGTTGAGCGCCGCCAGCGGCAGATTCACAAGTTCCGATACGCGCAGGCCGCAGGCATACATGAGTTCGAACATGGTGCGGTCACGAAGCCCCAGTGACGTGGTCACGTCAGGCGCACCCAGCAGCGCCTCGACCTGGGCCTCGGACAGTGCCTTCGGCAGTCCGCGCGGCAATTTGGGCGGCTCCAGCAGCACCGTGGGGTCCTCGCTGCCCGGCTGCCGCCGCAGCCGATCGGAAAAATAGCGCCGCAGCGCGCTCAGCAGGCGCGCATTGCTGCGTGCCTTGACCTGGCGCGACGCCAGGTAGGCCTCGATGTCGGTGCGCTCGGTCTGCTCCAGGCTGCGCTTGTGCGCGGCCTGCCAGCCTGCAAAACCGCCGAGGTCACTGCGATAGCTGGCCAGGGTGCTGTCGGCCAGGCCATGCTCGGCCCACAAGCGCTCCAGCCATGCCTCGATGGCCAGACGATCAGCTTCGGCAATGGCGGCAGCAGGCGGGTTCATGGCACGATGCTGGCCCGCGCCACCGCGTTTGGCAAGTTTGATGAGTGATCTGATGTCCCACCGCCCCTGGCTGGCCCGCCGTTTCGGCGCCATGTTGTACGACCTGCTGATTCTGGCCGCGTTGTGGATGGTCACCTCGGCGCTGTGCCTTGGCCTGACCGGCGGACACATGGACGTGCAGCATCCGCCATGGTGGCAGCGCGTGGCTTTGCTGATCGTCAGTGCCAGCTATTTCGTGCTGTCCTGGTGGCGCGGCGGCCAGACCATCGGCATGCGCGCATGGCGGCTGCGCCTGACCTCGCTTGATGATGCGCCGATCAGCCCCGCGCGCGCCCTGCTCCGCTTTGTACTGGCCAGCCTGTCCCTGGCGCTGGCCGGGGCCGGTTTCTGGTGGGCCTGGCTCGACCGCGATCACCTCACCGCGCATGACCGCGTGTGCGGCACCACGATTGTGCAACTGCCCAAACCCGCGCGCCATCGAACCTAGACCCTCTGTCGCCGGGTGCTGCTGAACACAGCGAAGCGCACGGCGACTCGGGACCTGCACCGGCATGCCTCGCTCGGCGCAGCCGACCGGGCTCAGGTCGAAAGCCGGTAATGCGCCCACGCAATGACCGCCAGCAACACGGCGGGCAAGAGATTGGACAGCCAGGGCGCCAGACCGTAGACATTGCCCAGACTGACCACGGCCATCTGCAGGAAGTACCAGGCCACGGCCAGGATGATGCCGATGAACACGCGCTTGCCCAGGCCGCCGCTGCGCAGGTTGCCGAAGGCCAGCGGCAGCACCGCCAATACCAGCAGCAGGACGTTCAGGGGGTAGAAAATGCGCGCCCACCAGGCATCGGCATAACTGCCGGGATTCTGGCCATTGGCGCGAAAATAGCGGATGTTGCGCTGCAGATCGCGTAATGACATGTAGTCGGGGTTGACCACGGACAGCTCCAGCATGCGCGGGTCCAGTCGCGATTTCCAGGGCATGCGCTGGCGGCTGCTGGAATGGGCGCCCAGCGCGTCGAATGTGGTGACCCGCACCTTCTCCAGCTGCCAGGCGCCATTGCGGTAGATCGCCATGCCTGCCTGAATGAAGGACTTCAGTACCCCGGTGGTATCGAGTCCGAACACGCGCACATCGGCCAACTGGATCTGCGGTCGCCCGTCGCGCTGCACGGCGCGGGCGCCCTTGGCATTGATGATGCTGTCCCCATCGCGTGCCCACAGGCCGCTGCGGGTTGTCAGGCCCAGCTTGTTCGAGCGCAAGGAAAGCTGCAATGCCTGGGCGCGCTTTTCTCCCGCCGGTCCGGCCGTCTCCCCCAGGATCACCACGAGCAGGGCCAGCGCCGCCACGGCCGACAGCACACTCATCACGATGCGTGCACGCGACATGCCGCTGGCCCTGAGTGCCGTCAGCTCACTGCTCGCCGCCAGTCCGCCCAGACCCATCAGGCCCCCGATCAATGCGGCAAAACCGAACATCTCATAGGCGCGACGCGGAACCGTCAGACCGATGTAGATGGCTGCTTGCGCCAAGCTGTAGCCGTGCTCGCCAAGTTGCCCGAGCTGGCGGGCAAAATTGCTCACGGTATCGAAACCGACCAGCACCAGCCACACCACCAGCAAGGATCCCAGCACATGCGCCGCGATCAGCTTGTCGAGGCGCTTGATGGTGAACGCCCGCCTCATGCCCCTGCCTTGTCCGGCATGGTGCCTACCCGGTACTGGCGCCAGACGATCCAGGCACCCAGGCCTGCCGCCAGCGCATGCACCCACCACAGGCCCAGCCACGGCGGCAAACGTCCCTGCACCATGCCGGCACGCACCAGCGCCAGCACATTGGCGTACAGCAGGTACACCAGAATGGCAATCAGCAGGCGACCGTAGCGTGCCTCGCGCGGCGTTTGTCGCGACAAGGCCACTGCCAGCAGGGCCAGCACCAGGACGCTGATCGGCACGCTGATGCGCCAGGCCAGCTCCGCCCGTGCCGCCGGATCATCGGATCGCGCCAGAGTCAGGCTGCGCTTGGCATGGTTCTCGCTGCTGTCGGAGGCATCGCCGGTCGGGGTGGTCAGGGCCACCTCGTTGCGATCGAAGGTCATGCGCTTCCAGTCATCCTGCCCGAGTCGGCCCTCGAAACGATGACCGTCGCTCAATGCCAGGTAGCGTCCGGACGCTTCGCTGCCGTGATACAGGCGACCGCTCGCGGCCGTGACGATGTCCAGCCGCGCCGGTCCGGTCTTGCTCTCCCGTTCGTTCTCGATGAACACCCGGCCCAGCCGGGTTCCCTTGCTGTTCATCGAATCGACAAAGATCACCCCGGCGTGCCCCGGCAGTTCCACAAACCGACCCGGCTCAAGCCCGGCTGCAATCACCGAACGATTGGCATCCTTGACCATGAGGTTGGCCTCGCGCACGGCTGCCGGGCCGAGCCACAAGGACACCAGCGCTACCAGCACAGCAAGCGGAACAGCCAGCATGGCCGCGGGCCGGAACAAGCCACCGGCACCCATGCCGGCAGCGGCCAGCACGTGCATTTCGCTGTCCCGATACAGCCGTGACAGGGCCATCATCACACCCAGAAAAAGGGACAGGGGCAACAGAACCCCGAGCGCATCAAACACCCGCAGGCCCAGCACGGGGAACATCACCGTGCCCGGCAGCCGTCCCAGCGCCACTTTGTTGAGTACATCGGCAAAAGTGCCGCCAGCGGTGATCACCAGCAGCACCAGGGCCGCGGCAGCCACGCTCAGAGCGAGCTCGCGCAACAGGTAGCGGTCGATGATTTGCAGCATGCGTTAGACTGGTTCCTTTTGCGCGGTGCGCGCATCCATGGCGCCAGTCTAGCGGGTTCGACGCACACTGCATTTCAAATTGGAAATTTCGACATGACTCTCGAACTCAATCTGACCCACACCAGCGCACCCGAATCCGACAGCGACTGCATTGTTGTCGGGGTCTTCGAGAATGGCACCCTGAGCGCCGCCGCCGCTGCGGTAGACAAGGCCAGCAAGGGGGCGCTGGAGCGCCTGATCGGCAGCGGCGACCTTGCCGGTCGCAAAAGCAGCCACGTGTGGCTGTACGGACTCGCCGGCGTCAAGAGCCCGCGCGTCCTGGTGATCGGCCTGGGCAAGCAGGACAGCTTCAACGCCGCGCTTTTCCAGCAGGCCGCGCAGTATGCCGGCAGCCAGCTTGCCGACGCCCGCATCGACAACGCCGCCAGCTGGCTGAGCGAGCTCGACGTGGCCGGCAAGGACGACGCATGGAAGGTACGCACGGTGGCACTGGCCGCCGACCACGCCGCCTACCGGTTCAAGATCAGCAACAAGAAGGACACCCACAAGCACATCAGTGCGTTGTCCGTTTTCGGCGACAGCCAGTGCGAGCCCGCTCTGACGCAATCCCGCGGCATCGCCGAGGGCGTGCGCTGGGCGCGCGACCTGGGCAACACACCGCCGAATATCTGCACGCCTGCCTGGCTCGGCTCGGAAGCCGAACGCATTGCCAGCGAAAACGATGGCGTGGAGGCCGAAGTGTTCGATCCCGATGCCTTGCGCAAGATGGGGGCCAATGCCCTGCTCGCGGTCGGCGAAGGATCAAGCAACGGCCCGCGCCTGATCGTGCTGAAATGGAACGGCGGCGGCGACGCCAAGCCCTACGTGCTGGTGGGCAAGGGCGTCACCTTCGACGCCGGCGGTATCAACATCAAGCCCAGCCCGGGCATGGAGGAAATGAAGTTCGACATGTGCGGCGCTGCCGGCGTGCTGGGCACCTTCCTGTCGGCCGTGAAGATGAAGCTCAAGATCAACCTGATCTGCGTGGTTGCCAGCGCCGAGAACATGCCCGGCGGCAAGGCCTACCGCCCGAGCGACATACTGACCACGATGTCCGGCACCACCGTCGAGGTGCTCAACACCGACGCCGAAGGCCGCCTGTGCCTGTGCGATGCACTGCACTATGTGCGCCAGTTCGAGCCACAGACCATTATCGATACCGCCACCCTGACCGGTGCCTGCGTGGTCGCGCTGGGCAAGCATGCCACCGGGCTGATGAGCGCCGACGACGAATTGGCCGACGAACTGCTGGCCGCCGGCAACAACAGCATGGACCGCGCCTGGCGCCTGCCGCTGTGGGACGATTATCAGGAACAGCTCGAGTCGGGCAACGCCGACGTCGCCAATATCGGCGGCAAATGGGCGGGTGCCATCACCGCCGGCTGCTTCCTGTCGCGTTTCACCGAAGGCATGCGCTGGGCCCATCTCGACATCGCCGGCACCGCCTGGACCTCCGGCCGCAAGGGCCTGGCCACCGGCCGTCCCGTGGGCCTGCTCTCGGACTGGCTGATCTCGAAAGCCGGGTGACCCAGTGAACAAGTAGGGTGCTGCTGAGCGCAGCGAAGCGCACCGTCGCATGGAGTTCACCATGGTGCGCTTCGCTGCGCTCAGCAGCACCCTACCGGACAAGACGATTGCCGCTTGCCGCCCGTACCGAATTCCAGTCCCGACTCTTCATTCATGCCACGCGCTGACTTCTACCTGATCGACAAGCCACGATTTCGCGACCAACCGTTGCAGCTGGTGTGCGCGCTCGTGGCCAAGGCGTTCGCAGCAGAACAAGCCTGCCTGATCCTGAGCACCGACCTGGCCCAGGCGGAGGAACTCGACGATCTGCTCTGGTCATTCGATCCCGAGTCGTTCATCCCGCACCAGCTTGCCGGCCAGGGCGAGGACGACAGCGAGGTCCCGGTGCTGATCGTGCCACCGGGCGTGGTGACCCCGCCGCGTCCGCTGCTGATGAACCTGCGCGAGGAGCCGGTCGAGGGCGAGTTCGAGCGCGTGCTCGAGATCGTGCCCGCCGACGAATCCGCCCGCAGCGGCTCGCGCAAGCGCTGGCAGACCTACCGGGAGCGGGGATTCGAGCTGAACAAGTTCGACATGTAGGTGGCCGGGCGGGTTCGGCTGGCGCCGAATCTGCCGCCTCGAACGGTTTCACGCCCTTCGGGCGCGAGTTCATTTCTCTTGCTTGCTCAAGAGAAACAGAACCAAAGAGAAGAGCACCCCTGTGCAGCGGTGGGTGGTGGACGACAAGGCCCGCAGGGGCGAGTGCAGGGACGCACTCGCCTTTTCGCCAGCACAGGATGTGCTGTCGAAAAGCCCAGCCACCGCACACGAACCCTGCGGACAGGAGGTCCGCAGGGCGCGGAAAAGGGGTGGCCTCTCTTTTGGTTCGTTTTCTCTGGCCAGACAGAGAAAATGAACTCGCGCCCAAAGGGCGTGAAAGCTTCTTTATAAAAAAGGACGTCATGCGGGAGAAGCAAAGCGGATCCCGCCAGCCACTCACCCACCCAGGCGACCCACCCGACACACATCCGCCAGCAACGCCTGCGCGGTCACCTCGGCCCCCGCACCCGGTCCACGAATCACCAGCGGCGGATCGCGATAGCGCGCCGAGGACAGCACGAACAGGTTCTCGGTGCCGCGCAGCCTTGCGGCCGGATGGTCGCTGTCCACCGCGGCCAGACCGATGCGTGCACCGTCTGCGTCCAGCCGCGCCAGATAGCGCAATACGCGGCCATGGCGACTGGACTGTTCATGTCGCGCTGCCAGCGCCGCGTCGAGCCGGCCCGGCTCGGCCCGGAAGCTTGCCGCAGTGACATGGCGCAATGGCTCGGGCACCAGGTTTTCCACGGCTATCTGCTCGAGGGCCAGTTCCAGTCCCGCACTGCGTGCCAGGATCAGCAGCTTGCGGGCGACATCGGCACCGCTCAGGTCCTGGCGCGGGTCGGGTTCGCAGTAGCCGGCAGTGCGTGCGCGCTCGAGCAGGTGCGAGAACGGTTCGCGGCCATCCCAGGTGTTGAACAGCCAGGACAGCGAGCCGGAGAACACGCCCTCGATCGAATCCGGTGTGTCACCGCTCGAGTGCCAACGCGCCAGCGTGTCGATCACCGGCAGGCCCGCGCCCACGGTGGCCGACTGGCCGTAGCAGGTGCTGCCGGCATGCGCTGCCTGACGGATCGCCTGCCAGTCGGCCTGGCTGCCGCCGTTGAGCCACTTGTTGGCGGTGACCACGTGATAGCCCTGGGCAAGCCAGGCCGGATGCTTGCGAGCCATGCTCTCGCTGGCGGTGGCATCGACGATGACCCGATGCAGGGCAGCGCCCTGATCCAGTGCGGCCAGCAACGCGCTGTCGCTGCGACCGGCTGCCTGCGTCCCGAGCCGCGGCAGTACCTCGTCAATGGCGATGCCCTCGGCCACGGCCAGTTGCTGCCGCGAGTCGGCCACGCCAACCAGGCGCAGCATGGGCTCCGGACAGCCAGCCAGGCGACCCAGCAAGGCACGGCCGACGCCTCCGGTGCCCAGCAGAACCAGGGCCAGCCGGGACCGCTCTGGACCCGCCTGCAGACGCCTGTCGGGTTGTGCGCTCATGACGCCGTGGACCGCGTTCGGTCACAGGCTGTACGCGCCCGCTCGAGGCCGGCGGTGACATCGGCAAGCAGGTCTTCAGCCTGCTCGATGCCTACCGACAGGCGCAACAGTCCATCGGAAATGCCGGCGCGCTGACGGGCCTCGGGGGCCATCGATGCGTGCGTCATGCTGGCCGGATGCGCCACCAGGCTCTCCACACCACCCAGCGATTCAGCCAGGCAAAAGCATTCCAGGCCATCGACAAATGCACGGATGGCGGCCTCGCCGCCGGCCAGCTCGAAACTGAGCATGGCGCCGAAACCCGACTGCTGGCGCGCCGCCAGTGCGTGCTGCGGATGGGTGGCAAGGCCCGGATAGACAGACCTGCGCGACTGTCGGATCATCCTCCAGACAATGCGCCAGCCTGATCGGCGTTTTCCTGATGGGCACGCAGGCGCACATCCAGCGTTCGCAAGCCGCGCAGGGTGAGAAAACTGTCGAACGGCGCGCCGGTCAGACCCAGGCAGTTGCCCCACCAGGCCAGTGCCTCGGCTACCGCCGGGTCGCGTGCCACCACCGCGCCACCGACTACGTCGCTGTGGCCGTTGATGTACTTGGTGGTTGAATGCAGCACCACATCGGCGCCCAGATCCAGCGGCTTCTGCAGGGCCGGTGACAGGAACGTGTTGTCGACCAGGCACAGGGCACCGGCCGCGTGCGCCGCCTGCGCCACATGGCGAATGTCGGTGATGCGCAGCAGCGGGTTGGAGGGCGTTTCCACCCACACCAGATCCGGCTTGTCCTGGAGCCCTGCAGCCAGCGCTGCGGGGGCATTCAAGTTGGCGAAGGTCAGCTGGAAACGCCCCTTTCGGGCCCAGGCATCCAGCAGCCGCCAGGTGCCTCCGTAGCAGTCGTGCGCTGCCAGCACGCGGCCACCGGCCGGCACCAGCTCAAGCGCCAGGGCTGCCGCTGCCATGCCGCTTGCAGTGATCACCGCCGCATGACCATGCTCGAGCTCGGCCAGTGCCGCGCCCAGTTGATCGCGCGTGGGGTTGCCGCTGCGCGAGTAGTCGTAACGGCGCTTTTCGCCAAGTGCGGCAAAACTGAAATTGGTCGACAGATGCAGCGGCGGCACCACGGCGCCATGCTGGGTGTCGGATTCGATCCCTGCGCGAACGGCGCGGGTACAGTCGGAAACAATGCGCATGTCAGGCGCCCCTCGCAAGTTCGGCTCGGATCGGCTCTGATGGCGCTGGCAGGTCGAGGCGCGCCGGGGCACCTGGCGCGAGCAAGCATCCGCCCAGCGCATCACCCAGCAGCGGCGTCAGACGGGCATGCTCCACCAGGAAGGCATCATGCCCGCAGGGCGAGTCGATCACTTCTAGGCTGGCCCGGCCTCCGAGCTCGCTTTGCAGCACGCACAGATCAGTCAGCGGCACCAGGCGATCGCTGGCGATACCGATCAGATTGACCGGGACCGTGATGGCCGCAGGGTCTACCGCATGCAGATCGATGGACTGGCTCAACGACAGGTAGCGTCGCGCCGAAAATCCGCGCGCGAACTTGCGCCCTCCGTGCTGCAGCCAGGTCTCGACGGGCAGCTGCCAGCCGTCTGCCACGGGCCGCGCCACGCCGGTGAAGCGCTCGCCCAGCTCGCTGTGGCCGCGATAGGTGGTCAGCGCCAGTTGTCGCGCAAGCGACACCGCCTCCAGCTCACGACCCGTCTCCATGCCCAGTCGAAGTATGCCGCGCTGGACGGCACGCTGGGCACTGGCCAGCGGATGCGGCCGGTGTGCGCCGGCGATGGCGATCAGATGCCCGATACGCTCGCCATGGCGAGCAGCAAACGCCAGCCCGACCATCGCGCCGTAGGAAGCACCGACAAAAGCCGCAGCCTGCCCGATGTGCAGGCCATCGAGCAATGCCGCAAGCGCTTCCGCCTGATCCAGGCTGGTGACCGTATCGGCCTGCAACGCCTCGGCATCCAGCCAGTCGATGGCAAGCACCCGGCAGCGACGCGTATCAATGGCCTTGCCCGGCCCGACCAGCGACTGCCACCAGCCGTCGGCGCCGAGCGCCGGGCTGGAACATGCATCGCGGCCAGCGGAAATGCCGCCCTGGACAATTACAGTCGGGCCGATGCGACACCCGAACCAGAGGTAGTGCAACCGCACCCGAATCGGGCTTTGTCCCATGGCAGGGGCGGATCAGAACAGGGATGCTCGGCGCGCTGACACAGCGGTTCGTCGTCCGCCGCTGCCGTGATGCTGCGTGTCGGCCCACTGATTGATGACTGGTGCTGCGCAAGACTCATGTTCGGCTCCTCGCTGTGGACGGACATCGAGTCCACGGAGAACCGAAGCAAGCCAGCCGGACCACGACCCGCACAGGCCGTCGGCGGACTCATCTTCCGGTAGACGCCAGGCGTCTCCGCAGGAATTGGCACCGTGCGCTGCCTTGCAGCAACGCGGGTTGCCCCGGCTTCAAAGGGCCTGTCCCTCAGCCGGTCTCGATGAGTTTCCAGCCCAGACTAGCCGCGCCAAACATGATTGTCAATAGACGTATAGACGTCTATTTGAAAACGCATCAATCACAGCGTATCGTTTTCGAGCCAGTCCTTGATACTGGTTTGCATATACCGGTGTGAGGTTCTACGCTGCAGGCTGTGGCAGTTCACGGATGGGCAATCATGAAATTGATATTCACGATTTTGACGTCAGTCTTTGCAGCGCAGGGGAGTGCAGCAAAACATTCGATTGACGAGCAACTGGGAAGCGTTTTGGGCCAGGCCGTCATGGCCAGCCAACTGGGCGCAACGACCGGTTACGAGCGGGAACAGAAGATGCGCAGCCTGTTCGTCCGCCCTTTGCTCAGCAACTGGAAACACCACCATCCCGATGCAGTGACACCCACGGCCAGGGAAGAGGCAGAAGCCTTGGCCTGCGCGCGCAAAGCGCTTGCCTCATCCAAGAAGACGGGCACCCACATCACGCCACAACAACTAGTCGACTTCCAACTGCCTTTCTGGAAGTTCGAGCAAAGCATCTACCGCGCTTACGGCGGCGGCAGCACTCTGTTTCAGCAGCGCGGCATCGAGGCTTATGGGGCCATGCGGCGCTTCCTCGAAAATGCCGAGAGCAAAGGCCAGCTTTCCTTCAAGAGCCAGGCTGTCCGCAAGACCGTGTACGCGTACTGGAATCTCGGCGAGGATGACCCTCGCGTGCAGTCCGGGCCTGAGCATTCTGCCTATTTCGATACACCACCGCCTTGCACCTCTGATGCGGCAAGACCGCCTGCGCTATAGAAGCAACCAGACCGGCAAGGCTGCGAGCACCAACACCAGCACGGCAGCCAATATCGTCAGCACAACGTACAGGGGGTTTGCGCGCAGTTGCGTCCGGAATGTAGGCAGCGTGCCGGCCGCGCGGGCGGCAGCGTACTCGGCACGGACACGGGCACTGCGCTCGACCTGGTAGGCATCGAACAGGCGTACGGCCTCGGCCACGTCCTTGTCTTCGGTAACCCAGATGCCACCGTGCGAGATGCCCCAGGGGCTGGGCTGCGTCTCGTACCAGGGAATATGGTGGCTATCGAGCAGCTTGCGCACGTCTTCGGCTTCGTCGTCGGGCACGCGGTAGAGGTTGAGCAGCAGGTAAGCCATGCGGTGATGATAGCCTGCGACAGGGCCAAGCCGGTATCATTGCCGGTTTTCCATTGCGGCAAGTTGATGCCAGACCTGAAATCCGAAACCGCGCGTCGGCGAACCTTTGCCATCATCAGCCATCCTGATGCCGGCAAGACCACGCTGACCGAAAAGCTGCTGCTGTTCGGCGGCGCCATCCAGCTTGCCGGCAGCGTCAAGGGACGCAAGGCAGCACGCCACGCCACATCGGACTGGATGGCGCTGGAGAAGGAACGCGGCATTTCCGTCACCAGTTCGGTGATGCAGTTCCCCTACGCCGAGCGCATCGTCAACCTGCTTGACACACCGGGCCACGCCGATTTCGGCGAGGACACCTATCGGGTGCTGACTGCAGTCGACTCGGCACTGATGGTGATCGACTGCGCCAAGGGCGTGGAAGAGCGCACCATCAAGCTGATGGATGTGTGCCGCTTGCGCGACACGCCGATCATGAGCTTCATCAACAAGCTCGACCGCGAAGGCCGCGAGCCGATCGAGCTGCTGGATGAGGTGGAATCGGTCCTTGGTATCGATTGCGCGCCCATCACCTGGCCGATCGGCATGGGCAAGCGCCTCAAGGGGGTCTACCACCTGATAGCCGACGAGGTGCACCTGTTCGAGTCGGGCAAGAACTTCACGCGGCGCGATTCGACCATCTTCAAGGGCCTGGACGACCCGCAACTGGAGCAGGCCATCGGCGCCCCGGCACTGGCCGAATTGCGTGAGGAGCTTGAACTGGTACGCGGCGCATCGCACCCATTCGACCAGGAGCGCTATCTCAAGGGCGAGCTGACGCCCGTGTTTTTCGGCTCCGCAGTCAACAACTTCGGCGTGCAGCTGCTGCTGGACTTCTTTGTCGAGCATGCACCACCGCCACAAGCGCGCGCCAGCCTCACACGCACGGTGCAGCCGGACGAGAGCAAGCTCACCGGTTTCGTCTTCAAGATCCAGGCCAACATGGACCCCGCCCATCGTGATCGGGTGGCCTTCATGCGCGTGTGTTCGGGCAGCTACAAGGCCGGCATGAAAATGCTGCAAACGCGTACCGGCAAGGATGTGCGCATCGCCAATGCCCTCACCTTCATGGCTTCGGACCGCGAGATTGCCGCCGAAGCCTGGCCGGGTGACGTGATCGGCCTGCACAACCACGGCACCATCTCCATCGGCGACACCTTCACCGAGGGCGAGAAGCTTTCGTTCACGGGCATCCCGAGTTTTGCACCGGAGCTGTTCCGCCGCGCCCAGCTGCGTGATCCGCTGAAAATGAAAGCGCTGCGCAAGGGCCTTGAACAGCTGTCCGAGGAAGGCGCTACCCAGTTCTTCCGGCCACTGATCGGCAACGACCTCGTTCTGGGAGCCGTCGGCGTGCTGCAGTTCGATGTGGCGGCCTACCGCCTCAAGGACGAATACGGCGTCGAGGCCGACTTCGTGCCGGTCACGGTCAATACGGTGCGCTGGATACAGTGCGACGACGACAAGGAACTGGCGCGCTTTCGCGACCGCAACGCCGAACACCTGGCCATTGATGCCGCCGGCGAACTTGTCTACCTGGCCACCTCGCGGGTCAACCTGCAGTTGACCGAGGAGCGCTGGCCCGACATCACCTTCAAGGCCACCCGCGAACTGGCGGCCCTGTAGCAGTGAGCCCGGGCCGCGAAAGACTAGACGCGGATGCCGAACCTGCGGTCGCAGGCAGCCCTTCTGAATCAGGGACAGGATGCCCATGCACCCGCTGACCAGAGCCGACCTGCTTGGCGTCTGGACGCTGGAGCGCTTCATCGTGCATCGACGCAATGGCGAGGATTTCGAGTGGCCCGGCGCCCAGAGCGGCACCCTTATCTATACTGCCGACGGCTATGTCAGCGTGGCCCAGAACCGCGAGCCACTGGCCAACCCCAGTGTCGCTGACCGCGCTCGCACCGCCAACTTCTACACCGGAACCTGGCAGCTCGACCTCGAAAACGGCACAGTCGTGCACACACCGCTGCAATCGAGCGCACCGTCCATCATCGGCATTCCGGCAATCCGGACAGTGAGACTCGATCCGGACGGACGGCTATGGCTGTCGGGTGCCGGGCTGCAGGAACGCGTGACGCTGGTATGGCGCAGGCCGCGACCTGCACCGGAATAAGCGGAACTCCCGCCCTCAGGACGACTTGCGGTTGAAAGAGGCGCGGAAGATGCTGTCACCGGCCGCCTTTTTTGGACTGGCTGCGAGGCGCGAGTCCATGCCGCTATCGAAAATGGCGTCGGTCTTGGGAGTGACGACTGGCTGCTGACTGGCCGTGGCAGTTGGCTGCGCGGCATCAAAGTGCTGCCAGCTCCAGACGCCGGCAATGGCCAGGAATACTGCCGCTGCAGCGCCCGCCCAGCGTGCCCGAACATGATGCGCCTGTCGCCGTTCTGCATGGCGCGTCGATACAACGCGGGTTCGGCGGTGGGTCTGATGTTGCCCGTGTGAGGCCAGCGACTGCGCCAGCATCTCGGCGTGGGGCGCAAGCTCCGCCAGGCCGGCGCTCAATGCCTTGAGCTCGGGCGACGCGTCCACGGCCTGCTGCACACGCTGCGTCATGGCAGGCGGCAGTTCACCAGCGGCATGAGCCACCAGAGTATCGGCGTCCAGCCAGGCAGGCAGTCCGGCATCACCCAGTTGCCGGTACAGGCCGGCAAGGCGCATATCGTCGAGTTGGCTGTGCTCAGTGCTCATTTACATCCACTCCCAGTTCCTGCAGTCGCGCACGCAGCGTCTTCATGCCGCGCGAGACCAGTTTTCTTGCCGCCTCCTCGGAAATCTGGATCATCTCGCCGATTTCGCGGAAGGTATGGCCCTCCAGATGCAGGCTGATCGGCAGCCGGCGCCGGGAAGGCAGTTCATCCATGCAGCGCGCCAGGATCCTGACACGCTGATCGTCACTGGCCGTGTCGTCGGGCCGCGGCATGTCGGCATCCAGCCGATCCATGCCCTGCTCGTCGTCTTCGGCACCCGGTTCGGAGGGCCGAACGCGGGCTCGTCGCATCGCATCAATGGCGGTGCTGGCAACGATCCGTTGTATGTAGGACGCAGTAAACGCCCCGGACCGGTCACGCTGGATGGCTTTCCACAGGCGAATGCGTACCTGCTGCTCGATCTCGTCAGGATCGATGCCGTGCTGCGGCAGGCGGTAGCGCAGCATCACCAGGCGTACGCGCTCGGCGTGCTCGGCGAGCAGTGATTCCAGGCGCTCGTGATCGGGTTTGGAGCCATGTGGCGCCATACGAGGATAGTCCGTTCCGTGAACGCCTATCCTCGGTCACCGCCGATTCATATTCAAGCGCTCAGGCAGCCTTGCGTTTCCCTCGCTTGCCCTTGCCGGCGCTGCCGTCGAGGATGGCCTTGCTCTTGTCGCGAACAACCGCAGCACGCATCTCGTCGGTACTGAAGTCGTCCACGGCGATGAACTCCTCGCCAAGCTCGCGCACCCGCTGCACCAGCGCGTGCTCATCGGCGTCGATCACGCCCAGTTCCAGCGCCTTGTCCAGCTGCGCAATCTCGCCATGAACCTCGATCTGGCCGGCCTTGACGGCCTTGAGCACCTTGCGCTCGACCGGCTCGGCGGCAATCACATCCGGCAACAGGGCATTCAGGCGACCAATGGCGTTGTTGTCGGTGGGCGTGAGACAGGTCCATTCAATGAGCCGGTCACGGGTCTCGCTGGGGGCCATCAGCAGGGAGGCGACGCGGTGGCCCAGACGGTCCGACGGCGGCACTTCGCGACGCCCGAACGGAAATACCAGCACCCGCATCAGCCAGCCGATCGGGCGTACCGGGAAATTGCGGACCACGCCATCCAGCGCCATCTGCATCTGCCACACGCTGTTGTGGAAAGCCCAGGCCAGCAGCGGTCGATCGCTCTCGGGCCGGCCCTGATCCTCGTAGCGCTTGAGCAGGGCGCTGGCCGTGAACAGGTGGCTGAGCACGTCACCGAGGCGCGCCGACAGCTTTTCCTTGAATTTCAACTTGCCGCCGAGCACGCCCATGGCGATGTCGGAGCACAGGGCAAGCGCGGCGGAATAGCGGTTGAGCTTGCGGTAGTAGCGCCGGGTGTAGTCGTCGCCGGGCACCTTGCCGATCATGGAGAAAGTCAGGCCCATGACGAACGCGCGCACGGCATTGGAGATGCCGAAGCCGATGTGACCGAACAAGGCCTTGTCGAACGCCTTCAGCTGCGCCTTGTCGTCCTCGATTTCCAGTACGTGCATCTCCTTGAGCACATAGGGATGGCAGCGGATGGCACCCTGGCCGAAGATCATCAGGCTGCGGGTCATGATATTGGCGCCCTCGACGGTAATGCCGATGGGCACGCCCTGCCAGCCGCGCGCCGCGTAGTTGCCCGGACCGATCTGCACGCCCTTGCCACCGTGCACGTCCATGGCATCCTGGGCCACCATGCGGCCCCATTCGGTGGTGTGATACTTGGCAATAGCGGATGACACGGCCGGCTTCTCGCCGCGATCGACCGCGGCTGCGGTAGCTCGTGACAAGGCCGATGCGGCATAGGTATGACCGCCGATGCGTGCGAGCGCTTCCTGCACGCCCTCGAAGCGTCCGATGGCCAGACCAAACTGGCGCCGCAGTCGCGCATAGGCGCCGGTCGCGGCAGCGGCGGCCTTGGAACCGCCTGCAGCATTGGACGGCAAGGAAATGGCGCGGCCCACCGACAGGCATTCGACCAGCATGCGCCAGCCCTGCCCGGCCATTTCCGGGCCACCGATCAGCACCGACAGTGGCACGAACACATCCGTGCCGCGCACCGGGCCATTCTGGAAGGGAATGTTGAGCGGGAAATGGCGCCGGCCGATCTCCAGGCCCTCGGTATCACGTGGCAGGAGTGCCAGGGTGATGCCCAGGTCCTCTGTGTCGCCCAGCAGGCGCTCGGGGTCGTACATGCGGAAGGCCAGACCAACCAGCGTCGCCACCGGCGCCAGGGTGATGTAGCGCTTGTCGAAAGTGAGGCGGATGCCGAGCACGTTGGCCCCCTCGTGTTTGCCTTTGCAGACGATGCCAAAGTCGGTCAGCGACGTGGCATCGGATCCGGCATTGGGCGCGGTCAGGGCGAAGCAGGGAATATCGCGGCCATCGGCCAGGCGCGGCAGCATGTCCTTCTTCTGCTCCTCCGTGCCGTAGTGCAGCAGCAGCTCGGCCGGGCCCAGGGAATTGGGCACGGCAACCGTCGATGCCAGGGTCATGGACATGCTGGCCAGCTTCTGCAGGACGGCCGAATGGGCCAGCGCGGAGAAGCCCAGCCCGCCATGTTCCTCGGGAATGATCATGCCGAAGAACTTGTTTTCCTTGAGGAATTCCCAGACTTCCGGGGGCAGGTCGGCCAGCTCGTGGGTGATTTGCCAGTCGTCGATCATCGCGCAAAGCTGCTCCACCGGCCCGTCCATGAAGGCCTGCTCTTCATCGCTGAGGCGCGGTATCGGCTGCGCCAGCAGCTGCGACCAATCGGGCTTGCCGGAGAACAGCTCGCCCTCGAAGCCGACCGTGCCGGCCTCCAGCGCCGTGCGCTCGGTATCCGACAGCTGCGGGGTCACCTTGGCAAACAGCTTCAGCAGCGGCTTGCTCATGTACTCTCGACGAATGTCATCAAGATTGAGGGGAACGGCAATCAGGGCGAACACGACCAGCGTGACCCACATCGCCATCGGGGCCTGGAAAACCAGGCCGGCCAGCACGATCCCGATAGCTGCAGCAACAGTCCAGGGCCGCAAACCGGTGCGCATCCAGGCGCAGACGCCGGAAACGATCAGCGCAACAAGAAGAGGAGCTATGGCAGACATGTTCAGTACCTCAATAGCAAGGTGTCAGGATGAACGCAGATCATCATGACAGAGTAAGCAACCACCCACCGAATTCGACGCAAGCATCGAATTCGGTCAAAGGTTGCCAAGAATGAATTTTTCCACTTCACGGGTAAAGGCATCGTTGTCGTCACCCGCCAGGGTATGCGTGGCATCGGCCAGTTCGACATGCTGTGCATGCGGCACCAGCGACCGGAATTCGGCCACCGTGTCGCCCGACACCACATCGCTGCGGCCACCGGAAAGCAGCAGCACGGGCAGCGTGACCTGTGCCGCGGCGGCCATCAGGCGCGGCTGATAGGCGGCGTGATTGTCGGCCACCGAGTCCAGCATGGCCGGATCCCAATGCCAGCGCCAGCGGCCATCGTCTGCCTGATGCAGGAGGCTGCGCAGCTTTGCTTCGCTCTTGCGTCGGGCGCGCTGCGGCAGATAGGCGGCAATCGCAGCGCCCGCCTCATCGAGGCTGGCAAAGCCGTCCGGAAATGCGCGCATGAAGGCCAGGATACGTTCGACCCCCGCCACTTCCCAGCGCGGGGTGATATCGACCAGAACCAGGGCCCGGCAGGAAAGCCCGGGCGCCTCGGCCAGTGCCACCAGGCTGACCAGGCCACCCATCGACGCACCCACCAGCACCGGCGGCCGCGGCTGTGCCGCGACGACCTGCTGCAGGTCGGTGACCAGATCATCAAGCGCATAATCACCTTCGGGCTGACGCCCGCTATCGCCGTGTCCCCGGGCATCGAACAAGGTGGAGCGCCAGCCGCGCCGGGCCATTCGCTGCGCCGTGTGACGCCAGCTGCCGCGCGCCTGGCCAAAGCCGTGGGCAAACACCAGGCAAGCGCCATCATCCGGCCCGTGCACTTCCGTGGCCAGGGGAAGTCCGTCGGCACCGGCAAGCATTTCCACTTCGGGAACACTTTGCAGAGACGCATCCATACCTTGAAGTATGGTATTGCCGGCAGCGCTTGTCAATACGCCAGCGTATGCGCCAGCCTGTTGATTATCAAAAACGTTTTCGCACAGCGGGCAAAAGCGCTACCATGCGGGCATGCATGAGGATATCGACACGGCGCGCGGGCGTCTGAGCGCTGACGACTGGGTCAGTGCGGCGCTGGAGCGAATTGCCGAGGACGGGCTGGGCAAGCTTGCCATCGAACCCCTGGCAAAGGACCTGGGGGTCACCAAGGGCAGCTTTTACTGGCACTTCCGCAGCCGCAATGCGCTTGTCGATGCCGTACTGGAACGCTGGCGACAGCTGGGCGAACGGGATTTGCTGGCCGACCTGGGTGCGATCGCCGATCCGCGCCAACGCCTGCGACAGGTGTTCCAGCGGGTTGCCGCCGAGGTGCAATCACATCGTGTCCATGCCGCTTTGCTCAAGGCCCTGGAGATGCCGCGCGTGCGCGACGCGGTGGAAAACGCCGCGCAGCAGCACCTGACGCTGCTGGCCGAGGCCTACAGACAGATCGGTCAATCACCCGCGACGGCCATGAACAGCGCCCGCCTGGCCTACGCCGCCTACCTCGGCTTCATGCAGATGAATCTCGTGTTCGGGCATGAGCGCATCAGCCAGGAACAGTACAACGACTACGTGGACCACCTGATCGCCACGCTGGTGCCTTGAGAGTCGGGAGTGGGGAGTGGGCAGTGGGGAGCAGGAGTGCGGCATGGCGTCGTCATCCCGGCGCAGGCCGGAAGCGCTTTACAACAGCCGAACGGCTGGTCATCCAGTTTCGAACATTGTGCGCAGCACACAAAACCAGGTTTGGAGTGCTGCGCACTACACCAGACTGGATCCCGGCCTGCGCCGGGATGACGGCCTGCGCCGGGATGACGGGCCTGCGCCGGGATGACGGGCTGCGCCGGGATGACGGGCTGCGCCGGGATGGCGGGCTGCGCCGGGATGGCGGGCTGCGCCGGGATGACGGCCGGCGCCTTCATCTTCTTTTCGTCCATTGCTGCGTCCATTGACTGCTCTCCGCTGGAACACCAAAGGTCAATGGGCAGTTACACAATTTTGTTTACAGGCTCGCTGAAAGCTTTTCCCACTCCCTACTCCCCACTTCCTACTCCCTAACTTCCCACCCCCTTTCCCAGGCACAACTTGCAAACGGCCTGCCCCCGGTCTACCTTCGATCCAATCCCCGCAACCACCAGGATTCACGCAGTGACCAGCAAGCTGGACTCTCTCAATCAATGGGTAGACGAGACTGCCCGCCTGACCCAACCCGAGCGCATCCACTGGTGCGATGGCTCGGATGCCGAATACCAGGCACTGATCGAACTGATGCTCGATTCAGGTGACCTCATCCAGCTCAATCCGGCCACCCACCCGGACTGCTACCTGCACCGCTCGGACCCGCAGGACGTCGCCCGCGTCGAAAAGCTGACCCTGGTCTGCCATCCCGATCGTGACACGGCGGGCCCCAACAACCAGTGGATGGCCCCGGAGCAGGCGCACAAGAAAATCGACGCGCTGTTTGCCGGCTGCATGCAGGGTCGCACGATGTACGTCATTCCCTATTGCATGGGACCTATCGACTCGCCACTGTCGCGCTGCGGCGTGGAAATCACAGACAGTCCCTACGTGGCGGCCAACATGGCCCTGATGACACGCATGGGCACACCAGCACTTGAGCGCATCGAGCGCGAGGGCCAGTTC
>CAWDBD010000004.1:0-26669 GCA_963800395.1 uncultured Gammaproteobacteria bacterium
CAGGGTCCATCGGCAAACCGGTACTTCAGCTTCCATACAAGTCAGTGGGTCGCCGCCATCGCCCGGTCCAGCTGAATAGCGCGGGTGCCGACAGGGTGCTGCAGCTTCCAAGCCGGGTTTGCAACAGAATACTGACCAACGCAATGCGAGCCGACGCTACAAGGTTTGCGCGGTCGGCCGATACAGGATCTCGTTGATGTCGACATCCTCCGGCTGCTCGATGGCGTAGGCCACGGCGCGAGCGAAGGAATCGGCCGGTATGGCCGTGTCCTGGTAGAACTTTTTCGTCTTCTCGGCCACGTCCTTGTCCGAGATCGAGTCGGGCAGCTCGGTGTCCACCGCACCGGGCGAGATCACGGTGGTACGCATGTGGTGGTCCTTGACCTCCTGGCGCAGGCCTTCGGAAATCACTCGCACCGCGTACTTGGTGGCCGAGTACACCGCGCCGCCGGGGCGCACCGTGTGACCGGCCACCGAGGAGACGTTGATGATGTGGCCGCATTTCTGCCGCGTCATGTGCGGCAAGGCCGCGGCAATGCCGTAAAGCACGCCCTTGATGTTGACGTCGATCATCCGGTCCCACTCGTCGATCTTGAGGCGCTCCAGCGGGGATTGCGGCATCAGGCCGGCATTGTTGATCATCACGTCGATGCGCTCGAATGCGCCCACGGCCGCATCCACCAGAGCCTTCACCTGTTCGCGGTCGGTCACATCCGTGGCTACCGCCAGCGCATCGCCGCCGCGGCTCTTCAGTTCCGACACCAGGGACTCGAGGCGCTCCATGCGCCGCGCGCCCAGCACCACCTTGGCACCACGTGCGCTGAGATGGCGTGCGGCCGCTTCGCCCAGCCCGCTGCTGGCACCGGTGATGACGACGACTTTGCCTTCGATATTGTTGCTCATGCTGGCCTCCTGAAACGGTTCATGTTGGCTGGCCCGCTGGCGGCACTCCGGCGTACGCCTGGGCGTGTGCCTGAAAGCGCCGCCTCGGGCACGTGCGGCCCATCCTAGGAAACGAGGTTCAACTGCAACATGAACACACCGCGATGCGCGGCACGGCTACAGGCAATGCGCGCGCAGCTTTTCGTAGTACGGCATGGCTGCATCCACCAGGCCTCGCCGCCGCGCCGGAATGCCGGGGCAGCGCGCCCTCGGGATCGGCAAATCCGGTGGAAGCATGCACCGCGCCATACCAGTGCGGCGCCCAGACGCCGTCGGCCGGATGACCGCCAGACGGCCAGTGCAGCATGTTGTCGGTGTAGGCAATGCCAAGCGCCGCACACAGGCGCGCAAGCTGCCTGGCGGGCTGCGCCCGAATGTCGGAACTGTCGACAACAATGGGCGCGCGTCCCAGCCAGCCGGCGACCTGATCGAACAATTCGGCCTGCTGCACGAAACCCAGATCCTCGAGTGCCGGAGCCTCGCGTTTGCGCAGGTAGCTGGCCACCACCCGCGCCGGATGACGGATCAGGAAGACGTTCTCGCAGGCGTGCATGAAATCACGAGGAAACGCGGGCAGCATGTGCAAGGTCATGTGCTTCTGATAGAACAGCGGCTGGCCGCCGGGAGCCGGGCCGGGCACAGGCCGCGGCCACCGTGTCGGGATCGGTCTGTCCGGCGGCGATCACCGCCTCGCCCATCGGGTGCTGCAGCCCCGTCGCTGCCAGATAGGCGGCATAGAACGGCTCGTCCGAGACGGCACAATCGCCACGCGCCGCGAAGCTGTACATCATGGCCGTGGAGAGGTTGCGCGGACCCGACCACATCGCGATTCGCATCAGCTGCATTCCCTTTCGATGAGCTGCCGGTACAGATCGCGGATGCGTTCGGTCATCGGACCCATACCGCCATTGCCGATGCGCCTGCCGTCGATTTCGCCGACCGGCGTCTGTGCGCCGAAGGTGCCGGCAAGAAAGGCCTCGTCCGCGCCATACGCCTGCAGCAGCGAGAAATTGCGCTCGAACACGGGAATGCCGTGCTCGCGACACAGCGCGATCACCTTGCCCCGGGTGATGCCGTTCATGCAGTAGTCGCCGGTCGAGGTCCACACCTCGCCCTTGCGCACAATGAAGAAGTTGCATGCGTTGGTGGTGTTGACGAAGCCGTGCACGTCCAGCATCAGCGCTTCGTCGGCACCGGCCTTCTCGGCGGCGATGCAGGCGAGGATGCAGTTGAGCTTGGAGTGGCTGTTGAGCTTGGGGTCCTGGGTCATGGGCAGACCCCGGATGTGCGGCACCGTGGCCAGGCGCACCGGGCGCGGCAGACTCGGGCGCGAGTGCTCCATGATGATCACCACGGTCGGGCCGGTCTGTGACAGCGACGGATGCTGGAACGGATGGGTCTTCACACCGCGCGTCACCATGAGGCGGGCATGCGCGTCGCTGTGCATGTCGTTGGCGGCACGCAGTTCATCCAGCGCGGCGCGCAGCGCCGCGCGATCCATGCCGATATCCAGATCCAGCGCCCGCGCACCCTCGAACAGGCGGTCCAGGTGTTCGTCGACAAACGGCCAGTGGCCGTGATGCAGCCTCAGCCCTTCCCAGACGCCATCGCCCATCAGAAAGCCGCTGTCGTAAACACTTACCATGGCCTCGGCGCGCGGCACGATGCGACCATTGACGTGGATGAGGATATTCGCGTTGCGCTTGTCTTCCTCGGCCTGGTGGGTGGTCTGGTGATCGGTCATGGCATGCACCCTGCTGGGAACATGACTCGAGGCCGGGGTGCCGACACCCGCGCAGTAGCGCCGAACCGAAGCCGGCGGCCCGTCATCGCCATGACGCGGCAGCGCGTGTGCGTGGTGGTAGTCTCGGAAATGCGCCTAGCCGGCCGGCTTGCGGAACCGATAGATGAACTGGTCGGTGTGCCCGCGTATGGATTTGTCGAATACCTTGATGTCGTGCGGATCATCCGGATTGCGCAAGGCATCACTCTCGCCATCGAACTCGAAACCGGCCGCCTCGACTTCCTTTTTCACTGCCGCCGGATCGATACGGTGCAAGGTGTTGGTGTCCTTGAGGCCGGAACCGGCCGGAGCCACATGGTCGATGATCACGTACACCCCACCCGGCTTGAGGGTGTTGAACACTTCCTTGTTGAACGCGGTCATGTCAACCGGCCCCATGAACGGATCATGGTAGTCGTGGTAGTTCTGGCAGGTAAACACCAGATCCACGGGCTGCGGCACGCTGAGCTTCGCCGCCGGCTCTTTCAGCAAGCTGATATTGGAAAAGCCCGGCTGCTTCGATTGCTGCTCGATCCGTGCAAAACCCTTGCCGGAAAACTTCGCCATTTCATCGGGCCACACCGTGTACACGTGACCGGCGGTGCCGACGACGCCGCTGAACACCAGCGTCCAGTAGCCCCGTCCCGGCACCAGTTCCAGCACGTCCTGCCCCGGTTTCACGCCGGCAAACTGCATCACCGCCGCCATCTGGCGACGCGCATCATCCGCCTTGTCCTGGTCTCGCGCGGGACTGGCCATGGCCTTGGTGAGATAGGCCGGGACTTCGGAATCGGCGGAAGCGCCCGCCATGGCGGGCGCCGAGAAGCCCAGGCTTGCGAGCAGAATGGTCAATGCGGTGATCGGTTTCATGTCGGCCTCCGACATTCAGGGGGCACATGATCATCCACCCCGGGGCCCGGGACGACAAGTGACTTGTGGCATGCCCAGGGGCGAAGCCGGGCATGTGCCGCCGCGCGGCGGACGGCACATGACCCGCGGCGCGCACCCGCAAGGCAACGCGCCGCTGGCGTGCACATGCACTCAGGTCGCGGCGGTGGCAGGCCGGTCCAGCACCGCATAGACCGCGCCCAGCACGGCACCCCAGATCAGATGCAGCACCAGCGTCATCACCGGGGCCATCATGCCCATTTTCATGCCGAACAGACCGGCACCGGCCATGGGCATGGGGACGAGCATCATCAGGAACCAGGCCCCGATGCCGAACACGATGCCCCTGGCCACAGCGCCCTTGCCGGGCAGGTGCCTGTACAGGATTGCAAAACCGATGCCCCACAAAAGCGTGCCAATGATGAAGTGCAGCACCCAGCCCACCATGGGGCTTGCCGGCATGCCCAGCATGCCGTGAGCCATGCCGGACAACATGTGGATCACATTGAGTCCGGGCATCATGCCCATCATCGATTTCAGCAACATCAGTATTGATAGCGCCACGGTGGCGGCAAAGCCCGCGACAATTCCGCGCAAATAGGTATTCATGACATGCTCCTTCGCTGGTTGAACTGGGAGACGCAGCATGCGCCTCGAGATTGGGACCCGGATCAGTCCTTGAGGTATTCCTGCACCATCTGTCGTCCGCGATGGATGCGGCTTTTCACCGCCGGACGCGTCAACTTCAACTGATCGGCAATTTCTTTGATGGAGAATTCCTCGAAATCCCGGAGGATGATTGCTTCACGATATTTCTGCGGCAGGGACAGGATGGCGACACCCAGGTCCACCCTGAGCCCGGGATACTCGGAATAGGCAAAAACAGGATGGTCGGCCGACGGCAGCTCGGCCTGACCGCGCATGGCGCGCAGCAGGCGATGGCACTCCCGGCGCACGATCGAAAAGGCCCATGCCGGGAAGGACGCGAGGGTGCGCAGGGTGCCGATGCGCCGATAGATCAGCAGCAGCGATTCCTGCACGGCATCGTTGGCGTCCACGCTGGCGGCGCATTGCGAGTGCGCGATCCGCCGCAGGTCCGGCTGGCATATCGCCAGCAGGCGCTCGACGGCGTCGATATCACCCTTGCGGGCCGATTCCAGTAGCAGGGGGTCGTGTTGCATGGTTCACCTTGAGCAGGTTGTTGCAGGCATTGGTGGCCATTTCGGGACCGATCTCACCCCATAGAGAGGCAAGGTGCAGGAATGGATTCAAAATCCAGGCTGCAGCCACTCGAACCGATGCACGCGCTGCATGCCGCAGCAAAATGAATCCAAACCCCCACATCGGGCCTCTATGGGTTTGCAATCCATCGAAAACGCGGGACGTGCGCTGCGGCGGCTCCCGTGTCATCCCGTTCACGATTCACGAGGACTGATCATGCGAATCAACAGCCCGGCCAAAGCGCCGGATTTCGAGGTCACCGACGCGCGTGGTCGGCGCATGCGCCTTGAGGACCTGCGCGGACAGAAAGTGCTCTTGAGCTTTTTTCGTGATGTCCGTTGCCCGTTCTGCAACATGCGCGTGTTCGAGCTGACCCATGAATACGAATCCCTTCGCGAAACCGGCTTGCAGGTGGTCACCTTCTTCCGTTCCAGCGAGTCGGAAATGCAGGACTTCGTGCAGCATCGCCCACGCCCGTTCTCGCTTGTCGCCGATCCGGACATGAGGGTCTATGAACCCTACGGCATCGAGCACTCCTGGCGGGGCCTGATGCGCGCGATGATGTTGCGCTTTCCGCGCATGATGCGCGGCTTGCGCCTGGGCCGGACACGCATTCCTGCCGGCGATCCGTCGCTGATGCCGGCCGACTTCCTCATAGATACCCGGGGCTTTGTGCGCCGCTCGCACTACGGACGCGACCTGGGTGATCACCTGCCCATGGCCGACATCATGGCCTTCGCCAAGAGCCCCTGATCCGCAAACGGGGATGCAAGAACGGTGGCGCGGCCGCACGCTGCCGGCCAGCAGCCCGCCTGCCCGAAACAAGCGGCGATGCATGCATTCTCGAGAAATTTGGCGTCTGATTCCCCTGAAGTTTGTCGCCAGGCGCGCTGCAAGCCGCTCTATTGTGCTGTCACATAGCTGCGAGTGGCTGCATTCGGCCAGGCACGGACATTGCCGAAGCTTGAGAAGCGACATGGGTTCCACTTCAGAAAGTCTGCTTGACGGAGAAGCTTCCGCGGTACCTCGGGCTGGAGGCTCGCACCGGCTACCCGATGAACCAGAGCGCCACTCCCCCTCAATAGGCTGGTGAACCGAGCGCAGTTGTCGAGGAAGATGATGACAGCGAACAGGCAAACGGTCATTACCGGTAGCATATTGCCGCAAAAGAGCAAAGTGGCGCCAAAAGCGGTATAAATGTGCCGCCGCTAGCAACGTGGTATGGTATCCCTAGTCCGGCAACTAACTGCCGGATTAGGCCGGTTTTCGGCCAAAAGCGGAAGTATCCTGCCGATGAGCGCCACAACTCGAAAAACAGCAATGGAACTGCAGGCCGACCTGGGCAGCCGACTGCGCGAGCTGAGAAAGGGCATGGGCCTGTCGCAGGCTGAACTTGCCCGTGACTCGGGTATTTCCGAGCGATCCATCCGCAACCTGGAAAAGGGCGAAGGAAGCAGCATCCACACTCTTGTCCTGGTCCTTAAGGCGCTTGGCGCCGACGGCGACATCGAGGCAATCGCACCAGCCCCGTCGGTCAGCCCGATGCGCGAACTGTCGAAGCGGGCAAGTCGATCCGGCCGCCACCAGACTGCCTACATCGTCAAAAAATGGAAGTCCGAACTGGACAAGGAAAAGCCATGAGCAGTCATGTCGACCTGATTGGAGTTGGCATTTGGGGTGTGAACATCGGCGCCGTGCAGTTTGACAAGGCGAACAACTGCTATGCCTTCGAATACGCCAGCCAGTGGGTACAACAGGGCATCGAGCTTTCGCCTCTGACTATGCCTCTCAGGGCGGCGCGACGGCCGTTTGTGTTTCCTCGGTTGAGCAAGGAAACCTATCAGGGGCTACCGGGCATGCTGGCAGACGCCTTGCCCGACAAGTTCGGCAACAGCCTGATCGATGCCTGGATGGCAGGCCACGGCGTGCGCAAGGAAAGCATCACCGTCCTGGATCGACTGGCCTACATGGGCCGCCGCGGCATGGGGGCATTGCAGTTCCTTCCGCCCACGGGAGACCAGGACACCGACCCTGCGCCACTCCAGATGAAGGCGTTGGTCGAAAAGGCGCGGAGAATCATTCGAGGCGATGTGGTCCATACCGACGAGGCTGAAGAGGCGCTGGCCAAACTGATACGCGTCGGAACCTCGGCCGGCGGCGCCAGGGCAAAAGCGGTCGTCGGCTGGAATCCAGCTACAGGTGAGGTTGTCAGCGGCCAGTTTGATGTCCCTGACGGGTTCGAGCACTGGCTCGTGAAGTTCGATGGGATGGGCAATGACGCTGAGATTGGAAGCGAGGAATCACTCGGAAACGGCAATGAATATGGCCGTATCGAATACGCCTACGCACTGATGGCGGCAGAGGCTGGAATCCAGATGGAGCGATGCCGGCTGCTTGAGGAAAACGGCCGCGCGCACTTCATGACCAAGCGGTTTGACCGCGCGGGCAACGCCAGGATCCACATGCAGAGCCTTTGCGGACTGGATCATTTGGACTACAACCTGACTGGAACGAACGCCTACGAGCAGCTGTTTGATGTGATCGACAGGCTGAAGCTGGATTCTGCGGCAAAGACCGAAGCCTTCCGGCGCATGACCTTCAACGTGATGGCCCGAAATTGTGATGATCACACCAAGAACCATGCCTTCCTTTTGGGCAGGGATGGGCGATGGCAACTGTCCCCGGCCTACGACGTCACCTTCGCCCACAACTCGAAAGGTGACTGGACCTATCAGCACCTGATGAGCGTCAACCGCAAGTTCGACAACATCACTCGCCGGGACTTGTTGGACGTTGCCGAGCGATTCAATGTGCCGCAGGCGAAGATCATCATCGAAAAAGTGGCCGACACGGTGAATGCCTGGTCAAAGTTTGCCGACAAGGCGGGCATATCGAACAAGCGAAAACGCGTGATCGCCGACAAGCACCGCCCCGAGCTGTCCGGCGAGTGAGTGTGGGAAACGGGACATAGCTTCCACCGATTGCTCACGATGTGGTGTGGAAATTGCGAAGTGGTGGGCCCACCAGGATTCGAACCTGGAACCAAGGGATTCACGTTGTCCGGGGGTTTCCCTCCGGCGCGGACTATCTCTTCACCCTTCGCCTTGCGGCGGGTGGGGTGCGGGACGCTCGAGCCTGTAATCAAGGGCACTGCAGCCCTCAGGTAGTCTCTGCACCTTCCGGCGGTGTACCGCCGGCTTGGCTCAGGGTTGCCACCGGCCACGTGTGTGCCGCTGAGGTTTCCCTGAATTCATCCCGATCCCGTCCGCGCATTCCGGCGCGGCGGCACCTTTCGATGAGTCCCCTGCTCTAACCGTTGAGCTATGGGCCCGTGGCGCCAATGATAGCAACAACCGACGACAGATTGATGCCTGCGAGCGCGGAAGCCGCCGATCTGACCTGTCAGGGTGTGGGTTCGATGGCTGCCTGGTCGCGACGCTGCCTGCGCTTGCGCCGCGTCTGGCGCACGGCGTCGGTGCTGATGATGGCCAGCGCTACCCAGATCAGAGCAAAGCCTACCCAGCGCGAGGGTGGCATGGCCTCGTGTTCGACATACACGGCAATGATGAACTGCAGCGATGGCGCCAGGTATTGCAGCATGCCCACCAGGCTGAGCGGCAGACGGCGGGCGGCGGCGGCGAACATGGTCAGCGGCACGGTGGTGACGATGCCCGTGGTCATCAGCAGCAGCGAACGCCCGGCACCGTCGCGCAGGAAGTGGCCCTGACCCTGATGGTCCAGCCACAGCATCAGGATCAGCGCCAGCGGTGTCAGCAGCAGGGTTTCCACGCCCAGGCTGGCGACCGCCCCGGTGGTGCGCCCGGCATAGCTCTTGGCCAGGCCGTACAGGCCGAAGCTGCCGGCCAGGGTCAGCGCCAGCCACGGCGGATGCCCGTAGCCGACCGCGATGATGATCACCGCCAGCAGACCGATGGCCATGGCCAGCCACTGGGTCTTGCGCAGGCGCTCGCGCAGGATCACCACACCCAGCAGCACCGTGAACAGGGGGTTGATGAAGTAGCCCAGCGAGGCCTGCAGGATCTGCCCGTGATTGGCGGCGTAGACGTAGGCCAGCCAGTTGATCGCGATCAGGCCGGCGGCCGGCGCCAGGAACTTCATCTGCTGGCGATCACGCAGTGCCCTGGGCAACTGGCGCAAACCGCCGGTCACCAGCAGGATCAGCACGCACAACAGCAGGGTCCAGAGCGCACGATTGGCGACGATCTCCAGCGCCGAGGCGAAATCGATGGCGATGAAGTACAGCGGCAGCAGTCCCCAGAAGCCGTAGCAGGCGACGCCGAACAGCAGTCCGTTGCGGTAGTCGCGAGCGTTGGTGTGCGTGGACGAGGCCTGGGTCATGAGGGCGCCTTGGCGGGCTCGTAGCGCGCCGGATGGGTGGGTGCAGACAGGGCTTGGGGAACGTTCGTTGTGCGAAACGCCGCAAGATGTCCCTGCTCTGAGTCTATCGAAGTGTCACTGCGAATAGCGGAAACAAGACATGCCGAGCACGCAGATTCAGAGGTCATGAATCAGCCGAATGATGATAGCGGTGAAACGCGGACACTGCCCTGCAGCAGTCGACATCCGAAGGAGCCTGTTTCTTCGCCTCGTCATCCTGGACATGACTCAGCGGCGATCCGGGATCGGCTTTGATGTTGATGGATTTTCACCTGCAGGCAAGCAAGCAAATGGATCCCGGGTTCCGCCTGCGGCGGCCCCAGGATGACGAGTATGCACATCCGATGCGTCGCATTGCGCCCGGCATGGAAACCGTGCCGAGAGGCTACAACCAATCCGAAATGAAAACGCCCGTGATTGGCGGGCGTTTTCGTGGTGTTGCCGTGTTGCCTATCGTCCTGGAATCACTCCAGGTCCAGGAACGACCGCAGTTGCTCGGAACGGATCGGATGGCGCAGCTTGCGCAGGGCCTTGGCTTCGATCTGGCGGATGCGCTCGCGGGTGACGTCGAACTGCTTGCCGACTTCTTCCAGCGTGTGATCCGTGTTCATGTCGATGCCGAAGCGCATGCGCAGCACCTTGGCCTCACGCGGGGTCAGGCCGGCCAGCACGTCGCGCACGGTCTCGGTAAGGCCGGTGGTGGTGGCGTTATCGACCGGAGACTCGACGTTGCCGTCCTCGATGAAATCACCCAGATGCGAATCCTCGTCGTCACCGATCGGGGTTTCCATCGAGATCGGCTCCTTGGCGATCTTCATCACCTTGCGCACCTTGTCCTCGGGCATTTCCATGTCGCGAGCCAGCTCTTCCGGAGTCGGCTCACGGCCATATTGCTGCAGCATGTGGCGACTGATGCGGTTGAGCTTGTTGATGGTCTCGATCATGTGCACGGGGATGCGGATGGTACGTGCCTGGTCGGCGATCGAGCGGGTAATGGCCTGACGGATCCACCACGTGGCGTAGGTCGAGAACTTGTAGCCGCGCCGATACTCGAACTTGTCCACGGCCTTCATCAGGCCGATATTGCCTTCCTGGATGAGGTCGAGGAACTGCAGCCCGCGATTGGTGTACTTCTTGGCGATCGAGATCACCAGGCGCAGGTTGGCTTCCACCATCTCCTTCTTGGCGCGACGGGCCTTGGCCTCGCCAATGGACATGGCGCGATTGATTTCCTTGATGTCGGTGAGCTTGAGGTACAGACCGTCCTCGATACCGGCAAGGCGCTGCTGCTCCAGCTCGATGTCCTCACGCAGGTCACGGATGGCCGGCGTCCATTTCTGGCGCTTGCGGCACAGCTCGGCGGCCCAGTGCAGGTTTGTTTCATTGGCCGGGAAGGTGGCCAGGAATTCCTTGCGCGGCATCTTGGCGCGGCGCACGCACAACTCCATGATCGCACGCTCGCGGCGGCGAATGGAATTGACCACGTCACGCAACTTGCGCACGAAACTGTCGATCAGGATGGACGGCAGCTTGAGGTTCATGAAGCGCGCAGCCATCTGGTCACGCACCTTCATGACCTTCTTGTCCTGCATGTCATGCTTTTCGGCCAGCTTCTGGAACTTGGCATACAGGTCGCGGATCTCGTCCATGCGCTCCTGAACCAGTTCGGGGTCCAGCTGGTTGCCCTTCTTGCCCTCTTCCTCGTCTTCGTCCAGCTCGACTTCGTCGGGATCCTCGCCGGCTTCCACGGCTTCTTTCTTGAGCTGGGCCAATTCGGCTTCCTTGCGCTCCTTCTCTTCCTGCGCGGCCTGCTCGAGATCGATGAAACCGGCCAGCACTTCGCTGAGGCGCTTCTTGCCGTCGGCAAACTGGTCGAACTCCTCGACCAGCAGCTCGATCGCCCAGGGGAAGCCGGAGAGCGCTTCCTGCACCTGGTGCAGGCCTTCCTCGATGCGCTTGGCGATGGCGATTTCGCCCTCGCGGGTCAGCAGGTCAACCGTGCCCATCTCGCGCATGTACATGCGCACCGGGTCGGTGGTGCGACCGACTTCGGCATCGACCACCGTGAGGATGGCGACAGCCTCCTCGGTGGCGGTGTCATCATCGTCACTGCTGGCATCGGAGTCGCCCATCAGCATGTCCGAATCGGGTGCCGTCTCATGCACCTCGATGCCCATGCCGTTGATCATCGAGATGATGTCTTCGATCTGTTCGGGATCGACTACATCATCCGGCAGATGGTCATTCACCTCGGCGTAAGTCAGGTAACCCTGCTCACGGCCCTTGGTGATCAGCTGCTTGATTTCAGACTGCTGCTGGGGAGTGTTCTGCATGGAGGGGTCTCGATGAGTAGACAGGTGTGCGGGGCCAAGTGGGAACCGCTCATTATATCAGCGTGATGATTTTTTGACCAGATCCAGGCGTGCCTCCTGCACCCTGATCAGCGACCTCGCCATTTTCCCGAATGGCTTGTGTGTCAGCACTTTCCGGGGCTTTGCGAGTGGCTGCGACCAGGGCCTCGCCGTGTTCTTCAGCCGCGCAATACAGTTATAGACGCACGCGAAGCCGGAATGTGACGGGGCCATCATTCACCAGATGCACTTTCATATGGGCCCCGAAGCGCCCATTTGCAACCCCCGGAAAGAGTTTCCTTGCCATTTCCAGCAGTTTTTCGAACATGGCGCGCCCATGCTCGGGCGCCGCCGCAGAGGCAAAACTGGGCCGCATGCCCTTGTCGGTATCGGCCGCCAGGGTGAATTGCGGTACCAGAAGCAGGCCACCACCAACCTCGCCAAGCGACAGGTTCATGCGTCCCTGCTCATCGGCAAATACCCGGTAGCCCAGCAGCCGTTCCAGCATGCGCCTGCATTCGGCCTCGCCGTCGTCCGGTTCGACAGCCACCAGCACCATCAGGCCAAGGCCAATGGCACCGATGGTTTCGCCGTCGACCTCGACATGCGCCTCGGTGACGCGTTGCAGCAGGGCTATCATCGGGGCAGCGTGGCCCATTCCCTGCTCATTTTGCAAGTGGTCCTGGGCGTGGCCAGTAGCGCGCGCGGCTTCATGGCGCTGCCTGCATCTTTCCCGGGCTGGCGCGATGCCCGGTATGTGCGAAAGGGTTTTGTGTGCGTTGCACGCTTTTTTGACTGGATGACCAGCCATGCGGCTGTTGAAAGGCGCCTCCGGCCTTCGCCCACTGCTGTCCGGGGAAATTTCCCGAATATTGCCAAGAGCCAAGGCGCAGTACCGAGTCTCGAGCACCGCGGCGACACGCGACTCGACATTGAACGGGTAGACAAACCAACGGTCATTCTGCGCGCAAGGAGCGCAGCGACTGCAGTCGCAGAATCCATCTGCGAGGTGCATGATGTGCCAGGTACTTGTTTGGCATGGATTCTGCGACTGCGCCTTCGGCTCCGCGCAGAATGACGGATACCCGGATTTGCGGGTTCAAGTGTCCGTGTCCGGTCTTTCCGGACAGCAGTGGGCCTTTCGCCGGGATGACGATAGGGGAGCTTGCGCCGGGATGACCAGACGAGAGCCTGGGCCGGGATGGCGGTATGGGGCGTGCGGGCCGGGGTGACGATGTGTGTGACTGGGTTGGGAAGCGGATTGGCGCGGTGCGCGGTATCCGCGATTGGGTTTTGTGTGCGTTGCACGCTTTTTTGACTGGATCCCGGCCTGCGCCGGGATGACGATATGGGGCCTGGGCCGGGATGACGATGCGGGGGATGGGGCGGGTGACGGTGCGGGGCCTGTGCCGGGGTGACGAGCCGGGGGCCTGCGCCGGCATGGCAGCAAGCGCTTGCCTCGGCCATGCGCAGCGTTCACCATTCAGGTCTGACCTGGCCCTGCTCCCACTTCCGGCTTCACCATCATGCGCCCCGACATTGCCCTGCTCTACTTCCTGCTGCGCCTGCTGGGGCTGTTGCCACTGCGGGTGTTGCACGCACTGGGCGCCGGCCTGGGCCGTCTGATGGCCCGCGGCGACGGACGCCTGGCCTGGCATACCGAAGTGAATCTGCGCCTGGTACGACCGTCATGGGACGCGGCTCAGTACCACGACGGCAAGCGCGACGTGCTGCAGCATGCCGGGCGGTCGCTGACGGAGATGGCCGCAATCTGGGGGCGTTCGCCACAGCGCGCGCTGAGTCTGGTGCGACAGGTTCACGGACAGGATGTATTCGAACGCGCGCTGGCTTCGCGAGCCGGCCTGATCATCGCCGCGCCGCATACCGGCTGCTGGGAACTGCTCAACTACTGGCTGTGCGCTCAAACCGACATGGCCATCCTGTACGCGCCGCCGCGACGGCCGGCATTCGAGGCCCTGCTCCGGCGCGCCCGTGGCGCCGCCGGCCCCGAACAGATACGCGCCGGCGGCAGTGGCATCCGCGAGCTGTACCGGCGCCTGGCGGCAGGCGGTACGGTGGGGATCCTGCCTGATCAGGAGCCGCGCCGCGGCGATGGCCGTTTTGCGCCGTTCTACGGCATCGACACCCTGAGCATGGTGCTGCTGCCACGCCTGGCCGCACGCACCGGCGCCAACGTAGTGTTCGCGTTTGCCGAACGACTGTCCCATGGCGAGGGCTTCGATATCCACGTGCTTCCGGCGCCCCCGGGCATTGACCACCCGGACCTGACCATCGCCTGCACGGCGATGAATGCCGGCGTCGAGGCCTGCGCGGAAATGGCGTTCACGCAATACCAGTGGCACTACAAGCGTTTTCGCAACCGGCCTGACGGCAGCCAGGATCCGTATTGGCGACCACGACGGTGAGCCCGATTGCTGCGTTTCGTTCCGTGTAGGGTGCTGCTGAGGAACGAAGCGCACCGACCGGTGCAGCCTCAATAATGCACTTCACTGCGTTCAGCAGCGCCTTGCGGGGCTCCTTGCGCTCATGGCCCACGACTGACCGCTCACGGCAGCAACATCGCGGGCATTGCCCGCTCCTACGGGGTATCGGTGCGGCGGGCGCGTTCGAGGCGACGTTGGAACACTTTCATTTCCTTGCCGGCCTGGACGTCGCCGTGCTGGTCGGCAGCGGCAATGCCCTGGCGGTAGGCGTCGATGGCCGCTTCGCCTTCATCGGTGGCCGTGAGCGCCTTGCCCAGGGTTTTCCATGCGGCGGTGTAGCCGGGATCGAACTCGAGGGCGGCGCGTGCCGATTCGGCTGCAGCGCCGGGATCACCGGACTCGAGCAAGGCATTGGCCAGTGCAAAGCGCAACATGGCGCCGTCGCGCGGGCCGCCAAGCTGGCTGCGCAGATTGTCGATCAGCTTGCTGTTCACGCGCCTGACTTGTCGCGCTTCAGGTCAATGCCCAGATCACGCAGCTTGCGGTACAGATGGGTACGTTCCAGGCCGACCTTGCCGGCCAGCCTGGTGACGCTGCCGTTGACGGCCCGCAACTGGCGGCTGAGATAGTCGCGCTCGAATTGTTCGCGCGCCTCGCGCAGCTCCAGGCCCAGATCGATATGGTGCTCGATGCTGCCGGCCGTGCGTGCCGGAGCCGGTGCCAGGGCCTGCTCCACTTCCTCCAGACTGACATCATCGCCACCTTCCATGATCAGCAGCCGCTGCACCATGGCGCGCAGCTCGCGCACATTGCCGGGCCAGTCGTGCTGGCGCAGCCGGTTCTGCACTGCCGCCGGAAACAGCCGGTACGGCAGATTGTCGCGGGCCGCAAACTGCTCGGCAAAGTGCTTGAGCAGGAGCGGCACGTCCTCGATGCGCTGGCGCAATGCCGGCATCCCGAGACTGGCCACATTGAGCTGGTAATACAGTTCCTCGCGCATGGCACCGGACTTGATGCGCGCCTCCAGGTCCTCGGTGGTCGTGGCAATCACGCGCACATTGACCGGCAACGCCTGGCTGTCACCCTGGCGCTGCACGGTGCCACGCTCGAGCACCTGCGCCAGCAGGGCCTGCAGCTCGCCATCCAGGTCGGCCACTTCGTCCAGCAGCAGCGTGCCACCCTCGGCCTGCTCGAACAGGCCCGCGTGGTCCGCGTACCCGAGCAGCACCCGATGCATGTCGGCAGAGCCCAGGCCGCTGCCGCCGAACATCACGAACGGTCCGTCGCTGCGCACGCTGCGACCATGCAGCCAGCGCGCCAGACTTTCCTTGCCACTGCCGCGTTCGCCCCGAATCAGGACATGCGTGTCCAGCGCCGCCAGACGATCCACCTGCGCACGCAGCGCCTGCATCACGCCGCTTTGCCCGATCGGCTCGACCGGCTGGGTGAGCTGCTGGCGCAGGCTTTCATTCTGGCGACTGAGGCGGCCAGCCTCCAGCGCGCGCTGCACGGTCAGCAGCAGCTTGGCCAGGGCGATGGGCTTCTCGATGAAATCCCAGGCGCCCAGGCGCGTGGCTTCCACGGCGGTCTCGATGCTGCCGTGGCCACTCATCATGATGACGCTGGCATCCAGCGGGCCGGCATTGACCCACTCGCGCAGCAGGCTGATGCCGTCCTGGCCCGGCATCCAGATGTCCAGCAGAATCAGCTCCGGATGCCACTCGCGCTTGCGGGCACGCGCCTCATCCACATTGGCGGCCTGCTCTACCGCGTAGCCCTCGTCGATGAGAATATCGGCGACCAGGTCGCGGATATCCGGCTCATCGTCCACTACCAGAATGCGCGCAATACTCATGATGCACTCATTTCAGGAGAAGGGTACAGAATAGTGCAAGCCCGGTTCATCGCACCTGGCCATAGCGCCAGTATCCTTCCGGCACCAGTTGGGTCGGGTGTTCCGGTTCATTGGGTACATGCCCGGCGCGCAGGGCTGCCAGCGCGGGTGCGCGCCAGGATACGACCCAGCTGGAACGAAACGGCTGCACCAGGATGGCATAGCGCATGTCGGCCGCGCTCAGCTTTTCCGGATTGGTCAGCACCACGCCATCGGGGTGCTGCCTGGCCCAGTCGGCCAGTTGCCCGGGTTGCAACTGCTGCACCGGATGTTCAAGGCGCGCCAGAAACTGGTATTGACCCGCATACTGGCTGCCGATATTCGCGATCGGTTCACCCTTTTGCTGCACACGGGACAACAGCTGCGCCGTGGGCACCAGGTTGTAGTTTTGCCATTGCGTCAGGGTGAACACCGCGTTGCCCACGAATGCGCCGACCAGCCCCGCCAGCGCCAGACGGCGCAACTCGCCGCGACCGCGCACCAGCACCAGCACGCCCAGCAGGAGGATGATGGCCGCACTGAAGCGGCTGTGCGAGGCCAGGTCCACCCACCAGTGGCCCTGTACGCGGCCACTGTCGACCATATTGGGCAGAAGCAGCATGCTGATGCCGGCGGCGAAGGCCACCAGCGCCGCGGGCCAGGGCCCCAGCCAGGCCGTGCTGGCCCAGCGCGGGTGCTCCTCGCGCAGGCGCGCCATCGCGATGGCCAGCAGCAGCATGGCGCCGGCCAGGTCCGGGATCAGGTAGTAGGTCTGCTTGCCGCTGATCAGCGAAAACACGATGAACACCGGCAGCAGCCAGCACAGGGCAAAACGGGTGCCCTGATCCAGGGGCCGTCGCAGCCGGGCGACCGCCAGCCACATTCTTGGCCACAGGAAGAACGGGAACAGCAAGGCCGTGATGCGCGGCAGATACCACCAGAACGGCCGCGCATGATCGAAGGCATCCACGACCCGACCTTCGGTCTGCTTGAACAGCAGTTCGTTGGCATAGGCCTGGCCGCCCAGATGGATGGCTGGCCACGCCCAGGCCACCAGCATGGCAGCGCCGCCCACAACGGCCAGCACGCCACCGCCATACCAGCGCAGCCGATTGTCACGCGCCCAGTCGTTCCACAGTGGTCCCAGCAGCCAGGGGAACAGCACATGCAGGAACATCACCGGACCCTTGGTCAGGAGCCCTAGCCCGATACAGATACCGAACAGCACAAAGCGCGGTGCCGCGCGATGCCGCTTGGGGGTCAGTGTCAGCAGCGCCGCCAGCACCCAGACCGCCAGCAGCACCTCGTACATGATCTGCAGGCCGAACAGGAAGGCATAGCCCAGCGCCAGCAGCATCCATGGCGTCGCCCGTGCTACCCACGGCCGCCCGGGCGCCAGCCGACGGGCCAGCGTGGCCGCAAGCACGAGCTGTACCGCACCAAAGGCAACCTCCAGAATCCGCGGCCAGATGTCGTTCACGCCGAAGGCATACCAGCCGGCGTGGATCATCCAGAACACCAGCGGCACCTTGTGGCTGTAAGGCTCGCCATTGAGGTAGGGCACGATGAAGTGGTGGCCGTTCCACATTTCCCAGGCCACCGCCAGGGTGCGCGTCGAATACAAGGGCATCGGCCCGTGCGAAAAGATCGCCAGCAGGGCCAGCAGCACCCACAACGGCAGCCATGGCCACAGCGCGCGCAGGGATTCGCTCAGGTTTCGGCCTTGGTTCATGGGCTGGATGGCATATGCTGAAAACGCAAGTTTAACGACTGAACTCCAATGCCGATAGCGCGGGCTTGCAGCAGCATGGGCAATGCACTTCGCGCGGCAAGCGCTGCCATCCCGGCGCAGGCCGGAGGCGCCTTCCAACAGCCGCATGGCTGGTCAACCAGTGCAAACCCCGTGCGCAGCACACAAAACCTGGTTGAGTGCTTCGCACACATACCAGACTGGATCCCGGCCTGCGCCGGGATGACAAATGGGGACCATGTCGCGGGCGTGCCATCGGCCTGCGCCGGGATGACGAACGCCGGGACATCATGCACGGCCGATTGCCGCGCTGCGCGGCCATGCCTCGTCCCGAGTCCCGAGTCCCGAGCCCCGAGTCCCGAGTCCCGAGTCCCGAGTCCCGAGTCCCGAGTCCCGAGTCCCGAGCCCCGAGCCCCGAGCCCGAGTCCCGAGTCCCGAGTCCCGAGCCCCGCAAGAGCCTACGCCCGACCCCCAGTAACCGATCCGCCGGCGGATCTTGAGTTTGCGCCACAGGTTGGCCGGCTTGGGCTTGCGGTTGCGGCCGCCGGCGGCAATGAAGGCCTCGACGGCATCGAGCACGCGTTCGCTGGAACGGCCGTCCTGATAGGGATGGATGGCCTTGCCGTAGTCGCGGATGGCCTGCATCAGCTCCGGGGGGCGACTGAGCGCGCGCTCAATGGCCGGCTCGAAATCGGCCGGGTCGTCGATGTCGATCAGCTGCGGACCGGGACGGCGATTCCTGAAGGTCACCACCGGCTTGCCGCTCAGCAGGAATTCGTTCAGCGCCGAGGACGTGTCCGAACACATCATGTCGACGCCGCCGAAAAGATCCAGGATGTTGTCGTCATCGGCAAAACGCAGATGCTCGTTTTCCAGCGCCCGGTAGCGCGCCACCGTGTCGGCGCTCATCTTCGGGTGGAAGGTCACCACCCAGCGCCAGCGACCATCGCGCGACAGGCGCCGGACCTCGTCGTGGAGAATGTCCGCGGCGCTCCATGACGGGGAAAAGGTGGAGTGGTAGAGAATCACTGGCGGCCTGCGTACCGGGGCCGGCTCGGCATGACCGAACACGTCGGTGAACGGATCCAGCTTGGGCCAGCCGGTTTCGGCCACGGAAAAATGCCCCAGCTTGTCGGCCAGCGCCTGGAACTGCGTGGTATCGCGCGGACCGGTGGTGCAGTACAGGTCGAAGAAGCCGCGGATGTAGATGTGCCGGGGCTTGCCGGCGTCAAAGCCGTGGAAGACCTCCGCCTTGACCCCGGGAAAGAAGTGCGGCACCGCGTTGCTTGATGTCAGTACGGCACGCGGCCGCCATGCGCGCACGTCGGCGGGGTCGGACAGCAGGGTTTCATCTGCCATCAGGTCCTCGGCGCCGGGCCCGTCAAAAAACCACGCCGCTTCGTCGCCGCGGGCGCGAATGGCCTCCTGCAAGGGCCTGAGGATGGCCAGTGCATAGCGTTCCGAACCGTACAGCAGGTAACGTCGCTCCATCAGTTCTGCTCCAGGTTGTGGCGCTCCAGCGCGCGTGCAGCCAGATCCACGGATGCCGGATTGACCGACATCTCGTACTGACGCATGCGCTTGTACACGGCATAGCTGGCGGCTGTCTGCGCGATGATGTAGCCACGCCAGCCATCCAGGAACGCCAGGCGCACGAGATAATCCTTGAGGAACGCCGAGAAATAGACCAGCGGCGTCTGCCACATGGCCGGCGGCTTGCCTCGCTCGTGCCGGTCACGGCACTTCAGCTCCGAATACAGCAGCACCTTGAGCTGCTTGTGTACCAGGGTGGGATTGTTGCTGTGCTCGAACGGCGCACGCAGGCGCGCGGCGGCGCCCTCGTATTGCAGTGATTCGTGCACCCGCACATCGCTCCATTGGGCACGGTCGCGGTGATACAGGCGCGCCAGATTTTCTCCGGTGGCCGGCCGGTACCAGCGCATCGGGCGACCCATGAAAATACTGCGTCGCCGCAAGATGGCTGCCGGCACCGTGCTGTCCATGATTTCCGGCAAACGCTGCTGCATCTCGGCAGCCAGCTCGTCGCTCAGGTATTCGTCGGCATCCAGCACCAGGATCCAGTCATGACGACACTGGCTGCTGGCGAAGTTGCGTTGCGGGCCGAAACCCAGCCAGTCCTGCTGTACAACCCGCGCGCCGTGGGCGCGCGCGATCGCGACGGTGTCGTCCTCGCTGCCGCAATCGACCACCAGCTTGTCGTCGGCAAAGGGCACGCTGTCCAGACAGCGTGCGATGGTGGCGGCCTCGTTGCGGGTGATGACGGCCAGACTCACAGGCATGTTCATGGCGCGGATTGTAGCGTCCCGGTCAGTCATCGTCGTGCCCATCTGCCGGCACGCAATCGGGTACCACGGCCGCGGCCGGCACCAGCCACCACTGACGCCGGTTGGCTCGGCCCAGATGGGTGGCGCGCTCACGCGTCACGCAATCGCCCATGGCCTGTTCGAGAATGAACAAGCGGCGTTGCTGCGGATCGGCCTGCAGCCATGCCGTCGCCTGCGCGAACTGCTGCGGCCAGGGTTTCAGGAAGCCGAACTCGGTCACCGGCCCGCGTGCCTGCAGCAGGTTCTGTTCCTTCCAGGCCACCAGACCCAGCGTAACCCCGGGTCCGGCTGTCGCCCGCGCGTCGCGCATCACGTCGCTGGCAGAGCGGTCGCCATTGAGCATGGGGTAACCCCACAAGCCGTACAGGCACCAGAGCGCGGTAACGAACAGCAGCCATCCCAGGGGCGCACGGCGCACGCGCGTCCAGGCAGCCGCCAGCAAACCGCTGGCACCCATAGCCAGCAGCAGCCACCAGATGCCCGGCTCCAGGCGATCCTGCAGCCGCAGCGCCCAACCCGGATGAAAAAGCAGTGCCGACAGCGCGCCCGTACACAAGGCGCCGGAAAGGGCCAGCGTCAGCGCCAGCAACAGGCGCCGCGGGCCGCGCAGGCGCAACAGGCCGGGCAACAGGGCCGCCAGCGCCAGACACGTCATCGGCAAGGCCGGCAGGATATAGACGTCGCGCTTGCCGGGGCTGAAGGAAAAGAACAGCACGATCAGCAGCGTCCATGCCAGGGGCAGCAGGTAGCGCGCGTCGCCTCGTTTCAGGCGCCGCCACCAGGCGGGAATCGCCCATGGCAGGAGCAGCGACAGCGGCAGCCAGTCGGCCAGGATGATGCCTAGAAAATACAGTGGGCCGTGAATATGTCCGCTGGGCGTGGCATAGCGGTGCACGGTCTGGCCGAACAGGATGTTCTGCACATAGGCCGCATGCTCCGGGTCGCCGTCGACATGTGCCACCCACAGCACCGGCAGCAGCCAGGCCAGGATGGGCAACAGAAACAGCAACGCGCCAGCTGCCCATCGCCAGCCACCGGTCGGCCGTGCCAGATGCTGCCAGCCACGCATCCGCGCCCAGGCATACGGCAGCAACATCAGCAAGGCCAGGACGCCAACACCCTTGGTCACCACGCCGATGCCGGCGAACAGGCAGCCCACCGCGTACCAGCGCCACGCCGGCCCCAGCAAAAGGTGCCGCAGCAGACCATAGTTGGCCAGGGTCACCCAGCCCACCAGCAAGGGGTCGATCTGCGCATTGCGGAACTGATAGGTGAAATGGATGGTGACCAGCATCAGCAGGCCCGCCATCAGGCCACTGCGATGGTTCCACAGGCGCCGGCCCAGGTCGTACACCAGCAGCACGCACATCAGGCCCGAGAGCAGGGACGGCAGCAGGAACGCCACCCGCCAGCTGCGGGTGAGCAGATAACTCAGTGCCTCAAGCCACATGAACACCGGCGGCTTGTCCGGATACAGCTCGTGCCCGCGATGCGGAAACAGCCACTGCCCATGCTGCACCATCCATTGCGCTACCAGCGCAAAACGCGGCTCGTCCGAAGGCCATGGGTCACGCAGCCCCATGCCCACGCCCAGCAGCAGCAGGGCAAAGCCCAGCAGGTACCACAATTCACGCCGCTGCTCGGGTCGCACTGGGCGCACTCGCGCGCCGCTCGGCTTGGCATATGCGTCCATCAGTTCGCACTCCTTCTTTTCGCCTTGGCAGGCGCCGACTTCGGCGCGATTGTTCGAGCGCGCATGTTGCCTGACATCGCCGTTTCGGGCACTGATTTCTCTTTGGCAAAAACCAAGGCTTTCACGCCCTTCGGGCGCGAGTTCATTTTCTCTGTGTAGCCAGAGAAAACGAACCACAAACGCATCGGGAACGTGTTTGAACGGCGAAGCCGGCCCGACGGGCGAAGGACAGAATGCCCGGAATAAAAGAGAAGCCACCTCTTTTCCGCGCTTTGCGCACATGCTTTTGGCGCGCAGGAAGCGCGCTCGCTCTTCCGGGGCCCCTGTGGAGCGGTGGGTGGTGGATGAAAAGGCCCGCAGGGGCAACGACAGGAAGTCGTTGCCTTTTCGCCAGCACAAGGATGTGCTGTCGAAAAGCCCAGCCACCAGCCACGAACCCGGAGGGCAGGATGCCCGCAGGGCGCGGAAAAGGGGTGCCCTTCTCTTTGGTTCTGTTTCTCTTGGGCATGCAAGAGAAATGAACTCGCGCCCTTTGGGCGCGAAAGCTCTTGCTTCATGCGGCAGCAAGGCGCAAAAACCGTCACGAGCGCACCACGGGCAATACGAGCACGAACTCGGCGCCGCCGCCGGCGCGATTTTGAGCACGTATGCGCCCGCCGTGCTCCTCGGCAATTTTCTTGACCACGGCCAGGCCAAGGCCGCTGCCAGCAGCCTTGGTGGTGACATAGGGCTCGAACCAGCCTTCATCGAAGTCGTCCGGCAAGCCCGGTCCGTTGTCGGCCACGCGCAGCTCCACGCGGTGGGCCTCGTGCTGGCGCAAGGTACTGATCTCCAGGCGCAAGGGTCCGCCCTCGCCCACGGCTTCCTGCGCATTGCGAATCAGGTTGTGCAGCAACTGGCGCAACTTGCCGGGGTCGGCCATGACCCTGGCGTCACCGGCCTGCAGCTTCATGTCGATCTCGATCCCGGGATCGTTGTCGTACAAGTCCAGGACATCGCGTACCAGCGCATCCAGCTGCAGTGGCTCGGCGGCCAGCCTGGGGGTGCGTGCATAATCGCTGAAGGCATCAACCAGCGCTTTCAGCGCATCGACCTGGTTGACGATGGTAGCCGTGGCACGTTTCAGCATGCTGGCATCGGCGTCCGGCAGCTTGTCGGCAAGACGGTGCTGGATACGCTCGGCCGAAAGCTGGATCGGCGTCAGCGGATTCTTGACTTCATGCGCCAGGCGTTGTGCCACCTCGGCCCAGGCCGCGTCGCGCTGGGCACGGTTGAGCTCGGTCAGGTCATCGAACACCACCACGGTGCCGAGCTCGGCATCGCCCAGCGCGGTACCGCGGACCATCAGGATGCGCACCCGCTCGTCATCACCGCGCAAGCGCACCTCTTCACGCCACTCGCGCTGGCCCGAGGCCAGGTGGCTGAGGATGCTGTCCAGCAGGGGCGCAATCCTGAGGCAGCTGCCGCGCACGACCTGCAGGGACTGCCCGGCATGCGCGCCCAGGTCCAGGCCGAGAATGGTGCTGGCGGCCTGATTGACCGTGTGCAGCACGGCGTCGCGATCAAGGCCCAGTACGCCCGATGACAAGCGCTCCAGTACGGTGTTGAGGTAGTTGCGCTGGCGTTCGGTCTCGGCGGCACTGGCGCGCGCCCGCTCGCTGGCATCACGCAGCTTGTCGGTCATGCCGCGGAACGAATCACTGAGGAACCCGAGCTCATCGCGGCTGCCTGACTGCAGGTCGATGTCGTAGCGACCTTCGGCCAGCGTGTGGGTCGCCTGTGCCAGCTGGCCCAGTGGTGCCAGCAGTCGCCGGGACACGGTGACGGCTGCCAGCAATGCCGCCAGCGAGGACAGCACCACCACAAAGGTCAGCACCAGCGCGAACGACAGCTTGAGCGCGCCACGAAGGAATTTCAGACGCTCGAAGTCGAAGCGGGCATCCTCGACCTGGCGGCTCAGGGTCGCAAGCCTGGGGGGCAAGGCATACAGGGCCTGCAGCATGTTGCGCTGGCCCGGGCCGCTGGCAATCGGCAGGAGCACGCGCAGCACCAGTTGGTCATTGAGGGGTTCGGCAGCGGCGTAGCGGCCTTCGCTGTCCAGTTGCGTCAGCGTGGTGGCATCGGGGCGTGGCGGGGTAATCCAGCGCGGGTCGGCGCTGGCCACGGCCTCGACCCGGCCCTGCCGCGACAACACCGCCAGTTGCAGGGCATCCATGCGATCCAGGGTCTGATCCAGGACCGCCTGCAAGCCGCTGTCGGGCACGCCTGCCAACTGCCGGGAAATTGCGGCACTCTGCCGCTCGACATCGGCCAGCTGGTTGTTGACGTACAAACGGCCCAGATCCAGCGCATCATCCAGCGCGTGCTCCAGGCGAACATTGAACCAGGCGTCCACCGTAAGCACCAGAAAATTGAGTGCGAACGCGTACACCACCACAGCTGGCGGCACCGCAATCAGCGCAAACCGCCATACCAGGCGGCGCGTCAGGCGTGCTCCGGGCCTTCCGGCTCGCGCCCGCTTTTCGACCCGCCACAGCGCGCGCACGATAGTCACCAGCAACAGCAGCAGGGCCGCAGCAGCGGCAATCGCCAGCCATACATACCAGCGCTCCAGGCGCGGCCGCGCACTGACCACGTCCATGGCCAGCACCACGGCAACGGCATACAGCGCCACCACCAGCACCAGCCACGCGGCAATGCGCCAGCGCCGCCTCATGGGCGGCTCACCACGGCTGTCGCTACCGGCACGTGCCACGCCGGGCGCAACAGCGCCGGCAGGCGCAAGGCGCCAGGCAGGCGTGAGTAGTCCAGGCGCGCCTCGACCCGGCATGCACCGGAACCGGGGCACGGATCATGCGGCAGCGGCAGGCTCAGGCGCTGCAACGCGTCCAGCAGGTAGCCGCGCAGCGCGAAGCTGCGATCGTCCCCGGCGCCCAGGTGCAGCTGGTAGCGACGACTGAGCGGAAAGTAGCGCAGGCCAATACCGGTGGAAACCGCTGGCGCCCCGCCATCACCCATGACCCGAATCGTGAAGTTGAGCGGCACGCCATGATCCATGGCATCCAGCTGCACGGTACTGGGCCGGAAGCGCAGATCCAGATTCAGGGCCACGCCGCCAGCTTGCGTCACGATGCTGGCTCGCGGCAGATCCAGTTGCGGCCTGTCGCCACCGGCCGAGCAGGCGCTCAAGGCGATCACCACCAGCCCGAGCAGCCCCGGAGCCCCGAGAGCAGCCAGCCGGTGCGTGACGCCATGCGCATGTGAGGCAGTAGTTGCGATCATTGGAAGCGACTAGCCGTAGCCATTTGCTGATGGTAAGTGATAATGCCGCCCGTACCGGCGACGCGGAACGCCAGGACTGGAGCCCGCCAGGCTCGGCTACTTCTCGAGTACCGCGTAGAACATCCCGTCGACCCCATCGAGTCCCGGCAGCAATTGCCAACCCGCACCTGCCGCGCGCCCGAGCTGCATTTGCGGCGTCACGACCCGGACATCATCGCGGTCCGTGGTGAATCGTGCAATCACGGCCTGGTTTTCGGCGCGCAACAGCGAGCAGGTGGCGTACACCAGGCGGCCTCCTGCAGCCAGCAAGGGCCACAGGGCTTGCAGCAAGGCAACCTGGCTGTCGGCCAGTGGTTTGATATCGCCGGCCCGTCGATGCAGCTTGATATCCGGATGACGACGAATGACGCCGGTGGCCGAGCACGGCGCGTCCAGCAGGATGCGGTCGAACGGGCGCCCGTCCCACCAGTGCGCTGGCTGCATGGCGTCGGCCGGCTCGAGCGCGCAGTCCAGGCCCAGCCGCTTCAGGTTTTGCGACAGGCGCTGCAGCCGCCGCGCATCCTGATCGATCGCCAGCAGGTCCAGCGTGGCGCGTTCGAGCGCATGCATGGTCTTGCCCCCTGGTGCCGCACACGCATCCAGCACGCGCAGGCCATCGCGCAGATCCAGCAGGTCGGCTGCCAGTTGCGCCGCGCCGTCCTGCACCGAGAACGCGCCCTCGCCAAAGCCGGGCAAGGCGGTGATATCGGTATGCGTGCGCAGGCGAATGGCATCGGGCAAGCCGTCCACAATCTCGGCATCAATGCCTGCATCGGAGAATTTCTGTATCAGTGCGTCACGCGCAACGACGCGCTGGTTGACCCGCAGCATCGGCGCCACGGGCTGGTTGCCGGCCTCGAGTATGGCATCGCATGGCCCGGGCCAATCGCGGCAGATGGCCTCCATCAGCCAACGCGGACAGGCGTGGCGCGTGCATGCATCCGCATCCAGGCGCTGCAGCAAGCCCTCGCGCTCGCGCTGCCAGCGGCGCAGCACGGCATTGCACAAACCGGCCAGGCGCGGCTTGCGCAAGGCGCGCACGGCATCCACTGTCGCCGCTACCGCGGCATGCGGCGGCAGCTTCATCACTTCAAGCTGCACCAGTCCCAGCACCAGCAGCGCCTGCACCGCGGCCTCCCGTCGTGGCAGCGGGCGCGTCATCAGCATGCGCGTCGCCGCATCAAAACGCAGCCACCAGCGCGCACCCTGATTGAGCAAGGCCGTCAGCAATGCCCGATCGCGCCCATCCGCAAGCCGTGGCTGCAAGCGCGCACTGACCTCGCGCAGCGAGGCGCCATGGAACACCACCTCGGCCAGGCCCTGCGCGGCCAACGCCCGCACGTCGGTCATGCCGCGCACCTGAATGAGCGCGGCCCACTAGCAAACTGCTTTGTCTGCTTGCTCACAAACGCGTCAGGGACGTGCTTGAACAGCGTAGCTGGGCAGGGCGAAGGGCAGGATGCACGGAGTGAAAAGAATGTGGGCAAGAGAAAAAACATCCGTCTTTTGCGTCTTGCGGGCCATGCCATCCACCTCGCTCCGCTGCACAGGGGCCACGGATTAGCCAAGTGCGCGTCCGGCGCGTATGGAGAGGGTGCGCTGCCGCGCACGCAATGCCCGCGGACACGACGTCCGCTTGCTCTTTGGGGCCCCTGTGGAG
>CAWDBD010000005.1:0-103548 GCA_963800395.1 uncultured Gammaproteobacteria bacterium
TGAGTGACGGCACCTAGCAAGCGCCACAGGCAGCACGGGCCACAGCACCACGATGGAGCTGCCTGCGAGGAAGCAAATTTGACACCTTGGGATTAAACCCCAAGCAATCTCTCCGGGAGCTGGACCCCACCGAGTTAAAAGCCTCCAAGTGTTCTACTTTGGAAATGTCTGCTTGACGGGGAAGCTTACGATAGTGAATGACCGCGATGGATCGATGGCTGACGGCCAAGAGCAGTCCGTCGGCTGATGCGAATTCGGGCCGCAATGCGGACGTTCGAGACAGGTGTTCAACGCCTGCATCTACACCCGATCACCACCACGCTCCTGCTTGATCCAGCTGTTCCGACCGCAAATCTGCAGTTCGCAAGGCACTCTACCCATCACGGTACTTCTCCAAGGCAAACGGGTTCAGGAACTGCCTTCCCCAAAGTAGATTTTTGTCCACCACCGACAGACCGCCCTGCTCGCATACGCTATCCCAGTGCGCGCGGATGCAGGCAAGTTGCCCATCAATCACGTTGCGAGCCTCCTGTTCGGACAAAAGAAACTGCGCCGCCGCCTGCACACAGACATCCAGCCGGGAAAATCGGTTGTTGCCCTGAATCCGCATGGCCTGAGTAGCCTCGTTGCCAGCACGGTTTTGCGGGCAGATGTCATAGGCCGGCGTCAGCGCCAGGTGCTGCCCGTCCCAGAAGGCGGCATGATTGCGCGCATGGTCGTCAGTATTGCCGCAGAGAATGTTGAAAACCAGCCGCGCGAACAACTCGCGCAAGCTCTGTCTGGGTTGATCAAAGCGATGACGGACAATCTCGGCCAGTGTTTCGTAGCTGGCGTATGCAGCCATCATTTCATCCAGTTCCAGCAGGGTCAGCGCAGACACCACGGCCCGACGCTGCCAGATACCAGCCGTCTGATGCGGCCGATCGAACCGCTCGACCAGCAACACATTCCGGCCCGATGCACGTGCCAGCTCAACGGGTGCCACATCCAACCCGGCAAGTGCGGCCAGGCGCATGGCAATGAACTCGACCTTTACGACACTGTACAAATCCGCACTGCTGGAAAACTTGGCGATTAGCTTGCGCTGGCCACTGTTAATCAGCGCCTTGGGTCGAGCGCCACCAATTGACGTACCGTGAAGCAGCGCCTGGGCCAATTCCGGCGACAGTGGCAAACCTTTTTCCACCCGCTCGGCCGAGGCCAGCAGCTCCTCCAGCGTCGCCTGTGAAGCTTGGCGAGGTATGTATTGGCCAGGCGATGCCTGGAAATCCAACGCACCAATGCGATCGGAACCGGATTCGAGCAGATAGGTCAGCTCGTCCAGTGCGGCAGTATCTGCATTCGGATCACGGCTGCCCAGCAATCGATTGACGATGACACGCCGGCCCCAAGCATCCGGCGAGGCATCTCGCAGGCAGCCGGGCATGATCAGGCCGGGCAGCAACGGCAGGCTACCGGCCTTGAGCGGCAACTCCGGTACATACAAGGCCATGGCATCGGGACGTGCCAGATAACTTTGACCGTAGTTGAACTGCAAGCCATGTTCCGTGACCGCAAGCCGACCTGCCGCCACTGGCTCGACCTGACCGGGCAGCCAAACCCAGACGTAGGCCTCGTGCGGGATATTTGTGCCGCGCTCAGAAGTCATCCTTCACCTCCTTTGCTTCCTTGCGCACGGCCTTGGGCAATAGCGCCAGACGCTCTCGAACCTCCCGTTCGCGGGACCTCAAACCGGCCAGTTCCGGCTCAAACAAGGGCACCCCGACAATGGCTGCCAGCTCGAACGCTACGCCGATTCCGCAGCGTGGGTCGCCTTTTTCGACCCGGTGGAGCATATCGCGCGATATGCCCGCCCGCTCGGACAACTCCCGAGCAGTCATGTGTCGTTCGATACGGCCGGCGCGCACCAAACCGCCCAGCAAGGCAAGGGCCTGACGGGTATGGCGGGAATAATTACGGTTTGCGGGCTTGGTCATATTTCATAGCGTGTCTTACAAAACAGACATACTATCTCACATGACTTATATATATGACAATTATCTTGATTTTTGGCTTCGGGCTGCCCGCAAGCGGTCGGTCGTGACCGGCTTCGACGGGTCGGAAGCGGTCCCTTCTAGCCCGCATTATTCATCAGCGTTCGTAGCGAGCCGGTTCAAGGGCATGTCCGGCGTGGCTTTCGCGACCGAGCAGTGCGCAGGCGTAGCCGGCACTACGTCGAGCACGGCGACCAAGTGAAAGCCGCGCCGGGCGTGTCATTGGGCCGGCGCAGTAGAAGGTTGGTGAATAATCCGGGCTAGGACCCAGGCGCGAGCGCTTGAAAGCGGCGAGCCAGCCGAGCTTGGTAGGCACCTGAAGAAGGTCCAGCGATTGCTGGATCAGGTAGTCAGTCAGCCCGGACTATGCAATGTCTGCAGCAAAGTCGGACTCGGGACAGACGGATCATGACATTGAGTGTCAGGGTCATTTTGGCGATATCAGCACTTCATGTGACGCCTCTACCTGTCGCAGACCCTGTCACACAGCCTCAAGGGACCGATACTCGGTTCGGTGTGGGAGTTTGGCCCGGAAAGCTCACATTGCAGATGTGACACAGACGACTGTCACAAAAAAAACCTGCATCTGGTGCAGGCTGTTTCGTTGCAAGGTATTGATTTTAATCTTGAACATGGTGGCTATGGGTGGACTCGAACCACCGACCCCGGCATTATGAGTGCCGTGCTCTAACCGGCTGAGCTACATAGCCATGTTCTGAATTTTACCCTCTTTGACCCCAGCATTATGAGTGCTGTGCTCTAACCGGCTGAGCTACATAGCCAAGGGGCCGAGCATTTTAGTGCGCCTGAGCCGCTGGCACAAGATCTGTGCATCACGCTGGTAGCGGGCCTCGCTTGCAAGCTGCCGGAGCCACGGATCATGGCGGCGTCCGAGCTGCTGACGGATGGCGCTGTTCTGGCGCAGGCTTGCCGCAGTGCTTGCCGCATGTGCTTGAATCGGGGCAGGCAGTTCTAGAGTGCGGCGACATGGCCGACATGATTGATACCGATGGTTTTCGCCCGAACGTGGGCATTGTTCTACTCAACGATGATGGGCGCGTGTTCTGGGCGCGGCGCGTGCGGCGTGATGGCTGGCAGTTTCCGCAGGGCGGCATTGGCTCGGACGAGACGCCGCTGGAGGCGATGTTCCGCGAGCTTGAGGAGGAAACCGGCCTGCATGCGCGACATGTGCATGTACTGGGGTCGACCCTGGGCTGGCTCAAGTATCGCCTGCCTCACCGATACGTGCGTCGCAACCAGAAGCCGCGTTGCATTGGCCAGAAACAGGTGTGGTTTCTGCTGCACCTTGTTGGCGAGGAGCGTCATCTGTGCCTCGATGCCTGCGAGAAGCCGGAGTTCGATTCCTGGCGCTGGGTGGACTTCTGGTATCCGGCGCGCCACGTGGTCGACTTCAAGCAGGAGGTCTACGAGCGGGCGCTGCGCCAGTTCGTGCCGCTGGTCGAGGACGCCTGCGAGGTGGCGCTGGCCAATTCCTCGCGCGAGTACGAGTCGGTCACCGGATAGCTGCCGCGCTGCGGACGCGTCGATCTGCCTGCGCGTCAGCCCTGCGGCCGCGCGCCGTGCCGCCAGCCAGGGCCTGAACATCCCTCCTGAATACAGTTGACAACCATTCGCATTTGCGTTTGAATGCACGCATGATCGTTTGTGTCTGCAATGCACTGTCCGAGTCGGACATTCACCAGAAGGTGGCCGAGGGCCTGCGCAACTTTGATGCCTTGCGTTCGGAGACCGGCTGCTCGGACTGTTGTGGCTGCTGCGAAACCGCGGCCAGGCGGGTGTTTGCCGACGCCCAGGCCGCGCAGCATCGGCCGTTCGCCCTGCCGCTGGCTGCCGTCGCAGCCTGAATCACGCGGGCCACTTATTCACTGGCGAGGCGTTCGCGTTATAGTCGAGCGCGTTTTTCGCATACCCGGAGCAGGCCATGAAAGGCGACGCCAAAGTCATCGAACAGCTGAACACCGTGCTGGCCAACGAGTTGACGGCCATCAACCAGTACTTCCTGCATTCACGCATGTACGGCAACTGGGGCTACAAGGCGCTGGAGGAGCACGAGTACCAGGAATCGATCGACGAGATGAAGCACGCCGACCAGCTGATCGAGCGCATCCTGTTTCTGGATGGCCTGCCCAATCTGCAGAAGCTCAACAAGCTGCTGATCGGCGAGTCACCCCGCGAGGTGCTGGCCTGCGACCTGAAGCTGGAACAGGCTGCCGTGCCGGATCTCAAGGACGGCATCGCGCTGTGCGAGAAGCTGGGTGACTATGTCAGCCGCGAGCTGTTCGAATCGATACTCGCCTCCGAGGAGGAGCATATCGACTGGCTGGAAACCCAGCTCGATCTGATCGAAAAACTCAGCGAAGAGCGCTATCTGGCCGAAAAGCTGTAACTACGCCCTCAGGCGCTGGCGGCGAAGCGGTAGTTCAGCGAGCGTGACGGGTGCGCCAGGCTGTGGCCCTGGGCATAGTCCACGCCGCTGGCCTCGAGACGGCGCAACTGGCTGTGCTCTTCGACCTGGGTTGCGATAATGGCGATGTCGCGCGCGTGCGCGATGGGAACCAGGGCCCCCGGCTTGTCGTTGAGGCTGGGAGCCAACTTGATGTAGTCGAGCGGCAGTGCATCCAGCAATTGCGCCGCGCGCAGCCCGCGATCCACACCGCTCAGGCACAGACCCACGCCCAGCGCCTTGATCCGCGGCGCCACCCGCAGCAGTTCGCGTGGTGAATCGCTGATGTCATCGCAGCGGAACTCCAGCACCAGCCGCGCCCCACGTGCACCATACCGACGCAGGCGTTCGCCCAGACGGGCCGGGTAGTCGCATTCATTGAGGCTTTCGCTGGACTGGCTGATGAACAGATGCAGGGGGCGCGTCTGGCGTTGATGCTCGGCCAGCAGCTTCAGGCCCGCGTCCAGGCTCCACAGGTCCAGATTGGGCACCAGACCGGCGCGCCGCGCCAGTGGCAGCAACTCCGCCGCCGTATGCACGAAGCCGTGGTTGTCACGCAGTCGAACCAGTGCCTGGTATTGCGGCATGTGACCACCGCCGAGGTCGACAATGGCCTGGAAGACCAGATGCATGCGCTCATTGCGCAGCGCGTTTTCCAGCATCAGCGGATCGAGGCAACCGTCGCCGTTGTCATGCCAGCCGATCTGGCCCGGACCGGCGGCGCGGCGCGCGCGGTAGGCGCTGTTGAGCACGGCGTCCGCCTCATCCAGATCCTCGCTGAGGATGCAACCGCCCATGGAGACCGTGAGCGGCAGTGCACGTGCGCCGAAGCGCTCGCTGCGTATGTTGCCCATCAACTCCTGCGCCAGGGCATGCATGTTCTCGCGCCCGCGGTCGCGGCACAGCAGCAGGAAGCCGGCGCCATTCTCGCCAAGCATGTCCCCGGGCTCCAGGCACTGGGCAATGAGTTGACCCAACTGTGCGTGGATGGCGCGACGCTCGGCGGCAGAGTATTCCCGCTTGAGCGCGTCCAGCTTGTCGATGGCAATATCGAGCAGGCCACCGCGCTGGGCTTCGGTACTGTTGAGGCAAGCCTCGAGCCGGTCCAGAAGCCACGCGCGTCGATAGTGCCCCGGGTTGCCGAAGTCCGGGAGTGCCTGACTATCGTCTGAGCCGGTCTGTGCCAAGCGACGCTGCAGATCAGCAATCAACTGCTCCGGGGACTGGGCCATCGACACGACATCGCTGACCCCGGCCTCCGGCAGTTCACCTGGCACCAGATGCACGATCGGCAGATCGGCGCAGTCCTCGCGTTCGCGGATCATGCTGGCCAGGTCAGCGCTGTCGCACACCTTCATGTGCATGTTGAGCGCAATCAGGTTCGGGCTGAAGCGGGTCAGCTGCTCGAGCACTGCCAGAGGCTCGGGCAAGTGCAAGACCTCGAAGTCAGGCTCGGCTTCCAGGCTTGGCAGGACACGGTGTGCCTCCTCTGCTGACAGGCCCACCACAAGGATACGGGCGCGCTGCTGACCGGCCAGGCGCTGGTGTGCCTGGTCCACGGCACCGGGCTGCTCGGCTTGCGGCGAGGGCAAAAGCTTCTGCAGGTGCTCGGTGAGCGCTGCAACCAGCGCCGTGGTGCCGCTGTCGGGAACACGGGTCCGAGTCAGAGCCGGTGTCAGCGCGGTCTGGATTGCAAGCAACTGCTCCTGAAGCGACACATGGCCGAGTTGCCGGTGCTGATTGGCCAGCTGACCCAGTTCGGCGTGGATGCGCAGCATGACATTGATGTCCCAACCCTGGCGGCATTGGCTGAACAGTTCACCGATCAGTCGGCGCAGGTGGTGCGTCAGGTGCTGAAGTGTCACCTGACTGCTGTCGGGATCGAGCGACGTTACGGCTTTTGAGCTGTTCAAGGGAACGCTCCGCACAGGGTTCTGCTGACTATACTCGGAGTCTTCATGAATGTGAAACAGTTCACACTTTGAACGCAAGCCCGCCTGGCGACCTGCCAAGGACCTTCCGCGCTGGGAGCCCGGTTCGAAACGTTATATAAATCCGCAGCTTATCTGCATATCGTAGTTGCAGTGCCGGATTGCAACCGGCGCACAGACAGGCGATGCCCCTGCCCGGCCGGCCCTGATTGACCGAAAGTGGCATCGACACCCGGTGCGCCGCAGCCGGGCGTGTCATCTCGGCAGCGCAGCAGGTGCCGGCTGGAATATGACGAACTAGAAGGGCTTCACCACCACAAGCACCACAATGGCAATCAGGAGCAGCGACGGTATCTCGTTGAACAGCCGCAGCCAGCGGCTGGAATAGCGCACGTCATCGCGGGCAAACTGCCCGGTCATGCGAACCAGCATGAGGTGGTAGGCAATCAGCACAAGCACCAGCAGCAGCTTGGCCTGCAACCAGTAATTGTGGGCCACATACCCGGGCACATGTTGCTGCCACCAGCCCAGCAGGGCCAGGCCGAAAGTGACAGCCAGCATGCCGCCAATGTGGGTAATCATGAGCAGACGCCGCTGCATCACTTTCAGGCGTTCGCGAATCACCGCTTCACCGGCCTCGGCATGATAGATAAACAAGCGCGGCAGGTAGAACAGGCCGGCAAACCAGGTAACAACGAAAATGATGTGAAAGGCCTTGAGCCAGAGCATGGCGCATGTCCGGAGAGCAGTGAGGTCAGACCATAGTGTCACGTAGCCTGGCAATTTTGCCACTTTGCCAGAAAAACACTGCGCGCCGCGCATGTAGAATGGCAAAATGACACACCACGCAGATCGTCTCATGAGAGCAGTTCATTGAGTTCGCGGCCCCAGTTCGAGGTGCGCCGGCTTGACCCGTCGACGCGCTGGCGCAAACGCCTTATGCTGCTGCTGATGTTGCTGGTTTCCGCAGCAGGTGGACTGGCTGCCGGCCTCTGGTGGGGCGCCCGCACGGCACCGCCGAGGGAGTCGCCGGCACCTGCCATACCGATGGTCGGCAAATCGAGCACGGCGCAGGCCACGGCGCAGCAGATCGTGACACTCAAGCGATCCGAACAGGTCGCACGCATCGCGGCGCAGGACTTGCGCAAGACCCTGGCGGACCGCGAGGAGGAAATCAGCGCCTTGCGCGCGGACCTGGCGTTCTACTCGCACCTGGTCGGCAGCGGCGAACAAGGCAACGAGCTCACCGTGCATGGCGTGCACCTGCAACCCGTCAGCGGCTCACGCGCCTGGAACGCGACCATCACCCTCACCCAGAACTCGCGTCGTGGCAAGGACAATCACGGCGCCATCACGCTCGCCGTGGAGGGGGTGCGGGATGGTAAGCTGATCCTGGTGAAGTGGCCGCAACTGGCAGCACCCGATCAAGTGAAGGGCATACCCTACGCATTCAAGTATTTTCAGCAGTTGCATGCCACCATGATGCTGCCGGACAACTTCACCCCCAATCGCTTGCGAGTACGGGTCAATCCATCAAGCGGAAAGGACATCATGCACAGCATGGCCTGGTCAGACGCCCTGAAGTCGGCGGAGGAAAACAATGTTCAACAATAGCAGCAAGAACCCGAAGTCAAACAGCGATTCAACCACCATCATTGCGCGTGGCGTAGTGGTACGCGGCGACATCCAGTTCAGCGGCAGCCTGCACCTGGAGGGCCGGGTGGAAGGCACCATCAGCGCAGCGGCCGAGGAGAAGGCCCTGTTCACGCTGAGCCAGAGCGGCAGCGTGCAAGGCGAAGTTCAGGTTCCACGCGCGGTGATCGACGGTGAAGTCGAAGGCAACATTCACTGCAGCGACTGCCTGGAGCTGGCGGCCGGGGCAAAAATCAAGGGTGACGTGCACTACCGTGTTCTGGAGATGGCTGCCGGCGCGACCGTCAATGGCCGCATGATGCACGAGACCGAGGCTCCGCCTCAGTTGACCCAGTTCACCGACACGGATGAGATTGATGAAGCCGCTGATCGCGAGGCTGCGCACGCCTGAACACCCGGATTTCTGCCTGAACCTGCCGGTCGCATCGGGGTGAAACGGCGCGTTCGCTCTGCGGCTGTATCCCCGGGTCGCACATGGTTGCGGCCGGTGGCGGTGAGCATAGCCCTGGCCTTGAGCGGGGCCGCGCAGGCACAAACGGCTGCGCCCGGCCTGCGCACCAGCAGCGATGCACGCATCTTCAGGCATTGGGCCACGCCTGGCCAGAGCGCACTCGATGCGCCGTCACGCGCCGGCGCGGGGCAGACACTGGTGGTTGGCAACTGCAGCGATGCCGGCGCGGGCTCGCTGCGCGACACCCTGGCCATGGCCGCCGACGGTGACACGCTGGATCTGAGCGGACTGCAGTGCGGGCGGATCCAGCTTGAAACGGGCGTACTGAAGGTGATGGCCGATGACATCCATCTGGTCGGGCCCGGTGCCGACAAGCTGATGATCGACGGTGGTGGTACCGACCGGGTGCTGATCGACCCATACAGCCTGCTGACCATCTCCGGTCTCACCATCGGCAATGGCGTCAACCGGACCACGGGTTTTCATGTCGCCGGTGGCGGTTGCATCGCCGCAGCCGGCGAGCTGAGGCTGGTGGACAGCATTGTCAGCGGCTGCCTCGCTGCGGGCGAGGGGGCCTACGGCGGCGCGCTTTATGCGTTCGCACTGACGATGCAGGGAAGCACGATATCGGGCAGCACCGCCTACGGCTATCTTCCTGGTACCGGCACCGCGGCCAATGGCGGCGCCGCCTTCGTCTATCAGCTGGATATGGTTGCAAGCACCATAAGCAACAACCACGCCAGCCATTTTGCCGACCCGCCACGCTCGAGCTACGACGTTGGCGGTGGGGTGATGGCCGTGCGCGGGGGGCGTATCAGTGCCAGCACCTTCGCTCAAAATCAAGCCGGTGATCGCGGTGGTGCCGTCAACAGCCTGAATGATCTTTCCATTGCCAACAGCACGCTGGCCGGCAACAGCGTGATCGGAGGGCGCGGGGGTGCCATCTACATGCGTCGCCCTGCTCGCCTGGCGCTGAACAACGTCACGCTGTCTGGCAATCATGCCGCCGAAGGCGGCGCCCTGCACCTGACTGATGGCGGCGCCAACGTGGTCAGCAGCATCATCGCCGGCAACTACGCCGATTCGGTTGCCGGCAGCAACAACATCTCCAGCACATCGTCCCTGGTGCTCGACGGCGACCACAATCTCATCGGCAACGGGCACGCCGGCATCACGCTGCCCGCCGACACCGTGGATGCGGACCCGCAGCTTCTGCCGCTGGCGGACAATGGCGGACCGACCCTCACCATGGCGCTCTCACCGGGCAGCCTCGCGATTGATGCCGGCAGCAACCCGCTTGCTGCCGCCTTTGACCAGCGCGGGCCCGGCTATCCGCGGGTGCTCGACAGTGCTGCCGACATCGGCGCCTTTGAAGGCACCGCCGTCCCGTTTGTGCCGGTACCGGGTCTCAGCGGGGAGTGGACGGCATGGCTCAGTCTGCTGCTGGGCGGTTTCGCCCTGTTCAGCTTGGGCGCCGCGCGCGGCCGCGATGGCGTTACAATAGACCGATCATGAGTACGGTCACAGAAACAACCCCCGACTACCGCAGTGGCGACGCGCCACTGACCTTCACTTCGGCTGCCGCGCACAAGGTGCGCGAGCTGATCGAGGAGGAAGGCAATGCGGACCTGAAGCTGCGCGTGTACATCAACGGTGGTGGCTGCTCGGGATTCCAGTACGGCTTCAGCTTCGATGAGGAGCAGGCCGAGGACGACCTGGCACTGGATCGCGAGGGCGTCCGCCTGCTGGTTGACCCGCTGTCGCTGCAATACCTGACCGGCGCCGAGATCGACTACGCCGAGGACCTCAGTGGTGCGCAGTTCGTGATACGCAATCCGGCCGCGCGCACCACGTGCAGCTGTGGCTCCTCGTTCTCTGTCTGACGTGAGCGCAGCACAGCGCACCCGCCACAATACCTTTACCGATATCGGGCTGGATCGCGCCGCCGAGCGGCGCCATGACCAGGACTGGCTAGCGCAGCTGCAGCAATCACCGCAATGCCGGTATTTGGTGGTCGACGCCGACGGGCAGGTGCTGGTCAACGCGGATGGCGAGGCACCCTGCTGGCTGGATGCGAGCAGCCGCGCCAGGGTGTTGCCGCATGTGCCGGCCAGCCTTCTGGGAGTGGACGGCGAGAGCGCACATTTCCTCATTCATGTTGATCACGACAACGAGCCGGCTCTGGCAAAGCTTGAAGGCGTCCAGCGCATGGGGCTGCGCAAGCTTGCCGACCAGTTCAATGCCTTCGATGCCGGCCTGTGCGCCTATGCCTGCGGCCTGGCACACTGGCAGGCCAGCATGCGCTACTGCAACAGTTGCGGCGCCAACCTCGCATTTCGTGATGCCGGGCATCGCGCACAGTGCAGCAACGAAGCCTGCGCAAAGATGCATTTTCCGCGTACCGATCCGGCCATCATCGTCATCGTCGAACACGATGGCGCGTGCCTGCTGGGGCGCCAGGCGAACTGGCCGCAGGAGCTGTTTTCAACCCTGGCCGGTTTCGTCGAGCCCGGTGAAGCACTGGAAGACGCGGTACGGCGCGAAGTCGCCGAGGAATCGGGTGTCGAAGTCATCGATTGCGAATACCACTCCTCGCAACCCTGGCCGTTCCCCGCATCACTGATGCTGGGTTTCACCGCCACCGCATCCGGCCGCGACGTGGCCTTGCGCGACGGCGAGCTGGCCGAGGCACGCTGGTTCACGCCCGAAGACATCGTGGCCGGGCTGGGCAACGGCTCGCTGAAATTGCCCTCGTCGCTGTCGGTGTCCTGGCATCTGCTCGACCACTGGTTGCGCGAGCGCGGCGGTATCGCCCTCGACACCTTGTAGCACGCACACGGCCCGCCCCGGCCTATTTCTGCGCGGGGACCTCGTCGCCCGGGTGCTTGTAGATCACCCCCGCCTTCATCACGAAATCCACCTTGCGCAGGACACCGATATCGCGGGTCGGATCACCCGCGACCGCGATCAGGTCGGCCTGCAGGCCTGGCATGATGCGTCCGATGCGATCCGCCAGACGCAGAATCCGCGCATCGACCGCCGTGGCCGCCAGCAAGGCGTTGCCCGGCGACATGCCATCGCGGACCATCCATTCCAGCTCCCTGTAATTCTCGCCATGCGGAAACACGCCGACGTCGCTGCCATTGCCGATGGTGACGCCGGCCTCGCGCGCCAGCTTGAAGGCACGGGCGGCCTGGTTGATGCGCTCGTCGGGCGGGTCGCCCGGCTTCCAGCCGCCGAAGTACTGCGCATAGGCGGCCGTCGCCGCCAGTGTCGGCAACAAGGCCACATGGTGCTTGTGCATCAAGGCGAACACCTCGGCGGTGCCGCCGTAGCCGTGCTCGATGGTGTCGACGCCGGCCAGTACCGCACGCCGCATGCCCTCGGCCGTGGTGGCGTGGGCGGATACCGGCAGGCCCAGCGAATGGGCGGTCTCGACCCCCGCCCTCAGCTCGTCCAGGCTGAAGGTCGGCACCGCGCCATGGCTTTTGCCGCAGTGATAGTCGGCGTAGAGCTTGATCCAGTCCGCGCCGTGTCCGGCCTGCATGCGCACCGCGTCGATCATCTGCGCCGTTCCGCTGACCGGCAGGCCGCCCTGGGGAAGATCCAGATCGTCACGAAAACCGGACGGCCCGGGGCCATAACAATGTGCGGCGATCGTGGCGCGGGTGGCCACCAGCAGTCGCGGCCCGGCAATCAGGCCGTCATCAATGGCCTTCTGCACCGACACGTCGGCGTAGCCCGCACCTTCGGTACCGAGGTCACGCAGGGTGGTGAACCCGGCCATCAGATCGGCCCGCGCATGCTGCCCCGCTTCCAGGGTCCGGTACGGCACGGACTCCTTGAGCACCTGGTCATTCCACAGGGTCTCGTTGTAGGGATGAAGAAACACATGCGAGTGTGCGTCGATCAGGCCGGGCAGCAGGGTCATGCCCGGCAGGTCGACGGTTTCGGCATCCGCAGGTATCTGGGTATCCGATGCTGCGCCCACGGCCTTGATCTTGCCGTTCTCGACCACAACCACCCAGCCGGCGTGGGTCGCGCTGCTTTGCGCATCGAACACGCGCTCGGGCTTGAGCAGATAGGCATGACTGTCAGCGCCCAGTGCGCTGCCGGCCGTCACGGCCAGAAGCGCGGCGAAGGCAAGCAGAACCCGATGACCGAAGCGTGCTGCGGATCTCATGACACTCTCCCCTTGAATGACGTCCGCATACTCTAGCGCGTCAGGCGTTGCTGCCGAAGCGTCATGTCTGCGTGGCCAGGATGCAGCTGAGCGGATGTCTTGGGATCAAGTTGCAGATTATGGACACTCGCGCTGCGAGTCCCGAGTCCCGAGTTCAGTACGTCACCGACACCGTGATCGTGTCCGAATAGGTGCCGGCGCTGGGCGTGATCTGGCTGGGCACGCGCCCATATACGGTACGGTTCTGGCTGCCGCCGTTGCCGGTGCCATTGACGGTATCGGTGCCGGGATTGTTGCCCCAGCGCTGACTTCGCCCGTTGTTGCGATACAACTCGTATTGCACGTACCCCCCGGGGCCCTGCATGCGTCGGGTGTTGCCGCTGGCATGCATGCCGTTGTCCAGGCCGATTTTCCAGGCCGTGCCGCTGACACAGGTGACGCCGATGGATGAGGTGGCATCGTGCGGGCCGCCGCTATCGAGCAGGCCGGCGTTGCCGAAGTTCATGTTGGTGGCGGTAACGGTGCAGGTAGGCTGTACGTTGGCGGTGACCGTCCAGTTGCTGAAATTGCCCGCATCGTCGCCCGTCTGGCCGCAACTGCCGGAGCCGTTGAAGTAAAGCTGGCCCGTGATCTCGACATCCGGATAGCTGAACGTGGCGCTGTAGCTGCCGCTGGTCGCCGCGGGCTGATTGCCGAACAAGCGACCGTAGATCGGTATGGTGCCTGACACCGTGCTGTACCGACTGATGTAGAAATCACGCACCACTGGATTGGGATAGGTACCCGAGGAGACCGCACCCCAGACCGAACTGCGACTGGCATTGGTGTAGACCTGAAACGGGAGGTTGCCGCCGGGACCCTGGATCTGACGGTTGCCGCCATTGAGGCCCAATGGCCCGTTGCCGATGTTGAAGCAAACGTGGGCGTTGTAGTTGGTGTGGGTATAGCTGGTGCAACTCCAGGTCAGCGTGGCGGCAACATCCGTGTTGGCCGGCTGCGAGGTATCGACAGTACCGAAATTGAGCGTCGTGGCACTGGCCTGGCACAGCACCGGGTCGGCGGCCTGCGCGGTACGCGGCAACAGCGCGCCTCCGGTCAGAAACAGACCAAGCAAACCAAGGCGTGCGATCAGGTTGATACTCATGGCGAATCCTTGCGGCAGGTAACCGGGCCGATCTGCGGCACTGTTCCACTACCCTTGGGATAGTCGAAGCTGGCGTGGCAGCGGCTGCTATCGGTCTGCACGCTGATTGTGTTGTGTTGCTCGAGCGACTCCAGAAAGGCGATGCCGTCATAACCGACCACGCTGGCTGCGCCTGCATGGCCCGCAAGGCGCACGCGACTGCCGACCGGCAGCGGCTGGCCGTTTTCGTCGACCAGCACGATGCTGGCGGCACGCATCGGCTTGATGCCGAAGTCTACCAAGGTGCCGGAGCTGTCGCGCGGGGTGGCCACGGTCCTGACGCGCTCGATGCGGACGTCGGCCGGCAGCTTCATCGGGTCGATCTCCAGCTTGTTTTCCTGCCATGCGTTGAGCGGCGTCACCAGCAGCATGCCATCGCCGTCGGTCCGGCCGATCACGCGGTTTTCCAGCTTCACCGGCACATCAGCAACGCCGTCGGTGGACACTACGGCAAAGGCATTGTCGACTCGTCGCGCGGCAAAGGCGTGTCCGCCCATCAGCACCAGTGAACCGGTCGCCTCGGCGTAGCCGTACTGGCCGCCCCCGCTGCTTCCCAGGCCGGCGCGCAGCTCACCATAGCGTCCGCGGTAGCCGGCCTCGGCCAGACCGCTGTGATCGCCATCGCCCAGGCGCGCCTGGCTGCGCCAGCCGAAGCCGCCATCGCCGGGAATCGGCTTGCTGGCATTGAGGTTCAGGTGGGTGCTGCCCTGATCGTGCTGCAGCGAGCCGCCCAGCTGGAGGTGGTGGTCCAGGCTCAGTGCCATGCCCAGAAAGATGCTGCGATCCTGGTGGTTGTCCAGGTTCTGATTGAGGCTCAGGTTGACCGCCAGCCTGCCGAAGGCCTTCGACCAGAAGCCGTTGGCATAGCGTGACCCGGTCTGGCCCGGATAGCGCAGGTTGAGGTAGCTGGTGCTGAAACTTCCGGCATGGTTGCTGCTGTAGCCGATCAGCGCACGTTCGCTGACGCTGGGTGGCAGGCTGCCGTAGCGCGAGGCCACATCACGCCAATCGCCCTGGGTGCGGGTCGAGTCCAGGCTGAGGTTGAAATGACGGTTGCGCCAGCTGTAGCCGATGTTGGTCAGCGAGCCGCTACCGCTACGATTGCTGCTGTGTGCCCACGAGCCATGCACGACGCCGGCCTGACCCAGCAGCATCACCCCGCCCGCACCGGCGTTGATCAGGCCATTGATGGCCTCGGCATGCGCCTTGACCGTGACGCTGTCGCTGACACCATGGCGCCAGGTACCGCTGGCAGCCGGATCGTGGCCGTAGTCGAATGAAGTCAGGCCGTAATTCTCGCGCACAAAGCCGACCGAGCCCGACCAGTCCGACAGACCCTTCTGCAGCAGCTGGTTGGTGGTGTAGAACGGGAAATCCAGCGTGGTCGAGCGGCCCATGGCATCGGTCAGTACCACCTGTGCATCGCCGCTTCCGGTAATCACCGGCGGGCCATTGAGTTCGAACGGGCCGGGGTTGACCTTGCCGCTGTACTGCTGGATGCCGTTGACATACAACTCGACATCCGAGGGTGTGGTGGCCTGACCTGTGAACACCGGAATTGGCGTGGTCACGCGGTACGGCTGCAGGGCAAAGTTGCGCGACAGCTGTACGCCGCCGATACGGGTAGGCCGCGACCAGTCCAGCGCGCCGGTGAGTGTGTCGCCTACGGTCAGGGTCAGCATGTGTCCCGGAAACGAGCGACGCCAGAAGCTGTCGAGGCGCACCGAACGGCTTCTCCAGCCCGAGGCTTTCTGGTGGTTGGCCTGCATCAGGAAGCTGGAGTCGAAAAGGCCCGCATTGCCGAACGCGCGCAGTTCGCTGAAGTTGCTCAGGCTGCCCAGGCCGTCGCTGCCCCGGCTGCCATACAGGTCGTAGTTGAGCAGCAGGCCGGGCGAGGCGGTAGCGTGCGGTACCGTGGCATGCCTTGTGTTGAGCATGCTGGGAGCCACGTTGAGCATGTCCACCGGCACCAGCAGGTTGAGGCGCTGATTGGCGGCATCGTAATCGACCTGTGCGCCGGGCAGCGTGTTCAGCGCCAGCGGATCGGGTAGCCCGGCCGGCAGCTTGATGCCCAGTTGCGCAAGCGTGGCCTGGCTGGCCCAGATCTGGTCGCCGTGCAGGGCAAACTGCACCAGCTTGCCGGTCGGGCGGCCGTTGAGCACCACGTCCAGGTACAGCGCACTGTCGACGCCGCCCATGTCCAGGCCGCTGGCGTCATTGATGACCGACGGGCCGGTATTCGAGTACGCAACCGAGGCACTACCGGCGAAGGCGCAGATCGGGAGCAGCAGGCTAGTGAGCGTCAGTGTCAAGCGACACTGTCGGAGTGACAGTTTCACCATTGACTTTGGCCTCGAGCTTGCCGTGTGGAGAAATCAGCGCGCCGGCAACCGGGAGTTCCCAGTGCATGTGCCGGCCCGGCAGAGCGTAGCCAAGCAATCCCTGCTTGAGCGTGTGGCGCTTACCGGAGGCGTTGATGTAGGTCACGTCGCTGATCTGTGCATGAAGCTTGCCGCGGTTGCTCACGTCGATCACGGCGTGGCCATTGTCGCGACTCAGGGCCCAGGTCAGCTCGGGGGCGGCATCGCCCTGACCCGCGGCCTGGATGAATACGGGAATGGAGTAGCGCAACACGAATTTGAGGCCGCCCTCCTTGTCGTCCTTGACCGGCAGTTCGTTGACTACCAGACGGTAGGCGTCCTCGGCGTCGCGAGGCGCGCCACCGGTGCGGATCACCCGCACCAGCTGGGATTGCTGGGGATCAAGCGCCAGGATCGGGGGACTGGCGACCAGCCCGCGGCTCGGATCCAGCCGGTCCTTGCCGTCTTCCTGGGTCCAGTGGTACACACGCACCTGAGCGTGCAGGGTCGCGTCGCCGCTGTTGCGCAGCCACAAGCCGTCCGCCTGCTGGGCGGAAGCCAGGCTGAGCGAGGTCGGCGAAACCTGCAAGCCGCTGGCCGACACGCTGCTGAGCGGCACCAGGACGAAAGCCAGGCAAAAGCCGGCTATCGCCCTGGTGATGCGAATGCGTTGTGTCAGAGTTGCGAGCATTCCGGTTCAGCGTCTCAGTAGGTCACGGTGACCGTGACGGTATCGCTGTAGCTGCCCGCGGTGGCCGTACCCGGGATGGATGGCACCAGGCCGTAGACGGTCTTCGTCTGCGTACTGCCGTTGCCGGTATCCGCCACGGTGTCGGTACCAATGGTGTCACCCCAGACCGAGGTGTGGCCGGCATTGGAGTACATTTCATAACCGATACTGGTACTACCCGGGCCGCTCATCGTACGCGAACCCGTGCCGCCGCTGGCTGCGGTCAGACCGATAGTGTAGCTGGCATCGGTGGTGCACTTGACCGAGATATCGGTGGTCGAGCCGATATTGGTATCGGCAAAGGTCTTGGTACCGAAGTCCAGGTCGTTGACGGTGGCCACATTGGCATCGCAGCTGTTCTGGATTTTGATGACGGCATCGAAGCTGGTGGTATCGGTGGCCGCAGCGGCCATCGTGGCATAGCCGCTTGCAGCCATCAGGGCGCTGGCTAACAACACATACTTGGTCTTCATTTGAACTACCTCTTGATTGAAAAGGGCACAATTTGCGGATTGCAATGGTCTTGTAAGCAAAATACATGCCAAAGGAGACACTTTTTACAAGTGTCTGTTTTTATTGCGTTTACAGTGAAGCATCGCTGGAATGTGACGAAGCCCGACAGCGATTTCTGTGGATTTCGTCGCTATTTGCCGATGCAAATCACATTTTAGCATCCCTTCCGAGCAGTCAGAATCACTGATCAGGCCATCAATTTGCCAAAATGCGGATAAGTGCACATATTTTGCGCCATTTCGTGCGACATGGTTCTCATTTTGCAGCGAGATGCGTTTCCCCGGCGGCCAGTAGCGATCCAGACTCGGCGGGCTCCTGTCCGGATTCACTTGCGGCACAGCAGTGACAGCTTTCCCCTGTTCACCAGCTACAATTGACGTGACTTCGAGAAAAAGGTAGCCGGCATGGCCTTGAAACTTCTGGCTGTCATCCTGGTGCTGGGCACGCTGGCCATTGCGCCGCAGTGGGCGCGGTTCCGACAATGGCGTTGGTATGAACGCTGGTTGAGCCAGCTTGATGGCAGTGCCGGCCTGAGCTGGGTACTGCTGGCCGTTGTGGCCCCGACCCTGCTCGCGGCGTTCATTGCCCTGGCGCTGGATGGGCTCTGGCTGGAGCTGCTGCCTTTGGCCTTTTCCGTGCTGGTCCTGGCGCTGTGCCTGACTGAGCTGGAACCGGATATCGAGGCCATACTCAAGGCGCCGGATCACGCGGCACGCACCGAAGCGGCACGCGCCCTGTATATCGATGACGAATCGGCCAGCGTGCCGCTGGACCCGGCCAATCTGGCCGAGGCCACGGTGATGGCGGCACTGCGGCGCCGCTTTGGCGTGCTGTTCTGGTTTTTCCTGCTGGGGCCGGCCGGCGCCCTGTTGTTCAGACTGGCCCATCGCGCCTGGCTGGTGACCCGCTCGCAGGACGATGCCGATGCGCGCCGCATTGCCACGCGACTGGCGGCTGGACTGGACTGGCTGCCGGCACACCTGATGGTGCTGGCCATGGCCCTGGCTTCCAACTTTGACCGCGTGATCCACGCCTGGCGTGCTTGGCATGCGCGCCCGGAACGTTCTGCCTGGGAGTTCGAGCCGGGCTTCCTGGCTTCCATCGCGCGCGCCAGCGTCGAGGTGTCCGACGATGAGAGCTCGCAGGACCTTGCCCCGGACCTGCGCACGCTGCGCGAAACCAACCTGCTCCTGCGCCGCCTTCTGGTGGTATGGCTTGCGCTGGCCGCGCTGATCGTCCTTGCCGGCTGGGCAACCTGACAGAAAGACCTGTATCGCCCACGACGACGAGGAAGCCCCGATCAACAGGCATGCCCACGAAGACGAGCAGTCCGCGAGCGGGTCACCATCCGACTGCATCATCGTCGGTGCCAGTTTTGCCGGGCTGGCCTGCGCCACAGTACTGGCGCGCGCGGGGCTGCGAGTGAAGGTTGTGGAGAAGAAGGTCGATGTCGGCGAAAAGCTGCATACCACCGGCATCATCGTCAAGGACGCCGTCGACCAGATTGCGCTGCTCGACGCCTTGCCCCCTGAACTGATCCACCGCGTCGACGGCGTGCGCTTGTATGCACCCAACCTGAGGTCGGTCGACCTGTCCGCGCCAGGCTATTACTTTCTCACCACCGACACGCCCAACCTGATGCGCTGGCTGGCCGGCCAGGCCGAACAGGCAGGTGTCGAACTGGTTTGCGGTGCCACCTTCCGCAACGCACGGCGCGAACAAAGCGGTTTCGATCTGGGAGAGCTCGGTCGCTGCCGCTATCTGGTAGGTGCCGACGGCCCGCGTTCGCGTGTGGCCCGGGCCCTTGGCCTGGGACTGAACAGACAGCACCTGTTTGGCGTCGAGCACGAATATCGTCAAACCCGCATCGGCGCGCCCAACATGCTGCACTGCTTTGTCAGCCGCAGGTTTGCCCGCGGCTATATCGGCTGGGTCGCCAGCGGACCGAAAAGCGTGCAGGTCGGCCTCGCCCGTCGCGTGCGCGGTCAGCCACCTCCCCCACGCCAGGCGATGGCCACTTTTCTCGAGCGCATTGCACCGATTTTCGATTTCCGCGACATCGAGCCCGCCTCGGTGCGTGCCGGCATGATTCCCTGTGGCGGGCTGGTAGACAAGCTGGCCACCCGCCGCGCGCTGCTGGTAGGTGATGCCGCGGGCATGGTGTCGCCGGTGACGGCCGGCGGCATCCATACCGCACTCAAGCATGGCATGGCCGCCGGCCACGCCATCGCCGACTACCTGAGCGGAAAACGCGAGGACCCGTGCGGCTGGTTCATCGATTCCTATCCGCGTTTTCGTCTGAAACGGCTGCTGCGCTTCGCTTTTGATCGCTTCCAGAGCGACATCGCGTTCAACCTGATGCTGAGCACGCGTCTGATGCGCAGCGCCGCCGGACTTGTCTACTTCCACCACAAGGGCGTTTTCGACAGCAAGCCTTAGGTGTGATCTCTCAGTAGGTTGTTCACCCGGGACGTGGCGCGGGAGCTGCGGATCGGCATTTTCGTCATCCTGGGGCCGCCGCAGGCGGAACCCGGGATCCATTTGTTCACTCCACTTCACGGCGCCACTCATCAAAATCAAAATGGATCCTGGATCGCCGCTGCGCGGCGTCCAGGATGACGAGCTGACGACGGATATCCATGCGCACATCAGCCGCATTCCACTGAACAACGTGGCGGGTTTACACACTTAGGGATGCGCGTGCGCTTGCGTTCAGTCAGGGCATGCCGCCCGGGCGCTGATTTGGGTGGCTACAGTTCCGCCAGCGCCTCGCGCAGGTCGCCGACATGCTCCTGCCACCAGCGAGGCTCGGCGGCGAAAGGGAAGGCAAGCGGAAAGGCCGGATCGTCCCAGCGCGCAGCGATCCAGCCGGCATGGTGGACCTGGCGCATGGCGCGCAGCGCCGGGATCAGATGGCGCTGGCGCTCATCGATTTCACGAAACTGCCGGTAACCCTCCAGCAGTGCATCCATGGACAGCTCATCGCTGGCCAGCATCCACAGGTCCTGGATGGCCGGGCCGCTGCGGGCGTCATCGAGGTCGACAAAATGCGGGCCACTGTCCGTCCACAGCACGTTCCCGGCATGGCAATCACCATGCAGACGAATCGGGTTGCGTGCCAGCGCCTCGTCGTAGCCGCGCAACGCCGATTGCAACGCATCGGTCACCTGTTCATACGCCGCATAAAGATGATCGGGCAGCAGATCCGAATCCTTCACGGCGCGCATGGGGCGTCCCACCAGACTGTCTCGGTCGAGGACGGCGCGATGCGCGAAAGCCGAGGTGGCGCCCACATTGTGCATCCTTGCCAGCAGGCGTCCCATCCATTCCAGATGCTCTGTCGACTGCAGTTCCGGCGCCCTGCCGCCGCGACGCGGATACACGGCAAAGCGGAAGCCGGCAAACTCGTGCAGACTCTCGCCATCGACAAGAATCGGCGCCACTACCGGCAATTCGGCCGCCTGCAATTCGAAGGAAAAACCATGCTCTTCCCGGATGGCGGCATCGGTCCAGCGGCCGGGGCGATAGAACTTGGCGACCACGAACTGACCATCATCCAGGCCGATCTGGTACACCCGATTCTCGAAACTGTTGAGTGCCAGCAGACGCCCGTCGGCGTCCAGACCGGTCGTCTCGACCGCATCCAGCACGCAATCCGGGTCAAGCCCGGCGTAGGGCTGCTTGCCCGCCTTGTTAATTGTCCGGCTCCGTGAGCGGAATGGGCACCACGGCGCAGGTCAGGCGCGCGATGCACACCAGTTGTTGGTAATCATCCACGATGCGTATTTCCCACACCTGGGTGCTGCGGCCGACATGTACCGGCCGCGCCGTGCCATGGACGTGACCCGAATGGGCGGCACGCACGTGGTTGGCATTGATATCCAGCCCTACGGCCCGTTCGCGCCTCGGATTGCAGCACAGGTTGGCCGCAGTACTGCCCAGGGTCTCGGCCAATGCCACCGAAGCGCCCCCGTGCAAAAGCCCGAACGGTTGCCGGGTGCGATGATCCACCGGCATGGTTCCCGATACGCTGTCGTCACCGACTTCGGTAATCCGCATCCCCAGTGCCGCGACCATGGTGTTCTCGCAATCCCGGGCAAGCTGCTCGAGATTGACAGGAGCTTTCCATATGGGCATGTGCATCTCGCCTGCGTGGGGACAATCGCCTATTGTCACCGCTTGGGCCCGGCAGCGAAACCCTTGCTTGCACAAGGCGCTGCAGCAAGCCCCGGGCAGCGCTTCAGTAGCACTCGGCAGAAATCGGTCGTGGACGGCACCCGGGCACAAGCATGCAAGTGCACAATCGGTGACAATAGACGCATGCCCTATCAGGTAACCATCGCAGGCAGTGACCGCCAATTCAGTGCCGAGCCGGATGAGACGCTGCTCAATTCGGCGGGCCATGCCGGTCTGGCTCTGCCCTGGCGCTGCATGGACGGTTCCTGTGGCAGCTGTCGGGCGCGCCTGATCGATGGTGAATGCATTCTCCCGGACGGTGCGCGACTGAATGCCGATGGCGATTCGGGTTCGGCGCACGCCGTGCTGATGTGTCAGGCCCTGCCGCGCAGCAACCTGAAACTGGAATTGCCCGGTATCCGCAGTGTCGACGACGTGGCCTGCCGGGTGTTTGATCTGGAGCTGGAGGAAAAGCGGCTGCTGTCGCCGGATATTCTGCGCCTGAATTTCAGGGTCCTGGGCGACGAGTCGCTGCGCTGGCTGCCGGGCCAGTACCTGGAACTGTTGCTGGACAACGGCCAACGACGTGCCTTCTCCATTGCCAACGCCTCCGATGGCGGCAACCGGATCGAACTGCACGTCCGTCATGTGGCTGAGGGCAACTTCAGTCGCTGGGCGTTCGAATCGCTGGAGGAGGGCATGCGCCTGCGTGCCGAAGGGCCGCTGGGCACGTTTGTGCCACGGGAAAACTCCGAGCGCGGCCTGCTGTTCATTGCCGGCGGTACCGGCATTGCGCCGATCAAGGCCATGATCGAGCATTTCGCCGCGCTGGGCTCACACAGGCCAATGGAACTGTACTGGGGCACTCGGCAACCGGGCGAGCTCTACCTGGGCGAACAGATCGACGCCTGGGCCGAACACGTCCCGCAACTGCGCTTTGTTGCCGTGGTATCAGACCCGGAAGTGGCGATTGAAAGTGACGTGCGTCGCGGCATGGTGCTGGACGCGGTGCTGGCCGATCACCCGCAGCTGGCCGGTTTTGATGTCTACGTGTGCGGGCCGCCGGCCATGGTGGATGCAGCCACCCATGCGTTTGCCGCCACCGACCTGCCCAGCGCACAGCTGTTCTTCGACAGCTACGAATACGCCCCGGACCTGCTCGCCGACATCCTCGGCCAGCGCGCCGGAATCCACGCCGGCTGAACGCTCGCTCACGCGGGGCTGGCGACGCATCCCGGGTCCCGGGTCCCGAGTCCCGAGTCCCGAAACCAGCCTACGCCCCCTCGTCCTCGACGTCGTAGCCGCCACTTGGCAGGCGCGGCACGCCATGCTCATCACGCTCTTCCAATACAGGTGCCAGCGCCCCATGCATGCCGGGCAGCAGCCTGACTGGTGCACCACCCGAAGCAATGTCCAGCGCGTTGCGATAGCACTGGGCGGCTGTCGCCTGATCGTCATCGCCCTGCGCCACGTCACCGAGGGCAGACCAGGCCGGAGCCAGTGACGGATCGCGCTGCAGGGCCTGCTCCAGATAGTCGCGGGCCTTGCCGTACAAACCCTGGCGCGCGCACAGGCCACCCAGGGCAGCCAGCAGGGCCGCATCATCGGCATGGTTTTTCAGCCAGCTTTCGGCCTGACGCAGGCGCTGGTCGGCAGGAACATCCTCCAGGCCGATATAAAGGCTGGCCAGATCCGGGTTCCATTGTTTGCGCAAGGACGATTCCAGTTCGCCCATGGCCGCCAGTCCGGCACCGCTGCGCGCCGCATGCCAGGCATACACCGACAGCAGATCGGGGTCACTGCGCCTGCCGCGCGGCAGGTTGCGCCAGATTCCGGCAAGGGACTGCGCATCACCCGCCGATGCCAGTGCCTCGGTCAGCACGGTCTTCTCCAGTCGCGCCATGGCGTCGCTGCCAAGCGCGCCCGACTTGCGCAGGGAGGGGAGTGATTCCAGCGCACGTGCCGCCTGCCCGGACGCAAGCAATGCCAGCACCAGTTCGTGCCAGCCGGCGGGCGTCAGCTTGCCGGCCTCGGCCTCCGGACCAAGCAGCTGGGCAGCCTGCTCGGGATCGCCGCGCTCGCGCAGCACCCGCGCCCGCAATACGCGTGCGGCCTGTGGTGCCAGATCGGTGGCCTGATCGAGACGTTCCAGGGCCCGATCCCAGGCACCGCGCCGCAGCGCGGCATCGGCTTGCAACAACTGGGCCGGCGCCCTCAAGGGCGTGTAGCGGGCGGCCTTCACCAGACTGCGCTCGGCAAGCTCGTGGCGCCCTTCGAACAGGCCGATGAGGCCTGCGGCCATGCGTTTGTGCCCCAGGCGTCGGCGGCGCCGTGATACCGCACCGAATGGCCAACGCAGCAGGCGCGCTGCCAATCCGATCAGGGCCCAGAGCAGCAACAGCAGCAAGATGGCGACCAGCAAACTGGTTTCCACCCGCCAGCCGCGCAGGCGGATCAGCACATGGCCGGGGTCTTCGGCCACCCAATGCCAGCCCCAGGCAGCCAGCACGGCCACCCCCAGCAGCAGCAGGATCCAGCGCCACAGCTTCATGCGCCGGCTGCCGTCTGCGCGCGCGCGGGTTCAGCGGCCGGTGGCGCCAGTGGCGTGGCATTCATTTGTCGCACCTGCAGCTGGTTGCGCAATGCAGTCAAGGCCGCACCAAGCTGCACGTCCACCTTGTCGGCGTCAGCAAGCTGGCTGGCCAGTTGCGACAGCACCTGCCTGGCCTGCATGACCTTCGGGCTGTCTGCATCATATTCCCTGGCCAGCGTCGCACCCACGCGCTGAACGGCGCCCATTGCACGCGCCGGGTCATTCGCCAGCAGGGCGGCTTCAGCCCGCGCCAGATCGATTCTCGCTACCTGCCGTGCCAGACGCGCGTCGGCCAGGTTGACGCTGCCTTCGGCACTGTCGTGATGTACCACCACAAGTGTCGACAGCGCTGCCCAGATACGCGACCAGGTACCGGTCACCGGCGCCGCGAGCGGTTCGTCGCTGGGCTTGCGCGGCAGTGATTGCCAATCCTGGCGCAGTTGTTCGAGTTGCTGCAGTTGTTCCTGGCGGGCCGCCGGTCGCGTGGCCGCCAGTGCACTGATTTCGTCGTCCAGCGTTCGGGCCACGCCGGCAAAGGCCGGGTCATCCACGTCAGCCAGTTGCCGACGCGCCTGCCGCAATGCCGTCAGCGCAGTGACGCCATCGTGCAGCAGGCGGTAGCGCTGGTCGGCCTGGGTGAGCAGCAGTTCCACATCCTCCAGACGCATGCGCTCGGCACCATCCATCTGTTTGCGCATGAGCCCGCTGACCGTCGCCTCCAGTTGCTCGGTACGTCGATCCAGGCCCTGCAGCCGACCATCGACGGCCTCGCTCGCCTGGTCGCTGTCTGCAAGACGCGACTGCAGTTTCGCGACCTGGTCCTTGAACTGCGCAGCGCGGCTGTTTTCGTCGGCCAGTTGTTGTTGCAGCTTCGTCATCTGCTGGCGCAAGTCAGTGACGGCCTGTCGCTGCTGCTGGCCCTGCTCGCCGGCAGCCGCCAGACGCGATTGCTGCTGTTGCCACCATTGCCAGCCAAACCAGGCCGCGACAGCGAGCGCCGCCAGCACGATCAGCACGATCACCGCTTTCACGGCGTTTCGCGACGATGAAGTGCCCGGCGTGCCACCGCCTTCGGCTTTGGCCGAGGGTACCGGATCAGTGTTTGGGCTTTCGCTGTTTTCGTCCATGCCGACCATGGTACTCAAAAAAGTGTGGTAATGGCGGCAAGCAGATCGGCATCGGTAGCCGAATCGGCACGATGCACGCGCGAAAAGCCCAGTTCCCGCGCCAGCTCGTCCAGCCGGGGGCTGCTGGCTACGGCGGCACCCGAGCGCAGGCACTGCCAGGCCGCAGCAGGCAGTCGCTCGGCCAATTCGGCCATGCTTTGCGCACTGGTGACGGTCACCACCACGGGGCCACGCAAGCCATCGAGTGCATGCATGTGGCGGGCATCCCATCGCGCCGGCAGGCGCTGGTACACATTCACCCTGCTCACCTGTGCACCTCGTTCGGCAAGGCTGTCACCCAGCAGGCGACGCCCGCCAGCCGCGCCCACGATCGCGATACGCTTGCCACGAACTCGGGCAAGACTCGCCATGTCCAGCAGGCCTTCGCTGCTGGCATGGGTGGGGAGCGCGACCGGCCCCATGCCCGCATTTCGCAAGGCCCGCGCCGTGGATGCGCCAACCGCGATAGGCTCGGCGCGCATGCTGGCGCCCCGGGGCCACACGGCCAGCGCATGGCGCACGGCTGCCGGGCTGGTAAAGATGATCCGGTCACCGGCCAGTGCCGAGACCAGGCCTGCACGCGCCGCTTGCGTGTCGCGCACCGGTGCCAGACGCAGCACAGGCAGGTTCCAGGCGGTCAAGCCACGACGTCGCAGCGCCCGACACAAGTTCACGCCCTGGCCGGACGGTCGGGTGGTCACTACGGTCGTTCGGGTTCTGCTGGGCTTGGCCATGGGCTGCCAGTGTAGCCGACCTGCCGCCGCCATCAGGCAGGCCTTTGCGGACACGCCAGGACACGATCCAGGCAACACTTTTCGCCTGTCAACGGCAGGCCTGCGCAAGCTGCAGCGGGGCACGGGTTGTGCAGACAGCAAAGCATGCAATGAAACTGCCCATCCGCATGAGTCATAATGACCGGATGTCAAACAGCAATGGTTCCAAACGCCGCCGTCTTGTGGTGCGTCAGGCGCGCCTCGAAGATGTCCCGCAATTGTTCGATCTGACCGACCGCGTGTACGGGTCGGGGTACGGTCACAGCACCGAGATGCTGCGCGGCCAGCAGGCCCATTTCCCCGAAGGCCAGTTCGTGGCCGAATCCGAAGGTCGAATCGTCGGCTACTGCGCCACGTTCCGTATCGACGAGGCGACTGCGCTATCCCAGCATACCTGGGCCGAGATTACCGGCAGCGGGCTGGCCAGCCGGCATGATCCGGAGGGCGACTGGCTGTATGCCATGGAAGTATCGGTGCATCCCGACTATCGCGGCATGCGCATTGGCCAGCGCCTGTATACAGCTCGCAAGAACCTGTGCATCGAGCTGAAGTTGCGCGGTATCGTTTTCGGCGGGCGCCTTCCCGGGCTGGCCCGCGGCATCAAGCGCTTCGGCAGCGCCAGGGAATACGTCCAGGCCGTGGTCGATGGCAAGCGGCGTGATCCGACGCTGAGTTTCCAGTTGCGCAACGGTTTCGAGGTGATCGGCCTGCTGCCCGCCTACGAACCCAACGATCACGAATCGCTGGGCTTTGCCACGCACATGGTGTGGCGCAATCCGGAGCTGCACGATCAGCCCGACGTGCCCCATGCATCCGGTGGCCTGCCCTTGCCATCCACCGTTCGGGTCGCCTCGGTGCAGTACCAGCAGCGTCGCATCACCTCCTACGAGGAGTTTGCGCACCAGGTCGAATACTTCACCGACATTGCCGCCGACTACAACGCCGACTTTGTCACGTTCCCGGAGATGCTGACCCTGCAACTGCTGTCGATAGAGAACGTCGAACTGTCCCCGACCGACACCATCCGCCGCCTCAGCGAATGGACGCCACAGGTACGCGAGCTGTTCGCCAACCTGGCCGTGAGTTACAACATCAATATCATCGGCGGGTCGCACCCGACCCGCATGGACGATGGCGACATCCACAATGTCAGTTACATCTGCCTGCGCGATGGCACCGTGCATGAACAGGAAAAGCTGCACCCGACACCCAGCGAGCGCAATGTCTGGGGTGTGACCGGCGGCGAATCGGCACGCATGATACAGACCGATTGCGGGCCCATCGGTGTCATGATCTGCTACGACTCGGAGTTTCCGGAAGTGGCACGGCACCTGGTCGACCAGGGCGCCCTGATGTTGTTCACGCCGTTCTGTACCGACGTGCGCGAAGGCTACCTGCGGGTGCGCTATTGCTGCCAGGCGCGCGCCATCGAGAACCAGTGCTATGTGATCATGTCCGGCAATGTCGGCAACCTGCCCGGCGTGCACAACTTCGATATCCAGTACGGTCAGAGCTGCATCCTGACACCCTGCGACTTCCCCTTCGCCCGCGACGGCGTTGCGGCCGATTCCCAGCCCAACATCGAAACGGTACTGTTCGCCGACCTCAGCCTCGACAGTATCGCCCGCGCGCGCAATTCGGGCACGGTGACCAACCTCAAGGATCGCCGCTACGATCTGTACGAAAGTCGCTGGCGTCGACGCAAGCAGAGCGAGCTGCCCGCACCCGGAAAGAAGGGAAGGTAGGCGGTATGGACGCAAGACGCAAAAGACCTGAATCGGCAACCGCAGCGCAAGACAAGGCAGCAGAGCTGGAAGCATTCGTGCTCGAGCAGATCCCGCTGGCCCGTGCCATGCAACTGTCACTGCGCGCATGGCACGGAGACAGCATCGAACTGCATGCGCCGCTGGCAGCCAATGTCAACGACAAGGGCTGCGCCTTTGGCGGCAGCCTTTCCAGCCTGATGACTCTGGCATCCTGGGCGCTTCTGGAACTGAATGTGCGCGACGCGGGACTGGATGCGGACATCTTTGTTGCCGATGCCGACATCCGCTACCTGGCACCGGTTTTCGACGATCTGGACGTGCTGGCAGTACCGGAGGAGGGGCAGGATCTGAACCGGTTTCTTTCTGTGCTGCGCCAGCGCGGCCGTGCGCGCATCGGCATGCGTTCCGTTGTCGATGGCAACGAGGGTCCGGCCTGCGTGCAGCAGGCTCGCTTTGTGGCGAAACTGCGGCGCTGATGGATCACCGCCATTTGCGCACCACCCGGTTTGCTGCACAATAGGATCCGAACACACCACCGGATCTGATTATGCGCACTCGTTCGTGTCTGTTGTTGGTTGCCGCCGTGCTCAGCCTCGCGGGCTGTGCCACCCGGACCAAGGAATCACTGCTTGATCAGACCCTGAATGCCTACGCCGGCACCATCCGCTGGGGCAGCATTGCCTCGGCTGCCGAATACATCGATCCGGCCGTGCTGAAGGACAATCCGCCCAGCGAACTGCAACTGGCACGCTACCAGCATGTGCGGGTCAGCGGCTACGAAACCAACGGACCGCAGCCGGTCAGCGAAACCGAGGTTCACCAGCGCGTGGTGATCGGTCTGATCAACGTGCATACCCAGACCCAGCGCAGCATCATCGACAATCAGGTATGGAAGTTCGACCCCGACAGCAAACGCTGGTGGCTGGAAAGCGGACTGCCGAAGATTGTGCCCTGAAAAAATGAACTCGAGATTGGTGATTCGAGATTCGCAAGGTGGTGCTGAACGAAGTGAAGCGCACCGTCGTGAAGTCCACGCTTCGTCATCCTGGAAGCCGCGCAGCGAGGTGTCCCGGATCCCCAACGCCCGTCATCCTGGGGCCGAGCGCAGCGAGGAACCCGGGATCCATTTTCGAAATCCACGGCTTTCACCGCATGCCACACGTCATCGTAGAGCAAAATGGATCCCGGGTTCCGCCTTCGGCGCCCCCAGGATGACGGCAAATGCAGCGCAACGTTCAAGCTGGATGCTATTGGGCCACGTGCCGCCCGTGCGGCGCGCGGTGGCGCATGACTCTGCTACTCGACACCCTCGTCGGTGCATGTGCCGATGCGTGCGCCCTTGTAGCTCACATCCATCGCCATCGCGGTACCGCCGGCGTCGCCGTTGACGCTCATGTGGCCCTTGTAGTGAGCCTTGTCGATTTTTTCGACCCAGCCATCACCGACCATGGTGATGCCTTTCATTTCGCAGGACACCGTGTACTTGGCGCGGTTGCCGGAATGTTGGAAGTTTTGTACCTGGCAATTGCCGTTTTTCATTGGCGGCGGGTTCTTCTCCGGATCAGCCGCACCGCAGACCTCGGTCGTGTGGGTGGGCATCTTCATGCTCATGGGCTGGGTCATGTTCACGTCAACATTGACGGACCAGCGTACGTTCTTTGCGCCTGCGTGCACGGCGCCGGCTGCCAGCACCAGCGCCATCAGGCCAATCGAGATCAGGGTTCGCGACATGGGTCTACTCCGAAAGGAAATCACGCCCAATCATGCCACATGCAAGAAAACTATCAATTCACCTGTTCAGGCACGATAATGGCGGGCTTGCAAGCAAGTTGACTGGTACTGCCTCATGAGTGAATTTTTCGCCCGCCTGCCCGAGTTCATCAGCAACCACCTGTGGATGTGTCTGCTGTTCATCGCGCTGGTGGTCATTCTGGTGTTCACCGAACTGGCGCGACTCAAGCGCGGCTTCAAGGAACTGAGTCCGGCCATGCTGACCCAGCTCATCAACCGCGACAATGCGATGGTATTTGACGTGTCACCGCGCGGCGACTACGACAAGGGCCACGTACCCGGTGCACGGCACGTCGAGATCGACCAGTTCGATCCGGAAAGCGACAAGCTGAAGAAGATCCGCGACAAGCCGGTGGTGATGGTGTGCAAGTCGGGCACGGTTTCGGCCAAGGCCGCCAATCGCCTGCGCAAGGCCGGCTTCACCCGCGTCCACACCCTGGGTGGCGGCACCGAAGCCTGGCGACGGGCCGACCTGCCTCTCGCCAAAAGCTGAACCGGATCCAGGTGGAGTGCCATGGCATTGCCGCCGCGAAGGCTGGCGCCTGCGCTGCGGTTAATCAGCGGTTCCATGGATGCCAACCCTGATGCGGCGCTCAGTCCTGCCCGGTCGAGCGCTTGCGTGAGCCCACCAGCAGGCGCGAAGCCAGCACCCCGGCTTCGTAAAGCGCGTACATGGGCAACGCCAGCATGATCTGCGACAGCACATCGGGTGGCGTGAGTACCGCCGCCACGACAAAGCAGCCCACCAGCACGTAGCCGCGCCCCTTGCGCAGGGCCTGCACATCGACCACGCCGATAGCCGCCAGCACGACCACCGCCACCGGCACTTCGAAGCACAGGCCGAAGGCAAAAAGCAGCATCATGACGAAGCTCAGGTAGTGGCTGATGTCGGTCATCATCTCCACACCCTGGGGCACGATCATGGTGAGAAAGCGGAACACGTTGGGCAACACCAGGAAATAGGCAAACGCGCAACCGACAAAGAACAGCAGCACCGCGGCCACCAGCAAGGGGCGCGCCAGCCGTTTCTCATGCCGGTAGAGGCCGGGGCTGACGAAGGCCCAGAGCTGGTAAAGCACGACGGGCATGGCCAGCAGCAGGGCAAGCATGGCCGCCAGTTTCAATGGCGTGAGGAACGGACTGGCAACCTCGATCGCCACCATGTGTGCGCCTGCAGGCAAGCGCCGAATCAGCGGCTCGGCCAGCAGGGTGTAGAGGCGGTTGGCGAACGGCACGAATGCCAGCAGCAACACCAGGAAGGCCACAACCGACTTCAGCAGCCGCGAGCGCAGTTCCAGCAGGTGCGACATCAAGCCCTGCTCATTGCCGCCGGCCAGTTCCTCGTCCCGCTCGGCCTGGTCTTCAGGGGGCATCGTCTCGACCTTCCCGGCGTCGTGAATCGCTAGCCGGCTCGACGCTGTCGTCAGCGTCCGGTTCACTGCTTTCGGGGCGAACCCCGCGGGTGATGTCGTCGAGGTGGCGGCGTGCCTCGGCGCTCAGATCCTCGGCCGCACTGCGGCCCTTCATCACGGCGTCGTTCATCTGCCGCTTCAGATCCTCGGCCTGCATCTCGCGCTGCACCTCGTCGCGCACGTTGCTCCAGCTCTGGCGCAGTTTGCGCAGCATCCTGCCCGCGGTGCGCGCCGCACCGGGCAGGCGCTCGGGGCCCAGCACCACCAAGGCGACTACCGCCGCCAGCAGCAGCTCACCAAAGCCGAAATCGAACATCGGTCAGCTATCGCGGTCGCGCGTCTGTGTGCGGGCCTTCGTGGTGTCCTCGGGTCCGGCGTCATCGGCCTTCAGTTGCGGTTCCGGCTTGTCCGCGTCGCTGTCCTTTTCGGCGTCCTTGTCGTCCTCTTCATTGAGGCCTTTCTTGAAATCGCGTATCGCCCGACCGAGGTCCGAGCCAACGTTGCCCAGCTTCTTTGAACCGAACACCAATACCACGATCAGCAGCACGATCAACCAGTGCCAGATACTCATACCACCCATGAACAATCTCCGATTTTGTGTCCTGCTGTCGCGCCGAACTGCGGCGCATGACAAGCACTCACTGCGTAGTGTACTCGGTCAGGCGCTGGCGAAAGCGATCGACGGCCTCGGGCACCTTGTCGACATGCCCGCCGAGGATCCTCTTGGCGGTCGCCTGCGGGCCATAGACCTTGCGATTGGCGCTGTGGTCGATCTTCAGCGAAGCACCCTGCAGGGACAGACCGGCGAAAAGGCCTCGCGCACGCGACCAGGCATAAACTTCGGCCTTGAGATGCGCATCCGTGGATGCCTGGGCATTGCGTCCCACCGGCCCGGCGGCCACGGCAATATCCGTACCCAGAAGGAACTTGCCGTAGATCAGGGACTTGACACCATCCTCGCTACGGAAAATCAGCAGCACATCGGTGGAGGAAACCCCGGCCTGCAGGCCCAGGCTGCCGCCGGAAATCGTGATGAATGCCGGATCGGACCAGCCGTTCTTGTTCTTCACCGACAGCAGGCCCTGGCCGTGACGCCCGGCAATCAGCAGCCCGGCCTTGATCACCGAGGGCAGTATCGCTACCGCGTAGGCATTGCGCAGCATGTCCCTGGGCATCTCCTGGTCCGGACCATGCACGACTTCCTCGAGGACAACCGTCGCCTTGCTTGCCGTTCCGAGCGGCTTGGCTGCCCAGGCCGGAAACACCGAACACAGGCCCGCCAAAAGCAGGAGCAGGCCACCCGACCACCGAAACCGGGACTTGCGGGAAGTTGCGCTGCGCGATGGCTCCCTGGACCCCACGGCCCCGGCAACCGAAGATCGGGCCATTTCAGGCATGATCCGGATTCCGCTTGCGTGCCAGCAGCACCAGAGCGATGCCAGCCAGCGCAAGCAGCATCAGGATACGGCTCCACCAGGCCAGGGTCGGCGCGCCAACGGCGTCCGCCGGAGTACCCGCCACACCACAGGCAGGCGGGCCGATGGTGAATCCGCGAATACCGATACCGCGAAGCGAGGCCGATCCGGTAATTGTACCCAGCACCGTGGTCTGGCCATTGGTGATGTTGATCTGGGCCAGATCGCTCCAGTCGGGCGGTGGCTGGTTGTTGGGCAGTGGCACATAGTTGAACGCAGCCAGCACCTGGCCCTGGTCGGTGATTACCGGCGAGGCGGACGTGATGTAGTCCACCATGGAGCCCAGACCGCCCAGCAGCGTGCTCTGCCCGGTTTGGGTGTTGATGGAATACCAGCCTTCATCGCCACGCCCGCCAACGCCATAGAGCGCATCATGGTCAACGGCCAGGCCGACAATATCACTGCCCATCTGCCCGACCGGGCTTGCCTTGCCCGTGCTCGGGCTGACTTTCCAGAGTTGCCGGGTCACGGTCGAGCTCAGCCACAGACTGCCATCGCAACTGGCTGCCATGCCGAAGTCGAGCGGACTGGAGTTCTGGGTCTGGTTGATGCCGAAGGAACCGACCACAGTGCCCTTGCCGGTAGCCGGATCGATGCGGATCAGCGCCTTGAGCGTGTCCGAGGCCGCAAACAGGTGACCATCGGGCGTGGTGGTCAATCCGCTGAGGTCGGCCATCTGCTGGGGGCCGCTGCCACTGACAGGACCGATCGAGGTGGCCTGGCGCGTTGCCAGGTCCACGCGATAGAACTGATCGTAATCAACCGCATAGGCGCTAGCTGTCCCTTGCGCACGCGCAAGCGACACCGGCAGGCATGCCAATGCCAACAACAGGCAGACTAGAACGCGCATAGGGCCAATCCGTTTATGATTATGATCCTGCAGGCGCTACGGCTACGCATGCAGGTGCCCTGAGACTACCATTTTTTTCGCTTTGCAACAAAGGCAAACAGGACCAGCCTGCGCCATGTACCCTGAGCCGTGTCAGCATCACGCCGGGCACCCACAAGCGCTGCCGCTTTTCCTTGTCGCCAACCACAACATATTGGACAGAAAATGAGCCAAGCCGCTTCAGATCAGGCCGTTCTCATGGTCAACCTGGGCACCCCCGAAGCCCCCACGGCAGCGGCGTTGCGGCCGTGGCTGGCCGAATTTCTTGGTGATGAGCGTGTCATTGACCTTCGCCCGCGCTGGCTGTGGTGGCTTATTCTGCATGGCGTGATCTTGCGCATCCGTCCGGCGCGCTCCGCGCGCGCCTACCAGGCAATCTGGCGCGACGACGGCTCGCCCTTGCGGGTGCTCAGCGAGAACCTGTGCGATGCGGTGGCAGCCGCCCTGGCCAGACGAGAGGCCCAGCCGCCACGACTGGTACTGGCCATGCGTTACGGCCAGCCTTCAGTGCAGGCAAGCATCACCCGACTGCAGGCCGAAGGCGTGCGCAAGCTGCTGGTGCTGCCGATGTACCCGCAGTATTCGGCCACCTCGACCGGCTCGGTGATCGACGCGGTGGCCGACGCCGCAAAGTCGCTGCGCTGGCCCCCGGAAGTGCGCCTTGTCAACGACTATCACGACAATCACGCCTGGCTGGATACGCTGGCCGCGAGTGTGCGCAGGCACTGGCAGGACCAGGGTCGTGGCGAGCGACTGCTGCTGAGCTTTCATGGCATTCCGCAGCGTTACGTACGTCTGGGTGACCCCTACCTTGACCAGTGCCGCGCGACTGCCGCAGGATTGCGCGAGCGACTGGACCTGGACGCGTCGCAGGCACCGATGAGTTTCCAGTCACGTGTCGGTCGCGAACCCTGGCTGCAGCCCTACACCGATCACACCGTGCGCGAGCTGGCCCAACAAGGCATACGCAAGCTCGATGTCATCTGCCCCGGATTTGCCGTGGATTGCCTCGAGACCCTGGAAGAGATTGCCGAGGAGAATGCGGCCTACTTTCGCGAAGCCGGTGGTGAAAGCTTGCGCTACATCCCGGCCCTGAACGACGGCATTGAACATGCGGAAATGCTGGCCGGACTCATCAGCGACTACACGCAGGACTGGCGTGCGGGCAGCACGTCGCCCGCACGCCATGGCGAACAGGGAACCGGCAATGTCGCTGGCTACTGAGACGCGCATCCACGGCATGTCACCGCGGCGTGCGCATACCGTAGCTCCTGCGCCACCTGGCGCCGGCCGATGCAAGGCTGGCCGCCATGCATGAAATACGCATCCCGCTTGGCGACCTGAACCTGGCCGCGCTGGTGCACGGTGCGCAGGATGCACCGCCGGTGCTGGCACTGCACGGCTGGCTGGACAACGCGGCCAGCTTTGCACCGCTGTCAGCGCACCTCAAGGGCCGGCGGCTGATTGCATTGGATATGCCGGGGCATGGCCACTCGGATCATCTGCCACACAGTCCGGGCGTGCACTACCACTTCGCCGACTCGGTCCAGGTGGTATTGAGCGCCGCTGACGCCCTGGGCCTGGACAGCTTCGCATTGCTGGGGCATTCGATGGGCGCCGGGATCGGTTCGCTGGTGGCTGCGGCCGCACCCGAGCGCATCAGCCATCTGGCGCTGATCGAGGGGCTCGGGCCACTGGCGGACACCCCGGACACCACACTGAAACGCTTCCGTGATGCCGTGACGCCACCAGTGCATCCGCGCAACCGCCGACTGCGGGTGTTTGCCGACATCGACAGCGCAGCCCTGGCCCGCAGCCGTGCCAGTGGCCTGCCACCGGACCTGGCGCGTCCGATTATCGAGCGCGCCCTGCGTCCGGTCGACGGCGGCTTCAGTTGGCGCGCCGATTCGCGCCTGACCGAGCCATCCCCGATACGCATGGCCGAGCAGCAGGTTCATCGGCTGCTGGCCGGCATCGCCTGCCCGGCCTGGCTGCTGCTGGCGCAACCGGAAACGCCCTATCTGCCGGCGGCCATGATCGCGGCCCGGGCCGACTGCCTGGCGGACATCCGAATCGAGCACATGGCCGGACATCACCATCTGCACCTGGAACACCCCGACGCGGTGTGCCGACAGCTCAGCTTATTTCTCGGGGGCCCCTGACCCGCTCCCGGCGTTGCTGAATGCGCCGCCGGGTCCGGGGAACACGACCGGGCTCTCGAAACCATCGCCGGAGACGCTGGCCACTCCGAAATAGCTGTTGTCGATGACCTTGTTCTTCATCGTGTACTGGCTGAGCTGGCCAACGTAAATCGAATGCTGCCACATCGGCGCATCGGTGGCGCGCCAGTAGATGCGGTACCCGGACGCACCGGATACCGGCTGCCAGCTCACCTGCGTATCGGGCGACAGATTGCTCGTGATCCGGACCTGTTCTGGCGGCGCCGGCGCCCACGCCATCGAGGCCATGGCAATGGCATTGGCCGCGGTCATTTTGGCAAGAAAGGGAAAGTCGACGAACTCGGCCAGGTCGCCGTATTGCATACCCTTTTCCACACGCACATCCTGGTGCTGGTGGCGCCAGTTCTCATGCGCCTCGTTGATGCGTACCGCGGGAAAGCCGTTGCGATTGAATGCAATCTGATCACCACCACGGCGAAAACGGTCCTGACGATACATCAGCATGAAGTGCAGATCGGGCACATGGCGATCGGCCAGGGCGGCAATGTAACGGGCCACATTGCGCGACGGCGAGTCGACGAAACCGCCGGTGTAGCGCATCGTGCGCAGTTGCTCCGGGGTGATGCGCGACTTCACTGCCTCGGAAAAAATGCGCGCCGTTGTATTGTCGATCACGCCATCGCTGCCATGACTGTTGCCGATCATGTCGTTGTTCAGGTTGGCTTCCACATTCCAGCCCTGATCACGTGCGTAGTCGGCGATGATGCGCCCGCCGTACAGGCCCTGCTCTTCCCCCGAGTCAGCCGAATAGACCAGGGTCGCGGCAAACTTGTATTTCGACAGCACGCGAGCCACCTCGATCAAGGCAGCAACACCGGACCCGTCGTCGTCGGCCCCCGGCGCATCGGATGTGGCATCCATGACATCGCTGACGCGCGAATCCAGGTGCGCGGTCATGATGATGTAACGGTTGGCGTCACTGCCTTTCTGGATTGCCACGATATCCTTCACCTCGACGCCTGCTGCGGGCGTGCGCTTTCCCTTGAACACGCGCGAGGGGGTGATGACCCGAAGGCAATGTTCGCACCCGGCCGAGATGGATTCGAACTGCGCCCTGACCCAGCGCCGGGCCGCGCCAATGCCGCGCTTCCCGGAGCGCGTGTCCGACAGGGTGTGGCGGGTACCGAATCCGACCAGCCGGGTATCGATGGCACGCAGACGCTCGACACTGACCGCGTCAACAATGCGGCGCAGCACGGGATGCTCCTGCGGCGGCAAGTGCGCCGGCGGCTCGGCGCGCGCCAACACCGGGGCGGCCAGCAATGCCAGGACTGCAAGGTATGGCACACGCATGGCCGATCAGTCTCCCGCTGTGGCAGTGGCGTTGAGCCCCAGCACATCGGCACCCTGCTTGAAGCTGATGTCGACGGGGATGTCGGCCTGGTCCAGGCGCTTGAGGTCGCTGGCGAGCTGCGGGCCGACCTTGCCCAGCGTATCGGTCATGCGTTTGGCCTCGGCATAGTCGCCGTCGCCCTGCACGGTCAGCAGCTTTTTCGACAGCGCATTCATGGCCGCGGTCATCTTGTCGAAATCAACACGATAGCGACCGCTCGCATCATCACGGCTGAAGGCACCCATGCGCTTGAAGAAATTGAAGCGCACCATATTGGCCTTGGCGTGCGCATCGCTGGCGCCGAAACGCACCGAGCGCAGGATGCCGGCGAGGAATGTCACGTAGTTGTCCATCAGTCTGGACTTGTCCAGCTCGCCCTTGTCGGCGAGCCTTGCCACCATGAACAGGCCCAGCACATCGGCCTTGCCTTCCTCGAAGCTGGAGGCCTGATCCTTGAGTGCCTTGCGTACCGTACCCTTGCCATCGAGGGTGTTCTTTATGCCCAGCCCATGGGCGACCTCGTGGAACATGGTGTTCTGGAAGAATGCATCGAAGGTGAGGTTTTTCTGCTGGTCCTGCGCAATCAGCTCATGCCCGATCGGCACCATGATCTTGTCGAACTTGGCCTGCATGACGTTCTCCAGCTGCAGCCGCCGGGTGCCCTTCTGCAGTTGCACCTGCTCATCGTTGGGCAGGTTGATGGCGATGGTCTTGGCACCCACGTTGGCGTCACCGGCATAGTAGACGGTGAAGTAGGCATTGAGATCGGCATCCGAGCCGGGCTTCTCGGCCTTGTACTTTTCCGGCACCGGCAGTTCCTGCTGCAGTTCGGGCAGGTATCTGGCGAAGCGCGCAAGACGCTTGCTCCACGCCTGGTCCTTGATCAGCACGTAGGACTCGTAGGCCGCCTTGTAGCCGAACAGCTGGTCTTCGTAGGTCTCGATGGGTCCGATGACGATATCCACCGGATTGGTCTTCATGTCCATCCACGCCATGTCACTGGGGCGATAGTCATCGCTCAGCAAGGCCGTGGCGCGCAACTTGAGATAGTTGGCGAAGCCCTTGTCCTTTGCGAGCGCGGAGGCCTGCTGCAGCAGGTCCGCGGCTTTCTGCAGCGGCTCATGCCACATCTGATGATAGGGAATGGCGGTCAGCTTCCCCGCTTCATTGCGTCGCAGCACCGTATACAGCGATGTCTTGTCCTTGATGTCCGCGGCCTCGAATTCGCTCTTGTCCATGTCGGCTGGATAGAAGCGCGCGCCAGCGGGGCGCGGGCCAATGCCGGCCACAAACGGATGATCGTTGTTGAGCCGGTCCCACGGTCCGTAATTGATATCGGCAAGACGGCGCGTGGCAGGGTTGCTGATGCGCGACATCAGCGCGTCACGATCACCCCACCCCTGTTGCCAGTAGATGCCGTTCATGACATCGGCCGCCTGAATCAGCAGGCCAAGCATCTTTTTCTGCTGCCCATCCAGGCCGGACAGATCGGCCGTGAGCGTGACTTCGGCGTATTGCGCCAGGTGCTTGTCGGCATAGGCCTGGCCGCTGGATGCGGCGGACGCGGGTGTACTCGCGCTGTCGGCACTTGCGGGCACTGCAGCTTCGGCTTGCGACGAGGCCTGCTGCGTGTCGTTGCAGCCGGCAAGACCAAGCCCTGCCAGGGCCATCAGGGTGACGAGGAAAAAGCGAGTCATGTCGATACCCGGGGTTGCTTGAAAGAGCCTGAAAGACTACCACGGCTGCCGACGTGCCCAGCGCCTCGAAGCGAACCTGCAGGGCATGGGGGCGTGCCCCGGACATCACCCGGGTGCGGTGGCAATGTTCCCGTTTTCGCGTCGCGCCGTTTGCGCCAGAAGCCTGGGCGGCAGGAACACGAGTCGCAGCCGTTTGTGTTTCTACCGCCCTGGCTCCTAGGCCGAAATCGCAAGCCGCTCGGACTGGTAGACGCGTGCAGTGACCAGTGCGACCAGCAGCGCGGCGGCAAGTCCGCTGACCAGGGCCAGGCCGATGTCGGCCGCGGCCACGGGGTTGCCGCGCAGCAAATCGGTGATACCGACCTGTTGTGCGAGCAGGGGCACGGCATACATCCATTGGGCGGTCTTCACCGGCGCCACGCTCAGCACCACCGAAGGCAGTGCCGGTACCAGCATCAGGATGCCGAGATAGGTCTGTGCTTCGCGGTAACTCTTGGCAAAGGCCGAGACCAGGGTCTGCAAGATGGCCAGCAGAGCCACCAGCGGCAACATCAGCAGCAGCACCTCGGCGGCAAACCTCAGGTCGAGGTTCAACGTCATGCCCAGCTTTTCAGTCGGGATGAAATGGCCTGCGACAGCGAACGCCAGGATGCTGATGAGCAGGCTCACCACCGAGAACGTGCAGATCGCAGCAATCTTGCCCAGCAGGATGCGCCAGCGCGCGACCGGATTGACAAACAGCGGTTCCAGCGACTGCCGTTCCCGCTCGCCGGCGGTAAGGTCGATGGCGAGGTACATGCCACCCAGAAACACCGTCAGCACGAAAAAGTAGGGCAGGATTGCAAACAGGTTGCCGGCCCGTGACTGCGGCGTGGACTGGTCGCGCTGATCGACATGCACGGGTCGCACCAGCGCCGGCGACAAGCCACGGGCAATGAGGCGCATGGCACCGGTGCGCTGGTTCCAGGCATCCAGCATGCGGTTGATGCGCCGCACCGGAGTGGACGAATCGCGCTGCGAGGAATCGAAATAGAGTTCGACCTGGGCCGGTTCGCCCTTGCGCCAGGCCTGGGCGTAACCGGGCGGTATCTTCAGCACCGCATCGGCGTCACGATTGCGAACGGCCGCAATCGGGTCGGCCACGGGCGGCTGCGGGTCCAGGCCCTGCTGACGCAGAAAGTCGACCAGATTGGGGGCATGACTGGCACCGATCACCGGAAGTGCAAGCGGCGCTTCCGCCTTCTCCAGTTGCTGCTTGATCACCAGGTTCATCATCAGTACGAAAATCACCGGTCCGATCAGCGGACCATAGAGCAGGGCACTGGCAAGGGTGCGCTTGTCGCGCAGGTTTTCCTTCACTTCCTTGATCATGACGGTCAGCACACTGTTCATGCGGCCAGGCCCTCCTCGCTGCCAATGATTTTCACGAAGGCATCTTCCAGATTGGATTCCCCGGTCTGCTGTCGCAGGGCCTCGGGGGTGTCGTCGGCCACGACCTTGCCGCCCGCGATCACGACAATGCGGTCACACAACTGCGCCACTTCCTGCATGATGTGGCTGCTGAAAAGCACGCAGCAGCCTTCCGTTTTCAGGTCGCGCATGAACCGGCGCAGGCCGCGCGTGGCCATCACGTCCAGACCGTTGGTGGGCTCATCCAGGATGATGTTCTTCGGGTCGTGGACAAGCGCTCTCGCCAGGGCGGTCTTGACCCGCTCGCCTTGCGAGAAACCCTCGGTACGGCGCGCCATGATATCCGCCATGTCAAGCGCATTGACCAGGGTGGCGCGGCGCGTTGCGAGGGCCTCGTCACCAATGCCCTGTAGCCGCGCGAAGTAGTCGATGTTCTCCTGCGCCGAGAGGCGCTTGTACAGGCCGCGTGCATCTGGCAGGACGCCCAGGCGGCGGCGCACTCCGAGAGGATCGCGGACGGCATCGATGCCGTCGACACGTACCGTGCCGCTGTCCGGTTTCATCAGGGTGTAGAGCATGCGCAAGGTGGTGGTCTTGCCCGCGCCATTGGGGCCAAGCAGGCCGGTGATCTCGCCATCCCGGGCACTGAAACTCACCCCGTCCACGGCATTCACCTTGCCGAAGGCCTTGTGCAGATTTTCCACCTCAATCATGGCGTGGCAGCCTTCTTCACGCACGGGGACACGTCTTCCATGACCTGCCCCGTGGCGCCCGCGTCGGTACATGCCCGCCGCCGGCTTCGCTGCGGACGGCGATGCGCCGTCTGCGCGTCGGGCCATCCATGGCCCGCGTCGCCAATGCAGGTTGCTGTCGTCAGGTGCGGGCTCATGGTGTGGCTGCCTTTTTTCACGCACGGGGACAGGTCTTCCATGACGTGCCCCGTGACGCCCGCGTCGGTACATGCCCGCCGCCGGCTTCGCTGCGGACGGCGATGCGCCGTCCACGCGTCGGGCCATCCATGGCCCGCGTCGCCAATGCAGTTTGCTGTCGTCAGGTGCGGGCTCATGGTGTGGCTCCGTTGAAATCAATGAATGGGGGTGTTGGGCCGAGACGATCCAGGCAGGAGGCATCCAGGCTTTTCGGCTGCAGCTTGTCGATGAATTGACCGACAAGTCGCGGCACGCAGCCACGCGTGCCGACCGCGTGGCCCTGGCCCTTGAGCACCAGGTGGCGCGCGTTGCCAAGACCGACCATGATCTGTTCGCCGTACTTTGGCGGGGTGACCGGATCACGTGCGCCGGACAGAATGAGGACGGGCTTGTCGCTTTTCAGCGGCTTGTGAAAATCCTCCGGCATGCGCCCGTGCGGCCATACCGCACACTGCGCCTGGATGGCGTCGATCAGGCTGTTGCCCAGAATCGTGTCCTTGTCCTGCGGCCGCGGCTGCAACTGGTCGGCGTCCTCGGAACAGATCACGCTCATGGCCATGCCACTGTTCATGTCACCACCAAGGTCGCCGCTGAGGAGTTCCGATTGACCCAGCAGCGGCCCGACATCGCCATGTGCCGCGGCATCGATGGACAATGGCAGCAGCGCGGCCGATTCGGGCGCATAGGCAAACAGGCGCACCACCCCGGCAAGGGACTGTTCGCTGAGCTTGCGCTTGACGGTGTTGTAGCTGCGCGGATCACGGAAGCTGACCTCGTGCGGGTTGGCGCGCAAGGCATCGCGCAACTGCATCAGGGTCTGCATCGGGTTGCCAAAGCGCTTGTGGCATTCGCTCGCCTTGATGCAATCGGCAAAGTCCAGCTTCAACGCGGCCTCCAGGTTGGCCGCAAAGTCTTCTCCGAGAACCAGAGGATTGGGTACCGGTGAATCGAGCACCACACTGCGTACCGCATCGGGGTGTTGGGCAAGGTATTGCTGCGCCATGCGCGTTCCGTACGACACCCCGATCAGGTCGAACTCGGGCGCCCCCAGCGCCTGGCGCACGGCCTCCAGGTCTGCCACCGCATCGGTGGTGGTGTAGAAACGCGGGTCGGCGCTCTGCTTCACTTCCGCCAGGCAATCGGTCACATTCCTGCGGATGCGCGCCGGATCCATGGCGACCGCGGCCGGCGCTTCCTTCTTCAGGGCCTTCTCGACCTTGCTGCAGTCCAGCGGATGCGACTTGCCGGTACCACGCTGGTCAAGCAGCAGCACATTGTGGTGCTTCAACAAACCGGCATACCAGGAGGTGTCGGCGAAGTCGCGCGTGGCCGCCTGGCCCGGGCCTCCGGCCAGCATCACAACCATGTCCGATTGCGCCACGGCGGCGTCGCTGCGTACCACGGCAAGATTCAGGCTGATCTTGCGCCCGCCCGGTGCAGCACGGTTTTCCGGCACATCGAGCGTGCCGCACCAGGCCGCCGTGCTGGCCCCGCTGTTGCGGCGCTGAAGCTCGCAGGAGCGCAGGATCATGGTCCCCAAGGTCCAGGTACGTGGGGGCGCAACCGGATTCGGGGATGCGACTGCATTGCCTGCGGAGGCGACCGCGGAAGCCGAGGCCACCGGTTCGGCTGGCGCAGCGTGGCCGGCCTTGCCCGACCGGAAATGCTGCCAGCCCAGCACGGCAAGGGCTATCAGCAGCACAAGCACGCGCAATACATTGCGACCGCTCATTGCCATGGTTCACTACTCCGCTTCATCATCAAACAGCTCTTCTATCTTCAGGTCGAACAGGCGTGCCAGGCGAAATGCCAGGGGAAGACTGGGATCATACTTGCCGGTCTCGATCGCATTCACTGTCTGGCGCGACACATCCAGCAATTCGGCAAGATGAGCCTGTGACCAGTTCCGGGCAGCGCGCAACTCACGCAGGCGGTTGTTCACTGGTCGCGCCTCTGTAACACGCCTTGCACGACGAGATAGGTGCCCAACAGCAGCCAGAGCGCCGCTAGCGGCAGCAAGGTGATTGGCAGGTCAATCATCCGCAGCAGGGTCAAAAGCAGAAACAGGCAAATAGCCATGATGAATGCACTACTCATGGCCATCAACTCCATGCGTCGCTCCAGTTCATCGGCCTCGCGCAACGCGCGCATCCGGATCCAGCCAATCGCAGACACTGGCGGCACCAGTGCCACGCCCACCAGCACCCGTCTCCAGTCGAGTCCCGCGCTATCTGGAATCAGCAGACTTCCAAACAGCACCAGCACAAGCCACAGCAGCCACGGTGCGGCCCTTCGCATGTTGCGCTGACGTCGGCGCAAGCGTTCCGCGCGTGCGTCGGCATCCAGCTCGGGGTTGACCTGCGCGCGCAGCAGCCCGTCATTGAAATGTCGGAAAAGCCGCATGTCACTCGTCCCGGTATTGTCTCTTGATCCACGCCAACGCCACGCCATAGGTACCGATCAGCGCCGGCAGTACCAGCATGAGCAGGTTGTCGACTTGCACCAGATCAGCGGCTACCAGGAAGGCTGCGGCAAAGCTGACCAGGCCCACGCTCATGGCCGAGATGGCGATGGCCTGCAGCTGCATCTGCTGCTCCAGCTCGTCGCTGGCCAGAAGCAGACCGCAACATGGCACGCAGGATCAGGAACACCGGCAGCGCAGGCAACAAAGCAATCACCCACTTCAATGCCACGCTGTGTGTATCGTGGATGTGGCTCCAGCCACCGAACAGGATCAGGAAATAGGCAAAGATGGCCGGGAAGAACTCGCGCATGTAGCGGCGCGCCTCCGGTCGCATGGGCTCATCACAGGCAAAGCGCGAGCTCACCAGCCAGGCCACTCCGGTCACCAGGGCCGCGGTGCCGAAATAGCTCAATCCGCTCACATCCAGCCACCAGCCGGCAGCGGCGGCAATGAGGCCCAGGATCAGCGCAATGACGCCACTGATCCGAAGCACGCGTTTCTTGGTCATGGGTTTCGGCTCGGTCGAGATCATGTTTCCGGTTTCCTTTGCATGGGCAATCACGGTTGCACCTTGAGATCTGCCAGAAAGGCCTCCAGCGCCTGCGTGAACTTCTCGGGCTGGTCCAGCATCGCGAAGTGGCGTGCCGGTGCCATCGAGATCACCTGGAGCTCAGGCGTCCCCTTGAGCAGTTGCCGATAGTAATCGACCTTCTGCTGCTCACTCAGCATGGGCATGCGTCCGCTGGCAGCGGCTGCCTTGAAGTCCGGAGCATTGTAGGGCGAGATCTCCATGACCGGCACGCTGATGCTGGCCAGATCAGGACGCAGATCGGTGGTCAGGTCTTCATACATGAACTGCGCCACGGTGCGCGGGTTGCTGCGACCTTGCAGCTTGCCGTATTTGTTCGCCGCATCGGCATCGATCACGCCCATGGTCTGCATGTACCCGGCCTGCTGCTGCCGGAACTGCTCCGGGCTCGCCTGGGTGATCGATTGCTGCATGTTGGCAGCCGCCGCCTTGCGTTGTTCGGCCGACATGCGCTCGAATCCGGGGAAGATCGGCATGCCATCCACAGCAACCACGCCACTGATCAGATCAGGGTGCTTTTCCGCAAAGCCGATGGCCAGGGTTCCGCCGAGGCTGTGGCCGACCAGTACCGGCCGATCAATCTTGTGGCTTGTGATCAGCTTCAGCAGGGATGCATCGACCTGGTCCATCAGCCCGGTCATCCGGGCTGGCGGCTGGGTGCCGTCGAAACCGGCCAGAGTCAGCACATAGATCCTGTGGCTGCCTTCGAGTTTCGCCACGGTGTCCTGCCAGACCCACGGGCCGCTGCCCAGGCCGGGGATCAGGATAAGCGGTGCCCCGGTGTGACCTCGTGCCTGCACATGCAGGGTACCCACCTGGAAGCGGCCGGGTGTCGGGACTGCTGCCAGCGCACTCGGGTCGTGGGCGGTCAACAGCATGAGACTTGCCATGGCAAAAGCCATGAAGGTGGATTGTGTGCTGCGCATGATCGAACTCCAGAATGTAAAGGTTGCTTGACACGCACGATATCCGGCACCCACTGCCGATGTCAAGCTTCCTTTACAACATGAAATCCCGCCTTGCGGTTGCCGCGGGCCGAACCGTAAGCTGAAGCGCTCAAGAACCCTCTACACACGACGCCGCCACAAGGAGAAGCACACATGAGCAGCCTGCAACTGGGGTTTGTCGGCCTGGGCCGGATGGGACTCAACATGGTGCGTCGACTGCATGCGGCCGGCGTCGATTGCATAGGCTTCGACCTTGACGACAAGGCGCGTGCCGAGGCGGCCGAATCAGGCGCCAGGGCGGCGGACTCCATCAAGACGCTTGTGGCCTCCCTGCAGCGGCCGCGGGCCATCTGGATGATGGTACCGGCCGGCGCAGTGGATCATGTCATCAAGGACATTGCGCCCTTGCTCGAGGCCGGTGACATGCTCATCGACGGCGGCAACTCGCATTACGTGGAAGACCTGCGCCGCGCCAGCTCACTGGCCAGGCGCGACATCATGTACGTGGATGTCGGTGTCAGCGGCGGAGTGTGGGGTCGCGAGCGCGGCTATTGCCAGATGATCGGTGGCCCGGATGCTGCCTATGCACATCTTGAACCGGCATTCGCCGCGCTGGCGCCCGGCGTCGACATGGCACCGCGTACGCCCGGCCGCGAAGGCCAGGTCGGTCCGGCAGAAAACGGCTACCTGCACTGCGGCCCGAACGGCGCGGGCCATTTTGTGAAGATGGTTCACAATGGCATCGAGTACGGGGTCATGGCTGCCTACGCCGAAGGCCTCAACGTGCTGCGGCATGCCAATGTGGGCAAGTCCGATCATGATGTCGACGCCGAGACGGCGCCACTGGAACACCCGGAACACTATCAGTACGACCTGCCCCTGGGCGAGATCACCGAACTGTGGCGACGCGGCAGCGTGATCGGCTCGTGGCTTCTGGATCTGACCGCCATCGAGATGAACAAGGACCCTGGCCTGGAAAGCTATGAAGGCCGCGTGTCGGATTCCGGCGAAGGTCGCTGGACCGCGCTGGCAGCCATCGAGGAGGGCGTGCCGGTACCGACGCTCACCTCGGCGCTGTTCGGCCGCTTCGCTTCGCGCGGGCGCGACCTGTTTGCCAACAAGGTGATGTCGGCCATGCGCCACGCCTTCGGCGGGCACGACGAAAAATCCGGGCCCGGCACAAGCTGACTTTCCCGACGACCCCGGGCTGCTCCGGAATCCGTACCTGCGCGGCGGCAGCATGCGGCCTGCCTTTCTCTCGCCAGGGAACCCTGGCGTACAATCGGGACCATGTTGCGCATTACCCGATCCATCGACATACCCGAGCACGAATTGTCGGAGAGTTTCGTGCGTGCCTCCGGCCCCGGTGGCCAGCACGTCAACCGTACCGAGAGCGCGGTGGAGTTGCGTTTCGACATCGCCAACTCGCCGTCGATCCCGCAACGCCTGCGAGAGCGCCTGCTGGGCCGGGGCGATCGCCGCATCACGCAAGATGGCGTGGTCGTCATTCAGGCGCGCCGTTTCCGCGACCAGGCGCGCAACCGCGACGACGCGCGGGCCCGCTTGCGCGCGCTGCTGCTTGCGGCTACCAAACCGGTCAAGAAACGCATTCCCACGCGCCCCACGCGCGGCTCCAAGGAACGTCGCCTGAAAAAGAAACAGGAGCGTGGAAAGCTCAAGCGCACGCGATCGCGCAACTGGAGCCATGAATGACTGGCGCACTGCCCGGCCCGGAGCAGCTGCCCGAACACATGCCGGTCTTTCGCGACCATTTCGGCCGACGTGTGTGCCGCGCGCTGGCACGCTTGAGTGGCTGGCACCTCGTGGGGGACTTCCCGAACGAGCCCAGGCTGGTCATGATCGCAGCCCCGCATTCATCCTGGTGGGATGGCATCTGGGGGCTGCTGATCAAGACCGGGCTTGGCGCCAATATCCACTTCATGGCCAAGCAGGAACTGTTCACCGGACCACTGGGCTGGACGCTTCGTCGCCTGGGCGGCATGCCGATCGACCGGCGCTCGGCCAAGGGCGTAGTGGAGCAGATGGTGGATGCATTCGATGCGCAGGCAGATCTTTGGCTGGGGCTCACTCCGGAGGGCACCCGCAAAAAGGTGGCGGCTTGGAAAACCGGCTTCTGGCACATCGCCCACCAGGCCGGCGTGCCGGTGTTCCCGGTTGCCTTCCACTATCCCGACAAGTCCATACACCTCGGCCCGGTGTACCAGCTGAGCGACGACATGCAAGCGGATATCGAGCACTTGCGCCAGTTCTACGCGCCTTTCAAGGGCAAGCACCGCAGCGTGTGACAGGCGGCCATGGCATGGACCTGCGGGCTGTTGCGGCGCATGACCATGATGCAGGCCGGAGGGCGGCAAACCGCGCTCAGCGCGCAGCCACATCCTCCGGCTGGCTCTTTTCCTCAGGTGGCACCAGCGCGGTAACGGTAACGTCGGGCTTTGGGTCCAGCTTTCGCTTGCTGCTGGCCATGCGCAGGTTGCCCTTGTCGGTGATCAGAAACAGCAGTATCAGTTCCGAACCCCATGCCTCGACGAATTTCGGCCAGTCGTAGGCTTCGGTGAGGGTGGTGGTCTTGATCTGCCAGCCGTCATTCAGCAGCTCGTGGAAACGCGAGTTGGTCATTTCCTCGCCGAACAGGGCCGGGGCCAGCAAGGGGTTGGCGAAAGAGGCACGCTCGCTGCTTTCATCGGCGGCGAGGTTGCGCAGGCGGTAGACCTTGTCGCGACCAAACTCCTGCCGATAGTGCAGGCAGCACAGCGAGTTCATTTCGCGCTGGGTGGACATGGCCAGCAGCCGCCCGAGGCCGGTGTGGTCCAGGTAATTGTGCGCGTGCTGCGAGGTCGGATTGCCGAAATAGGTATCGATGCCCTGCATGCGCGCAGCGCGGATGCCTTCCCAGTCGTCGCCCGCGACCAGCACCTGGACATCCTGCTTCTTCAGCGCCAGGGCAACGGCACGCGCTACCGGATTGACCCCGAAAATGAGGACTCCTCGCGGCTCGGGTTCGCGCACACCCAGCCACTTGGCCAGCGGGCGTGCGGTGGCGCTTTGCACGACCACGGTGGCAATGATCAGAATGAAAACCAGCGGCACCAGGCGATCTGCACCGGGCATGCCGCGCGCCTCCAGCTCCAGCGCGAACAGGGCCGAGATGGCAGCGGCAACAATGCCGCGGGGCGATATCCATGCGGCCAGGATGCGTTCGCGTACCGACAGGGAACTGCGCACGGTGGCCACCCATACCGACAGCGGCCTTATCACGAACTGGGCTGCGAGATAGATCAGCAGGCCGGTCATCAGGGTGCCGGCGGGCAGCGGCCAGTTCAGGCGCGCGGCCAGAATGATGAACAGCATCGAGATCAGCAGTATCGACAGGTCTTCCTTGAAGTTGGTGATCAGGTCGATGTGCACATTGCGGTTGTTGCCCAGGACGATACCCATCACGGTAACCGCCAGCAGGCCCGATTCGTGGGTGATGGCGTTGCTGACCGAGAAAGCGGTCAGCAACAGTGCCAGGGTGGCGTAGCTTTGCAGGTATTCGGGGATGAACTGGCGCTTGAGCAAGGCGCCCAGCAGCCATGCCGCCACCGCGCCAATGGCGATGCCGCTGCCGATGGTCAGCACAAACAACCACAGCGAATGACCCTCGAAGCCCTGGCTCGTGATGATCTCGTAGACCAGCACTGCCAGCAGCGCGCCAATCGGATCGATGATGATGCCTTCCCAGCGCAACAGGTTGCTGACCTTGCGATTGGGCCTGACCGCACGCAGCATCGGGTTCACCACGGTGGGGCCGGTGACGCAGGTCAGCGCACCAAACAGGAAAGCCAGCGGCCAGCCCAGGCCGGCCAGCCAGTGCGCTGCGGCGGCCAGGCCGAGCACCGCCACAGCGGCGCCATAGCTGACCAGTCTTCGCACCGCATGGCCGATGCCGCGGATCTCGTCACGTCGCAGGTTGATGCTGCCCTCGAACAGGATGATGGCCACGCCCAGGGAAACGACCGGGAACAGCAGATCACCCAGAAAGCGATCGGGGTCCATGAGGTGCAGCAAGGGGCCCAGCACCAGGCCCACCACCAGCAAGGGCAGGATGGCAGGTACGCGCACGCGCCAGGCGAGCCATTGGGCCAGGAAACCGATGCACAGCAGGGCCGTGAGCATCAGCGCGGGGTTCGAGGTCAAACCGGAAAAGTCCACCGCGGCATTGTAGCGGGACACTGCCATGCGGCGTTGGTTGCCCGCCTGCATTGTGCGATCAGACGCCGCCCCATCGCACCGGGTCAAGCCGTGAACAGGCATTCTCGCGACCCCTTGTTCCGCTGCGCCGCGCCCAGGATGACCCGCGTGGGCGCAAGCAGCTGCCATTGGGCCGTGGCAGGCTGCGCCAGCACATGCTTGAGACCCGGTTCAGGCTGTGCTGTCCATGCGGCGCAGTTGCAGGGCCTCGGCCAGGTGCGACTTGTGCACCCGCTCGCTGCAATCCAGGTCGGCGATGGTGCGGGCCACACGCAGGACGCGGTGATAGGCGCGTGCCGAAAGTCCCAGCTTTTCCAGCGCCTGCTCCAGCAGCCGGCGTTCGTCCTTGCTCAATGCGCAGGCAGCCTGCAAGGCATCGCTGCCCAGTTGCGCATTGGCGCAGTCATTGCGTTGCAATTGCCGCGCGCGCGCCTCGGTGACACGTGCACGCACGCGATCGCTGCCTTCGTCCCGGGCATTCCTGTCGCGACCCAGTTCCTGCAACGGCACGCGCGGCACCTCGACACTGATATCGATACGATCCAGCAGCGGCCCGGAAATACGCGCCCGATAGCGGTGAATCTGGTCGGGGGTGCAGCGGCAGCGCCCTCCGGGGTCGCCGGCGTAGCCGCAGGGACACGGGTTCATGGCCGCCAGCAACTGGAAACGCGCCGGAAACTCGCATTGCCTGGCGGCGCGTGAAATGATGATCCGGCCCGATTCCATCGGCTCACGCAGCACCTCCAGTACATGGCGTGAGAATTCGGGCAATTCGTCCAGGAACAGGACGCCGAAGTGGGCCAGGGAGATTTCTCCTGGTCGCGGGTTCGAGCCACCGCCAACCAGGGCCGCGGCCGAGGCACTGTGGTGCGGCGCCCGGAACGGCCGCTGTCGCCACTGCGCCAGATTGACCGGCAGGCCGGCCACCGAGCGAATGGCACATGATTGCAGCGCCTCGCCGTCGCACATGGCCGGAAGGATGCCGGGCAGTCGTTCGGCCAGCATGGTCTTGCCGGTACCCGGCGGACCCAGCATCAGCATGTGATGGCCGCCGGCCGCGCAGATTTCCAGCGCCCTTCGCGCCTGCAGCTGCCCCCGCACATCAGCCAGGTCCGGCCCCGGTTCGAACGCTTCCGCGTGGTGGACCGTGGCTTTGGGCAATGGAGCCTGCCCCCGCAGGGCAGCACAGACCTCCATCAGGCTGGCGGCGACGCGCACATCGGCATCGGGGACCAGCGCGGCTTCGGCTGCATTGGCGCGCGGGATCACCAATCGCCGCTTGTGCTCGCGGGCACGCAACAGGGCGGGCAGCACGCCGGTCACCGGGCGCAAGGCACCGCTCAGCGCCAGCTCGCCCAGAAACTCGCAATTGGCCAGGGCATCCTTCGGAATCTGCCCACCCGCCGCCAGCACCCCCAGCGCAATGGCCAGGTCGAAGCGGCCGCCGTCCTTGGGCAGGTCGGCCGGCGCCAGGTGCACGGTGATGCGACGTTGCGGAAACTCGAATTGCGCGTTGTGAATGGCCACGCGCACGCGATCACGCGCCTCGCGCACGGCCAGTTCCGGCAAACCGATGATACTGGTGCCCGGCAGGCCACCGGCCAGATGCACTTCGACAGTGACCTGTGGCGCCGTCACGCCTTGTTGCGCACGACTGAGCGCGACCGCAAGACTCATCGTCTCAGGTCGCTGTTCGGGTAAGTGTTTGAATTCGGGTCACTCGCCACATGCCGCACCTCCGTGTGCTGTTGTGCTACTGCCTGCTTTATCCGGAAAGACTCAACGGGCGAGCTTGGTCGCTACCCGACTCCCGTCTTCCATGCGGGAAAGATCCGCCCCCGGTTGATACCCTGGGGTAAGGGCGTGACGCAACCGGGGGCGGGTTCCCGGGAACTGCAATCCGCAAGTTGGCCGCAGTTGCCCTGGCTGGAGTACACGCGCAACGCTACGCTTCAGACTTGCTCTCAAGCGCTGCGATACGCCACTCCAACGTCTCGAGGCGCTGGCGGGTCCTTTCCAGCATCTTGGCCTGAACGTCAAATTCTTCGCGCGTGACCAGATCAAGCTCCTGCAGGCCGCGCATCAATACGTCACGCACATTGGCGCGAATGTCTTCGCGGGCCTGGCCGAAGCCCGCGGGGATCAGCTTTCCAACCCGATCGGCCAGATGATCTATGGTCTCGATGTCAATCATGTTTGCACCCTGTCGTCAGGGGGCCGCATGACACCGATCCTGGTATCTGCGAGCAGTTGTCTCGGCATTGATTCACGACAATGGTGACGAGAAGGTAGACGATCCCTCCCTGGATCGTTGATGTCGATCCATGCTGGAGCACGGCGACGTAATCCAGTATGAACCTGTGAACATGATTCTACAGTCGGTGCATGCCGCGTTCGCGTGTAGGCCTGCGCCTACACGTCGAAAATGGCAGAATGCACCCCAGACCCTGCCGGAAGCGTGCCCATGAAGCTGATCACCGCCATCATCAAGCCGTTCAAGCTCGACGACGTGCGTGAAGCCTTGTCCGAGGTCGGCGTCCAGGGCATCACCGTCACCGAGGTCAAGGGCTTCGGACGACAGAAAGGGCATACCGAGCTGTACCGCGGTGCCGAGTACGTGGTCGACTTCCTGCCCAAGATCAAGGTTGATGTGGCGGTCACCGATGCCCTGGTGGAACAGGTTCTGGAAGCCATCCAGCAATCAGCGCGTACCGGCAAGGTGGGCGACGGCAAGATTTTCGTCAGCGAGTTGTCCCAGGTCATCCGCATCCGCACGGGCGAGCTGGACGGCGACGCGCTGTGATCCTGGCCCCCACCCGTGCCACTGCACCAGCGGTGCAGACAGCTCAATCGAGAGACTTCAGCAGCGCCGCGCTGGCCTGATCCGCGCGCCAGTAAACGCGCAGGTGCGCGAAGTCGATGGCCCACTCGTCAAGCGGATGCCGGTTGCTGAAGACGTGGCCGATCCACCAGCCACTCAGGTCTGCGCTCAGCTGTGGGCGGTCGTCGCGCACCACGGATTGCGCCAGCAGCCGCCCCTGCTCGTCACGCAAGCGATAGGCCGTGCGGCCGTTGGTGCCCGCCAGCAAGGTCAGCCGGTACCAGGTGTTTTCCTGCAGTGACGGACTGCACGATCCAGCGAATAGCCTGTTGCCATCATCATAGTAGGACTCGATTTCAATCATCTGGCTGGCCGGACAGCCTTGCGCGGCAAGGCTGACATTGCCGATGACAATGCCCCGCCCAAGCAGCCGGGCCTCGTTCTCCGGCGTGTTGGGATCGTCCTTGCGCCATGTACCGGCCAGGCCGATGTCGATATGCGCACCCGGTTCATGTTCAAAGAAGCCGCGCGAACGAAAACGGAACTGCATCACCTGGGTATGCATGCCCAGCGGGCGCTTGCCTTCCGGCAAACCGAACACATCCGTGCCGGCATCGCCTTGCGCGGACTCGATCCCCAGCTGAGGTTGGCCGGGCGCATCCAGACCGACCAGATGCGACTTGCCAAACTGCTTGTGAAAAGTCAGGTTGCCCAGATTCTCGCTGGGTTTCCGACATGCGCCCAGGGCACATACTGCGCCCAGAAGCAGGGCGATCACGCCGCTTCGCAGCAGGAGCGGCATACTTTGCGTCATGAGCGCCGCCATATGCGCAAGCGGTTGTTGGCCGGCATGGCATGATCGGCCATCAATGCAAATCCGGCGGCCTCGGCCAGTGCATCGACAGCCTGCATGTCACGAATGCCCCTATGCGCAGCATCCGCCTTGAGCTGTGCGTCGAAGTGCGCATTGCTGTCACTGCTGAAGCGGCCTGCATCATTGAAGGGGCCGTAAATCGCCAGATACGCATCATCGCTGGCAACAGCGGGCAATCCCGCAAACAGGGATTCGACCTCGGACCAGGCCATGATGTGCAGTGTGTTGGCGCTGAAAAAGGCATCATAGGTGCCTCCCGGCCAGTCGGCCTGTGCCACATCCAGGGTCATCGGGGGCGGCGTGTTGCCCAGTTCGGCCTGATCCAGCCACTGCCGGATACCGGGCAGGTTCTCGGCGCGGTCGCTCGCCTGCCAGGTGAGCCAGGGCATGGCGGCGGCGAAGTGCGCCGCGTGCTGGCCGGTACCGCTGCCAATCTCCAGCACGCGCGTGCGTCCGGCAAACAGGGGTTCGAGCAGTTCCAGAATCGGTCCCCGGTTGCGTTTGCAGGCCGCCGAGAACGGCTTGCTTGCCACACTCATGAGCGCCCGGGGGTAGCCGAGGGTCCCCGCAGCAGGCGCGCTGGCAGCATCACGATCGAGCGCAGCAATTCCAGCACACCGCCGACCGCGAGACCGAGCAGCCGGAACGGCAGCAGGATCAGCCACACCAACGGGTAAAGGATGATCGCCAACAGCGCCAGCGGCCAGCACACCACAAGCAGCAGCAACCACAAAAGGAAAGTCAGCATGGGCACCTCGCTATCAGTGAGTCAATGGCATGATGGGGCCAGCGATGCCGGAAAACCAGTGGCAGGTGTGTCATTGCCCGCCGATGAAATCCAGCTTGCCGATCTGTACCCCGGCAACCCGCAGGATGTCGTAGGCGGTGGCGCAATGGAAGAACAGATTGGGCAGGATGAACTGCAGCAGATAGGCCTGGCCCTCGAAATGCATCTCGCCCGTGCGCATTTTCAAGGTGATGGCGCGCGACTCGCTGCCGTCGATCTGCTCGGGATCGAAACTCTTGACGTAGTCGATGGCGTCATCGATGCGCGTGTACAACTGGGCAAAGCTGGTCTCCTTGTCCTCGAACGATTTCGGCTCCTTGCCGGCCAGCCGCGCACAGCCACGTGTGGCCATGTCGGCCGAAATCTGCACCTGCCTTGCCAGAGGCAGCATGTCGAAGATGAGCCGCGTCTGCAGCAGAACTTCCGGAGCGGTGTCGCGTGCCGCGGCATGGGCCTCGCCCTGCTTCAGGACATGGGCAAGATTGTTCAGGGCGCGCACGAACACGGGAACGCTGGCCTGGTACATGGAAAGACTCATGGCGATGACTCCGGCGGCATGGATGTAGGGGCAGTGGCGGTGGGCGGGATACCGCCGGGTTGGGGTGAGGGGTGTATGGGGGTGATTTCGGCGGATGCCGGTGTGTCGCGCATGTTGCGCGTCACGCGGGCCGCAATGCATGTGCCGATCAGCAGCAGCAAGGCCGCCAGTCCGAAGGCCAGCCCCGGAATATGCAGGCGTGCATCCGGAGCAATGGAGGTCGCGAACACCTGCGCAAACAGGTACGGACCGAAAATGCCGGCAAAACTGCCCAGGCTGGTGACCGCGCCCTGCAGACGACCCTGCTCGGACGGATCCACCTCATGGGTCATGATGGCCTGGATCGGTGGCCCGGCCAGACCCCACAGTGCCATCAGCGGAATGCCCAGCAGGAATACCCAGCCCGTATTGGCCGCACCCATCAGGATGAAGGCGCCGATGCCGAACAGCAGGCCGGCGAGCAATACGCGTCTTTCGCCAAATCGCGGCGCCAGGCGGCCGCTGAGGAAAGCCTGTACCGCCCCGTCGAAGGCGCCGACCATCATCAGAACCAGACCCACCGCCTGCGGTCCCCAGCCATAGCGGAAATCGGCGTACAGCACGAACACCGTCTGCAGGACATAGTGCGCCAGATAGACCAGGAACATCACCACGGCCAGGCCCAGCACCATCGGGTAGCGCCGCAACAGCTTCAGCGATCCGAGGGGGTGCGCATTGTGAAACTCGAAGCGTTGCGTCCGGCTTTCGCGCGGCAGGGACTCGGGCAGGATGAAGTATCCGTACAGAAAATTGCACAAGGCCAGGCCTGCCGAAACCCAGAACGGCAGGCGCAGGTCGATGCCACCCAGCAAGCCCCCCAGGCCGGGACCGAGGATGAAGCCCAGGCCGAAGGCACTGCCCAGGATGCCGTAGGCTCCCGCACGCTTTTCCCTCGGCGTGATGTCGGCAATGTAGGCGTTGGCTGTGGTGAAGCTGGCAGCAGTCACGCCAAGGACCACCCGCGCCACGAACAGCAGCCAGAGGGTCGGCGCCAGCGCCAGGATGACCATGTCGAGCGCCAGCCCGAGGTTCGAGATCAGGATCACCGGGCGCCTGCCGAAGCGGTCGGACAGTGCCCCCTGGACCGGCGAAAAGGCAAACTGCACCGCAGCGAAAACGGTACTGAAAACTCCCACCCACCAGGCCGCCTCGGCAATACCGCCGCCGGCCAGTTGCTCGATCAGATGCGGCAGCACCGGAATCACGATACCGAAGGCCAGCATGTCCAGCACCACCGTGATGTAGATGAACACCAGGGCGGCCCGCCGGCGGGAAGCATGCAGTGGTGTCGCGGGCATCATGGTGTTCCTGTGCCAAAAAGCCGATTGTAGGCCGGATCAGCACGCAGACGTCGCGCGGCCGGCCTGCCGGCGAGTCAGTGCGGGGGCTCGGACAGTTCGCGGCTGTCCAGGAACCCATTGTGGTCGAGATCCTGGCGCCTGAACGTGGCGATCAGGTTGCGCTTGTGCTCGGCAGCAGTCAGGGGGCCTCGCTGGCGCGAGGAACGGGGCATTTCCGAGACTTCCAGCGTGCCGTCACCGTTGCGATCCATGGCCTGGAAGCCTCGCCGCATGTACGCCAGGTATTCGGCCTGGCTGATGCGCCTGTCACCGTTCAGGTCGAACATTTTCAGATAGGCATCGGTGCTGCCTGGCTGCGCCATGGTCGTTGCACTGCCCACGGCGAGCAGGAGCGCAATGACGCGCAACATCAACGCTGATGGTCGATGTCGACATAGCGCAGGAATTCGGCCCGCGTACGCGCATCCTCGCGGAAGCTGCCCAGCATCTGGCTGGTGACCATCGACACGCCACGCTTGTGCACCCCGCGCGTGGTCATGCATTCGTGGCTGGCGTCAATCACCACCGCCCACGCCACGCGGCTGCAGGGTTTCCTGGATGCAGTTGGCGATCTGCGCGGTGAGCTTCTCCTGCACCTGAAAACGCCGCGCAAAACCTTCCACTACCCGCGCCAGCTTGCTGATGCCAACCACCTTGCAGGTGGGCAGATAGCCGACATGGGCGCGGCCGATGATCGGCGCCATATGGTGTTCGCAGTGGCTCTCGAAGTCGATTCCGCGCAGCACCACCATCTCGTCATAGCCTTCGACCTCTTTGAAGGTCCGCCGAAGATAGTCGGCCGGGTCTTCCTCGTAGCCCGAGTACCAGTCCTCGTACGCACGCACGACGCGTCCCGGTGTGTCCAGTAGACCCTCGCGCTGCGGGTCTTCGCCAACCCAGCGCAACAGGGTGCGTACAGCTTCTTCGGCTTCCTCGCGGGACGCCTTGCGTTCGAATTCGTGCTGGCTCATCAGTTTCTCGCCTTGTGCAGTGAGTCTGTGTGTTCAAAAGCAGCCGACGGCCGCGATCAGGCCTGGCGCGTCGCCGCCCGAGTACGCGTGATACGCATGCTCGGGTGGCGATGGAACCCGACCGCCTGGCAATGCCTGTACGTTCAGGCGGCCGGCCCGGATGCACCTGCTACGGTGCACGCAGTGTAGCGCCTGCAAAGGAACTCGGGCCATGGGCGCACCGGAAGAGGAAGCGTTCCAGTGGCAGGCCGATCCGCGCTGAAGCCGGCGCCTGGCCAACTCGTCCGACATGTGCTGGTCAATGGCCCAGCGGGATGTTCCGGCACCTGAGGCTACGCGGCCGCAGATCGCCGTTCAGGCGTCGGGCTCGTCGCCCGTGATATCCGTGAGTTCATCAAGCAGGCCTGCCGCGCTCTCGCCCGGCAGCGACTCGACCTCGCGCAGCTTGCGGCTGATGGTCGTGGTCTTGCCGGTGGCCCGCTTGAGCGTGTTGCGGACGGTGTCGACCTGCTTGATGGCCGACTCCAGCATGCCGCCGAACTTGCCGAATTCGGTCTTGACCGCGCCCAGCAGTTGCCAGACCTCGCTGGAGCGCTGCTCGATGGCGAGGGTCCGAAAGCCCATCTGCAAGGCATTGATGATCGCCGTCAGCGTGGTGGGGCCGGCCACGGTGACGTGTTCGTGCCGTTGCAGGTCCTCGAACAGGCCGGGCCGGCGGATGATTTCCGCGTACAGGCCTTCGGTAGGCAGGAACAGCACGGCGAAGTCGGTGGTATGCGGCGGCCCGACATATTTCTGGCGGATCTTCCTGGCCTCATCGCGGATACGCTTTTCCAGCGCATCGGCGGCGATCCGCGCGGCATCGCTGTCTGCGGCCTCCTGGGCCGCGATGAGGCGTTCGTAATCCTCGCGCGGGAACTTCGCGTCAATCGGCAGCCAGACCTTGCCTTCGCGATCCGGCCCGGGCATGCGGATGGCGAACTCGACCCGCTCCGAAGAGCCGGGCAGCGTGGCCACGTTGGACTCGTACTGTCCGGCAACCAGTATCTGTTCCAGCAGCGCGCCGAGCTGGACTTCACCGAACGTACCGCGCGTCTTGACGTTGCTCAGCACGCGCTTGAGGTCACCGACGCCGGTGGCCAGTTCCTGCATTTCGCCAAGCCCGCGCTGTACCGCTTCCAGCCGCTCGGACACCAATTTGAATGAATGGCCGAGGCGCTCCTCGAGCGTCTTCTGCAGCTTTTCGTCCACTGTGGAGCGCATGCGCTCCAGTTGCTGCTGGTTGTCCTTCTGCAGACTCTTGATCTGGGTTTCCAGGGTGGCCCGCATCTCGGCCAGTCGCTTGTCACTGTTCTGTCCCAGATCGCCCAGACTGGAGCGCAGCTGCAGACCGAACTGATCGATGCGTTCGCGCTGGTGACCGCTGACCGTGCCCAGCTGTTGCTCCACCTGCTTGCGGAAATCGGCGAATGCCGCGGCCAGCTCCTGGCGGCCGCCGCGCTGCTCGTCCCGCAGGGTTCGCTCCAGGCGCTCATTGTCCTCCTTCAGTGAAGCCAGTCGTTCGGCCACGCGGGCACCACGCCCGCGCAGCAGCAACACGACCACCAGCACCAGCAGCACGGCCACGGCCGCGCACAAGGCAATCAGCAGAATCTGTTCTGTCGGCATTGTCATGCGCACAGTGTACGCGAGGCTGTCTCAATAGCCGCGACAGACGCGCAGCCGGATGTACTTGCGGACGCTCAGCGCATCCGCCCTGTGCTTGTGCGTGGCATCAGCCACAGGATGGACTGGCGAACCGGCCAGTGCATGCACCAGGTCAACCGCTCGTCAATACAGATCGATGGGGTCGACATCCAGCGACCAGTGCAGGCCGCGCGGGTGCTTCAGTGCGAACAACGCATCGCGCCAGCTGCGCAGGACCTTGTGCAGGTTGCTGCGATCATCGGATTCGAGCAGCAGCTGACCGCGATGCTGGCCGGCGCGGCGGGGCATGGGTGCGGGCAGCGGGCCGAGCGCGCGCACAGCCGGGTCTTGGGGCAATGCCCCGTGCGCGGCCTGCAGAAATGCATTCAATGCATCAAGCTCGGTGGCGCGCACGCGCAGCAGGGCCTGATGGCTGAAGGGCGGCAACTGCGCCGCACGGCGCTCGTCCAGCATCTGCTCTGCAAGGTGGTGGTAGCCCTGCCGAAGCAGGCCGGTCAGCAGGGGATGCTGTGGAAAGTGCGTCTGCATCACCACGCTGCCGGGCTTGTCGGCGCGGCCGGCGCGGCCGGCGACCTGCACGATCAGTTGAGCCAGCTTTTCGCCGGCGCGAAAGTCGACACTGTACAGGCCTTCATCCACACCGCTGATGGCTACCAGGGTAAGGCCCGGCAGGTCGTGGCCCTTGGCCAGCATCTGCGTGCCGACCAGAATGACCGGGCCGCCGGCATCCAGTTTGGCCAGCAGGGTTTCGAAGGCCTTGCGGCGGCGCGTGGTTTCGCTGTCGACTCGCAAGACCGGTGTGTCCGGGTAGCGTTGCGCCAGAAAATCCTCGATGCGTTCGGTGCCGTAGCCACGCGGATTGAGCGAATCCTCGCCGCAGCCCGGACACTGCTCCGGCACGTGCTGCCAGTGACCGCAGTGGTGGCACAACAAGCGCCCCTGCGCGCGATGCACGGTCAGTGGCCGGTCGCAGGCCTCGCACTCGGCATGCCAGCCGCAGGCCTGGCAGATCAGTGCGGACGAATAGCCGCGACGATTGCGAAACACCAGCGCCTGTTCGCCTCGTTCGATGCATTGGTCCAGGTGCTGCAGCAGGGTCGGCCCCAGGCCATGCGGCGCACGCGGACCGCGACTGTCGAGTACGTGGACGCGCGGCGATGGACGCTGTTGCGGCCGCTGTGTCAGCCGCAGCAACCGGTGCCTGCCGGCAGCCACATTGGCCAGGCTTTCCAGAGACGGCGTGGCCGAGCCGAGCACGATCGGCACATCCAGCTGGCGAGCCCGGACCAGCGCCAGATCACGTGCGTGATAGCGAAAGCCTTCCTGCTGCTTGTAGGAGCTGTCGTGCTCCTCGTCAACCACGATCAGGCCGGCATCGGGCAAGGGCGTGAACACCGCCGAGCGCGTGCCGATGATGACCTTGGCGCGGCCCTCGCGCGCGCGCAGCCAGGCACGCGCGCGTTCGCCCTCGGCCAGGTTCGAGTGCAGCACCTCGATCGGCACACCCAGGCGTGCTGACAGGCGCCTCAGCGTTTGCGGCGCCAGGCCGATTTCCGGCACCAGCATCAGGCTCTGTCGGCCCTCGGCCAGCGCCTTTTCGATCAGCGCCAGGTAGACCTCGGTCTTGCCGCTGCCGGTGACGCCATCCAGCACAAAGGAGCCGAAACCGTTCCAGCCTTCGACGACGGCATTCACGGCCGCCTCCTGCTCTGCATTGAGTGTCGGGCCGGGCTCGGGGGCCGCCGCCTCGGGTTCGATTTCGAGCTGTGCCACAAGTCCGGCCTTGTGCAGGCGCCGCGCCGCGCCGCGCCAGCCGGGACAGCGGATGTCCAGTTCGCCACTGCTCAGCGGGTGCTCACGAAGCGCTTGCAGAAGGGCCTTGCTGCGACCGCGGCGGGTGCCGGCGTCCAGTGCGGCCCGGCCGGCATCGGTCAGTTTCCAGCTGGTCACGCCCAGCTGCGGCCAGTCGCGCTGGCCACGCAGCCAGGTCGGCAGTGCGCCCAGCCACACATCCCCGGGAGTGCCCAGCCAGTAGTCGCCGGCCCACTGCAGGCTGGCGATCATTTCCTGGGTATACAGCGGTGCACCATCAAGCACGGCATGGATCGGCTTGAGGCTGGCAGTGTGTCCGCTGGCATCGCCATGCGCGACCACCATGCCGACGCGAGAGCCGGGACCGAAGGGCACGCGCACGCGCACGCCGATCGGCGCCTCGGACCCGGGCACGGGCAGGTAGTCGAACAGTTGCGGCAGCGGCAGCGGCAGCGCAACCCGGAGGATCAATGGCATGGCGTACAGTTTACCGGCGCCGGAGGCGGCGCGCCATCCATCATCGGCAACGGACCTCTGGCGACTTGCGAGCATTTCCAAGAAAAATTTCAGGAACCGTGGCTAAGTTCATGCTCTGCGTAGGGTTTACCGCTTATCCACAGAATCTGTGGATAAGTCTGTGGATGAGCATGTGGGCAGGACCGTGCGGGGCGCATGATGACGTGCCATGTTTCACATTGGTTACTTTTTGATCATCTTGAAAAATTCATATGCATCATGTACTTGCAATTGCAAAGCCACGTTCTGCCGAAGCAAGCGCACCACGCATTCTTTCAGTTCGATGTCAGGCCCGATTGTGGCTGTGCACAACAGTTGCCGACGCACTCTCAGGTGAACCGGCCAAAACCCGCGCAAAGTCATGGGTTTGGCAACCTGTTCTGCGGCCCGGACGGGTGTCCGCGGCAGCTCGTTTCGGGGTACGAACATGGATCTACATGCTGCCCAGTGCCGCCAGCACGACCGCGACGAGAGTAAGCGACAGAAGAATCGAGTAGGCCACTCCGAGCACGGAGAACTTGGCAACTGTCATGACCCAGCCCTGCTGGTAGATGCGTTTCTGCATGATCAGCAGGTACAGCGGAATCCAGATGGCCAGGCCCGCAATCAGCCAGCCCATCGGCGACTGCGTCCAGCTCGCCAGCGGCGCCAGGGCCGTGCGCGCCAGGCTGACCAGCGCCAGCAGCAGCAGCGACAGAAAGATGAAGCCATGGCTGTGCAAGGCGACGATCAGGTGCTCGACATAGAGGCGTCGCTTGAACACGTACATCAGCTTCAGCAGGACCGCAAACAGCGGCAACATGGCCAGCAGGACCGGCGGCAGGATATTGAACATGGTCGCCACCAGACGCTGACGCGCCTGCGGATCGGTGCGCATCTGCATCAGGTTTTGTCTGGCGCGGTTTGCGTAGTCGTGGCCAAGCCTGTCGAAAAGACCGATCCCGACGGTTTCTTCGGCAGCCTTGTCGTTGCCATCGGCGGGCGCGAGCGTGGCCATGCGCCGGCCAGCCGCCTGGTAGACGCGCTTGTCCAGGGCATCCAGATCCGTGCCGGCGGAGTCAGTGGCCGATGCCGTCTGCCGCTTCCGGTCGATGGCAGCAATAGCCAGGGCTGTACGCTCCTGCACCTCGGACATCGTGTCGGCCGCGGCAACCCACTCCGGCCATTGCGACAGCGTGCCGTCGGGCGGGGCAGCTGGCGCCGGGCTGCGCCGGATTCAAGCTTGCGAATACGTTGCGCGGCCTGACGCTCCAGCTCCTTTGCGCGCCATATCCACTCCTGCGGACGCTATCGATCCAGCCGCCTTGTCGGCTTGCTGCAGTCCCTGCAGTTGCTTGTCGAGCATCTGCTGCACTTCGGCCGGCGTGTCGGCGTCGGAAAAGGCATTGGCCTTGTCGGTCGAGATGCGCATTTTGCTGGCATCGATACCGAACTGGATGGCGAAAAACGCCAGCACGGACAGCAGAAACATCGTCCGGAACGGCGGCAGATAGCGGATGCGCCGACCGGCAAAATATTCCCTGGTCAGGAATCCCGGACGAAAATACAGCGCCGGCAGGGTGCGCAGCAGGCGATTGTCGAAATCGAAAAAACTGTCGAAAATATCCTCGATCAGCGCACCGATGTGGCGCAAGGGACTATGCGCCTTCTGCCCGCATTCATGGCATACCGGGCCATGCAGAAAAGCCCCGCAATTTGCACAGGCCGTGGGGACCATGGGCAGCAGTGCTGACGGCGTTTCGCTGGCAAGGTTAGAATCGCCGACTTTCTTCAGACTTTTTCCCATGAACAGCCCATTCGGTACCCTGGCCGAAGCGCGCGCCACACTGCGCCTGGCGTTGCCGCTGATTGTAGGACAGTTGTCAGCGGTCGGCATGAGCCTGGTCGACGCCGTGCTGGCCGGACACTACAGCGCGCACACGCTGGCCGCCGTGGCCATCGGCGCCAGCCTGTGGTCACTGTCGGTGAGCGTGGCGGTAGGCCTGATGCTGGCCCTGCCGGCCAGCATCGCGCAACTCGACGGCGCGGGCCAGCGCAATCAGGTGGCGCCCCTGTTCCAGCAGGCCCTGTGGATGGCGCTCGGTGCCGGCGCTCTGCTGTTCCTTGGCTTGCGCTTTGGCGCACCACACCTGATCCGCATCATCGGCGTGGCGCCGGTGCTGTATCCGGACGTGGATGCGTTCCTGCATGCGATAGCCTGGGGCAGCCCGGCGCTGGCCCTGTATTTTGCGTTTCGCGGCCTGCCCGAGGGCCTGTCGATCACCTGGCCGACCATGGTCACCGGGCTGGCCGGGCTGGCGTTTCTGGCGCCGCTGGGCTGGGTATTGATGTACGGCAAGCTGGGCCTGCCGGCACTCGGGGCACGCGGCAGTGGTATCGCCACCGCCGTCGTGATGTGGCTGGAAGCCGCCTGCATGGCAGGCTATATCGCATTCAATCGGGGCTTGCGGGACCTGGGCTGGCCACGGCGATGGCCGCGACCGGAGCGGGCAACCATTGCCAGGCTGTTGCGGCTGGGCACGCCGATGGGGGTCAGCGTGCTGATGGAGTCGGGCCTGTTTGTGGCCGCGGCTCTGGCCATAGGTACGCTGGGCGAGGATGCCGTGGCCAGCCATCAGATCGCACTCAACGTGGCGGCGGTCGCCTTCATGGTGCCGCTGGGCATGGCCATGGCCATCACGATTCGACTTGGCCGCGCGGCCGGGCGTCGTGATCATGCCGGTGTTCGACACGCCTTCGCTGCGGGCGTTCTCCTGATTCTCGCTACCCAGACCATCTCCAGCAGCCTCATGCTGTGCCTGCCGGAGCATATTGCCCGCCTGTACAGTGATGATGTGGACATCGTGATGCTGGCCGGACGCCTGGTGATCCTGGCCGGGATCTTTCAGCTTGCCGACGGTCTGCAGGTGGCGGCCAGCGGTGCCTTGCGCGGCCTCAAGGACACCCGAGTCCCGATGTTCCTGACGGCCTTCGCCTACTGGCTGGTGGGCATGCCGCTGGGCTGGTGGATGACCTTTCACCAGGGCTTCGGCGCACGCGGCATGTGGATGGGCCTGATCGCGGGCTTGAGCGCGGCCGCGGTGCTGCTGATGCTGCGCTTTGCCTGGATGCTGCGCCGCCCCTGGCTGTGGCGTGACCTGCCACCGGCAGAGGGTGTGTGAACCTGTCTATTCGAAGCCATCCCGGAAAACAGGGTCATTGAGGGTGCTGTCGCTGAGCAGATAGGCTGCGCCGCCTCCACTGCGCAGCGGATCGCCGACCAGCGCATGGGGAAGCGCCAGGGCCAGTGCATCGGCCTGGTTGGCTCCCGAATCGGCGATCGCCGTGGTTTCGGCCAGACTCCAGCTCCAGATGCCGCTGGTGTTGGCGCGGAACACGTCGAGATGGCCGGGGTAGGTCGCATCGCCGACCATGACCAGCGTGCCATCGGTGGCCAGGGTCGTACCGAAACTGGTGCGGTTGGGCGGGTCGGGCGCAGCAATCTTGCGTGATTCGGTCAGGTCGTAACCGATCGAGGCCTTGCAGCAGAACACGTACACGGCCCCGCCACCACCGGTATTGCCGGCATTGGGCGCGCTGACCACTGGCACCTGGTCGATGGCCACGCGGGCACCGAAGCGGTCACCGCTGGTGCCATCGCTGGCCTTGAGCCGGCTGTTGATTTCCCAGTTGAAATAGCCCGCACCGGAATCGTAGAAGCGTCGCAGCAGATAAGCCACGCCTTCGGGATTGTTGCCCGAAGACCAGCCGGTAGCGCCGACGATGGCGAGGTCGCCATGGATGGCCACCGAGCGACCCAGGTAATCGCCGCCAACAATGTCGCTCGGCAGCAGCTTGGTGATCGGACTCCAGCCACCCAGGCCGGTGGCCGGACCCTGGTACACATATACCGAGCCTGCATCGAAGCCGGTACCGGGGCTCTCGTCGTACGGCGCGCCGACCACCAGGGTGTACACGGGCACACCGCTGGTGCTTTCGCCGGGTACGCTGAGATCCAGGGCAATGGCATAGCCGAACTGGTCGAAACCGCTGCCGTCGGCCGTTGCGACCGTCTGTTCAAAGGCAAAGGTCGTCGCCGGATCGATGCGACGGTACATGGTCACATTGCCGGCACTGGCAACCACGCCGTCACCATAGCGACTGCCCACGGCAATCACGTCGTCGGCGTTGGCACTGTCAGGGTGTCGGACCACGGCAACCGAATAACCGAACTGGGCGTCGGCCTGGCTTCCGTAGAGGCGCTGCAGCACCATCCAGCCGGTCGGCGTGTGCCGGTAGACGTAGGCCGCACCGGCATCGTTGGCGTTGCTGTCATCGCCGGGCATTCCGACCACGGCCAGGTCGCCATCAATGGCCACGGCCTGACCGTACTGGTCGCCGAAAACAGGGCTGTCGGCGCGCAGCACCGTTTCGCTGGCGCCGGCACTGGCGCACAGGCCCAGCAGTGCCGCTGCCAGCATACAGGGCGGTCGATTTCATTGCTCTTCTCCGGATTGCTGTTCTGTCCATACAGGCGACAGAACGATCCGGATTACGCCAGACGCAATTTCATCCATGCCCGGGCGCGCTGCCACAGGCGGTCCACCGTGCGCGGTGAAACCTCCAGCAGGCCCGCAACCTCGGCCACACTGAGACCGCAGAAATAACGCAACTTCACCACTGCCGCCATCTGCGCGTCCTTGCTTTCCAGCTCATCCAGTGCCAGGTCCAGCGCCAGCAAGCTCGACGTCGTCGCTGTACTGGCCATGGGCCTCGTCCAGGGTGATGCGGGTAGCGCGCTGGCCACGCTTGAGCCTGCCCTTGGCGCGTGCACGCTCGATCAGGATGCGGCGCATGGCTTCGGCTGCAGCCGCGAAAAAATGCCGGCGATTGAGAAAATCCGCACCAGACCCGCATGCAACGCGCAACCAGGCCTCATGCACCAGTCCGGTAGCGCCCATGGTTACGGGGCCGGATTCGGCCACCAGCTTGCCGCGCGCCATGCCTTTCAATTCGGTGTACACCTTCGCCAGCAGTTCGTCCTGGCTAGCCTCGCCATGACGCATGCGCTCGAGCACCTGGGTGATTTCCGCCGATTCCATGACGGCAGTGTAGCGCTTTGACTTTGCCACCCGGCGGGCGCACTCTTGCTTGCAGGCCATTGCGACATGGCGCGGAACCGGGCAGCCATGCACGATTCACGCTGGCAGCAATTGTGGAATCTGTTCGACGACCTGCGCGAGCGCAGTGCCGACCAGCGCCGTGCAGTTCTGGACACGCTGGCCGACCGCGAACTGGCAACCGAGCTGACCCGTCTGCTTGAAGCACACGACAGTGGCAACTCGCCACTCGATGCGGACCCGCTGGCCAGTGCAATCGGTGCACTCGCAGCCGGTGACCGGCTGGGACCATGGCAGCTGCTGGCGCTGGTGGCCGAAGGCGGCATGGGCCAGGTCTGGCGCGCCAGCCGCGCCGACGGTCGCTACCGGCAACAGGTAGCGATCAAGTTTCCGGTACTGAGTGGATCGGCCGCACTGCGCGCCCGCTTCGACAGCGAACGCCGGGTGCTGGCACAGCTGGAGCATCCCCACATTGCCCGCCTGCTGGACGGTGGTGCCACGGCTTCGGGTTGGCCTTATCTGGTAATGCAGTGGGTGGAAGGCGAAGCGATCACGAGCTACTCGGAGCGCAAGGCACTGAGCGCTAATGCGCGCCTGAAGCTCTTTCTGCCTATATGCCGCGCGGTCGAGCATGCCCACCGCAAGCTGATCCTGCATCGCGACATCAAGCCCGGCAACATCCTGGTTGATGCCGATGGCCACGCCATGCTGCTGGACTTTGGTATCGCCAAGCCCCTGGCCGAACTCGGCCATGCCGTCGAACAGACCCGCAGCGCGCTGGCCTTCACCCCGGACTACGCGGCACCAGAGCAGATCCGCGGCGAGCCGGTGGGCACGCCCGCCGACGTGCATGCGCTGGGCGCGGTACTGTACGAGGTGCTTACCGGGCAGCACGCCTTCGACCGAAATCACAGGACGCTGGCAGATCTCATTGAGGACACCGGCAAGATCGCGCCGGCGCCCAGCTCGCGCCTGTCGAGTGACCGGCGCCGGCAACGCCTGCTGGCAGGCGACCTCGACCAGATTGTGCTCAAGGCGGTGCACCCGGATCCGGAACGCCGATACCCGACTGCAGCAGCCCTGGCTGACGATCTGGACAAATGGCTCGCAGGCAGACCCGTGGGTGCGCGCGCCGATTCTCCCGGCTATCGCTTGCGCAAGTTTGTCGGCCGCCATCCGCACGGCGTGATCGCAGGTACCACTGCAGTGCTTGGATTGGTGGCGCTGTCGGCGTTCCTTGCCTTGCAGAGTCACAGGCTTCGCGCAGCGCTGGATGTGGCACGCTCGCAGACCGTGCGCGCCCAGACAGTCTCGGATTTCCTCTCGGACCTGTTCAACCAGGCCAGCCCGCGCAAGCAGGCTCGCGAGGCTCCGGATCTGCGCAAGCTGCTCACCCAGGGCGTGGCCCAAATCGATGCGGCCGCGCTGGCGCCCGACATCTCGGGCGACCTGAAACAGACCATGGGTGCAGCTCTGGTCGACATCGGGGAGCTGCAACGCGGACAACGCACCCTGCTCGAGGCTCTCGAGGAATTGCCCGACTCGGCGACCATCCCGCGTCTGCGAGCTCTGACCAGCCTGGCGCAAGCGGAAAACATGGCTGACAAGATCGCGCCTGCCTTGCGTCACCAGCGCCAGGCGCTGGCGCTGGCGCTGGTGAGTGGTGACGCGCTCAGGATTCGAGCCGCCAAGGCCGGTCTGGGCATGATTCTGAGCAATGCCGGGCAGCGCGATCAGGCCCGTGCGCTGTTACTGGAAGCTCTGCAAGGCTTGCACGACCGGGGTAGCCGTCGCGAACGCCTGCAACTTGCCGATGCGCGCAGCAAGATGGCATCACTGTACTGGTCCGACGGCAACTACAGAAAGGCGCAGGAGCAATACGAGCAGGTTTACAGCACCATTGTCGATATCTATGGCGAGCACCATGCACGCACGGCCGATACCCTTTATGCACTTGGTGCGGTGCACTTGCAACAGGGCAACTACGCCCGCGCCACGGATTACCTGAACCGGACCCTGAGCTTGATGCAAAGCATGTACGAGCCGGTGCACCCGTTGACCGCGCGCACCCAGAATGCGCTCGGAGCCACGCTCTATCAGTCCGGGCATTCGGCGCAGGCAAGAGAGCATTATCGCGAGGCCCTGGCGATGGAGGAGAAGTTGTTCGGTGGAAACTCGCCTCGTCTGATCCGGGTACTGGGCAATCTGGCGCTGGTCGAGCATGATCTGGGACAGTTCACGCAGGCGCAGCATCTGTATCGGCGTGCGATAGCACTGGACAGCACCGAGCACCCGAAAGGTTCCGAGCGCCAGATCGCGCCTTTGGTCGATCTTGCCCTGCTTGAACTGGACCAGGATCAGCCCGGGGGTGCTCTGGTGCTTCTGGATCGTGCCGACACGATACGCAGGCAGCATCTGCCAGAACAGCACCCCAGCACTGCCTTCATCGCGCACGTGCGCGGGATGGCGCTTCTGGCGCTCGATCGGACTGATGCGGCGATCCTGCAATTGGAGCGGGCCAGGGAACTGCGCTCCCGGCAAGGTGATGGCCGCCATCCGCATCTGGCCGATACGATACCTTGATCTTGCTGGCTCGTGCCCGTCAGCGCGCTGCCGCGCATGGCTCGCCTGCAGGCATTTGTGGGGTGTGGTGTTATGGGGCCGGTCGGCGCAGCTTGCCGCGCGCCATGCCTTTCAATTCGGTGTACACCTTCGCCAGCAGTTCGTCCTGGCTAGCCTCGCCATGACGCATGCGCTCGAGCACCTGGGTGATTTCCGCCGATTCCATGACGGCAGTGTAGCGCTTTGACTTTGCCACCGGCGGGCGCACTCTTGCTTGCAGGCCATTGCGACATGGCGCGGAACCGGGCAGCCATGCACGATTCACGCTGGCAGCAGTTGTGGAATCTGTTCGACGACCTGCGCGAGCGCAGTGCCGACCAGCGCCGTGCCGTTCTGGACACACTGGCCGACCGCGAACTGGCAACCGAGCTGACCCGACTGCTTGACGCACACGACAGTGGCAACTCGCCACTTGATGCGGACCCGCTGGCCAGTTCAATCGGTGCACTTGCCGCCGGTGACCGGCTGGGACCATGGCGGCTGGAGGCGCTGGTGGCCGAGGGCGGCATGGGCCAGGTCTGGCGCGCATGTCGCGCCGACGGTCGATACCGGCAACAGGTGGCAATCAAGTTCCCGGTACTGAGTGGCTCGGCCGCATTGCGCGCCCGCTTCGAAAGCGAACGCCAGGTGCTGGCGCAGCTGGAGCACGCCCACATTGCCCGTCTGCTCGACGGCGGCACCACGGCCTCGGGTTGGCCCTATCTGGTAATGCAATGGGTCGAAGGCGAGGCGATCACGGCGCTATTCGGAGCGCAAGGCTGGAAGTCCGCGCACGCCTAGGCTCTTTCTGCCGGTGTGCCGCGCGGTCGAACATGCCCACCGCAAGCTGATCCTGCATCGCGACATCAAGCCCGGCAACATCCTGGTTGATGCCGACGGTCGCGCCATGCTGCTGGATTTCGGCATCGCCAAGCCAATGGCGGGATTCGGCCAGGCAGTCGAACAGACCCGCAGCGCGCTGGCCTTCACCCCGGACTATGCGGCACCGGAGCAGATCCGCGGCGAGCCGGTGGGCACGCCCGCCGATGTGCATGCGCTGGGCGCGGTGCTGTACGAGCTGCTCACCGGGCAACGCGCCTTCGTCTCGCAACGACAGGACGCTGGCCGGCCTGATCGAGGACACCGGCAACATCGCCGCCACGCCCAGCTCGCGGCTGTCGCGCGACCGGCGCCGCAGCGCCTGTTGGCTGGTGACCTGGACCAGATCGTGCTCAAGGCGGTGCATCCCGATTGCGAGCAGCGCTACGCGACCGCGGCGGCACTGGCCGATGACCTGGAACGCTGGCTGGCGGGACAACCGGTCACGCGCACGCGCCGACAGCACGGCCTACCGCATGCGCAAGTTCATCATCCGACACCGGCACGGTGTGGCTGCCGCTGCCACGGCGGTACTCGGGCTGATCGCCTTGTCGGCAGTGCTCGGCTGGCAAAGCCTGCGACTGCATCGTGCGTTGTGCTCGGCGCAGGCACAGACGCAGCGCGCACAAGCCGTCTCCGACTTTCTCTCCGCCTTGTTCGAGCAGGCCAACCCGCGCAACGCGGGTCCCGGCCGCCGTCGACTGCCTATGCTGCTGAAGCGGGCGTGGCCGAGATCGATGGCGCCGGCCTGACGGCTGATACCTCGGGCCGACTGAAACAGACCATGGGTAGCGCACTGGTGGCGATCGGCGAACTGGATGCCGGTCGACGCACCTTGCAGCAGGCCCTAGGCGCTGCTTCCGCCGCAGGCACGTGAGGCACGAATACGGGCGCTGATCAGCTCTGGCGATAACGGACAACCTGGCCGATCACCAGGCGCAGGCGCTGACCTGGCAGCGACGGGCCCTGGCGCTGGCCGAGCAGGGTGGCGATGCACTGCAGGTGCGTGCTGCGAAGGCGGGGCTGGCCGCCATTCTCAGCGATGCCGGTCAGCGCAAGCAGGCGCGCGCCCTGCTTGTCCAGGCGCTTGATGGTGCCAGTGACGCCGGGAGCAGAAGCGAGCGTGCACAATTGATCCGAGGCGCGCGCGACCATGGCATCGCTGTACTGGCGGGAGGGTGACTACGCCAGGGCGCAGGCGCAATACGAACAGGTCTATCGCAGCACACTGGCGCTGTACGGAAAACAGCATGTACGCACCGCCGATGCACTTTACGCGCTGGGCGTGGTGCACCTTGCCCAGGGCAATATTGATCGCGCACAGACCTACCTGAGGCAGGCACTGGTCCTGATGCAGACCTTGTACGACCCGGTACATCCGCTCACCGCGCGCACGCTCAATGCACTGGGCGCCAGCCTGTATCAGGGCGGGCACCCGCACCAGGCGCGCACCCAATATCGCGCTGCGCTGACAATGGAGGAAAAGCTGTTCGGCGCCGACTCCTCACGCCTGATCAGGGTGCTGGGCAACCTGGCGCTGGTCGAGCACGAGCTGGGTCGGCTCGACGAAGCGGTCAGGCTCTACCATCGGGCCATGGCCCTGGACGAGGCAGCCCATCCCGGTGGCAGCGAACGCCAGATTGCACCCCTGGTCGATCTGGCGCTGCTTGATGTCGAGCGCAAGCAGGCCACGGCCGCGCTGCCGATCCTGGACCATGCCGACGCGATCCGTCAGGCACACCTGCCCGCCCGACATCCGAGCACCGCTTTCATTGCCCACGTGCGTGGACTCGCGCTCATGGCCCTGGGACGCAACGATGCGGCCGATCGCACAGCTCGAGACCGCGCGCAAGCTGCGCGCCAAACTGGGCGATGGCCGTCATCCGCATCTGGCCGATACCCTGATCGCGCTGGCAAGGGCCGAGCAGCGAAGCGCGCGGTACACACCGGAGCAGGTGATCACGCTGGCCGAGGAGGCCTACGACATCAGCCGTGAAAAGCGCGGCCGGAATGACCGGCGCACCCGCGAGATCGAGGCTCGCCTGACCGCGTTGAAGCAATGGGCCGGGCGCCACAGGGACCGGCACGAGCCCGACAGCGGCGGAGCGCAACCGCGCATGACGACGCGCGGCAGCAACGACCCGCCGCCAGGGCGATCGCCAGCCCCCGGCAACAGCCAGAGACCAGGCTGACCCTCTCCGGGTGCATGTGCCCACCCCGAACCCTGGAGCGCAATCCGACCCCCATTCCCCTGGCGACAACGTGACCCTGGGCCGGGCAGGCGGCACAGGCCACCTCATCGCCGGCCGACGCCTCGCATGCGGGCACATCGCTGCCGAAGACCCGGCCGTCATTGCAGCGTGATGCTCACTTCGGCATGGTTGTTGGTCGGGTCAAGATCATCCAGGCCCTGGGCGTAGGCACCGTACTGGATCTGCTGGCCAACCGGATTGGCCTCTACGTTGAAGGTTGCCGTGCAGTTGTCCATTGCCCCCGGTGCCAGGCCGGGCATCAGCACCGAGTGATACACGAACGAGCCTGCGGTCTCGACATGAGTGAACGAGCAGTCGTCGCTCACGCGGGTCAACTCATTGCTGTCTGCAAAGTCGACCAGGGTGAAAACAGGGCAGGCTTGGCCGCCGCGATTGGCAACCCGCAGCCGAAAGCTGATGGCCTGATTCGGGTGGATCGGCAGCGGCGTGAGCAGGGCCGCTTCCACCTCGACGTCACATGCCAGGCCAGGTTGCAGCAGGGCGCTGACCAGGGTGTAGCCCTGCTCACCCACAGTACGCACCCGCGACTGCACGCCCGGGATCGTCAGGCCGGAACCGCCACTGGCCGGCAACTCGAAACCCGAGGCGAATACGAAGCCCGGGTCGGCGCCGATGCCGGCCGCGACATCGAGCAGGCCGGGTGTGGCCGGTGGCACGCTGGTGTCCTGCGACCACCCGGCGAGATTGCGCAGCCACACAACGCCGAGATTGCCGCCATTGCCGTCGGGCTTGTAGCCCACGGCAACGCCCAGCCCCGGGCCACTGCCACTGATGGCGGTGAGGGTCTGATCCAGCGGTACGCTGACCTGAAGGTCGGTCCACTGATGCCCGTCAAAATGCCAGAATTGCCTGTAGTTGCCGATCGCCCATACCGACTGCGGCGGGATCGGCCCGGGGAGGCATTCGGTGGGCGGCACAAACACCGCCGTCAGGTTCAGCGGCACTGGCTGGGCAAAAACCGGAGCATTGGCGTCGAGATCGGCAAGCGTGTTGTCGACGTGGAAGATGTCGCCATCCTGATTGATCACCTTGATGTCCCCGCTGTGGCCGCAGGCGGCCAGCATCGCCGGGCCAAATGAACGACAGAAACCCTGGGTGGGTGCGCCAGGAACATGGGGGCACACATAGTCGAAACCGCCGCCATTGATGACGCCGTACAGGGCCAGGTCCTTTTCCGGAGTGGCCCACACACCGGTGTAGATGGAACCATCGGTGCTGGAGCGGATTTCGTCCCAGCTCGAGCCCTGCCACAGCCTCACTGTATCGATCCCGGCCGCTACCGCGAAATCGGGCGCGGCCGCGTACACGTCCAGCAGATCCTTGGTGGTACCCGACGTCATCAGCGTGCCGCTGTCGCCATCCTCGAAACGCACGATCACTCCGCCCTGGCCGACGCCGAAGGCAAAGCGCGACAGGGACGCCGCGCCGGCCGGGGCAGGTACCATCGACATGGCGTCCAGCGTTTGCTGGGAAGCCGTCGTTTGCAACAGCCAACCGCTGCCGGCCAGCGCCTGGAGCAGGAACAGTGCCATGCCTGCAAGGACAAGATGACGAAGCCGGATGTGCGTTCGCATGAGTCGGTCCGGTAGTGTGCGTGCCGATACATGCGACAAGCATCCCCGTATCGCGCCAGTGCCATCGATACCGTGCATTGGAGCTGCGGCAGGCATGCGCTACTCTGGCGCCTCAGTCGGCAAGAAATCCGCACAATGAGCAACCCCAGTGGCTTCATGGCCTTTCTGCGCGTGGCTACTCTGGCTTTTTGGTCACAGGCAAAGTGCAGCATGAGCACATCCAGCGGGTTCTGGGTTTTCTGAGGTATCGGGCGCGGCATCAACATCACCCGTATCGTCATCCTCAATCTGATCTTCTTCGGTCTGCTGGCGCTGCTCTTCGGTGGCATGGCAGCGCGCGAGACCGCACGCGTGGCGAGCGGCAGCGTGCTGGTCATCGAACCGAGCGGCCAGCTGGTGGAGCAATACAGCATTGATCCGCTGCAGCGCGCACTGTCCGGGCTCGGCAATCAGAAGCCGGGTCAGGTTCAGCTGCGCGATCTGCTGCGCGGCATCGACCGCGCCGCACGCGACTCGCACATTCGCAGCCTGCTGTTGCTGCCGGATGAGTTGCAGGTCGGCGGCTACGCCGCACTGCGCGAGGTGGGCAAGGCGCTCGATCGATTCAAGGCGGCAGGCAAGAAGGTCTATGTCTGGTCGGCCGGCATGCAGCAGGCGCAGTACTATCTGGCCGCTCATGCCAACCGTATCGTGCTTGATCCGCAAGGCAGTGTGATGCTGACCGGCATTGGCGGCTACCGCGCCTACTACAAGGATCTGCTCGACAAGCTGGGCGTTACCGTGCACCTGTTCCGGGTGGGGCAATACAAGTCGGCAGCCGAACCGTATGTGCTCAATCACGCCTCCGACGCAGCGAAAAAGGCCGATGCCTACTGGATGAACGGGCTGTGGGATACCCTGCTCGACGAGGTGGCAGCCAACCGCGGGTTCCCGCCCGAACAGATCAGGGCCGATATTGCCGCGATGCCCGAGGAAGTCGAGGCAGCAAAAGGTTCGCTGGCCGACCTGGCCTTGCGGCAGCATCTGGTCGATGCGCTGATGAGCAAGCCGGACATGCGCGCCTGGATGCGCTCCCACGGGCAGCCGGATGGTGCCGACGGGTTCCGCCAGATCGATCTGGACCGCTATCTGGCCGCCACGCGAACGGACGGCCTTGGCCTGGGCAGGAAAATTGCCGTCGTGGTCGCCGAAGGCGAGATATCAGGCGGCAGTCAGCCACCGGGCAGCATCGGTGGTGATTCGACTGCCGAGCAGATCCGGCGAGTGCGCAACGACGGCAGCGTGGCCGCCATGGTCTTGCGCATCGATTCGCCCGGCGGTGCCGTCTACCCGGCCGAGCAGATCCGTCGCGAAGTCGAATTGACCCGCAAGGCCGGCAAGCCGGTGATCGTGTCGATGGGTGATGTCGCCGCCAGCGGGGGCTACTGGATCGGCATGAACGCCAACCGCATCCTGGCCGAGCCCAACACCATCACGGGCTCGATCGGCATCTTCGGCCTGTACGCCGAGATACCGGACACCCTGGCCCGGGTCGGCGTGCACACCGACGGTGTCGGCACCACCCCATGGACCGGCGCTTTCGACTTTCGCCGCCCGCTGGACCCGCGTGTCGGACGTATCATCCAGAGCGTCATCAACAAGGGCTATCGTGATTTTGTCGGCCATGTGGCGGCAGCTCGGGGCAAGAGCTACGAGGACATCGACGCCATCGCCCAGGGTCGGGTCTGGAGTGGCAGGCAAGCCAAGGCCCGCGGCCTGGTCGACCAGCTTGGCGGCCTCGAGGACGCCACGCAACTGGCCGCCCAGATGGCCGGCCTGGGCAAGGATTACCGCGTGGAATACCCGCAGCGGAAAATGGGCAATCTGGAACGCCTGCTGCTGAACCTCGGCCAGGGCCAGGGTGGTGCACTGCTGCAGGCGGTCGGCCTGAAGGTCCCTTCGGCATGGCTGCGCATGGTTGAACTGCCCCCGGCCCTGAACATGCTGAGCAACCTGAAACCGGGCCAGCCGCAGCAAATGGCCTACTGCTTTTGCGAGGTGCACTAGCAGCGGCGGTTCGGCATCCCAGCCACCGCCGCAACACCGGTCCGTGTCGGAGCGTCGGCCGGGCGCGCGGCCGGTGTGGTGGTCGAACCACGCCGACGGCCAGCTGCCGTGCTAGCCTGAACCGGCGCACATCGCGCCATCACAAACCGGAGCAAGGCATGCCGACCACGACTTCCGCTATTGCCGCATTCGACGCCACCTCGCCGCTCGGACCGCACCAGATTGAACGGCGCGATCCGGGACCACGCGACGTGGCCATCAAGATCCTCAACTGCGGTATCTGCCACTCGGACATTCACATCGTGCGCGGCGAGGTCATGCCAGTGGAATACCCGCTCGTTCCCGGGCACGAAATCATCGGCCGCGTCACCGCAGTCGGCAACGAGGTGAACCGCCACAAGGTGGGCGACCTTGTCGGCGTGGGCTGCCTGGTCGAGTCGTGCCGCGCCTGCGACAGTTGCCAGCATGATCTGGAAAACTACTGTACGGGTGGCTCCACCTTTACTTACGGCGCCCCCGACCCGTATGGCGGCGGCATGACCCAGGGCGGCTATTCCAAGGCCATCGTGGTGAACGAGGACTTCGTGTTGTCGGTACCGGAGAATCTTGACCCGGCCGGTGCCGCGCCCCTGTTGTGCGCCGGAATCACCACCTGGTCGCCGCTGCGTCACTGGGGCGTGGATGGCAACTCCCGTGTCGGCGTGGTCGGCCTGGGCGGGCTGGGTCACATGGCCATCAAGCTGGCCAGCGCTCTTGGTGCGGAGGTGACGGCTTTCACCACCACGCCGGCGAAGGCGGACGAGGCGCGCCGGCTGGGCGCGGCCAGGGTGGTCATCAGCAAGGACGAAGAGGCCATGGCGCAACAGGCGGGCAGCCTCGACCTGACACTGGATACGGTGTCGGCCAGTCATGCACTCGACCCCTACATCAACGCCCTGGCTCGCGATGGCGTGCACTGCCTGCTCGGCATCGACAGCACCCCGCACCCGGCCCCCAATACCCTGGGCATGATCTTCGGTCGCAAGTCCGTGGCCGGCTCGCTGATCGGCGGCATCAGGGAAACCCAGGAACTGCTCGACTTCTGCGGTGAACACAACATCACCGCGCAAATCGAGAAAGTGGGCATGGATCAGGTCAACCAGGCCTGGGAAAGAATGCTGCGCGGCGACGTGCGCTTCCGTTTCGTGATCGGCATGGACGCGGATCAGCCAGCCTGAAAGGCTCTTTCATCCCGCACGCGGAAGCACGGAAGTGCGATCGTGTATCGCGCTCAGCCCATGAATTCGGGGCGACCCGCGCGCGCCATCGGCGCGGATTGGGATGTGGACAAGCATGCCGGGGCCCGGAACTTTGCAACGCAAATTTCTTGCGCAGCCCTGCGCAGCACCGACTAGCCCCCTGAGTGAGGGGGCGATCCGCGGCGCAGCCGCGGATGGGGGTGTGGAGATGCATGCCGGGGCCCGGAACTTCGCAAAGCGAAGTTTTGGGGTCAGCCATGCTCAGCATGGCTGACGCAACGCATGCCGGGACCCAAATTTTTGTGCAACAAAGTTTTGGGGATGGCCATGCGCAGCATGGCTACCCCTCAGCCCCCCATGTCATCCAGTTCCTTGCGCCGCTTGTCATCAGCGGCCTTGATGGTCTTTTCCACGCCGCGCGCCTTGTCCTCGGTCTTGAGCATGGTGTCGAACGGCGTGGGCCGACGCGCCGTGGTGGATTTGGCGGGCGCGGCGGCCGTGTCCGCAGCCGCCTGCGGTTCGGGAGGCCTGGAGCAGGCGGCGGGCAGCAAGATGACCAAGGCAAGAAGCACGATACGCATGATGGGTCTCCGGTTCGTTGCGCAGAGTGTCCCGCGACCGACGCGGCAATGCAATCCGGCAGAGCGCCGCTTCGTGTATGCTCGCGACCATGAGCGATAGCGATCCCCGCTGGCGGCTGGACGAGCAGACCGCACTGGTAACAGGTGCCAGCCGCGGCATCGGCTTCGCGTGCGCGCGCGAACTGGCCATGCGCGGCGCCAATGTCCTGATGGTGGCACGTGAGGAAGATGCGCTCGACAGTGCGTTTGATGACCTGGCCGAACAGTGCCCCGATGTCAGCCTGTGGACCTTCGCCGCCGATCTGGCGGAAGCCGAGGAACGCCTGGCGGTATTCGACTGGATCCGGGACCTGGACGAGCCGCTGTCGCTGCTGGTGAACAACGTCGGCGGCAACCGTATTCGTGCCACGCTGGACTACACCGAGGACGAGCTGCGCCAGTTGCTCGAGCTGAACCTGGTGAGCGCCTTCGCCATGTGCCGCCTGGCGCACCCGCACTTGAGCCAGCATGCCAACACGGCCATCGTCAATATCGGCTCGGTGGCCGCGCGGACCCACGTCGGCACCGGAGCACCCTACGCCATGAGCAAGGCCGGCCTGGAACAGCTGACCCGCAATCTGGCCTGCGAATGGGCCGAGGACGGCATCCGGGTCAATGCGGTATCGCCCTGGTACATCCGCACCCAGCGCTCGGAAGCCGCGCTGGCCGACTCGGACTATCTGGACGACGTGCTCGACCGCACACCCATGGACCGCATAGGCGAGCCCGAGGAAGTCGCGGCCGCCGTCGCCTTCCTGTGCCTGCCGGCCGCCAGCTACATCACCGGCGAGACCCTGGCCGTGGATGGCGGCTTCCTGAAACTGGGGTTCTGACGTGACCCGGAGGCCGCCTGGCTCCGGGCAGGGTGCTGCTGAGCGAAGCGAAGCGCACCGTTGAGACCTCCGCCATGGTGCGCTTCGCTTCGCTCGGCAGCACCCTACAGACAAGCCAACGCCAATGAACCTTGACCGCTACCAATCCACTCGCATCGCCAGCTACCTGATCGCCGCTTTCGGCCTGCTGCTGGTGTTTCAGCTGAAATTGCTCGCTGCCCTGCTGGCGGGACTGCTGGTCTACGAGGTCGTCAACACCCTGACACCGCAACTGCAGCGCATGATTGCCGGCGAGCGCGCACGCTGGCTGGCCGTGGCGCTGCTGGCCATTGTGGTCATCGGCCTGCTGGTGCTGCTGATTGTCGGCATCGTGCTGTTCTTCCGCAGTGATGCCGGCAACCCGACCGAACTGTACAAGCGCATGATGACCATCATCGACCAGGCACGGGCGCAGCTGCCGAGCTGGATCGACCGGCAACTGCCTGCCTCGAGCGAAGAGGTGCGCCGTGTGCTCACGGACTGGATGAGCACCCATACCGACGCCCTGCAGCTGGCCGGCAAGGAGACCGTGCGCGTTCTGGCGCACCTGCTGATCGGCATGGCAATGGGCGCACTGGTAGCGCTGCACGCCGCCCGTGGCGAGTCGAACCAGGCACCGCTTGCGCAGGCGCTGGCGACACGCTGCGAGAATCTGTCCAGCGCGTTCCACGACATCGTCTTTGCCCAGGTGCGCATTTCGATGCTCAACACGCTGTTCACGGCGCTGTTCCTGCTGGTGGCGCTGCCCCTGTTCGGCATCAATCTGCCACTGGCCAAGGTGCTGGTGCTCATCACCTTCGTGGCGGGGCTGCTGCCCGTGGTCGGCAACCTGATCTCCAACACCCTGGTTGTGGTGGTGGCGCTTTCCATTTCGATGTGGGCTGCCCTGGCGGCGCTGTTCTTCCTGATTGCCATCCACAAGCTGGAATATTTTCTCAACGCCCGCATCGTCGGTACGCAGATCCGGGCCAGCGCCTGGGAGCTGTTGCTGGCAATGCTGATCATGGAGGCAGCCTTCGGCCTGCCCGGCCTGGTCGCCGCGCCGATCTACTACGCCTACCTCAAGCGCGAGCTGGTCGCTGCCGAACTGATCTGACCGGTGCCTGATGCGCCAGAGCGAGGCCATGTCTGCGCCGCGCCACCCGTGCCGAGCGGTTTCCGAACCGCCATGCCGGCTCCGTCCGTCCGGCACGGCTCACCGGAGGCTTTCTAGTCCGACGTTCCCAGCAGCGCATGCATCCTGGCGAAGGCGGCTTCGGCAGTTTCGCGCACCACCTCGGCATCGGCGTCCGGGTCGCGGCCCTGCCAGTGGATGTCGGCCTCGGGCAGTTCCTCGAGAAAACGGCTGGGCTTGTTGGCCTGCACCTCGCCGAATCGGCGGCTGCGCGACGCCCAGCTCAGGGTCAGCAACTCGCGGGCACGGGTGATGCCGACATAGAGCAGGCGCCGCTCTTCATCCAGACGGCCTTCCTCGATTGCGCCTTCGTGCGGCAGCAGACCGTCGATGCAGCCGGCGATGAACACAAAACGGAACTCCAGGCCCTTGGCGGCATGCAGGGTCATCAGGCGCAGCGTGTTGCCCGGGTCGTCGCGGTCGGCGTGGCTCAGCAGGGCGAGCTGTCGCGACAGCTCGCCCGCGCCACTGCCCGGCTTGTGCATGGCACGGAACCATTGCAGCAGTTCGTCCAGATTGCCGCTGCGACGCTGGCGGACTGCGGCATCGCCGGTTTCCTGGGCGATATGCGCGGCATAGCCCGTGCGCTCGATGATCTCGCCGGCCAGATCCGCCGGGCTGAGCTGGTGGCTGCGCTTGCGCAGCGAATCGATCAGGTCACCAAAGCCGGCCAGCGCAGCGGCTGGCCGCGATGGCAGTTGCTTGAGCGCGGCCGGATCGCGCGCACAGTCGAGCATGGAGGCGTGCCGGGATTGGGCCAGGTGACCCAGCTGTTCCAGCGTGCCGGCGCCGATACCCCGGCGCGGCGTGTTGACAATGCGCACGAAGGCCGCATCGTCGCGCGGGTTGTCGATCAGGCGCAGGTAGGCCAGCAGATCCTTCACCTCGGCGCGATCGAGAAAGCTCAATGCGCCCGACAGGTGGTAGGGAATGCGCGCCATGCGCATGGCCTTTTCCAGCGCCCTGGCCTGGTGGTTGCCGCGATAGAGCACCGCAAAATCGTGCCAGCGCGCCTCGTGCCTTTCGGCCAGGTGGCTGGCAATGGCGGCAATGCGCTCGGCTTCGTGATTGCTGTCGTCGCATTCCAGCACGCGTATGGGCGCGCCTTCGGGCAGATCGCTCCACAGGCTCTTCTGATGCGCGTGCGGGTTGTTGCCGATCAGGGCATTGGCGCTGCGCAGGATGCGCTTGCCGCAACGGTAGTTCTGCTCGAGCTTGATGACCTTCAGCGCCGGCCAGTCGCGTGCCAGTTGATCCAGGTTCTCGGGCCGCGCACCGCGCCAGGCATAGATCGACTGGTCGTCGTCACCGACGCAGGTGAATGCGCCGCGCTCACCCGACAAGCAGGCTGAGCAGCCGGTACTGGGCCTCGTTGGTGTCCTGGTATTCGTCCACCAGCAGATAGCGCAGGCGTTCGCGCCATTCGGTGCGCGCCTGGTCGCTGGTCTCCAGCACCTGCAGCGGCAAGCGTATGAGATCATCGAAATCCACCGCATTCCACGCGGCCAGCCGCTTCTGGTAGGCCGCATAGATCTCCGCGGCCTGCACCTCGCGCGGGCTGCCTGCGGTTGCCGCAGCCTGCTCGGGATCCAGTCCGGAGCCCTTGGCCTGACTGATCAGATTGCGTATCTGCCACAGGGCATCGGGCTTGATCCCGGTCGGCGCCAGTTCCTTGATCACCTTGCCGGTGTCGTCGGCATCAAGCACGGTGAAGTTGCGCCGCAATCCGGCACGCTCATGCTCGACATGCAGGAATTTCAGGCCCAGGGCATGGAAGGTGCACACGTTGAGCTGATCGGCCTTCTCGGAGCCGATGCGTTTGCCCACGCGCTCGCGCATCTCGCGCGCGGCCTTGTTGGTGAAGGTGATGGCGGCAATGCGCGAGGGGGACAGGTGCTGACGCTGCAGCAGCCAGGCAATCTTTTCGGTGATGACGCGGGTCTTGCCGGAGCCGGCGCCGGCCAGGACCAGAAGCGGCCCATCCAGGTATTCGACAGCGGCGCGTTGGGGTGGGTTGAGCATGGAGAAAAAGCCGGGAATCGTGAATCAGGTTGTGGCAACGCATGATACGGGAGTCAGGCGAAAGACAGGCTCTTGCATTTGGCCGCGTCAGCGTCGCGTCAATTCGGATGTCTGTGCTTCGGCGCGAAACTGCTTTACCAGTTCGGCTGTTGCCCTGGGCTCGTCCACATGCGCTATGTGAAACAGCGCATCGCCCTCGTTGACCGGCGGCAGGTGGGTTCGGCCGATCACCACGCCATCTTCGGTGGAGACCACGGGCACCTCTGCGGACACGAACGGATCGCTGACCCAGGCCAGTTCCTGCCCCGGCCTCACCCGCTCGCCCAGGCGCACCTGGGTGCGCAGGATGCCGCTGGCCGGCGCCCGGATCCAGCTGCTGCTGTGCGCCACCACGACTTCGGCAGGCTTGCGCGCCCTGGCCCTGGCCGGAAGCATGCCCAGCTCGCGCATCACCGCCATCACGCCACGCACGCCGGTACGGATGGCCAGTTCATCGAAGCGCAGTGCCTCCCCCGATTCGTACAGCAGCACCGGTATCTGGTGTTCGCTGGTGTATTCGCGCAGGCTGCCCGGGCGCGGGCTGGAATTCAGGATCAGCGGCACCCCGAATGCCCGCGCCATGCGCATGACATCCGGGTGTTCCAGATCGCCCCGTATCTGCGGCAGGTTGGGGCGGTGCAGCGCCCCGGTATGCAGATCGATACCGTAGTCGGATCGCTGCACCACTTCGTGCAGGAATACATGCGCCAGGCGGGATGCCAGCGAGCCCTTCTCGCTGCCGGGGAAACTGCGGTTCAGGTCGCGCCGATCGGGCAGGTAGCGCGACTGCATCAGAAAACCCAGCACGTTGACGATCGGCACCGCCAGCAGGGCAGCCGCGCAGTTCCCCGAGCGCCTTCATGCGCAGCAGGCGGCGGATGATCTCCACGCCGTTGAGCTCGTCGCCGTGCAGCGCTGCACTGACAAACAGGACCGGGCCCGAGCGGCGACCCCGCACCACCTGCACAGGCATGCTCAGCGGCGCGTGGTACAGGCTGACCACGGGCACATCGACACAGCAGCGCGTTCCGGCGGCGATGGCTTCGTCACCGACCATGAGTGCCTGGTCACGCGCCAGCATCAGCCGCTGCCGCGTGTGCGGTTGTGGTGGGGCCGCGCGTTCTTCTCCAGAAAGTCGAGGATGGAGCCGGCCACGTCCTTGCCGGTGGCCGTCTCGATGCCTTCCAGCCCCGGCGAGGAGTTGACCTCCATCACCACCGGCCCGTGATTGGAACGCAGAATGTCGACACCGGCCAGGTTCAGGCCCATGATGCGCGCCGCGCGCACCGCCGTGGACCGTTCCTCCGGCGTGATACGCACCGTGCTGGCGCTGCCGCCACGGTGCAGATTGGAACGGAACTCGCCGTCCTTGGCCTGCCGGCGCATGCTGGCCACGACCTTGCCGCCAACCACGAAGCAGCGGATATCCGAGCCGCCCGCTTCCTTGATGTACTCCTGCACCAGCACGTTGGCCTTGAGGCCCATGAACGCCTCGATCACGCTCTCGGCGGCCTTGCGCGTCTCGGCCAGCACGACGCCGATGCCCTGGGTGCCTTCCAGCAGCTTGATGACCACCGGCGCCCACCGACCATCTTGAGCAGGTCGTCGATATCATCGGGCGAGTGGGCAAAGCCGGTGACGGGCAGGCCAATGCCCTTGCGTGACAGCAACTGCAGCGAGCGCAGCTTGTCGCGGGCGCGGGTGATGGCGACCGACTCGTTGATGCGGTAGACACCCATCATTTCAAACTGACGCAGCACCGCGGTGCCGTAGAAGGTGACCGAGGCGCCGATACGCGGAATCACGGCGTCAAAATGCTGCAGCTGTTCACCCCGATAGTGGATGCGCGGCTGGTGGCTGGCGATATTCATGTAGCAGCGCAGGGCATCCACCACCTCCACCTCGTGGCCGCGAGCGCGCGCGACCTCCATGAGGCGACGTGTTGAATACAACTTCCTGTTGCGCGACAGAATCGCAATTTTCATGTACCGCTCTCCGATTGTTTGCTGGCCCGCCTGCGCCCGAGAACATAGGACTGGGCCGGGTCTATCCGCAAGCGACCGTTCATGGCAGTCCGCCCCAGCAGCATGTGGAAGCGCATCGTCTCGCGTTTTGTGAGGGTCACCTCGATGGGCCAGCGCTCGCTGCCGACCGCAACCAGGGTCCGAATGACCGGCCGCAGTTCACGGTGCCCGCCCGAATCGGTGACCCAGCGCTCGTCCACCAGCGGCGCACGGCATTCGATCAGTTCCTCGCTGCCGTGCACCGGGTGGACACTGAAGCGCACGCTCGGATCACCCTCCTGCCTGTCGATGTCCAGCGTATGGGTATGCAGCGCCGAGGTGCGCGCACCCGTGTCGAGCTTGGCCTTGATGCCGGCAATGCCCAGCTCGGGCAGTGCCAGCCATTCGCGCCAGCCCACCGTGTGCAACGTCGTATTGTCGTTCATGGCCAGCGCAGGTTTCCGGTAAATGCCCGTGCATGATAACAGTCTCCCCGGCGGCCAGATTGCCGCTGCCGGGGTGCCCGTCAGCAACGGCAGGCAGGCACCCGGCCAGGCCCGACGCCGGCATGCCTGGCGGGTCCGTGGACTCGTCGCTCGAATATGCGTAGGCTCGTGCCCTCCACACGAGGGGAAGCAGATGAACGGTCAGCCCGCACCGCAGCCTGGGGACGATGCATGTGATGTGCTGATCATCGGTGGCGGCCCGGCCGGCAGCACCGCCGCCAGTTTCCTGCGGCGCAAGGGCTGGTCGGTCATCCTGCTGGAGAAGGCGCGGCACCCGCGCTTTCACATCGGCGAGTCGCTGTTGCCCATGAACCTGCCCATATTCGAACGTCTCGGCGTGATGGACAAGGTCGAGGCGCTGGGCGTGCCCAAGCTGGCCGCCGATTTCGAGTGCGACTCGGAAACGGGCTACCACCGGTTTGCATTCAATCGCGCCCTGGGCAGCAGCCCGGGCTACGCGTTCCAGGTTCGCCGGGCCGATTTCGATGCGATGCTTATCCGGCATGCACGCGAGCAGGGTGCGGATACGCGTGAAGGTCACAAGGTCGTCTCTGTCGAGCACCTTGATCCGCGCCAATCGGTGGCCAGGGTCGAGGACGAGGCAGGCCGCATCAGCCAGGTACGTGCCCGCTACGTGCTCGACGCCAGCGGCCGCGACGCCCTGCTGTCGCAGCACAAGAAGCTGATACGGCGCAACAGGCGCCACCAGAGCGCCGCCATATTCGGTCACTTTCGCGGCGCGCAGTTCCGCCAGGGCCAGGACCGGGGCAACATCAGCATCTACCGCTTCGAACACGGCTGGATGTGGATGATCCCGCAGCCCGATGGCAGCATGAGTGTCGGTGCCGTGTGCAGACCGGCCTACCTGCGTCAGCGCCGGGGCGACATGCGCGAGTTTCTGATGCAGACCATCCGCATCAATCCGGCGCTGCACGCGCGCATGGAGAACGCGCAACTGATCGATGACACGGTGCGGGTTGCCGGCAACTATACCTACGACTCCATGCGCATGGCCGGCCCCGGCTGGATGCTTGATCGGGGATGCCTTCGCCTTCCTCGACCCGGTATTCTCATCCGGTGTCTTCCTGGCCATGAGCGGCGCCGAGCAGGCCGCGGAAATCGTTGACGCGGCTCTCAGGGATCCGCACCGCGAAGCAGCCCTGCAGAAGCGCATGGAAAAGCGGGTGCGTACCGGCATGCGTCGCTTCGCATGGTTCATCTATCGCTTCAACTCGCCGGGCATGCGGCGCCTTTTCGATCAGCCGAGCAATGTCCTGGATATCGAGCGTGGCGTGATTTCCATGCTCGCCGGGGATGTGTTCGGCAACCGCCGCGTGCTGCGCAAGTTGCATCTGTTCCACATGCTGTATGCATTGGTCAGCCTGCTGGAGCCGCTGAAGTCATGGCGGGAACGCCGCACAGCCCGCGCCCAGGCCGGCATCCACGCCGAGTAGACTCGCGGCAGGCATCGGCGCGCAGCCGGAATGTCGCGGTGCAGACACGCTACACTGGGGACTTCCCGGCCTGCTGTTTCGCAAGCCCTGACCCTTGTCACGAATCCCGGCGCTGCAATGGCCAAACTGTATTTCTACTATTCGGCGATGAACGCCGGCAAGACCACCACCCTGCTGCAGAGTGCGCACAACTATCACGAGCGCGGCATGCGCACGCTGATCATGACGCCGGCACTGGACAATCGCTATGGCGCAGGCGTTGTCGCCTCGCGTATCGGCCTGAAGGCCAATGCCCTGCGCTTCGGCAAGGACGATGATCTGCTGCAGCGGGTCAAGCGCGATATCGCCGAAAACGGACGGCTGCATTGCGTGCTGGTCGACGAGGCGCAGTTTCTCGGCCGCGATCAGGTCTGGCAATTGAGCGATGTGGTCGATGAATTGCGCATTCCGGTACTGGCCTATGGCCTGCGCACCGACTTTCGTGGCGAGCTGTTCGAAGGCAGCCGCTACCTGCTGGCCTGGGCGGATGAGCTTGAGGAAATCAAGACCATCTGCCACTCCGGCAGCAAGGCCACCATGGTCGTGCGCGTGGACGAGCAGGGGCGCGCCCTGACCGCCGGACCGCAGGTGGAAATTGGCGGCAACGAGCGCTACGTATCGGTCAGCCGCGCCGAGTTCAAGAAAATCACCGCGGGCGAGGGACGTATCGAACTGCAGCAGACAGTATTGCCCCTGGGTACCCGCGACAGATGACCAGGACCGACCGGCATGAATGACGTCGATCCGATGGCCCAGGCCCCATTGGCAGGCCCATCCCGGTGAGGATGCACTACTGCTGTACTTCGTGTTCGGCGACTTCCCGCGGGAACTGAAAATACCGCTTGAGCCGCTACCAGAGCCGCGGACTGCCGGGCGGTATCGAACTTTTCCGCCATCCTCACGAGGCACTGAAGACATGGGCGGGATATCCGCTTGGCGGTGCGCTGGGCGACATTCTGCGCCAGGACAGTCCGGCCGGTGTGGCACGCGCCGAAAACGCGGCCGAGGTACTCAGCGTACGCGGCACGGTGGCTGACCCGCCCAGCCTGGACTACCTGCGCGATACAACCGGTGTGCTGGCCGGACTGCTGGATCTGGGTGGTGCAAGCGTGGTGGACCCGCAGATGCTCAGCCTGTTCGCGGCGGATCAGTGGCGAGGCCGGTATCTGATTCCTGACGGCGCACCCCCGCGCAACCACGTGCTGATTCTGGTCAACCCCGATGAAGACGGCGGTCAGTGGGTTCGCACTCGCGGCATGCGCAAGTTTGCCCGTCCCGATATCAGCGTGCGCCGGGTGCCGGACGCCGACATCGAGCGTGCCGGGGCGCTCTGCCAGAAACTGGTCGACATGCAGGCACTGGGTGCCTGGATAGAGGAGGGTCAGCAACTGGAAGTCGACGGCATGGCTGGCAGTTTCGTGGCGCGCCACGCCGGCGACATCAACGATCCCCGCTTCAACAACAGCCACATCGAGCTGCGCTGGCCGGCCGACTGAGACGCACCAGGCACGGCCCATCGGGTTTTGCACGGCGGCGTTGAAGACGTACACGGCGGCGGCAACCACGGCAGGAGTCTGAACGGCAGGATCCGGTTCGCCCGGTGAAGGCGCTGAAACATGCGATGATCCGTCACGTGATCGGATCGACTGCCGCCACCAAGCCTGTGCGCCGCCGCGAGGGAAGCGTCGGTCCGTGAGCGAATGGCTGATCGACACCCTGGCGATCGTGGTGATCCTGCCGGTGCTCGGCGTGCTGCTGTGGGAGCGCGTGCGCCATCACGATGCCTGGCGCTCGATGGTCACGCCGTTGGCCTCGATCATCGGCTCGGGATTTCTGGTGGTCGGGCCGATCCTGGCCGGGGTGGCCGGGCACTGGGCGGTGCCGGCGATGATCGGCCTGTGCGCGCTGGCCTGGCTGTTCGGCAGCGCGGTGCGCTTCAACATCGCCCACGCCGAACCGCTGCACGAGAATGAAGAGCGCAAGGCGCTGCGCCGCCTGGATCGCATTGCCGAAGTCTGCCTGGCGATGGCCTACTTCATCTCGGTCGCCTACTACCTCAATCTGCTTGGCGCGTTCGTGCTCAAGGGCATCGGCATCGTCAATCCGCTATGGGCGCGCTGGCTGACCACGGCCATCATCGGCGGGCTCGGCGTGCTCGGCTGGCTGCGCGGCTTCAAGGGCATCGAGAAGGCCGAGATCTATGCAGTGACCTTCAAGCTGGCGGTGATCGCCGGCGTGATCGTGGCGCTGGGCGCGGTCGCTGTCAGCGAGTTCGGGCACCTGTCCATGCCCGAGGCCGACAGCAGCAACAGCCTGTGGCACGACATCCGCGTGCTGCTGGGCAGCGTGATCCTGGTGCAGGGCTTCGAGACCGCGCGTTTCCTCGGCCGCCACTACGAGGCCGCGCAGAGGGTCAGGAGCATGCGCTGGGCGCAGTTGCTGGCACTGGTGATCTACGTCGCCTTCGTCGCCTTGCTGCTGCCGCATGTGTCGACCGAGCACACCGGCATGGCCAAGGAAACCCAGGTCATCGACATCGTGCAGAACGTGGCCTGGCTGCTGGGACCGGCGCTGGTGCTGGCGGCGGTGGCCTCGCAGCTTTCCGCCGCGATCGCCGACATGGGCGGAGCCGGCGGTCTGCTCGACGCGATGTTCGAGCGGGTCAGCACGCGCATGGCCTACGCCGGCATCACCGCGGCCGCGATCGCGATGACCTGGGTCACCGACATCTTCGGCATCATCGCGCTGGCCAGCCGCGCGTTCGCGGTGTACTACGGCCTGCAATGCCTGCTGGCGGCGATCCTGGCCGAGGGCCGGCCGCTGCGCCGAGCCTACTACCTCGTGGGCATGCTGCTGGCCCTGGTCGTGGTGGTGTTCGGTCTGGCTGCGGAGTGACAACGGCAGCGCCGGGCGCCAACATCGAGCTGCGGCCGATGACGACCTGCGAGCAGCGGGAATGCACGCAGCGGACGTCACCCGGTAACCGGACGGTTTGTTCAGGGGACAGTGCGCATCACGCTGACGACCCAGCGATCACGTCGCGGCAGCGGATCACCGTAGTACGGATGGATCCTGCTGGTGTGCATGAAATCGATGAACAGGTACCAGGGCCCCAGGCTGTAGCGCACGCCGGTGCTGGCGTAACTGTAGTCAATCAGGTGGGCATCGGCATGGTTGGCACGGCCCACCCCCAGATGGGCGGTCAGGTGCTCGCCCAGCGGCTGGTCGACGTTGGCCTCGATCCAGGTGGCAGTACCGGCCTCGGCGAGGCGTCCCGCGTAGTAGCCGGTGTAGTCGGGAGACAGGGCCAGCGACAGGGTGACACGGCCGTGCCAGGCCACGCTCAGGCTCGCTTCGCTGTAGCGCGTCTGTCCGGCGCGCCGGTTCCAGGGCGCATCGTGCAGCGCCGCGCCTGCCTGCAGGGACCAGTTGCGGTCCAGCAGCCAGTTGCGCTGGAGGTAGGCGGTGAGCTGGGCACCGGGATGCTGATAGGGCGGACGCTCGGCCGCGGCGGAAAGGCCAGCGACCCAGTTCGGGCCGAGTTCGCGATGAATGTCCAGGAACCACGCCGGCTGCCCCGCGGTCATGCTCAGACCACGGTAGACATTGTCGCTGGACAATCCCACCGCCCCGCCCCATGGTGCACTGGCACAGGCCGGGGCAGACAGGCTCAGCAGCGTCAGCCACGCCAGGAAGCTCATCCGGGCTCGTGGCGGCAATTTCAGGCGGGCGAATCCGTGCATGGGTAACATTGAGGTGTCGATGCGGCGGCGGCCTCGGTCTGGCGGCACCTGCGGACAATGCAACCATCCGTTGCGGGAGCGGCACTTACTGCACGACTACCATGGTGCTCGAGGAATGAAGTCTAGCGTATTCAGGTCATTGAGCGGTGCACGCCATCCGCCCGCCACTGGCGACAACGACGATGCTCGCGACCGCACCCGGCTGGAAGCCATTGCCGGGGGCGACCGGGCGGCGTTCGAGTCGCTGTATCTCGATTATCACGCCAGGCTGGCCGGCTTTGTCTGGCACCGGACTGGGCGCCGGGATCTGGCGGACGAAGTGATCAACGACACCTTCTGGGTGGTGTGGAAGCGGGCCGCGGACTTTCGCGGCGATGCGCGCCCGTCGACCTGGATCATCGGCATTGCCTACCGCTGCCTGCTCAAGGTGCTGCGCACCCACGACGGCAAGCTGCCGCAGGCAAGCGGCGACCCGGCCGAGATGCAATCACGCGCCGAGCCGGAGGCCGACAGCGAAGCCGAGCGCAGGGAGCTGTGCGACTGGGTGCAAGGCGGCCTGGAGATGCTGCCGCCCGATCAGCGTCAGGCAATCGAGCTGGCCTATTTCCACGGCCGTACCTGCAGCGAGATCGGGGACATCATGGGATGTGCCACCGGCACCGTGAAGGCACGCCTGTTTCATGCACGGGCACGATTGCGCAACAGCTTGCGCTCGCTGGGCGGAGAAGAATGAATCATGAGTGATACGCACATGCACGATACCAATCACAGGATGGCCTGGAGCCTGATTCCCTGGCTGGTCAATGGCACTATCGACGAAGACGATCGCCGTGAGCTTGAGAGTCATCTGGCTGGCTGCGACGACTGCCGCGGCCAATACGCGCTTGAGCGCCGCATCCGGGACGGCCTGCAAGCCCAGCGCGAGGACGGCCATGATCCGCAGCCGGCGCTGGATGACCTGATGATGCGCATCGATGCCGATCATGCCGTAGATACAGCGGCACCCAGGATTGGGCGCGGCAGTGGCCGTCGGCGCTGGATACGGCTGCTGGCCGCAGCAGCGGTGGTCGAGGCCATCGGTCTGGCGGCGCTGGGCACGGCCCTGTTCGATCGCGCCGTGCTGTCGCCCGTACATCCGGAGCTGTATCGCACCTTGACCACTCCATCCGCCACGGCGTCGCGGGCAACATCCGGCTGGTACCGGCAAAGGAGATGACCGTCGGTGCTCTGGATGATCTTCTGACACGTGCCGGCGTGCATGTGGTGCAGGGCAATCCCGCGGCGCGGCCTCACTCGCTGGCGCTCGATGATGGCCAGGACCTGACCGTCGACGAACGCCGGCAGCGTATCCACCGGACGATCGGCCTGCTGCGAAGCAACCCCCAGGTGCGCCTGGCCGAACCGGTCGCGGGCGAGGCTTCGGAATGACCCGGGCATGAACAGGTGCGCGCTCCCGGCAGGCCGTCTGCGCCTGGTCTGGCTGGTCGCCGCCCTGTTGCCGTTGCCGGCTCTGGCGGCCGCGGCAGCATCGCCGCCGGCTCGGCCGATCCCGCACAGTCGCTGGTGATCGCGGTCGACGAGCATCCCGCACCGACGCTGAGCGCCGGTTCCACGCCCGAGGCTATGGCGGCATGCCGGTTTATCAGGGCAGCGAGCGTGCCAGCGCCGCGTTGGCGTCCATTGCACGCGACTATCGCCTGCAATCCCTGTCGGCCTGGACGATCGCAACGCTCAGATTGCGATGCGCGCTGGTAAGCATTGCCCGCAGGGGCCGATCGCGATACGCTGATCACGCTTTGCGCCGCGACACCCGAGTCAGCCTGGTGGAGCCACTGCACGAATTCGCGACGCTTTCCGGCAAGACCGGTCCGCCGCCGCCGGGTCGTGCCGCGATCCGCACGCCCGCCGCCCCCGCTTACAACGACCCCTACCTCCAACTGCAACATGGTTTTGCCAGTTTGCAGGCCGCCCGGGCGCAGCGTTGGGCGCGGGGACGCGGTGTGCGCGTCGCGCTGATCGACAGCGGCGTGGACCGCCGGCATCCGGATCTGCACGACCGCATCGGCAGCGTGACCGACTTCGTCGGCGACGCAGGCAACCAACATGGCGAGCAGCACGGCACCGAGATGGCCGGCGTGCTCGCCGCGGTCGCCAACAACCGCATCGGCATCGTCGGCATTGCGCCGGACGCGCGCATCGACGTGTACCGGGCCTGCTGGGAGCTGCGTGGAGGCGACGGCGGCTCGCGCTGCAACTCCTTCACCCTCGCCCAGGCCCTCGAACGCGCCATCCGTTCCGGCACCCGCATCATCAATCTGCAGCCTGGGTGGCCCCGACGACGCATTGCTCAAGCGGCTGCTCGAGCATGCCATCGCAGAGGGCGCCGTGGTGATTGCCGCCTTGCCCCGGTCGGGACGGGCAGAAGGTTTCCCGGCCGGCGTGCCGGGCGTGATCGTGGTCGCCGACGCCGGCGCCGCGGACGCCGCGGACGCCGGCGTCCTGTCGGCCCCCGGCGAGGACATCCTGACCCTGCAGCCGGGCGGTTCGTTCGACTACGCCTCGGGCAGTTCGCTGGCGACGGCGCAGGTATCGGGTGTGGCTGCCCTGCTGCTTTCGCTCGATGGCCATTTGTCGGCAGCAGGGCTTCAGGAGCTGCTGCGCCGTTCGGCGGACCAGCCCGGTGCGCGGGTCAACGCCTGCCGTGCCATGGCGATGCTGCGGGGCCTGGATGGCGGCTGTGCTGCCGCATCCCGATCCCGATCCCGATCCGATTCATCCAGCTATCAGTCGCAAGGAGAAACCCATGAGGTCGATGAAGAAGCGAATCATTCCTGAACTGTTCGCGCTGATCGCCGCCGGCCTGTTGTCCGGCAGTGCGCAGGCCGCCGATCATGCCGTCACTGTCGGGGGCAGTGCCGGCAATGTGTTCACCCCGGCAAGCGTGTCCGTCCAGGTCGGCGATACCGTCACCTTCAGCAATGCCGGTGGGCTTCACAACGTGGCCTCGGACGACCAGGCCCAGAGCTGGTCATTCCGCTGCTCGGATGATTGCGCCGCTTCAAACACGCCGAGCGGGAGCACATGGACGGCGGTGATCACCATCACCTCGGCGATGCCATCCACGCTGGGCTTTCACTGCGATGCCCATCAATCCCTGGGCATGGTCGGTTCGATCAACATCACCACCCCGGTGGAACTGCAGTCATTCGGTGTCGAGTGACGGTGCCTCTTCGGCGCACTGCGCGCCACCGGCATGCTCGATGTGGCCATTTGCTGCGATGCTCATGAAGGGCAGTCCGAGGCCACGCAGATAGGCAATACCTTCGACTGCGCCCAGCAGCATCGCCAGGGTCGCGGCGGCGCCGGCGACCAGACAACTGTCGGCAAGCACGCTGACGCTGGCCAGTCCGCTGACCGGCCATCCGCTGCGCGGATTGACGATGTGCGAATAGCGTCGACCATCGATGACCAGCACGCGCTCGTAGTCGCCGCTGGTGGCAAGGCCGCCGGCTTCCAGCGCAATACCGGCACGCGCCTGACCGGCTGCCTCGGGCCACCGGATCCCGGCCAACCACGGCGTGCCGTCAGCATGTGGCCCGATAATCGCCAGATCCCCACCCAGATCGACGAGGCCGGCGTGCACGCCGGCCTCGCGACACACCTGCGCGCAACGATCCGCTGCGTACTCCTTGACCAGACCGCCCATGTTCAAGCGGACGCCCGGGGTCTTCAGCCGCAGGTGCGGTCGTCGCCAGTCCAGGTGTCGCCAGCCCGTGCAGGCAAGCGCGGCCGCGATCTCGCCGGGTTCCGGCAGCCGGGTGCGCGGCGGTTGCCACAGTCGCGTCAGTGCCCCGCTTGTAATGTCGAAACGGCCGCCGCTCTGCCGGTAAAGCGCCGCAGCGAAATCGAGCAGGTCGGCGGTTTCGCCATCGACCTCGAAAGTGGTTCCGGGCCTCGCCTGCATGGTCGCCAGCAGACCGTCGTCGCGGTAGTGAGAGTACTTGTGGTCGAGCCGCTCGCATTCGCGGCGGACGCGATCCAGGGCGCGCCGCGCCAGGTCCGGGACAGACGTCTCGACATGCAGCGCGCACGGACAACCCATGCTCGTGAAGTGGAAGACGGCAGCGTTCATGGGCGTCAGTCGAAGTCGAAGTCGATTCCGGCGAACAGGCGCAGGTAGGATGTGGCTGCCGGCACGGGGCGATGGCTGCCGCTCAGGGCGAAGCTGCGGTCGGCGCGGTAACGCTCCGTGCCCAGCACCAGGTGGGCATTGCCAATGCTGCGCTTGACCGTCAGGTTTGCCGACCAGGCGCCGTAGCTGCCCAGTCGGTAGTCGCCGGAGCAGTAGCGGCAGGGCCCCGACTGAAAGTATGGCGCGTAGAAATCGGCGCGCCGCTGGCTGTAGTAGCGCAGCCCGGGAATCAGTTGCCAGCCCCCCAGCGTCTGGTACCAGGCCGCGTCCAGCGTCAGCGACCGCTGACCCCAGCTGCCGGCGACCAGGCGGCCGTCGAGATGCAAGGCGCCGCCGCGAGTGGCAGCAAGCCGGTAGCGGGCCAGCCACGCCAGCGCGTCGCGATGAGGCGGGCGATGGTCAAAGACCAGCGCATCGTCGACCAGCACCATCTTGTAGGGATCAGACAGGAATCCGGACTGGCGGGTGTACTGCAGGCCGGTTTCCAGCACCGCGCGCCGGCTCAGCGTCCAGGCAAGGCTGGCGAACACCGACCCGGTGTTCTTCACCGCCCGGGCGACCCGGCCGTAGCTGCCGGCGTCCGAAGGCTGGATGATGTCGTGCGACACGCTGGCGCCGTAACCGAGGGTCAATGCATTGTCGAGTGGCAGGCTGCGCTCGATGCCCAGCGCCAGCGCACGGTAGTCCTGTTCCTTCGAGTAGGACACATTGACGCTGCGAGTATCATTGCCGCCGTCGTCGCGGGTCAGGCTCACGCTCACTTCGCTGCGATTGTCGCGAATGCTGGCGCCGCTGAGAACCTGGACCGGGGGGCCGCCATCTTCTCCCGGCAGCTGGTACCAGGGCGACGAGCCGCTCATCACCTCGTGGGTCGCGTTGACGTGGATGGCACCGCCGCGAGCGTCCGACAGGGAAAGGTCGAGCTGCTGCGATTCGACCCGGTAGCGACCGGCATCACCGACCACGTCCCGCTGATCGAGTGCGTCCTCGTCGTAGAGCTGGAATCGGTAGCCCACATGCTGCGAGTCGGTTGCACCAGCGTGCACCGGTCCGGTCAGTGCGGCCGAGGCGGCCAGCAGCAGCGACAGCGAGGGCGAGATGTTGTTGCGGGCACCCATCAGTTGCACCCGCATCCGCCGCCGGCGGCGGCAACCGAGCCGGTGGTACCTTCCTTGCTGAAGTGGGTGTGCTGCTTGAGCGCACTGCTCATCGGGTCCGGATCCCAGCGCATGTCGGCGCGCGCAAGCTCGCCACGCTGCCACGGTTTGACGTCGTGCATGCAGCCGCAGGTGAGTGCCAGCACCGCCAGGATCAGTACTGCGGCCAGGGCGCGGGGAGTCTTACCGTGGCGCAGGCGCATCTCGGTCCTCCTCCAGAAGGCGTTCTATTTCTCCGGCAAGCATGTCGAAGTCGTCCGGTTCGTAACCGAGATTGATATCGCGCACACGGCCGTCGCCACCAATCAGGTAGGACGTCGGCATGCCCTTCAGTCCGAATCGCTCGGCGATCGTGCCACCGCTGTCGATCAGGGTGATGAAGTGGACCGGGTGCAGGGCAATGAAATGTTGCGCATCGGCCTCGTTTTCGTCGACGCTGATGGCGATCACCGTGAAATCGCGGCCGGCAAATCGGGCCATCAGCTTGTCGTAGGCAGGCATCGAATGCAGGCAGGTGCTGCACCACGAGGCCCAGAAATCCACCAGCACCACGCTGCCCCTGAATTGCTCCAGCTGCACCGGCTCTCCCCCGCCCAGTCTGGGCAGACTGAACGCGGGAGCCTGTACCCCCGGCTGTGCAGCCGGGACGGGAAGTGCGGCCGATGACATCATCGCGATGGCCAGCAGCGAACGTATCAGGGCTGCGGACATTGTGTGCCTGCGATCTGGGCAAGATGGGTCAATGGCATGGACCCGCTGCCGTAGGCCGGCAGCTCGGACGACCAGGAAACCCTGCCGGTGGAACAGTCGTCGAAGGTGAAGGTCATGCTGCCCCAGGGTGTCCTGGTCACGTCTGCAGCATTGAAGTTCGGCGGGAATGCGGAACCTGTCAGGAGCACAGCGGGCACGGTCACCGTATTGCTGCCGGTATCGTACTGGCCCTGACCGTAAATCCAGTACGGGCCGCTGCCATCAGGCGCATACACGAACCAGATCGCTATCAGGGTGTTGTTGACGTTGGTGAACTCCATGGAGAACCCGTGGCCGGATTGCGCCGGGTTGTACCACTGGCCGCTCAGGTAGCCACCCAGGGAGAACGCGCTGGACTGGGCCGGCAGCACATCGATGGTACCGAACATGCCGGAACCGGGCGCGCCGTGGACTTCGCAGTGATAACCGACGGTGCCGGCCTGACCGAACTGCATCGTGAAACTCCAGGCGGTGCTGGAGGGACTGCCATCGCCACCAGTGCCGTCGCAACCTTCGGCACAACGGAACGAGCCATCATCGGCGGCAACATTGTGCAGGCCGCCCTGATTCGCGAACGTGACCGTATCACCGGCGTGTATTGTCAGGTGCTGCGGGGAGAATGTGAGCGTGGAGTTGGCCGTGACAGTGAAGCTTTCTGCCAGGCAGGGGCCGGCCAGGGCGATCGCAGCCAGGGCCATGAAAAGACGGAAGCGGGCAAGCATGGGTTATCTCCGGGAGTTGGTTGACCTGACCGGTAAGTGCTTGCCTGGCGCCATAGGGTTGCCGGCACCTGCAGAATGAAGGTGGCGGCAGAGCTGATGCACTGGCATCCGTTTCGGCCACGGTGGGTGTCGAGGGTCAGACCGACAGCGGATTCGGCCCGGGGCACAATGGCAGGGTAGTGGTCCCGTTCAATGTCAGCGGCGGGCTGTACGACGCGGCCCATGGCCCGGCTTTGCAGAGCGGTGCGCGCATCATTGTCGCTGCGCCGGCTCAGGACGTGGCATCGAACCCGGGGACTGGCGTGTTGCGTCTGAATACGCAAGGCTATGCCGGCAGCAGTTTCGGCGCCGCTGCAATCGGATGGCTAGCTTTCGCTGGCCGGTGAGGCCGACATCGCCAAGACAGTACCAGCACGTTTGCCGTGGCGCGGCTCGATGCCCCCAATGGCGCACACCATCCGGACTTCGGCACAGACCGGTGAATGCAATTGCACTGCTCGCGGACGTGGCACCGGATGCTCCTGCCCTGGATCGAGATGGAATGCGGCGCCTTGTTGTGCGGCAGGCAACTGCTCGCTCCTGCTGGTTCCTGAATGGACGGCTCGCGCCAATTCAGTGCTGACAGTATCGCTGCCGAGTGACGACATCAGCTTGCCCCCGCATCAGATCTCGGCGCGGCCCCTTGACCTGCGCGGAGCCGGCAACATCGGCGCTCGTCGCTTGAGGCACGGCGGCACAGGACTGCGTCCGATGTCTGCCCAGATCATGAGCCTTGCGCGCACAGGCCCGCTGATGAGCGCAGGTCCAAAACTCGGCGGCTTGCCCCGGATCATGATCGCCGCGGTGTCTTGTTGCCGGACAGACTCCTGTGGGTCTGCAATGGAGTGCGAATTTCCGGCATGCGTCCGTTCAGTGCTGGCAGCGCGGACACCAGAAGGTATTGCGCTGGCCGATCATGGCGCTGCGAATGGGCGCAGCGCATCGCCGGCACGGCTCCCCGGCACGCCCGTAGACGTTCAGCTCCTGCTCGAAATAGCCGGGCACGCCGTCCGGGCTGATGAAGTCGCGCAAGGTGGTGCCACCGCGCCTGATCGCGTGCTCCAGGATGCGCTGGATGGCTTCGGTCAGCGCGGCGTAGCGTTGCCGCGACGATGCGACCGGCTGCCGGCGGGGATGGATGCCGGCGGCAAACAGCGCCTCGCTGGCGTAGATGTTGCCGACACCGACCACGATACGACCATCCATGATGAAGCTCTTGACGGCTGCCTGGCGTCCGCGCGAACGGTGCCACAAATGGTCGCTGCCGAATTCCTCCGCCAACGGCTCCGGACCCAGATGCGCAAGCAGCGGGTGTGTTTGCCCCGGTTCCTGCCACAGCAGGGAACCGAAGCGGCGCGGATCGGTGAATCGCAGCATGCTGCCCGAATCAAGCGTGATGTCGAAATGATCATGCCTGGCGCAGGCACGCCCGTCTGGCAGAACGCGCAGACTGCCCGACATGCCCAGATGCATCAGCGCACTGCCTGCCGCGGGTATTGAGCAGCAGGTACTTGGCGCGGCGCGCGATGCCCTCGACCCGCTGCCCCGGCAGGCGGGTGCTGATTTCATCCGGGATCGGCCAGCGCAGATCCGCGCGCCGCAGGACGACGCGCCTGATCAGGCGGCCTTCCAGGTGCGGCGCGATTCCGCGGCGTGTGGTTTCGACTTCGGGCAGTTCAGGCATGCGCGCCGAGCATAGGGTCTGGAGCGGTGATTGTCATGCAACGGGCACGCTGACGGAACGACGGCGCACGCCGTTTCCCGGGCCGGCTGCCGTCGTCAGGTGCCCATCACAGACTGGGGAGGGTGGATTCGGCGTGCGCGAGCTCGGTGTCTGCCGTGGCGGCGATATCGGCACCGTAGCGGGCCGGAATCATCGCGATGTGATCGTCGACAAGCACGTAGCGCTGGGGTGCCAGGGCCGCCAGGGAACCGAACTTGAGCGTATGGCCGTTGAGGGTGACCACGGCCCAGGGCGGCGCCAGGCCAATCTTTTTCAGATCAAACTCGCGTGCTGGTCGCCAGTCCAGAATTCGTGCATTGGCGATGGCGCTCAGGCGCTGCATGTGGCCGGCGTCGGCCCGGCCCTGCTGTGGCGCCAGCATGTGCCAGCGGTCGTCGCGCTTCTCGAACCGGCGCAGCGCGGCCTTGCCGGTCCTGATGTCGATGCGCGTGACTGTCTCGGCAGCGAAGGGCAGCAGCGTTTGCGGTCTGGCGCCGGCCGAGCGGCGCTGCACGGTCCACAGCACCAGCCCGGCCAGGAGCGCGGCCGTGACCAGCATCCACATGAGCTGCCGACTGGCGCGACGCACGCTGCTACCGCCGCCGTCGACGCCAGGCCATGACTGCCGCGAACAGCAGCAACAGCAGTGGCAACACCAGCAGCAAGCCGAAGGCCAGCACCGTCAGGCCGGTCTGGCTCAGATCCAGATGGCGATCGGGCGCCGGTCGCGGCGGCAGGGTGACCAGCTTGTCATCCCCCAGCAGCCAGTTGAAGATGCGCCGACCCAGTGCCGCGTTGCCGGCATTGCCGAGGAAGCTGTTGGACAGGAAATCACCGTCACCGATGACCACCACCCGCTGCTCGCGCTTGTCCGGGCTGGGTGACAGCCGGGTCAATGCAAAGCCGAAATCCAGCGGCCCCTTCAGTTCGCCGGCATCGGCGTCGTACTGGATGGTCGACGTGTTCTGCTGGTCTATCGGCTGCAGCTCATTCCAGCTCTGCGGCCCGGAACTGAGGATCGGGCGGATATCCCAGCCCTGTGCCGCCACCTTGGCCAGCGGTGCGACCTGGGGGAAAACGGTAGTCAGGGCAAAGCCATCGGTGATTGCATGCTGCGGGTAGGTGCCGACTGCCACCACGCGTGGATCCTTGAGCCCCAGCGCCGCGCCGCCACCGTCGACCAGCATGCCGGGCAGCACGTCGATGTCCAGCGCCCGCGCCAGCGGCTTGAGGCCCAGGTCGCGGGTGTCCGGCTCGGTCAGCCACAACAGATTGCCGCCGCGCGCCACATAGTCCAGCAGGGCCTGCACCGCGCCCGAGCCGACGCTGGCCAGCGGGCTGGCCAGCACCACCAGATCGGTATTCTGCGGCACCTGCCCGACCTGGGCGAAATTGAGCGGCAGCGCCCGCAGGCCACGCTGTTCCAGCGCGGCCATGAACTGGCCGAGATCCGCATTGGCCTTGCCCGCCGCGTTGCGCTCGCCATCACCGGTAACGAAAGCCACCATGCGCTCGCCGCCCCGCGCCAGACGCGCCAGGGTATTGGCAAACTGGCTGTCGGACAGTTCGGTCAGGTGCAGGGTATGGTCATGCCACGCAATGGTCAGCTCGCCGTTGACCTGGATCCCCGCCGCGCGTGTTGCCGCAGGATCGGCATCCGGATCAACGAAATGCAGGCTGATGTCCGGCTTGAATCGCTGATAGCGGGCAATGAACGCGGCCACGGTGGGGCGCAGGCCGCTATCGGGCTTGGCATAGGAGGTCACCTTGATCTCGCCGGGCAACTGCGCCAGCAGATCGCGACTGGCCGGGTCCAGCGAGGCGCGGGCGCCGGCACTCCAGTCGCTGACGAATCCCCAGCGCGTGGACAGCCATGCGCCGCAGGCCACGGCCACCAGCAACAGCACGATGTTGGCCCAGAAGCCCAGCCGCGCGCGCATCAGTGCGCCATCCTTTCGCGGCCCAGGCGCAAGGTCGCCAAGGCCAGCGCAAGCACGATCAGCAGGACGAAGTAGATCACGTCCTCGCTCGCCACCAGGCCGCGCAGCATCGGCTGCACATGGCTGGACAGGGACAGCCAGTCAAGCATGCCGCCGCGCTCACCGCTGGCGCGTACGGCCACGTTGACCATCCACAGGCCCAGGCTCAGCAGCCAGGCAGCACCGGCGGCCAGAGCAGCGTGGCGGGTGAAAGCCGAACAGGCCAGACCAATGGCCGCCAGGGCTCCCATGAGCAGCGCGACGCCGAGAGCGGCGGCGGCCAGCTTGCCCCAATCGAGCTGGGTGCTGAAAGCCAGCAGCAGCGGCATCATCACGGTCAGCGCCAGCAGCAGCAGGAGCCACAGCCAGGCCACGACATATTTGCCCAGCACGATGCGTAGCGGCGACAGGCCGGCAGCGAACAGGCCCGGCAGCGTGCCGTGCCGCCGTTCCCCGGCCAGTGACGACATCAGCACAAGCGGGGCCAGCAACAGGCTCAGCTGCGCCAATTGCGACAGCAGCGGTACCGCGACCAGATCGGTGAACCCGGGCGCCGAGGGCATCGCCGCCAGCTTGGTCTGCGCCTGCAGAAATCCGTTCAGTGACTGCAGGAATGCCCAGGCCAGCAGCGCCAGCGCCAGGGCCAGCAGCACCCATGGCAGGGAGCTGACCCGCAGACGCAGCCATTCCAGCCGGGCCATGCTCATGCGGCCATCTCCTGCTTGCCGGTGGCAATGGCCATGAAGCGCTGTTGCAGTTCACGCGTGTTGTCTTCCACCGGGCCGGCATGTCGCAGCCTGCCCTCGTGCAGGATGGCGATGCGGTTGCATGTGGTGGTGACCTCGTCCAGCGCGTGCGTGGAAATCACCACGGCATGATCGGCGGACAGGGCCCTGACCCGTTCGCGCCAGAGCTCGATCTGCACCGGATCCAGCCCGTTGGCGGGCTCATCGAGCACCAGCAGTGGCGGATCGTGCAGCAAGGCGCACGCCAGCCCGACACGTTGGCGCTGGCCCTGCGACAACTGACGCAGCAGGCGCCTGGCCAGGGGTTCGAGCTGCAGCAAGGCAAGCATTTTTTCCCGGCTTTCCCGCAATGACGTGCCGCGCAAACCGTGCAGGCGGCCCATCGCGTCCAGATGCTCGGCGACCGTCAACTCCACATACAGCGGGGCGTGCTCGGGTAGCCAGCCTGCCTGTCGGCGCACGATCTGCGGATGCTCGATCAGATCCTGGCCATCAATGCGTACCGCGCCCCGGTCAGGGGCCAGGGCACCCACCATCATCGCCAGGGTGGTCGACTTGCCGGCACCATTGACGCCCAGCAGGCCCAGCACGTCGCCGCGCTCGACAGTCAGGCTCAGATCCGCCACGGCCGGGCGTCCGCCCCGGTGGCGACTGACCCGATCAAGTTCCAGGAGTGGCGCCGATGGTGGTGTCCCGGTCGTCATTGGGACGATTGTCGCTGGCGCGGTCACCAAACCGCAAGTCCGGGCCCCCTGCGCATTGCGCAGTCGCTCAGGCAACAGGGCGGCAAACGGGGTAGAATTGGTCGTCCGACGCCCCAACCTATTCGACATGTCTGAATTTCTTCTCGATTTTGCTGCCAACGGCCTGACCGGCTTCGGTCTTGGTGCCATGGCGCTGTTCCTCCTGGTGGTCACCCAGCTGACCATCTTCACCGTCACCTTGTACCTGCACCGCAGCCAGACCCATCGCGGCGTGGATTTCCATCCGCGTGCTGGCGCATTTTTTCCGCTTCTGGAGCTGGCTGACCACCGGCATGGTGACGCGTGAGTGGGTCGCCATCCATCGCAAGCATCATGCCCACTGCGAGACCAGCGAAGATCCGCACAGTCCGCATGTCGAGGGTATCAACAAGGTGTTCTGGCAGGGCGTGGAGCTGTATCGCACCGCCTCGCAGGACCGCCCGATGCTGGAGAAGTACGGACGCGGCTGCCCGAATGACTGGCTGGAGCGCCATGTCTATGGCGCCACCCGTATTTCGGGCCGGGCCTGATGATGGTGATCAACCTGGCCCTGTTCGGCGTCGCCGGCCTGGCCATCTGGGGCATCCAGATGCTGTGGATTCCGTTCTGGGCCGCCGGCGTGGTCAACGGCCTGGGCCACTGGTGGGGCTATCGCAACTTCGAAACCACCGATCAGGCGCGCAACCTGACGCCGTGGGGCTTGTGGATCGGTGGTGAGGAACTGCACAACAACCACCACGCCTTCCCGAGTTCGGCCCGGTTCGCCCTGCGCAAGTTCGAGTTCGACATCGGCTGGGTGGTGATCCGCGCTTGCGAGAAGCTGGGTCTGGCCAAGGTGCTGCGCGTGGCGCCGAGCCTGGATGTGCGAGCCGATGTGAGCTTGCCCGACAGTGACACGCTGAAGGCAGTGCTGACCCACCGCTTCAAGGTGATGAAGGACTTCTCGCACGGCGTCATTAAGCCCGTCCTGCGCCAGGAAGCCGCGAGGCCCGACGGCGGCCTGAAAGACATGCCGCGGCGCATGCGCCGCGCACTGGCCAGCGGTGGACGCTGGCTGGATACCGAGGGTCGCGAGCGCCTGTCCAGCCTGGTGGCCCGCCGACCGCAGTTGCAGACGGTATGCGAATATCGCGCCCGTCTCGCCGCCCTGATGGAACAGCGCGGCCCCGAGGCCGCACTCAAGGGTTTGCAGCAGTGGGTCGCACGAAGCCGAGCAGAGCGGCATCCGCGCTTTGCAGGATTTTGCCGGTCGACTGAAGGGCTACACCGTCGCGGCACGCTGAACAGGCGCATGCATTTCATCTGGAAACCCGCCCCCGGCGGGTTTCTTTTGTCTGCTGCTACCCTGCATTCGGTCAACATCATGGCTGCACCGGTTTGAGAAAGAAATTGCTTGGCGACTGGCGTCACCGGCCGACGCAGCGCAGGGTCTGGGCGCTGGCCCTGCCGATGATCGCCTCCAATGTGACCGTGCCGCTGGTGACGCTGACCGACAGCACCGTGGCCGGCCATCTGCCGCACGCAGCCAGCTGGCGGCGGTGGCGGTGGGCGGCATCATCTACCAGGTGCCGGTGTGGGTGTTCGGCTTCCTGCGCATGGGGACCGTGGGATTTGCCTCGCAGGCGGCCGGGCGCGACGATGGCGATGCGCTTGCGCGGCATCCTGCGTGCAGGCGTTGATGCTGGCCTGCTGCTGGCACTGGCCAGCATGCTGGCCGCTTTCTGTCTGATGCAGCCGGTGCTGGCTCTGATGCGACCATCCGCCGACGCTGCAGGACTGGCGCCAGCGGGTACCTGCACATGCGCCTGTTCGGCCTGCCGGCGGCCTTGGCAAACTACGCGCTGATGGGCTGGTTCCTGGGGGCCAGAACGCGCGCGTGCCGATGCGCATCCTGGTGGTAACCAACATCGGTCAACATCGTGCTGAACCTGCTTTTCGTGCTGGGTTTCGGCTGGGGCGTGCCGGGCATCGCGCTGGCCTCGGTGATTGGTGAATGGGCGGCTGCCTGTCGGCCTGCTGGCGCATCCGCGCGCATGCTGGCGCGCTGGCCGGGCACGGCTGCATCTGACGCGCTTGCGGCGCTGGCGCGAGCTGGACCGCCTTGCTGGGGGTCAATCGTGACATCATGCTGCGCAGCCTGGCCCTGCAGGGCGTGTTCTTTGCCATCACCACACTCGGGCTCGCGCCTGGGCGACACCGTGGTGGCAGCCAATGCCCTGCTGCTCAACGGTCTGCTGCTGACCTCGTTCGCACTGGACGGCCTGGCCAATGCCGTCGAGGCGCTGGCCGGGCACGCCATCGGCGCAGTCAGACGCGACGCCCTGCGACGCGCACTGGTGGTGGCCGGCGGCTGGTCGTTGCTCGGCGGCCTGCGCATTCTGCTCTGCTGTTCGCCCTGGGCGGTCACCTGTTCGTGGACCTGCAAAGCAGCATCGAAGCGTGCGGCGAACGGCCTATGCCTTCCTGCCCTATCTGGCCGTGCTGCCCTTGCTCGCGCTTTGGGGC
>CAWDBD010000006.1:0-21206 GCA_963800395.1 uncultured Gammaproteobacteria bacterium
TCTGTACCCGACTTCGTTGTGGCTTGGTGGCATTGAGCAGTCATTGCGTCATCCCGAATTCCGAATCGAAAAATCGATGCGCTTGCATGCGTTGGGCTTTTCCACCCATGCGACGCACCGCAGCAGATCGCCTAGAGGGCCGTGCGCAGGAAGTCCCTGCACCTGCCGTGCCGCTGGTCCCGGGCTTCCGTCCTCACTGACTCGCGCCCACGGAAGGCTCACTGGCGCTGTCGTCAGCGTGCTCGTGGTGAAAGCGCGGCTCCTCGGTGATGTCCACTTCCTGGCCGTCGATGATGTGCACGTTGCGCTGGGCACGCGCGGCCAGTTCCGGATCATGGGTGACCATGACGATGGTGGCGCCGTCACGATGGATATCCTCGATCAGCTCCAGCACACCGCGCGCCATCTGCGTATCCAGGTTGCCGGTGGGCTCATCGGCCAACAGCAACCTGGGGCTGCCGGCCAGGGCGCGGGCAATGGCCACGCGCTGCTGCTGACCACCGGACAGCTCGGCCGGGTAGTGCTTGATGCGCGAAGCCAGGCCAACGCGCTCCAGCGCGTCCATGATGCGGCGTTTGCGTTCGGCGGACTTCATGCCGCGGTAGCGCAGCGGCACCTCGACATTGTCGAACACGTTGAGATCCGGAATCAGGTTGAACGCCTGGAAAATGAAACCGATCTTCTCGTTGCGGATCTTCGAGCGCGCGTTGTCATTGAGATTGCTGACATCGGTGCCATCGAGCAGGTATTCGCCGCCGGTGAAGGACTCGAGCAGGCCGGCGATGGTCAGGAATGTCGTCTTGCCCGAGCCGGAAGGCCCGGTGACGGCGACGAACTCGCCCTCCTTGACGTCAATACTGAAGTCGCGCAGGGCATAGGTCTCGACCACTTCGGTGCGGTAGACCTTGGACAGGTGGGTCATTTTTAGCATGGTGGGTTCCTTGGTTGGTGTGTGGCGAATTTTGATTCTTGTCGGCTATCGGGTGTGTGGCTGGAAAGTGGGGAGTAGGAAGTAGGAAGTAGGAAAGCGGTGGAGTTATCGTGCTTTTCCACTTCCCACTCCCTACTCCCGACTCCCCGCTCTTCAATCACTGATCGCCACCTTCTCGGCATCGTTGAAGTTGTCGGTACCGGAGATCACGATCTTGTCGCCGGTCTTGAGTCCTTGCAGGATCTCGACCTTGTCGATGGAACTGGCTCCGACCCGAATTGGTGTCTTGACGGCGATGCCGTCCTTGACGACGTAGGCGTAGCGACCGCCGGACTGGTCGACAAAGGACCCGCGCGCAACGGTCAGCACATCGTCACGCTTGTCCAGCACGATGCGCACGGACAGGCGCTGGTTCTGGCGCAGCTGTTCGGGCTTGTCACCCTCGAAGCGTACGCGTGCCGACACTTCGCCACTGACTACCTCCGGCGAGATCGCGCTGACTGCGCCCTTCCACTGCTTGCCGTTGCCGCTGATGTTGGCCGGCATGCCGACGGCAAGATCACGGGCAAAGCTTTCCGGCACCTTGACCTCGACTTCCAGTGCCGACAGGTCGATCACGGTCAGCAGCTTGGCGTCCTTGGCCACGGTCGCCCGCGGCGCCACGAAGATCTGGCCGATCTGGCCATCCACCGGCGAACGGACATTGAGGTCATCGACCTGACGCTGCACATCCTTGACCAGCAGTGCCTGGCGGTCGTGGGCCAGCTTCTTGGCCTTGATGTTGAAATCCAGGCTGTCGCTGTCGAGGTTGCGGTCACTGCGCGCGTGCTTGAGCGCAATCTCGGCCTTGTCCAGCGCGTCCTGTGCCCGCGACACGTCCTGCCCCGGCACGGCGCCCTTGGAAAACGCCTTCTGATTCCGATCGAGCTCGCGCGCGGCGGCCTTTTCATCAATCAGGGCATTGTCCAGAGCCTTCTGCAATTCAAGCCGCTGCTTGCGCGCATCGATCCTGGCGCGCTCGTAGTCGACCTGCATGGCATCCAGGGCCGACTGCTCCTGGGCCAGACGGTTGGTCAGCTCCGGGCTGTCGAGCACGGCCATCACCTGGTCTTTCTTTACCGTATCGCCGGCATGCACCTTCAGGGTCACCATGCCGGGCGAATTGGCGTACAGGGTCGGCCGCACCGCCGCCACCACGCGGCCATCGGCGGCAATGTCGCGCACGAACGAGCCGCGCTCGACCGTGGCGAACGACAGGCGGTCGCCACTGACCGACGCATCGGCCGACAGCATGCGCTTGACCGGCGCCGCAGCCAGCGCAATCAGCACCAACAGCACAAGCGCGCCACCAATCCAGTAGGCCCGACGGCGCGTGGTATTGACCTCGACCAGGCGGTCGGTAGCGGATGTATCTCGAATCATCTGTTTGCCCCGGGGTGTCCCCAATGTGTCTACCCCTGTCTTTGCAATCCACGTGCCAACCCCGACGCCTATTGCAAGCACATGAAAAACAATGGTTTTTCCTGAATGCTGCGGTTGCGGTGCGGTGTCCGCGGACACTGGCGCCCGGCGCACGGACACCGGGCAACTAGCCCGGATTATTCACCAACCTTCTACTGCGCCGGCCCAATGACACGCCCGGCGCGGCTTTCGCTTGGTCGCAGTGCTCGACGTAGTGTCGGCTACGCCTGCGCACTGCTCGGTCGCGAAAGCCACGCCGGACATGCCCTTGAACCGGCTCGCTACGAACGCTGATGAATAATCCGGGCTAGACCTCCGACCAGCTTCGCGCAGGATCACGACATGTCGTGGCATCGCCTCCAGCCGATGGTTGCGGCAATGGAGCGCCATGACGGCCCGGCATTAGTCAGGAACAGGCGAATGGTCTACCATCAGGAGCACGCCCCTCATGCAAATGTCCACCCCATGGCCCAGACCGATTCGCCGTCCAGCGACCGGGAAATCGAGCACTTGCTGGAGCGCCTCAAGCAAGGCGATCAATCGGCCATGGACGTATTGCTGCCGCTGCTGTTCGAGGACTTGCGCCGGCTCGCGCATGCACAGCGCAGGCGTCTGGGTGCGGGTGAGACCTTGCGTACCACGGCGCTGATACATGAGGCCTATCTCAAGCTGCGCCGCAGCGACAGCATTTCCACGGATTCGCGGCGCCATTTCCTGCATACCGCGGCGCTGGCCATGCGCCAGATTCTGATCGATCATGCGCGTTCCCAGCTGGCGGCGCAGGACCGCCACCAGGTGGCGCGGATGCGCGACGAGCACAGCCGCGAAAACATGCAGAAGCAGGCACGGCTGGTGCTTGATATCGACGCTGCGCTGGATCAGATGGAAACCACCAACCCACGCCTGGTCAACGTGGTCAACTATCGCTATTTTGCCGGCTACAACGATGCCGAGATTGCCGAACTGCTGGAAGTCAGCCCGCGCACCGTGCGGCGCGACTGGTTCAAGGCCAAGGCATGGCTGGCCGAAACGCTGAATGCCCATGATGCCAAGTCACCCGAACTCTGAACCCGCATCGGCGGCCTTGCTCGAGGCCCTGGACCGGGTGGCCGAGATGAACGATGCCGAACGCGAGGCCTGGCTGCGCGACCTGCACCAGCGTGAACCCGAACTGGCATCACGCCTGCGCGCGATGATCGCCGCCGCCGACAGCATGAACGAATTGGACCAGGGACCCGGTCTGCTGGCCTGTCACCTGACCGACGAACAGGGTGAACTGGACGCGGGCACGCGCCTGGGTGCCTGGCGCCTGGTCGAGTTGCTGGGCCGGGGCGGCATGGGCCGTGTCTACCTGGGCGAGCGTGCCGACGGCGCCTTCGAGAAGAAGGTGGCCATCAAGGTGCTGCGCAGCGAACGGCGCCTGCCGGATGCCGTGATCGAGCACGAGCGCGCGCTGCTGGCGCGGCTTGAGCATCCCGGTCTGACGCGCCTGCTTGACGGCGGCATCAGCGAGGACGGCGACGCGTTTCTGGTCATGGAACTGGTCGAGGGCCGGCAACTGGACGTGTGGTGCGCCGATCACCAGCCGGACCTGCGAAGCCAACTGGACCTGTTCGAGCAGATTCTTGATGCCGTGGCGCATGCGCACCGGCAACTGGTCGTGCACGGTGACCTGAAACCTGCCAACGTGATCGTCGACAGTGAGCGAAGGGTGCGGGTTCTGGACTTTGGTGTAGCACGCATGCTCAGTTCGGCCAGCCCCAATGCGCCACGCGCGATAACGCCGGGCTGGGTGGCACCGGAGTGCGAAGCCGGCGCCCCGGCCGATGTGGCTTCGGACATCTACAATCTGGGCCAGCTGCTCAAGTACCTGGCCGAGCATGCCGCCGCCGAAGGCAAGGGCCTGCCGAAAGACCTGACCGCCATCATTCGCCGTTGCATGCAAGCCGACCCGGACTCTCGCTATTCCAGCGTCGTCAGCCTGCGTGAGGATCTTGCCCGTTTCCGCCATTCGCAACCGGTGGACGCGCGCGAAGGCGGCAGGGCCTATCGCCTGCAGCGATTCGTGCAGCGCCACTGGATCGGCGTCGGTTTTGCCACGCTTGTGTTCGGCATTCTGCTGGCCGCCGGCAGCCTGATCGCCTGGAAGGATCGCGTGGTGCGCAGCGAAAGGGATACCGCTCGCCTTGCTGCGGCCCGGTCGCAAACCGTGCTTGACTATCTGCTGGGCGTGCTGGGCCAGGCCGGTCAGCCGGCGAAAGGCAAGCCGGTGTCGATCCGCACACTGCTCAATGACAGCCTGGATCATATCGATTCCGACTTCAGTGGCGACCCGGCCGCACGCCAGGCGCTGCTGGCGCGCCTGGGCGAGCTGCTGCAACGACTCAATGACTTTGCCAGCGCCGAGCAGGTCTTGCAGCACTTTCAGCAGAACGTTACCGACACGACGCCTCCGCTGCTGCACGCCCGCGCACTGGACAACCTGGCCGTGGTACGGATGCACCAGGGCAAACTGGATGAAGCCCGCCGCCTGGCCGGCAAGAGCCGGGAGCTGCTGGGCACCGTTGCCGCAGACAAGCGCGGGCAAATGTCGGAGCTTCTGGTTACCCAGGCGCAAATCCAGTCCAAGCAGGGCGACCTGCAGGAGTCCATTGCCACCTTGAAGCACGCCCTGTCCCTGCGCCTGGCCGTGTCGGCCCCGGACGCGGCGCAGACGGTTGTGGTGCGCAACAGTCTGGCCGCCTCGCTGATGCGCAACGGGGAGCTGTCCGAAGCACTTCGGCAATTCCGCCAGATCGAGTCCGCGCTCGCATCCAGCCACCGCGAAAACAGCCTGGACGCTGCCACCATTTTTGGCAACCATGCCAGCACGGCCTTTGCCTATGGCCGCTACCGCGAGGCCAGGCGGCTATTCGACAAGGCATTGAAGCTGCAGCAGGAACTGTACGGCCCGTCGGCTGTGTTTGCCGCGCTGCTCAACAACGCCGGCAAGCTGGAGCTGAAACTGGGCCACCTCGACAGCGGCCGCGCCCGGATTCAGCGCGCTGTGACCATGATGGCGAAATACGCGGGTGCCGACAGCATCGACTCGCAGTTGATTCGACTCGGCCTGGGTCAGGTCGCGTTGGCCGAAGGCCACCCCCGACAAGCCCGTGCCATCTACCATGACATCGGCGACCGACTGGCCGAAAAGCTGGGCAAGCAACACCCGCTGATTGCTCGTGTACGATCCTCGCAACTGATCGCTCGCGCCCAGGCCGAGAATCTCGCAGCCAATGATCCGGCATTCAGCGAAAGCCTCGAAAGGCTCGCTTCACCGGGCAATCAGAGGCCCCGCGCGCAGCTGCTGTGTCAGCGCGCGGAGCTGGCCTTGCAACAGGACCGTCTTGCGCTGGCCAATGAAAGCGCCAGCGCCTGTGTGGACACTCGCAGCAAGCACCTGGCAGCCAACAGTCCGCCGCTGCTGATCGCACAGTTCCTCAAGGCCACCGCACAAATGCGCCTGGCTGCCGATGCCGGCACTCGTCAAAGTCGTGACGCGGCCCTCAGCGAGCTGCGCCGCCAGCTCGGGAAGAACCACCCTGCCTTGCTCCGCCTGGCCGCCCTGTAAGCTGGACGAAGTTCCATCCCGCTTCATGACTCCTCGCGGGAGTCTATCGAGGCATGTGCCTCGTCGCAGATTTCACCTCGTGGGCGCAGCGACCTGATTTCATGTCCCCGTGCCACATCGCCCCCGAGCAGGCGCCCCCGAGCAGGTATTTGTCAGCCCCTATGCCCGCTTTTACCGCCCGGCTCTGTATTTCAGGGACAGCCACTACGAAGAACACCCCATGCGCCCCTGATTGCCGCTGCCGTTCTGGCGTACCTGCTGCCACTGGCAGCCCATGCCGCCATCGTCGACATCCAGGTTACCAGCGCGGCCGACAGCCGCACCGACTTATTGCGCCAGGCGATCATTGACGGCAATGCCGATGGTGGCTCACGCTGCGATATCGGCGCGGTGGAATGGCAACACGAAGCGCCATTGTTCATGGATGACTTCGAGGACCGCATCCAACCCTGAACGTCCGGATGTGCGGCTCGCTGCATCCGGGCCGGTGCCGTTGCCTGGCCCGGTAGCAGGTGCCGGTGCCAGCCAGGCGGCCAATTCACTTCTGCTCCAAGGCTGCGCCAGTTCTGGATCTCCATCGATTCAGCCGGCACATGCGACCCTTTGGCTCCCTGGTGCATCCTTGTCCATGTGAGCCACTCATCCTTCGCCATCGATATCGACGCCGATCAGGTCACACGCTTCCGTGCCGGTGACCTGGCGGCGTTCGAACATGTCTACCGAACCTGGTCGCAACCGGTGTTTACCCTGGCGCTGCGGATCACGGGAAACCGCGAGCGGGCCCAGGAAGTGCTTCAGGACAGCATGCTCAAGGCCTTTCAGCGCGCGCGCCAATTCCAGGGGGACGCACCCTTCTGGGGCTGGTTGCGACGCATTGCCGTCAATGAGTGCCTGATGCACTTGCGGCGAGAAAAAACACGCCAGCATGAGTCCATCAACGTCGAACCCGGCGATCCGGGCATGGCCGAACCCTGGCGCCACGCCGACGCGGCAACACTTGAAACCGCGCTGCAGAAGCTGCCCGAAACGGCGCGCGCCGTGCTTTGGCTGTATCACGTCGAGGGCTACACCCATCCCGAAATCGCAGTGAAGTTCGGCCGCAGCGTCAGCTTCTCCAAATCCCAACTGGCGCGCGGCACGCAACGCCTGCGCCAGATCATGCATGACAAAGAGGAGGCCGTGCCATGTCTGACTCGAACGACAACCGCATGACATCCGCCGATCACAGCCTCGGCCAGGCTCTGCGCGCCTTGCCACCCGTGCAAGCCCCGGACGTGTGGGCGCAACTGGCGCGCCGCGCGCAAACCGGGCGACGCCGTCGCCTCACACGCATCGGCATTCCACTCGCCCTGGCGGCCGCGGTGCTACTGGCCGTCTTGACATGGCCGCATCTGCATTCCGTGAACAAGGGACCGGTCGTCGAGGCCTCGACAGCCACGCCGGCGAAAGCCCAGTCGCACCTTGCCCTGCCTGCCCTGCGCCAGCGTTCGCAGCGCCTGCAGGACTGGGTCCGCGTTCTGAACGCGCAGGGCGCACCGCTCAATGGCCCGTCCCTGGCCCACGCCACCCGCATCGAAGACAGCATCAGCATGGTCGACATGCAGTTGGCCACCAACCAGGACAGCCCCCGGGTGCAAGAAGTCCTGTGGCAGGAACGCGTCGATCTGTTGCAACAACTGGCTGCTGTGCGCCTGGGCCAGACACGCCTTGTCGCCATCGGGAGCGGCGCCCCGCAACTCATTCTCAACTGATTCCACGGAGCACACCATGAAGATCAGAATCCTGTTATCTGCCGCCGTGCTGTTTCTTGGCGGCGGCATGCTGAACCTGGCGGTTGCCCAACAGACGGCAGCATCATCCGACAGCGCCCGCATGGACAGCGCACGCGCTGCCATGGCCCAGGAGAAGGCAGAACTGCAGAAGAACCGCGCCAACCTGGAAAAAAAGCGCGTTGCCATCGACGAAAAGCGTTCCGACGTGGCCAAGTCACGCGCCGAACTGCAGCAGCTGCGCCAGCAGATGGACCACATGGCCAGGCGTCTGGCCGATCTTTCGCGCCGACTCGGTGAGCCGGCACCCCAGGCGTTTGCCTACCGCTACCTGTCCGACCCCGATGCCGGCATGCTGGGCCTGGTGATGTTCCCGGATGCAAATGGTCTGACCGTCGAGGCGGTCTCGCCCGGCAGCCCGGCGGAGGAGGCCGGCATCGCACATGGCGATCGCATCCTCACCGTCAATGGCAAGTCGATCGGCAGCAAAGGCGTGGTACGACTGGAGCAGTTCCGTGACATCAAGGCCGGGCAGAAGATCCGCCTGAAGATCGAGCACAAAGGCAAGCCGCGCAACGTGACCCTGAAGGCCGAACGAAGGGAAATGCCGGCCTGGGCCACGCTGCTCGATGGCAAGCCGGGCTGGAACGACCGGAACGGCAAGCATGTAGACATCGAGCGGCTGGTTCGCGAGTCGCGCAACGGTGCGGCGCACGAGCGCGTGCTGATGCGCAGCTTCGCACCCTGGTGGGGCCTCAACCTGGTCTCGCTGAACAAGGACCTGGGCAGCTACTTCGGCACCGAAAAGGGCGCCTTGCTGCTGGCCAGTGACGAGGATTCACTGCCAGGGCTGAAAGCGGGTGACGTCATTACCCGCATCGACAAGCAGGTGATCAGCCGTCCCGAGGACGCCATGCGCGCATTGAACGAGCACGGCGACCAGACCGTCACCGCATCGATCATGCGCCACGGCAAGTCCCTGCAGGTCACGTTGAAGCTGCCGCAACATCCGATGCTGGTGCCGCCACCGCCGCCGGAACCGCCAGCACCACCGCCCGCGCCACCGAAGCCACCCGCCGCACCTCGCGCGGCCGCGCCACCCACTCCGCCCAGCCCGCCGGACCATGCACAGGCACCGCCGCCAAACGCCCCTGCAACACCGGTGGCGGTGCTCTAGGAGCCTGGGCGGTAGGAACCAAGTGAGCGAGGCAAAGTGGTTTTGAGGCAGATTTTTCGATCAATTGAGGCGAATAGCCGTAGCTATTTAACGAAAATGAGCGGAAAAGCTGGCCAAAACCACGAGCCGCAGCCGCTTGTGTTTCTACCGCCCAGGCTCCTAGCCCGCATTATTCATCAGCGTTCGTAGCGAGCCGGTTCAAGGGCATGTCCGGCGTGGCTTTCGCGATCGAGCAATGCGCAAGCGCCCGTCGCACCGGCCCGATCCGGCCTCATGTCCGGATCGGGCGCTGTTTTACGATCAATAGGGCAGGACCCTCATCAGGACTGCTCATGTTCGATCTCCGCACACTGATCACGACCACCTGCCTCGGCCTGGCGCTTGTCTCGACGGCATCGGCCGCCGTCATCGATGTCTATGTCACCAGCAGCGCCGACTCGGGCCCGGGCACGCTGCGCCAGGCAATCCTGGATGCCAACGCAAACGATCTGGAAAACAACGGCACCCATATCCGCATACAGCTGAACAACAACGACCCGATCGATCTGACTGCGGATTTGCCGACCATCACCGCGCGCGTCATCACCATCGCTGGCGATAGCGCCTACTATCCACGCATCAACGGAGGCTCCTCCCATGCCATGTTCCGAACCAACTCCAGCGTGCTCTTTTTCGCATTGCGCAATCTGGATCTGGAACTTGGGCAAAGTGCCGCAGACCGTGGTGGCTGCGTGGAGTTTGTATCAGATGGGAGAATCAATATCGAGAACGTGTCGTTCTTCGGCTGTGAAGCCCGAGGCGACCCCACGGCTTCAGGCGGCGCAATTTATGCCACAGGCACGGTGCAGATCAACTATTCCCAGTTTTTCACCAATTATGCCAATGGCAATACCAGTGCATGGGGCGGAGCGATCTTCCATGACGATCCCAATGGCCAGCTTACAATTCTGGACAGCCAGTTCAACGGCAATCATGCAGTTGCCATAGCAGTCACGGCAAGCGCTATCGGCGGCGCCATCTACTCAAGAGCAGAAACGCGCATCGAACGCAGCGCCCTGCTGTCCAACGCAGCGCGCACACCCGGACGCGAAGGTGGAAATTTGGCTGGCGGAATCTATATCTCCAATGGATCACTTGCACTATTCCGCAGCACGCTGATTTCCAATCACGCCTCCTCAGGTGGCGCAATCTCTTTTGATCAGAACGCCACCGTCACCCAGGTCAACATCGACCTGCGCAACAATCTTTTCGTGCTGAACGTGGCCGAGACAAACAAGGGCGGCGCTCTCGACAGCCACAATGGCATGCTGTCGCTGCGCAACAATACGTTCTGGCACAACAGCGCTGCCGATCGGGGTGACAATTTTTACGGTGCAACGAATAGCATCATCGCGCAGGCATCGAACAACCTGTTCATGGCTGGCGATGGCAACCATGATTCATGCAGTTCTTTCACAACCACCAACCCGACCACGTCCTCCGTATACAACGTTCTGCCAGCAGCGGAATGCGGAATGGGCGCAGGACCGGGTGACCAGATTACTCAGGATGTCGGCATCATCGGACTGGAATACGACGCCGCAGCACCGAATCAATCCTACCTGTGGCTTGTGCAGGACAGCCCGGCCATCGAGGGTGCCTATCCATCCACTCCCGATGATAACGACCCATACGCCTGTCCGGAGCTGGATGGGCCGGGCAATACGCGCCCCGCACTCGGCATTGGCGTTCCGGGCAATGGCCCGCCGGTCCCGGCACGTTGCGACATCGGCGCCTGGGAGTCACCAGGCGAAGCGCCGCTGTTTTACGACGACTTCGAGGATCCGCTGCACGGCTACAACTGAGTACGTGGCATGGAGGCGGGCTCAGCTCGCCATCGCATCCTCGATACGCTTGACCACCTCGTCATTCATGCGCTCGGCGACATCCAGTGCCGCCAGATTTTCCTCGAGTTGCTCAAGTCGGCTGGCACCCAGCATCACCGTGGACACATGCGGGTTTTTCAGGCACCAGGCGATGGCCAGCTGGGCCTGGTTGCAGTCCAGTTCCTCGGCAATCGGCGCCAGTGAAGCCACCTGCTTCAGCTTCTTGTCGGCATCCTCGCCGAAGATCGAGTCCTTCAGCCACTCGTAGCCTTCCTGATCCAGCCGCGAGCCCTCCGGCACACCATCGTTGTACTTGCCGGTCAGCAGCCCCGAGGCCAGCGGCGACCAGATCGTGGTGCCCATGCCGTACTCGTCATACAGGGATGCATATTCCTTTTCCACCCGCTCGCGATGCAGCAGGTTGTACTGCGGCTGCTCCATGGTGGGTGCAATCAGATTGTGCTTCTCGGCCACCTGATGTGCCTCGCGGATGCGCTCGGCCGGCCATTCCGAGGTACCCCAGTAGAGCACCTTGCCGGCGCGGACCAGATTGTCCATGGCCCATACCGTCTCCGCTACCGGAGTGTCTTCATCCGGACGGTGGCAGAAGTACAGGTCCAGATAGTCGACCTGCAGGCGATTCAGTGCCTGGTCGCAGGCCTCGAAGACATGCTTGCGCGAGAGCCCACGCTGGGTAGGCTTGGGGTCCTTGACCGACCCAAAATACACTTTGCTGGACACGCAGAAGCTGTCACGCGCAAAGCCCTGCTCGGCCAGTACATCGCCCATGATCGTCTCGGCCACGCCGGCGCCGTAGGTTTCGGCATTGTCGAAGTAGTTGACGCCCTGATCGTGGGCATAGGCCAGCATCTCGCGCGCGGCGCGCCGGTCGACTTGACGCCCGAAGGTTACCCAGGCACCAAACGAGAGCGCTGAAAGCTGCAGGCCGCTGTGGCCCAGTCGACGGTATTGCATATGCTTCTCCATGCGTCAGGAATCGGCCATTATGCCTGCCGGCATGCAACCTCGGCTGAAAACCGAACATCCCGCGATCCCGCGGCGGCATGAGATTGGCAGATGCGATGGTGGCCAAAGCGCGCGATGGGTCCGTGGTTCCGCCCCCCCTGACGTGTAACTGGCCACTCTCGTCCCATTAGGGTTTGCCGTCATCCCGGGGCCGGTTTTCGGCTTGTCTGCAAGCCGTTGTGCAATTATGCTGGCTGCACTCCAACGGGGAGTAGCCGACTGCGGCGAGATGTCGCGGGGCGTGCGTCAACATGCTTGATCAACCGATCATGGCGCTCGCAGGGCGGGTTTTCCGCCACTGGCAAGACCGCTGGTTCACGCATGCCGATCCCGGGCCGGGACGCCGTGCGCTGAACTTGCGTCTCCTGTTTCCCGGCCCCTTGGAAAAATCATGCAGACCTTCCTTGTTGCCACCGGCGCGGTGGCTCTGGCCGAAATCGGCGACAAAACCCAGCTCCTGTCACTGATTCTTGCGGCACGCTATCGTCGCCCCTGGCCGATCTGTCTGGGCATCCTGCTGGCCACGCTGGCCAATCACGCCATGGCCGGCGCGGTGGGAGAGTTGCTGGCGAACTGGCTGAAACCCGATATCCTGCACTGGGTAGTGGTGGCTTCTCTTGCCGCCATGGCGTTGTGGATGCTGGTCCCCGATCGCATGGACGATGACGAGGCGCATACCGGCGGTGCACAAAGCGTCTTGCTGGCTACCGTGATCGCCTTTTTCCTGGCCGAGATGGGTGACAAGACCCAGATTGCTACCGTGGTGCTTGCGGCGCAGTACCATCCCCTGTGGCAGGTGGTCGCCGGCACTACGGTCGGCATGCTGCTGGCCAATGTACCGGTGGTATGGCTGGGCGCGCGTTTTGCCGATCGCCTGCCGCTCAAGGCCACCCGGCTCGCCGCCGCCGTGCTGTTCGCCGTCCTCGCCGCATGGGTTGTGGCGAAAGCTGTCTAAGGAAATTGCAAGCCGGCAGATGGATGCACTCGCTGCTGGCGGGGCCATGCGGTGCCGCAGTTGCGCGCAAGCAAGTGCTTGGCATAATCTGGCCTGATGGTCTGGCGGTTGCGCTGCCAGCAATGCCTGCCGTTTTTTCGAGGGGATGCGTCGATGGGCCTTAAATTTCGTCTGATCGTGATGAACTTCCTGCAGTTCTTCGTGTGGGGTTCCTGGCTGATCACCATCGGCGCGTACTGGTTTCAGAACCGGCACTGGTCGGGTACCGAGTTCGGTGCGATTTTCTCCACCATGGGCATCGCCTCCCTGTTCATGCCGGCCCTGATGGGCATTGTTGCCGACAAATGGATCAATGCCGAACGCCTCTACGGCGCGATGCACCTGCTCGGCGCGGTGATGTTGTTCATCGTGCCCACCATCGACGATCCACACGTGCTGTTCTGGGTAATGCTGATCAACATGTGTTTCTACATGCCAACCATCGCCCTGTCGATCACGGTGGCCTACAACGCCCTGAAAACCGAAGGCGTCGATATCGTCAGGGTATATCCGCCGATACGCGTCTGGGGCACGGTGGGTTTCATAGCCGCCATGTGGACGGTGAGCCTGCTGCATCTGGAGGTGTCCGCCGCACAGTTTTACATTGCCGGCGGAGCCGCAGTGATTCTGGGCCTGTACGCCTTCAGCCTGCCGCCCTGCCCGCCGCGATACAAGAAGCATGCCTCGCTGATTGATGCACTCGGCCTGCGCTCGTTCGCGTTGATGAAGGACTACAAGATGGCGGTGTTCTTCATCTTCGCCATGTTCCTGGGCGCAGCCCTGCAATTGACCAATGCCTATGGCGACACCTTCCTGCACGATTTCGCCAAGATGGACCAGTTCAGGGATGCGATCGCGATCCGCTACCCTGCGATTACCATGTCGATCTCGCAGATTTCCGAGACACTGCTCATCCTCGCCATTCCGTTTTTTCTCAAGCGCTACGGCATCAAGACAGTGATGCTTATGAGCATGACAGCCTGGGTGCTGCGCTTCGGCCTGTTCGCCTACGGTAACCCGGGGTCGCTGCTGTGGATGATCATCCTGTCCAACATCGTCTATGGCATGGCCTTCGACTTCTTCAATATTTCCGGCTCGCTGTTCGTCGAGGGACAGGCTGATCCGGAAATCCGCGCCAGCGCGCAAGGCCTGTTCATGCTCATGACCAACGGCATCGGCGCGGTACTGGGAAGTTCCATCAGCGGCATCGTCATCGATCAGTTCTTCACCCGCGCCGATCAGTCCCTGGACTGGCATGGCATCTGGTTGAGTTTCGCCGCATACGCACTGGTGGTGACGGTACTGTTTGCGGTGCTGTTCCGACACAAGCATCAGCGCGAGGAAATCGAACGCATTGATGCCATCGATGTCGTTGCCGGCCCCTGAACCGGCACCGCCCATGCCCGGCAAGGTGCTCGTCATTGGCAGCTACAACCAGGATCACGCCTGGCGTGTGGCCCGCTTTCCAGTAGCCGGTGAAACCGTGCGCGGCACCGGATTTTCCAGTGGTGCCGGCGGCAAGGGTTTCAACCAGGCTGTGGCCTGCGTCCGCCAGGGCGTAGAGACGACCTTTGTCGGCGCGCGCGGTGACGACGCCCTGGGCACCTTGGCAGCCGACACAGCACGCGCCGCGGGGCTCGATTGCCACTGGCAGGTCGTGGCTGGCGAACCCACGGGCAGCGCCGCAATTCTGGTGGATGAAATGAGCCAGAACCAGATTGTGGTGACACTGGGCGCGAACCTTCACCTGGCACCCGCACACATTCATGCCCGCACGGCCGATTTTGCCGCCTGTGATGTGGTGCTGCTGCAACTGGAGACCACCGTCGACGCGGTACAGGCCGCATTGCATGCAGCGGCATCCGGCAACAGTTTGCGCATCCTCAACCCGGCACCATTTGATGCCGGCATCAATCTGGAAATGATCGCGCAATGCGATCTGTTGACGCCCAACGAAACCGAGTTTGCACTCCTGTGCCAGCATCTGACCGGCACCACAATCGATGCCGAAGCCATTGCAGGCATGGGCGACAAGGAGCTGCACCTGCTGTGTCGAAGGCTGCCGGTCGCCTGCGTCATCATCACACTCGGGAGCCAGGGATGCTTCGTGTCTCACGATGCGGGCAGCAGCCGGCTGATCGACGCACAGGAACACTACCGAGTACCGGCCGAAGCGGTGAACGCCATCGACACCACCGGCGCCGGTGATGCGTTCAACGGCGCACTCGCCGCCGCACTGACGCGCTGGCCCGACGCTGCAGCCAAAAAAAGCGTGATCCACGCCAGCCGAGCCGCCGCACTGTCAACCGAACACGACGGTGCCGCCGACTCCATGGTCACTTTTGATGCCGTGACCAAGCGCTTTGGTGCGCCAATTTAGGGAAGTGCCACGGCGCAAACCACAAACCGATACTCCGCTAATGGCCCAGGGGTAACAAGCATTCCCGCAAGCCGTCATCCTGGGGCCGAGCACAGCGAGGAACCCGGGATCCATTGAAAACATGGCCCTGCCCGGCGACGCGACCATCGCAAAAAGCGCAAATGGATCCCGGGTTTCCTCGCTCCTCAAAGCGCGGTCATCCATGCCCGCTCCCCGCGTCGGCCTGCGGCCGGCCCCAGGATGACGGAAATTCCCGCAACCCCGTCAGGCTGCTAGGCTTTGAACATGAAGCAAGCCGCCGTCTACATTCTTGCCAGCAAACCGCGCGGGACACTCTACGTCGGAGTGACAAGCGACCTCATCAAGCGAGTACGTGAGCACAGGGAAGGGCTGGTTGCCGGATTTACCAAGCGATACGGCATCCACCGATTGGTCTACTTTGAACAGACCGACTCAATCACTTCAGCCATTGAGCGCGAAAAGCAACTCAAGCGCTTTCGTCGAGCCTGGAAGCTGGAACTGATAGAAAGCAGCAATCCCGACTGGGAAGACTTGTGGCCCACTATTCTGGGCTGACCCATCACTGCTGCTCATACGTACCAGCAAAAATGGATCACGCCCGGCGCACCGCAAGAGCCAAAATGGATCCCGGGTTTCCTCGCTCCTCAAAGCGCGGTCATCCATGCCCGCTCCCCGCGTCGGCCTGCGGCCGGCCCCAGGATGACGGAAATTTCCGCAACTCCGTCATGCTGCGGCCGAGCCGAAGATGACGAAAATTTTTGCGAACTGTCAGCGTGAACGTGTTGCGCTGTCTTTCCATTCACTCATCAGCTCGCTGACGCGGGCGTGAAGCGCTTCGATGCTGCCGGTGTTGTCCAGCGTGTCGTCGGCGAGCTTGAGGCGTTCGTCTCGAGTGGCCTGAGCGGAAAGCATTTTCCTTGCCAGCTCTTCGTTGACGTCGTCGCGCTGCATCAAACGCCTTGTCTGCACGGATTCAGGCACGTCAACCACCAGCACCCGATCCACCCAGTCGTACTCGGGCCATGTTTCGGCCAGTAATGGAATGGCCAGCAGTACCAGGGGGGCATGGCTGCACGCGACATCGATTTGCAGCTGTTTTTTTATGCGCGGATGGAGGATGGCTTCGATTTTCTTGCGCTCCTTCGCATCGGCAAATACATGCTCACGCAGCCAGGCACGGTCGAGACCACCGTCATTGCCCATCGCATCGAGGCCGAATTCGGCAATCACCGCATTGAAACCGTCGCTGCCCGGCGCCACCACCTCTCGCGCTACCACATCGGCATCAATGACCGGCACGCCCAATGCCGCAAAGCGTTCGGCAACCGTGCTCTTGCCACTGGCTACACCGCCAGTCAGAGCAATGACGTACGGGCGATCTGGCATGGGCATCAGTGCAGAAACAGGCCCAGATACCAATGGCTGATCCAGTCGCCGGCGACAAACCAGATCCATCCGGCTGCGGCAAGGAAGGGACCAAACGGAATGGGAACGGAACGGTCCTGGCCGCGTACGCTCAGCATCACCACCCCGATAACGGCACCGACCACCGAAGACAGCAAGACAATTGGCAACAAGGACATGGCGCCCATCCACACCCCCAGCGCAGCCAGCAGCTTGAAGTCGCCGTGGCCCATGCCCTCCTTGCCGGTCAGCAAGCGGAAGCCCCAGTACACGCTCCACAAACTCAGGTAGCCGATGGCCGCGCCGACAATGGCCTGTGAGGGAGCGACAAAAAGCGGCACCAGTGACAGCAACAGTCCCAACCAAAGCAAGGGCAGGGTCATCGAGTCGGGCAACAACTGGGTCCGCGCATCGACGCCGGACATGGCCAGCAGCAGCCAGGTCAGTACCAGGCCGGCGACTGCCTGCCAACCGGGACCGAATTTCCATGCAACGATGGCGCTGGCCAGCGCGCACACCAGCTCGACAATCGGATACTGGGGCGAAATGGGTTCCTTGCAATAGCGGCAGCGGCCACGCAGGAACAGCCAGGAAAACAGCGGGATGTTATCGCCGATGCCCAGACGGTGCTTGCACTTGGGGCAGTGCGAAGGCTCGCGCACGATACCCGGAGGTGCTTCACCTGCATCGTCCTGGAGCTCCAGTATTTCACGCGCCTGCGCACGCCAGTCGTGCATCATGCGCGCCGGCATGCGCAGCATCACCACGTTGAGAAAACTGCCCACGATGAGACCCAGGACAGCGCAGGCAATCACCCACAACGCTGGCGGCATACCCCCGAACAAGGAAGCCAAATCAGAATGTTCCGGCGAGCTTGAAGATCGGCAGATACAGGGCCACGACCATGCCACCGACCACCACGCCCAGAATGACCATGATCAGCGGCTCCAGCAAGGTGGTGAGGGTATCGACGGCATTGTTCACCTCATCCTCGTAGAACTCGGCCACCTTGAACAGCATCTGGTCCAGGGCACCCGATTCTTCACCAATGGCGGTCATCTGCACCACCATGTTGGGGAACAGGCCGGTCTGGCGCATGGCCAGCTGCAGCTGATGGCCCACCGCCACGTCGTCGCGGATCTGCTTCACGGCATCGCCGTAGACGATGCTTCCGGTAGCACCTGACACCGAGTCCAGTGCCTCGACCAGCGGCACGCCAGCGTGGAAGGTCACACCCAAAGTGCGCGCAAAACGGGCAATGGCCGATTGCCGGATGATGTTGCCCATCACCGGCATCTTCAGCGCAACGCGATCCAGAAAATGGGCGAATCTGGGCGAGCGTTTCTTGGCCATGACGATGCCGACGATGGTGCCCACCAGCCCCAGCAGAATGATCCACCAGTAGCTCTGCATGAACTCCGATGCCGCCACCACCATCTGGGTCGGGCCAGGCAGCTGCGCTCCGGCATTCTCGAACACGTCCTTGAACACCGGCACCACGAACAGCAGCATGATCACCGTCACCAAACCGGCCACCACCAGCACCATGATCGGGTAGAACAAGGCCTTCTTGATCTTGGCCTTCATCGCTTCCATGCGTTCCTTGTAGGTGGCCACCGTGTCCAGCACGGTATCGAGCACACCGGCCGACTCGCCCGCCTTCACCAGATTGCGGTACAACTCGTCGAACTGTACCGGGTAGCGCCCCATGGACTCATGCAGCGATGAGCCGCCCTCGATGCCCTGTTTGACATCCACCAGCATGTTCTTGAAACGTACGTTCTTCTGGCCGCCGGCGATGATCTCGAAGGCCTGCATCATGGGCACGCCGGATGCCATCATGGTGGCAATCTGGCGACTGAAGATGGCGACGTCCCGCGGCGTCACGCGCTTTCCGGATGATCCGAACAGCGGTTTGGACTTCTCCTTCACCGACTGCGGGTTCATGCCCTGGCTGCGCAATTCGGCCTTGACCAGGGCGGCATTCTTGCCCGCCATTTCGCCCTTCATCTTGTGGCCGCGCTTGTCAAGTGCCACCCACTCGTAGACGGTTGATTGCTTGACCGAGGCACGTGAAGCGCCGCGTTGGCGAGTGGTCTTTCTTGCTGTCGCTGTAGCCATTTGGAGAGCCTCTAGCTCGGTTTATGCGTGAATACGCGCAATGATCGCGCAGGCCGTCAGGTTTGTGCAGATTTCCAATGTTGCATTCATGCGAGAACCCGGTTCCGGGTTTGCACAAGGACGCACAGATTCAAGTGATTGGCAGAAGCGCAGGCTGTTCATCGGCGATCCCGGCTCAGTCCTTGGTAACACGGTTGATTTCGGTGAGGTCGGTGATGCCGTTCCTGACCTTGAGCAAGGCCGAGGCGTGCAGGTCGTGGATGCCCTGCTCGCGCGCCACCTTCGCTATCTGCATGGCATTGCCGCCTTCCAGCACAACCTGCTGGATCTCAGGGCTCATCGGCATGACCTCATAAATGCCGACACGCCCCTTGTAGCCGACGTTGCAGCCATGGCAGTCACCGGGCGAGAACAGACTCAGGCCCGCATCAATCTCGGCCTGGCTGAAACCTTCCTTGAGCAATGCTGCCGCCGGAAGCTGCAGGGGTTGCTTGCAGTCATGCAGGCGGCGCGCCAGACGCTGGGCAATCACCAGGCTCACCGAGGAGGTGATGTTGAACGGTGCCACGCCCATGTTCATCAGTCGCGCGATGGTTTGCGCCGCATCATTGGTATGCAGCGTGGACAGCACCATATGGCCTGTCTGCGCGGCCTTGATGGCAATTTCAGCCGTTTCCAGATCACGAATTTCACCGACCATGATGACATCCGGATCCTGGCGCAGGAAGGAACGCAGGGCGGCAGCAAACGTCATGCCGCGCTTGGTGTTCTGCTGCACCTGGTTGACGCCATCGACACGAATTTCCACCGGGTCTTCGACCGTGGAAATATTGCGCGTGGCGTCATTGAGGATATTCAGAGCGGTGTACAAGGACACCGTCTTGCCCGAACCGGTCGGACCGGTGACCAGCACCATGCCGTAGGGCTTGTGGATGGCATCGAGATAGAGTTTTTTCTGGTCTTCCTCGTAACCCAGCTTGTCGATGCCCATGCGTGCCGCCGAGCCATCGAGAATACGCAACACGACCTTCTCGCCGAACAAGGTGGGCAACGTGGACACACGGAAGTCCACCGCCTTGGTCTTGGACAAGTTGAGCTTCAGGCGGCCATCCTGGGGAATCCGCTTCTCGGCAATGTCCAGACTGCTCATGACCTTGAGCCGCGATGAAATACGCGGCGCCAGCTGGCGCGGCGGATTGGCTACCTTCATCAGGATGCCATCCATGCGCAGGCGTACGCGGTACTGGTTTTCATACGGCTCGAAGTGAATGTCCGATGCGCCGCGGCGAATGGCGTCCACCAGCATCTTGTTGACAAACTTCACCACCGGCGCATCGTCCTTGCCGCCGGTATCGACACCCGATTCGGCATCGGAGCCGGACTCGCTTTCCACGCTCAGTCCTTCCAGCCCGTCATCGCCGTCCATGCCCTCGATGGTGGTGCTCTTGTCGTTCAGTGCCTGCTCGGTGACCCTTTCCAGATCCTTCGCATCCACCAGCACCGGCTCCACACTGCAACTGGCGTGGAACGCGATTTCGTCCAGGGAATGAAACTGCGTCGGGTCGGCGACACCGACAAACAGCCGGTTGCCGCGTTTGTACAGCGGCAAGGCCTTGTGCTTGTTGATCAGGGCTTCGCTGACCAGCTCGATGGGCACCTGTTTCAGATCCAGCGCATTGACATCAAACAGCGGCACCCCGAATTCCTGTGAGTTGGCCATGGCCACCGCAGCGCTGTCCGCCAGGCCCTGTTCGATCAGGTAAGGCGCAAGAGGACTGCGGTTCTCGGTGCACACTCGTGTCGCATCGCGCGCGTCTTCGGCGCTCAAGGCACCATCAGCCACCAGCCGACGGGCGACGCCCATCAGGCCCTGCAATTGGGGGGGGTTCAGTTGTGTCGCCATAAGAAGTTCACGCAAGTCCCCGAAATACAAAACCAAATGTACTGCAAAACGCTGCACATTGGCAGCCCTGCAAGCACATTTTCCTTGACACTTGCAGCTTCACCCATGGCAAAGTGCCTGAACGCGAACCGCGTCACGTATTGCATTATTGGCTACCGTCCCGTCATTCCCTGCCCAGCAGCGGAGCGAGAAGGCCGTGATTCCGCACCCGTCATCCTGCGGCTGGCCCAGGGGCGGGGCGGGTTCCGGCAATCCCGTCATCCGGCAGCCAGCCCGGGATAACGACTGTTCCCGCAAGCCGTCATCCTGGGGCCGAGCGCAGCGAGGAACCCGGGATCCATTGAAACGGTGGCCCCGCCTGGCACGCCCGACCCTCGCAAAAGTCAAAATGGATCCCGGGTTTCCTCGCTCCTCAAAGCGCGGTCATCCATGCCCGCTCCCCGCGTCGGCCTTCGGCCGGCCCCAGGATGACGGCCATTTTCGCAATGCCGTGATGCCGGCTCCGCTCCGATGCGAGGACGAAGACTTTTCCCGCAGGCCGTCA
>CAWDBD010000007.1:0-94302 GCA_963800395.1 uncultured Gammaproteobacteria bacterium
CTTAATCTTCGGCACTCGGGACTCGGAGCTCTGCTGGATCCTGCCGGACAAACTCTCCCTGCATTGGCGAGAGATGCGGCGAAACCGCCGCAGCCCGGACTTTGCTCCCCGCACCAAGGTCGAGCCCAGGTTCGGCAAGCCCGCACTTGGAATTGCCGGTCGGCGCCCGCATGTCTTGTTTTCCCGCCAGCCACAGACGATCTGCCATGTCCGAGAGTTTTCATGCCACCACCATTGTTTCCGTGCGCCGCAACGGCAAGGTCGTGATTGGCGGTGACGGCCAGGTGACCCTGGGCAATACAGTGATGAAGTCCAATGCCCGCAAGATCCGCCGCCTGGGCAAGGACAACCACATCCTGGCAGGTTTTGCCGGCGCCACCGCCGATGCCTTCACCCTGTTCGAGCTGTTCGAGGACAAGCTGGTCAAGCATGGCCAGAATCTGACCCGCGCCGCGGTCGAACTGGCCAAGGAATGGCGCACCAGCCGCCGGCTGGGCAAGCTGGAAGCGATGCTGGCGGTGGCCGACAAGGAAAACAGTCTGCTGATCTCCGGCAATGGCGACGTGCTCGAACCCGAGCACGGCCTGATCGCCATCGGCTCCGGCGGCCCGTACGCGCAGGCTGCGGCATTGGCACTGCTGCAAAACTCCGAGCACGATGCGCGCACGATCGTGGAAAAAGCGCTCAAGATAGCCGGCGATATCTGCATTTACACCAATCAGAACGTCACCATCGAAGAGCTGGACGACTGAGCAGGCCGCCTGCCGTGCCCAGTGCAAGCCGCCCGCCGCAGCCGCTGCACCCGCGAAACCAGCCCCGACACCCGCAACCTCAACAGATACCGGCCCCGCAATGTCCGAACTCACCCCCCGCGAAATAGTCAACGAACTCGACCGCTACATCATCGGCCAGGGCGACGCCAAGCGCGCCGTGGCAGTCGCCTTGCGCAGCCGCTGGCGGCGCATGCAGCTTGATGAGGCGATGCGCAAGGAGATCACGCCCAAGAACATCCTCATGATCGGCCCCACCGGCGTGGGCAAGACCGAGATTGCGCGGCGGCTGGCCACGCTTGCCAACGCACCCTTCGTCAAGGTCGAGGCGACCAAGTTCACCGAGGTCGGCTACGTCGGCAAGGATGTCGAGGCCATCATCCGTGATCTGGCCGACGGCGCCTACAAGCTGGCCCGCGACCAGGCCAAGCAGCGCGTCAAGAGCCAGGCCGAGGACCGTGCCGAGGAGCGCATTCTCGACGCCCTGCTGCCGCGTCGCCAGAACGACGGCGAGTGGAACCCGGCTTCACCCAATGCCGGCAGCAGCGACAGCGACACCCGCCAGAAACTGCGCAAGCAGTTGCGCGAGGGCAAACTGGACGAGCGCGAGATCGAGCTGGACCTGGCCATGAACGTGGGCGTGGAGATCATGTCGCCGCCGGGCATGGAGGAAATGGGCCAGCAGTTGCAGCAGATGTTCGCCAACATGGGCGGCAACAAGACCCAGCACCGCACGCTCACCATCAAGGCGGCCAGGCCGCAATTGATCGAGGAGGAGGCGGGCAAACTGCTCAATGACGAGGAGGTGCGCACGCAAGCGGTGGAAGTGTGCGAGCAGAACGGCATCGTGTTCATCGACGAGATCGACAAGGTGGCCCAGCGCAGTGACTACGGCGGTGGCCAGTCCGGCGTCAGCCGCGAAGGCGTGCAGCGCGACCTGTTGCCCCTGGTCGAAGGCTCCACCGTGTCCACCAAGTACGGCCCCATCAAGACCGACCACATGCTGTTCATCGCCTCGGGCGCCTTCTCGCTGGCCAAGCCCTCCGACCTGATTCCGGAATTGCAGGGCCGCCTGCCGATCCGGGTGGAACTGAGTGCCCTGAGCGAGGACGACTTCAAGCGCATCCTGCGCGAGCCCAACAACGCCCTGACCAAGCAGTACGTGGCGCTGATGGGCACCGAGGGCGTCACCATCACCTTCTCGGAAGATGGCATCGACCGCCTGGCCGCCGTGGCCTACCAGGTCAACGCCACCACCGAGAACATCGGTGCACGCCGCCTGCACACCGTCATGGAGCGCCTTCTGGAAACGATCTCCTTCGAAGCGGCAGACAAATCCGGCGAAAAGTACCAGATCGACAGTGACTATGTTGATCAGCACCTGGGCGAGCTGGTTCAGGACGAAGACCTCAGCCGCTATATTCTGTAAGCGGGTTTTCAGACGGATTGCGTTAGACTGACACCCATGGCCAAGATTCTTCCATTCAAGGCAAGCGGCATGCGTCCGCTGCTGCGCGAAGCCTGCAGCAAACGGCAACTTGTGCGCGTGTGGCGCGACGACCTGGAAGCGGGCAGCTATTGCGGCTATGTCGGCGCCGTCGGCCATGAATTCTTCATGCTCTGGGTGCTGGGCGACAACCTCGCCTTTGATGGCATCCACGTGCTGCGCCAGCGCGACATCACCGACATCGAAGTGCCGGACAAGCATCACGAGTTCCTGGAAAAGGCCATCGCCCTCAACGGCCTCAAGCCGGACATGCCGGAGAACGTGGATCTGGACAACGTGCGCGCTGTCATCGACAGCATCGCCGCGCTGTCGTCAGTGATGAGCCTGCGCGTGGACAACGACAACCCCGACGAGACCGACATCTGCTACGTGGGCCGGGTCGTGGCGCGCGAGGACGATGGCTTCAGCCTGCAGGAAATCACGCCCCAGGCCGAATGGCTGCGCGAACCGTCCTTCTTTGCCTGGGACGAGATTTCCACCGTGTGCTTCAACGACCCCTACGCGACCATACTGGCGAAGGTCGCCGGTGAAGCGCCGCAACTGGACAACAGCGATACCGGCCTCGGCCACGTGCACTGACGCCTTGATCGGTTTCCCGCAGCGCCGCAGACCAGGCTAATAACCAAACCAACCGTCATTCTGCGCGCAAGCAGCGAAGCGACTGCAGGCGCAGACCACAGCCATGCAACGCATGATCACCCCGACACGCGTGCCGGTGTGGCAAGCACGCCGCGATATCCGGTTCCTGGCCCGCGCACTGTCCTGCCTCCAACCAGACCCGTACAATTATTCCCGTCATTCTGCGCGCAAGGAGCGAAGCGACTGCCGTCGCAGAATCCATCCCCGAGTGCATCGAGTAGCTGAGTCGTTGCCATGCCCCACGTCACCCGCATCACCCTGCATCGCGCCTCGCACGCGCTCGAAGTGGCCTTCGACGACGGCCAGCAATTCCGCCTGCCGTTCGAATACCTGCGCACCCACTCGCCCAGCGCCGAAGTGCAGGGGCACGGTATCGGCCAGCAGAAACTGGTCCCCGGAAAACGCGACGTCAACATCGACGCCATCGAGCCGGTCGGCAACTACGGCGTGCTGCTGCGTTTCAGCGACGGCCATGACACCGGCATCTTTGCCTGGTCCACGCTGTACACGCTCGGGGTAAACCAGGAGGCCAACTGGAAGGCCTATCTCCAGGCCCTCGACGACGCCAGCCTGTCCCGCTGAAACCACACCCGCAATTCTGCGTTGGACAGCAGGCCGCATGCCCGCACGCAGGAACTGGTAGCGGGCTCCTAGTCTTTTCCTGATTTGCTCAGATACACGACACCGACAGCGATCAGTGCTGCACCGGCGCCGTACATCGCCGCCTGCTCGCCAAGGTAGGCCGCCAGCAAGAACATGCAGCCACCGGCCAGGAACAAGTAACCGGAGAGTTTTCTCCAATGCGGAACTGGCATTCTTGTCTTCTCCTTCTCTCAGATTGTCTGTGCAGCAAGGCCGTCACACTACCAGTGCGGGATAGCGGGACGGATATGGACCCCCCAATGACGCGTGATGGCCTTGTCGACCCGCCACACCTTGATGCGCTGCGCGTTCAGCTGGCCTTGGGACCCTCTGACTAACCTTGAGCAGGTGTCACCCATGGTGTCTGTTCGCAAGTCAAGGCGCACTGGCGCAGGCAGGCTGGTGGCCTGTCAAGTCAGTGCAACGCAGGATCGCGGACAGACGCCATGGGCCCAACTTGTTGATTCTGAACGCCTGGGTGACGTCCAGAAAGCCCGCATCCCGCGCCGCGCGGCTTGTCCAGGCAGCCCAGCCTGCACGGCGCCGCGCGACACGAACTGCGGACTTTCTGGACGTCATGCCACCTACTCAGGGTTAATCAGAGGGTCCCTTGCGCCGATTCGTCATGAGTGCCGTCGCCTGCGACTCTTTCGACTCTTTCCAGCGAGGCGGTCAGGATGATTTTTTGTCAGGGCTGGTCATTCAGCTCGACTCTGATTCCTGTTCGATGCATCTGCAGATGTCTGTTGCTCCGCGGCCTGTTTCCGGTCTGGCTCACCCTCGCCAGTTTGCATGATCCTGCCAGAAGTCCACACTGTGCTGGTAGGCCTCGCGGTCCAGCGGCACGCCCGAGCCGCCTTCGTCGACGCCCACGGCGTTGCGCATCATGGTGATCGGCGCCATCGGTGTCTCTTCCGCTTGCATGGTGTACAGACAACCGACCACACCCCAATCGGCCTTGATGGGTGAGCCTTCAATCGCCAGTTGCTCGGCACTGTACAGGATTGGGATGAGGTACCTGGCGACAGGCGGGTCCACATTCTCGAACCAGCGCACCAGCACCGGCAGTTCCTCCGACGAGCGCGCCTCGTAGGCCGAACGCAGCAGATGACGATTGTCGTCGGTGATCGGCACCGCCATGCAGCGGGTGGATGTCCAGTTGCGGTGCACGTGCAGACGGCAGAACGGCGCATAGCCCGCCAGGTCCTTGAGCGGCGCATGCTCGTTCAGATACTGCTCGAATGCCTCTGCACTGCAATCCTGGATGGTATTGCGACGTGATGCCTTCGGAAACAGGCGAGTCCGCGCAAAAGGGGTGAGTTGGATCGACATGGACGCTTGCCTTGCTGACGACCACCTAGGATAGCGTGTCGCCGCTTCAGTGTCCGACGCGCCTGCCGCACTTGGGCGCGACCGTTACGCACCAGCCCTGGCGCTCTCACGGCAATCGCCCGAGCGGTGCAGTCGGCACGCGTCGCTCCTCCATTTTTCAGGCCGGCTCATGACTCTTCGGAGGATACCGGGACATCAGGCAGCGGGATGGACCCGAACGCTCGCGGCATGGCTAGCCCTTGGCATTGCCGTGATTCCATGCCACGGCAGCTCGTACAAGCTCCATGAATGCCGGCTCATCCAGCGCATCGTCCTGCTTGAGGTCAATGGCGCGGCGAACCTTGCCGTCCAGGCTCGCATTGAAAAGGCGCTTCGGGTCGCTCAACGCAGCACCTTTGGCAAAGGTGAGTTTCACCTTGCCCTTGTACATTTCTCCGGTGCAGATGATTCCTCCGTCCGACCACACGGGCACGCCACCCGGGTTGGATGGCTTTTTCCATTTGACTTCCTCAACCGCCCGCGGCGCGGCCTTGCGGATGAGTGCCCGAATCCGGTCGAGGCGTGCCACTCGCCAATCAGCTGCCGCGTCGGACCTGCTGCCTGGTTCATTCATTCGATCCTCCTGTTCCCGAATTCCGCCAGGTGTGTCTCCAGGGAGTGCACCCCCGGCTCGCTACTGGCCGCGTCCCGCATAGAGCCGGCAATGGATGGCAGGTGCTACCGGCTCTTGTGCGCTTCGAGTTCAATCTCGATCATGAACTCGGGCAGTGCCAGCCCCTTGACCTCAAGCCAGGTTCCGGTCGGAAAATGCCTGGTGTAGATGGTGTTGCGATAGGACGCCGCCTCGAGGAATTTTGCCATGTCGGTGGTATAGATGTTCTCGACGACCACGTCGTCGAAGCTATAGCCGTAGTGCTGCAGGACTTTTTCCAGATCCGAATAGGCGTTCTTCATCTGTTGGTCCAGATCACCCACAGCGGTCGGATTGCCCTTTTCATCCATGCTCACGGCACCGGAGATCCGGATGTCATCCCCGATTTTCACGGCATGCGAATAGCCGTAGGCCTTCTCGACCTCCGGCCGCAGAAGGAAGTAGTCGGGCGCTGCCGCCTTGTGCGCGGTGTTTTTCGCCGACACCGCCTGATGATGAAACGCCGAGAGCAGAGCAGCCGGAAAGGAACGTCACCAGGAGCATTGCCAGTGCGAGCAACGGATTCTTTTGCATTGTATTTTCCTCGGGCCTTGGGATTACCGCTCAGGCTGGAAAGCGGCCCGGGGAGCGGAGAGCTCTGCGAGTGCAGTCTGCCACATGTCTCGGATGCCGCACAGCAGCTTCGGCCTGTATGGGGGTCAGGCAGATCTTGCACGGAACCAGCCGCCCAGGGCAGCGCCCGGAGCCATGAGAACCAGTGCCGAAATCTGACTCCGACGGCACCAGCCCGAGTGTGCTGACGAGGGAGATGGCAGCGCCAATGGCCAGGATCACGGCAAAGCAATGCCATGAGAACGGCTTTGCTCCCCGCAAGCCGCGCGGCGACATTGCCCCCGGCAAAGGCCGCCGAACACCCACGTGGATGCTTGCGCTCATGATGGCAGAATGGAGCCTCCGCGTGCGGCGGTTGGCCGGTGAGCCTGAAGAAGGCAAACGCGGATAGCGCGAATATCAGATTGCCGAGGACGACCGAACCGATCGAGCGAATGACTGGCATGGCTGTTCCCCCAAATTCCCTTGTGTGGTCATCAATCGACCCAGGACACCGACCCCGGACATGGCCGCGCGGCTTGCGCGGAGCAGGAGCGTTCGGGATACGGTATCAGCAACGCATGCCCGGCGGGGCACTCGGTTGCCCCAGGACCAGCGAAATGCGGATCCCGCCGGATGGGAGCGTGATGAATCCCCGCAAGCCGGGGTCTGCTCGGCAGCGTGCGGGGAATGCCGTTCGCATTGGGCGCAAGCTCATCCACCGGACCATGCGAACCATCGAGTCCGGCATCGTGTTTCCAGCCTCGCAGCGTGTCTGGTAACGCACCGGGTTGCTCAGGGTGGATGGGCCGGCCGTGCTGCGGTCGTGTGTTCCAGCCACAGCCCGACCGGCCCCCCGGATCACGCAGTAATCATGCTCGGCCCGCGAGCAGCTCGTCCAGCTGGGCGAACTGTTCGGGGAGCCCTTCCGCCGAACCGGCGAGCGCGTCGTCGAGGGCGGCTTTGCTGGGGTAGCGTTCGTGCAGGGTGACCCGCGTCTGGTCGCCGTTTTGCTCGAAGTTCACCGTGGTCACGGCGCCCTGGTCGCTTTCCTCGTTGGTCCATACGATGCGCTTGTCCGGAATGACCTCGGTGTAGCTGCCGAAAAAGGCCATCGGTTCCTCCGCCATCGGATGCCGGAACACCAGGCGATAGGAGCCGCCGGTGCGCACATCCATGTCGCACGAGAGCAGTGTCAGCCCCGCCGAAGCAGGTACCCACCAGCGCTGGAACAATTCGGCCTTGCTCCATGCTTCAAACACCATGTGCACCGGTGCATTGAACGTTCGTGTCACCATCATTTCACGGTCGGATTGTCGTTCCACGACGGTGCGCTTGTCGGCCGTGGCGCGGCCCTCATTGCTTGCGGACATCTGCCTTCTCCTGTCTCTTCATGTTTTCGACGATTTCGTCCAGGGCATCAAAGCGTGCGCTCCATAGTTGCCGGTGCCGCTCGATCCAGGCCGCCTCTTCTTCCAGTCGGTGCCGACCGAGCCGGCAGGTGCGTACACGCCCCACCTTCTCCGTGGCCACCAGCCCCGCCTGCTCCAGCACGTTCACGTGCTTTTTCATGCCGGTGAGGGTCATCTCGAATCGTTCGGCCAGATCCGTGATCGATGCGTCCGAATGCACAAGCTGCTCCAGCACACCCCGGCGCGTGGCATCGGAGAGAGCGGAGAAGGTTGAGTCGAGGTTGGATTGATAGTGAACCATGTGGTTCACTGTATAACACGTTCAGGACCATTTGCAACAGGGCAATCGCCGGTGCAAAGCGCTCCTGCGATCCGGCAATCCCGGGCTGTGCGATTTTTGCCCGGTGCCGACAGCATTGCCTGCAATGCCGAGCCCTGCTTGTGGCAGGACGTGGTCCTGACGCACTGCAGGCTCGTGGGCGGTTGCCCAAGGGGCATTGTCCGGCTGGCTTACTTGAGCCAGAGCTTCATGCCTTCATGGGTGGCCTTGAAGCCGAGGCTTTCGTAGAAACGTATCGCATCCGGCCTTGTCTTGTCGCTGGCAAGCTGGACGATCAGGCAGCCCTTTGCCCTGGCGCGCTGTATGGCCCACTGCAACAGCTTTCCGCCAATGCCTTTGCCTCTCTGCGATGACGAGACACGAACACCCTCGATCAACGCCCGCCAGCTCCCGACATGGGTCAGACAGGGGATGAACGTGAGTTGCAGCATGCCCACGATCTCACCGCTCGCCTCGCACACGACAAGCTCGTTGTTCGGATCTTCCCGGATAGCCTGGAATGCTGCCCGGTAGCCTTGATTGATCGGGGTGCCCGGCAACTCGCGAGTCTGACCGAGTTCATCGTCAGCAAGCATCTCGACCAGACGTGCGAGATCGTCTGGCCTGGCATCACGGAAGCGATATGCGCCACGGTTTTCCTGTCTCCCGACATTCAGGGCCAGCGCGTCAAAGCTCGGGCGGCAAAGGCAGAGCCTTTGGCAGGAGGCGCTCTTGCCGCAGGAGTGACCATGGCCTGTTCGGCTTTTTCTACTTGCGCACATATCGCAAGTGAGTGGCATCCGGGCCATCAAGCACCGATTCAATTCTAAACTGTTGCGCGGGCACATCCAGATTGTCAAAGAGGCGCCGGCCGCCGCCGAAGAACACGGGAGCCAGGGCAATTTCCAGCTCATCCACAACACCCAGGTTCAGAAACTGCTGGATCACCTCCGCGCCCCCTGAAATGCGAACATCACCACTTCCTGCGGCCTCCCGGGCCAACGCCAATGCACGCTCCGGCCCGTCGTTGACGAAATGGAATGTGGTTCCGCCAGGGCGCACCCAAGGGTCTCGCTTCTCATGGGTAAGCACATATACCGGAGTGTGAAACGGGGCCTCCTCCGGCCAGCTCACCTCGCCTTGATCGAACATGCGCTTGCCCATGATGTTGGCGCCCGTGCGCTCGAAGGTATGGCGCACCATGTCGTTGATCGGACCGGTCGCACCGCCGGGACCGAAATTGAGCTTCTCGCGCATGTATTGCTGCTTCAGCAGCCAGCTCATCAGCGCACCCCACTTTTCACCCCAGTTCTTGTGCCCGGGGTCCTCCATGGTCATCCCTTCCGGCGCCATGTAGCCATCAAGACTAAGCGCGATGTTGACAAATACCTTGCTCATTCTGTTTCCCTTGCTGCTCGATGTCTTGTTTGCCAGTGGCCCGCTTCGGTGATGTGCAACGACAGCTCATGCGCGGCCTCCCCGCAAGCGCCGCAGCATGCCTGGCGCGTCGGATTGCCGCCAGCGGAACAAAGAGCGCCACGGGATGCAATCGGTCATTTCCGCTGGCCTCCCGGTACGGGCAGCAAAACCCTAGCCGGTGGTCGCCTTCAGCACGCCGATATCCGCGAACGTGTATTGCAGTTGCCAAAGAAACATCACCAGCGCCATGAACAAGTGCACCCGCGGCTTCTTTGTCACCAGCCCGATGATGCACACGAGCGAGGTTGCGCCCCAGAAGATCAGATAGCTCGGACGCAGGCCCCAATTCATGCCCTTCATGAAGGTATCACCCAGATCAACCACGTTGACCGCCAGCAACAGGCCGTAGAACCAGGGCCGCACCTTGAAAAAGTGTTCACGTGTGCTGGACACGCCCTCAAGCTGGAAGGGCACCAGCACGATCGCCAGCATGAACAGCAGCACGGAATAGCCGAGCAGGAACAGGTACAGCCCCATGGTCCACACGGCTTGCTCGCTGAAGCGATACTCGAACCACCAGAAGCCCACCAGCCAGATGAACACGAACCCGATCCACAGCAGGGTGGTGGCATCCAGCTTGAGCGGAGCACCACTGCCCATGCGCCGGTGAATGGCCTGGCCCAGCGCCGACAGGATATGCGCCACACCCAGACCGATTACAACCGAGATAAGGCTCATCACATGTTGGAATGATTCCACGGACACCCCCTGCATTCCGTTGGCCTGGTTTGCCATGCAACTACGGGTGCCAGACCGAATTCCCGCAGTGTAACCCGCTCCTTTCCCGGGCAGTCAAGCTCGCGAGGTAGCCGCGGTCGCTGCCTGTGAATATATCGAAGAGACCAGCATGTGGCATTCGGGATGCCGATTCACCCCGTCCCGGCTGGTGAATACAATGTCTGCATGGGTCCTGTCTGCTACGCGGGGGAACATCGATGATCAAACCGCAACCGACTGCTCGTTCACCCGGGCACCTGGCGACGGTCATCGCGATCGGTGTGCTGGCCGCAACCGTGGCGACCTTGTGCCATGAAACAATCGGCCACGGCCTCAGTTGCGTCGCTTCCGGCGGACATATCACCCTTTTGACGTCGATCTGGTTCCGTTGCTCGGAATGGAACTCGATGACCAGCCTGGGCGGCCCGATCGGCAATCTCGCGGCTGGACTCCTGGCGGTATTGCTGCTCAACCGCTTGCGGCCGGGTCCGCACATGAGGCTTTTTCTGCTGATGTCGGCGGCCCTGAACTTGTACTGGTTCATGGGCCAACTGGCTTTCGACTCCCTGAAAAATTCGGATGACTGGCACTTCACCGCATTGATCATGCGCTGGCCACCGAGCTGGAAGATGGTCGGAGCTTTCATTGGCATCGGTGGATACGTCCTTGTCAGTCGCGTGCTGCTTGCCAACCTTCGAAAGCGGCGGAGCCCAAGCGCCTGCGCCATTGCGCTGGCATACGTCGCTGCTGCGGGTTCCGCCGTGGTCGCCGGACTCCTGTGGCGACCCGAACCCTGGGGGAGCGCATTCGAGGGTTTCAAGACCCTGGGCATTACCCCTGTCGCCATGTTGTACATCGCGTGGAGAGCCGGTCGCGATGTCGGCAGCAAAACGCGCGAGGATCCAGTGCCGCCTTCGTGGCATTGGATAGCCGGTTGCGCGCTTGTGTTTGGTGTCTTTTTGTATGCGCAGGCGACGGGCGTCGGATCAATGGCCGCATCGGGACTCCCCTGATTGGGCCAACTGAGCCGGTAGCAGCTCCATTGCGGGGAGCAGGCTTCTGCGACCGGGCGCCTCGCTTCGAATGATGTCCTGAGTCGAGGCAGCCCTTCAGGTACTCCTGCCTTGTCAGGCGTATGCCCAGGCACAAGCTGAGTCCACTTCAAAGCACGCAGTCCTAGGTTCTGGCGCAACAACGGTGGCGCGTCACGACCAGCCCGAGCCCCAGGCATCAAAACCACAGAAAGGCGGATCTGATCCCTCGGTTGATCCAGCGCCTACAGAAGCTCATCCATTAGCGCGGCAGGAGTCAGCCTGGGCCGCTCGAGCTCCGGCAAGGAGGAGAGCAGGGTGAAATCGGTGTACTCGAAACCGGGACCGACCGAACAACCCACCAGAGTGTAGGCACCGGTCGGACGCGCGGCCTGCCAGTACCCTGCCGGCACGACGTGCTGCGGCGATGCGCTGTCGGAAAGCGGGCCGAGCAAGGTTTTGCCAATGACACCGGACTCCGCCGTGGCCGTGAACAATTCCAGCGGCGCACCCTCGTACCAATGCCAGGCCTCATCGGAAGCAACGCGATGCCAACGGCTGATACCACCTTCCACCAGGAGGAAGTAGATCAGCGTCAAGGCCCTGCGCGTACCCCTGGAGTCGCCTGGCTCAACCTCAAACGCAGAGCGAAACGTCTGGCGGAACATCCCGCCCTCGACATGCGGCTGCAGCTGCAATCGATCGATCAGCTCCTTGACTCGTGGATGTTCAGAATGGGTCATGAGCACTGATGAATGTTCTCGGGTTTGAGTTTGCAGAGCGGGCAGATTTTGAAAAAGAGGTGCAAGACACTGTTCCTTTCCATGCCCCGCTTGCCGTCATCTACCCACCCCTCGATCTCGGTGGGCTGCAGATCCGAGCGACGGCTGGCCTCGGCCACGGTCGACTTGCCCCTGGATAGTCTCCAGAACCAATGCCGACTTTCGGCGCGCTGTCCAACGCTTGATCTCTTCTTCCATCACTATGCGCACAGGTGTCTCCTTCGCGCAGTATCGCCTGTGCAGCTTTTCACTGGGTCATTACACCCACGCCTGAGCTCGGGTTCGTTTGAGGCGACGGGCGATTTTGCTGTAGCGAAATGGGCGGCGGGCCAAACGTCACCTGCAGCAATTAGTTGGGCGGCAACGGCGCCACTCCCCGACTGCATTCAGCTACTGGCATCCAGTGCTGCTTTATAGAGGCTCTGTTTGGGCTCAGCCATGAGCTTTCTGACCAACGGAGCAAACAGGTCGAGCGACAATTCAGGATGCGAGCTATCAAATGCGAGGTTGTCGTACTTGGCAATGAAGCGCGCCGTACGCTCGTAATGCTCTGAATCTTTGAACCGGTCCCGCATATTGCGATCCATGCCCAGGTGATGGAAGAAGTTGTAGCCCTGAAAGATCGCATGATGCTTGATCATCCAGTGGTTGGCCTCCGAGATGAAGGGCTGCAGGATTGCTGCTGCCACGTCCGCATGGTTGAAGCTACCCAATGTATCGCCGATGTCGTGCAGGAGGGCACAAACCACGTATTCGTCATCTTCGCCAGATTCTGCAGCCCGCTCAGCGGTCTGAAGACAGTGCTGCAGCCTGTCAATGGGAAAGCCGCCGTAATCACCTTTGAGGAGCTGCATATGCGCCAGGATCCGATCTGGCAGACCGGACATGAACTGCTTCTGCTCCCCGATGATTATTTGCCAATCATCCCTGGTGCTTTCTGTGAAAGATTTGAAGCTTGTTTTCATCGGACTCCCTGGCCTGCCGCATAGAAGAAGACTAGCACCTCTCCGCCGGATATCTACGATGTTGGCCTGCCGCCCAGCGCTGGAGTTAAGCGGCGCGTGCTTTTTGCGCGTCCGCTTGACCGAACTGTTATGTGGCAGTTGCTACCCAGCCACGAGCCTCTTTACGTGCAACTCGTTGCGATGCTGCTCGGCTTGCCAAAGCTCATACTGAGACTGCTGGGCAAGCCAGCTCTCCGCCGATGTATCGAACGCAATGGAGAGGCGCAGTGCCATTTCCGGGCTGATGCCAGCCTTGCCGTTGAGAATTGCGCTCAAGGTCTTGCGGCTGGTGCCGAGCGCTTGCGCAGCATCAGTGACAGAAATGCCAAGCGGCTCCAAGCACAGCTCCCGGAGTACTTCGCCAGGGTGGGGTGGGTTGTGCATACGCATGATAAAACCTCAGTGATAGTCCTCGTAGTTGACGACCTCGGCATCTCCGCCCTTGAATCGAAACGTTACGCGCCAGTTGCCGTTTACCGTGACAGACCATGTCCCTCGACGGTTGCCTGTGGGTTCGTGAAGTCGGAGGCCTGGGAGATCCATATCCTTGACGATTGACGCAGCATTGAGCCTGCCAAGGATGAGCCGAAGCCGCTTGGCATGCGTGGGCTGAATACCTGCCGTGCTGCCGGATGCGAAGAACTTGGCCAATCCCTTGTGCTTGAAGCACGTATCATCGACTACAGTGTCACGTGTAACGTTGCGCGTGTCAATCCATATAACGCTTGAATTAAGCCGACCCGCGAAGCGGGTTCGGCTTGAATGAGTAAAAAGAGACTTCCCCCTCGTTCGGCCTCGAGGGCCATGATGGTGTTTCGACAAAACCGTCAGCAGAAGAGGAAGTCTCCATGAGCACTATAACCATCGGCGTGGATCTGGCAAAGAATACGTTCTCGGTGTGCGAGGTCAATCCATCGGGTCGCGTGCTGCAGCGGTGTGATCTGCGTCGCGATGCGTTCAGTGCCTGGCTGGCCCAACGGCCGGCGGGTACGGTGGTCGCGATGGAGGCTTGTAGCGGTGCACACCATTGGGCACGGCGCTGTCGCGAGCTCGGCCTTGAACCGCGGGTCATTGCGGCGCAGTTCGTGACGCCGTTTCGCAAGAGTCGTCTGACCAAGAATGATCGCAATGATGCCGAGGCCATTGCCACGGCAGCCCGCCAGGGCAATATGCGCTTTGTTCCGATCAAGTCGGTCGAGCAGCAAGCTCGCCTGGCCTGGCATCGGGCGCGTGAAGGCTACAAGACCGAAGGCCTGGCCATCAGCAACCGTTTGCGCGGCCTGCTGGCCGAGTTCGGCTTCATTGTTGCGAAGGGTGATTTGGCCTTGCGTCGTGCCCTGTCCGACTTGAGTGAGAGTGCGGCATTGCCGTTGGCAGTGAAGGTACTGATCGACGATTTGAATGATCACTGGATCGCGGTGCGCGAGCGCGTCAAGGTCTGTGAGGCGCGCATCGGGGACCATGCGCGAGCCGATGAGCGGTGCGCTCACCTGCGCGCCATCATCGGCGTCGGAGCGATTACCGCCGATGCGGTGGTTGCCACAGTCGGTTCGGCTACCGAATTCAAGAATGGCCGGCAAATGGCTGCGTGGCTGGGCCTTGTGCCCACCCAGCACACCACCGGCGGACACGTTCGCCTGGGCAAGATCAGCTGTCGCGGCGATGCCTATCTGCGCACGCTCCTGATCCAGGGTGCACGAAGCAGTTTGCAGCGCGCCAAGACCGCCAGCATCGACAAGCGCACGCCCGAGCAGATATGGATCCAATCGCTGGCCTGCCGCCTGCCGTTCGGCAAGGTGATCGTCGCCATTGCCAACAAGCACGCGCGACAGATCTGGGCCATCCTGGCCAGAGCCGAACACTACGACGCGGAAGCATGGATGAAGCACCCGATGGTGCAACGTCCGGCAAGCGGGCATGCCAAGGCGGGCGCCGCCATGGCCTGATTCGTTTCAACGCCAGCGCGATGCGGTAGTAACGGGTCAGACCCACCTGGAGAGAACCTGACTAACTATCTGGACGTCCCAAGGTGTGTCGACTGATCCTCGAACACCGACGAACCCGATGAATGAAAGAGGTCTCCGGGTGCGGTTTATACCCTGGTCCGAGTCGGCAGCACAGGCTCAACAAGACCGATTACGGAAATGCAGTCTGGCAACGTTGCACCACCGCAGCGAACTGGCAAAAGCAGTACGCAGGACAAGAAGACAAAGCAAAGGCCTGAACGCTTGAGGTCAGACCATCATGCAGCCGGGGTTGACGGGAAGTCTCTTACGGAATTGTTAGGGGGCAAGTGCCTGGGATGCATGAACATGATACGGAGGCCCACTGATTGTGATGGTGTCCGGGACTGGCTCGGAGTTGGCATTGCAGTCAATCTCTACGTATGACAGATTTCCTATCGCATCTACGAACAAGAGAATTTCAAGAGACTTGCCCGTGTCTTGCAGTTGAAACGCGCTCTCAAAGACCATGCCGCCGGCTGAGCCAGAACTGGCAATAGGTGGAATTGCTGATTTTTCTGGTACAGAAACGGAGAAGCTATTGCAGCCGCAGTTGCAGAAATCTGAAAACGTTGCCGCAGAAAACTGATCGCGCAGCCGTTCGGGTACGGGGAACTGCGAATTTTCGCAGATGAATTTGATCCAAAAATCTACCCGATCACGCAACACTTTGTTTGCCCCCTAACGCGGAGCTAAGCGCGGCGAAGCGCCGCTTTGAAGCGAGTGGTTAGGCACTCGGCATTGAGCTCGCCTGGTATAAGATACGCACACGGATCTTCGGTGCACCCCAAAGAAATCGCGTGAGCCAGATACGCGGAGGTATCAACCAGGCTCCGCAGCACGTATGCAGAAGTGGCGCCATTAGCCCGACTACCTCGGAATAAGTTGGCCTCGTCTGCTGCGGCGTCGCCGGTGCGGCAAGCTTCTCGGTCCGGTAGCAAAGACGACAACCATCCTCGTGCATGACTCCGCAGATGAGAACAACTCGCACCCTGTTCAGTAACAGACTATTTTCGCTGTGCAAAACTACATAGCTGTCTGAAATGATCTCATACGAACATCTGATTCTCAGTTCTGCTGAACCGATCTCAAAGGTCGATTTTAAAGGACGAACTGAGCGAGCGTCGAATCCATCTCCTGCACCAGCCATGTGTGTAACAGCAAAGATTTTGACTTGTTCTGGCAAAGTAGCGCGCAAACGTAGGCAACGTCTCCCATTCCAATGTAGCTTCCCGCGGAGGCTGCACTTGTACGTTGTCTGGCATCTCGTGCAGAACGCTTTTACTGTCCGCACACGGAAGTATGCTGCGTAGCGTGCAAGTGGAGGCTGCCTCGCCATTCCGATTCTTAATAATTTGGCCTCGCTTGGGACAGTATGGGCAAAGGTTTAATTGATGAAAGCAATCTCGTCTTGAGGGTAGCCGGCATCTGCGCCAGCCAGACGCTCTTGTTTTCGCGCATATGTGCACAGCAAACCGAGAAACGACCTAATCGCTCAGATGTGGTTGCAATTCCAACCTGAGACGTTCTCGAAGTTTGGATTTTACGTCCATGTATTAGCCCACTCTCAAATCAGGCTTATCCAGTGCGCCCTAACGCTTAGTAGATTGATAAACGGGGTGTAGTCCCGCAGTGTAGTACCTGATTTCGCCTCGGGGGTGTCAGCAAACCCCTACACGAATCATGGTGTTGCGCTGATTGTGCCATGTAGTCTTGCAGTCTAGTCTTGCGGTGTTTGCTTTTGACAGGTAAGGACGCCATGTCATCTTCCTACTCCAGATCGTCGTTGGCAAGTTCGCGGACGATATCGAGCCAACCCAGGTTGCTTGATCAGTTGCGCGCGCGTATTCGTCGGCTGGGCTATTCCATCCGTACGGAACAGGCCTATGTTTCATGGGTCAGGCGTTTCATTCTGGCCAATGACAAGCGCCATCCCCGCGACATGGGGGAGCGCGAGGTCGAGGCCTTCCTCACTGAACTGGCCACGCGCGACAGGGTTGCGCCATCAACCCAGAACCAGGCCTTGTCGGCTCTGCTGTTTCTGTACCGCGAAGTGTTGCAGCAGGAACTGCCGTGGATGGAAGATATCCGCCGGGCAAAACGTGCGAAACGCCTGCCGGTGGTGTTGAGTCGTGATGAAGTCGCGGTTTTGCTGGATGGGATGAATGGCGTGACGCGGTTGATGGCCTGTCTGCTGTATGGCGCAGGGCTGAGGTTGATGGAATGCACCCGCTTGCGCATCAAGGATGTGGATTTTGCGCGACGTGAAATCACGGTACGCCAGGGAAAGGGCGGCAAGGACCGGCGTACGATGTTGCCGGCCATGGCGGTGGAGGCCTTGCAGGGGCAAATGGCGGAAGCTCGTCGTGTGCATGAACGCGATCTCGCTGCAGGCTTCGGCAAGGTATGGCTGCCCGATGCCTTGGCACGCAAGTTTCCGAACGCTGCAGGTGAATGGGCCTGGCAGTATGTCTTTCCGGCCAGCAAGCGCAGTGTCGATCCACGCTCCGGGGCTGTGGGCCGGCATCATCTGGATGAAACGGTGTTGCAGCGTGCCGTGAAAAGCGCCGTGCGCCGAACGGGGCTCGCCAAGACCGCGTCCTGTCATACGCTCCGGCACTCCTTTGCCACGCATTTGCTGGAAGACGGTTACGACATCCGCACGATTCAGGAACTGCTGGGACACAAGGATGTGGCGACGACGCAGATCTACACCCACGTGCTCAACCGCGGTGGGCGTGGTGTGGTCAGTCCGCTGGATGCAACCGGCTAGCAGCGACTGGTGATTTTTGGGTCGCTGGATCCTGACGACCGTCCGGACATGTTCAGAATGGCTCCCGGGTTTCCTCGCTCCTCATCGCGCGGTCATCCATGCCCGCTCCCCGCGTCGCCTGCGGCGGTGCCCAGGTCCGACGGGAATCATCGGCGCTGAGCCGACGCAGCTTGGCTACCGCGTGGTGCACTGGGTTGGCAGCGCACGGGGTGATTGGTATCACGGACTGCTCGCACCGGATGCGGGCGTCGCTTCCGGTTGCTGCGCTTCCTGGCTTTGCTCGGGATCTTTTGCGCAGCCCTGATCGCACTCGCCGGCAATGGTGTGCTGGAAGAAGTCGGCGATGCGGTGGAAGGCGTGGGCGCGCTGGCCGGGCAGGTTGAGACCGTGCTTGGCCCCGGGGTAGGTCATCAGGTCAAACTGGATGCCGCGTTCCTGCAGGGCGGCCATGAGCTTGGTGGAGTTGAGGAACAGCACGTTGTCGTCAGCCATGCCGTGCATCAGCAGCAGGGGTGACTTGAGTCCGTCCAGCCATGCAAAAGGTGCGCTGCGACGGTAGCCGGCCTCGTTGTCCAGGGGTCGGCCGAGGTAGCGCTCGGTGTAGAAGGTGTCGTAAAGGCTCCAGTCGGTGACCGGCGCCACGGCCACGCCGCCGGCAATGTCGGCCGAGTCCTTGGCCAGCAGCATGGTGGTCATGTAGCCGCCGTAGCTCCATCCGAATACGCCGATGCGCTTGCCGTCGACCCAGGGTTGCGACTTCAGCCACTGGATGCCCTTGACCTGGTCGGCCACTTCCGCAACGCCGAATTGCTGGTAGATGGCATCGCTGAACTGGCGGCCGCGGCGCGCCATGCCGCGGTTGTCCAGGCTGAACACGACAAAGCCCTGCTGGGCCATGTACTCGGCAAAGTAGTCCACCCAGCCGCGGGTGACGACCTGACCGTGCGGCCCGCCGTAGTAGGTATCGAACACGGGGTACTTCTTGCCGGGGTCGAAATGGGCGGGCTTGTAGATGCGGTAGTAGAGCAGCTGGCCGTCATCGGCCTTGAGCGTGCCGAACTCGGGCACGATGTGATCGTCATGGTAGGGCCAGTAGGGATGCCCCGGTTGCAGCTTGTTCTGCTCGATCCATGTAATGAAGGTGCCGTCGGCCTGATGCAGGCTGACCTGGGGCGGCGTGGTGGGGCTGGCAAAGGTGTCCAGGTAGACGCTGGCATCGGTGGCGAACACCGCCTGGTGCATGCCGTCGCGGGTACTGATGCGCGTGGGGGCATCGGCGCTGCTGCCGTCCAGCTTCAGGGCATAAACCTGGCGGTCGGGTACAAAGTCGCGATTGGAATCGACGTAGACCAGCCCGGCCTTTTCATCGACGGCAAGCACGCTGTCGAGATTCCAGTCGCCGGCGCTGATGGCGTGGCGCAGCTTGCCGTCCAGGCCGTACAGGTACAGGTGGTGGAAGCCGCTGCGGTCGCTGCCCCAGATGAAGGCGTCGCTGTTCTCGAGGAAGCGCAGGTCCTTGTGCAGATCCACCCAGGTGTTGCTGGTTTCGGTGAGCAATACACGCTGCGCAAGCGAGGCGGCGTCCACCAGGCGCAATTCCAGCTTCTGCTGGCTGCGCGCCATCCACTGATAGCTGAGGCGCTTGGCTCCGGGCAGCCACTTCACCCGCGTCAGGTACATGTCCGCATCGCTGCCCAGGTCAATCCAGCGCGTGTCGCCACCTTCGGGTGCAACCAGCCCCAGCTTGACCGTGACATTGGGGTCGCCGGCAAACGGGTAGCGCTGCTCCACCAGGGTGGTGTGGTCGGCGTAGATTTCGAAGCGCTGCGTGACCGGGACCGGCGCCTCGTCGTATTGCTCGTAGGCGATGGCCGAGTCATCGGGCGCCCACCAGTAGCCGCTTTGTCGCTCCATTTCTTCCTGGGCCACGAATTCGGCCTGGCCGTTGTGCACCGTGCCGTGGCCGTCCATGGTCAGCTGGCGGACGGCGCCGGTCTTCAGGTTCATCACCCACAGGTTCTGTTCGCGCACCCACGATACATAGCCGCCCGCAGGCGAAATCCTGGGGTCCAGCACCTCGCCCGGCCCGGTGTCCAGCGGGCGCACGGCCTTGTCCTTGTCGCTGTCCAGGTCGTACAGATACAACTTGCCGTTCAGGGGAAACAGCAGGGTGTGCCCGTCGTGCGACCACTGGTAGCTGATGATGCCGTGCAAGCCGGCGGTGCGCGCACGCTCGCGACGGGCCAGTTCGGCACGCGAGAGCTGTTCGCCGTCGGGCTCCAGTTCGGCGGCGTCCACCAGCTTGCTCAGGGTCTTGTCGGCCAGCTTGTACTGCCACAGATCAAAGGTGTGCTGGTCGTCAGGGCGGGCGCGGATGAAGGTGACCCGCGTCCCGTCCGGTGACATTTTCAGGGCGCGCGGTGTCGGCCCGCTGAGATCGCCACCGTTGAAAATGCGGTCGATGCTGAGTTTGTCGGCCATGGCAGGTGTCGTGATGAGGGCCAGAACACTGGCAAGAAGTAGGTGGCGCATGGGCTTTCCCGGGGAAAGGTTGGCATGGTGCAGCGCGCCCGCGCCGCGTTTACAGGCGGCAAACGTACCACGTTCGATCGCGGAGCGGTGCGCGTTACAATGTCATTTTGGCCCAGATCATCAGGCGCCTGCCCGATGCTCCCCGTCAGGGACGCATTTGGCAGACGGCGCAGCACGGAGACTCACCCATGACCCACGTTGTTGTCGACAATTGCATCAAGTGCAAATACACCGACTGCGTCGAAGTATGCCCGGTCGACTGCTTTCACGAAGGCCCGAATTTTCTGGCCATCGACCCGGAAGAGTGCATTGACTGCACGCTGTGCATTCCCGAGTGCCCGGCCGAAGCGATCTACCCCGAGGACGACGTGCCCGCGGGGCAGGAGCATTTCCTGGCACTCAACGCGGAGCTGGCAGCCAGCTGGCCGGTGCTGACCGAACGCAAGGAAGCTCCCGAGGACGCCGCCGAATGGGACGGCAAGCCCAACAAGCTGCCGTACCTGGAACGCTGAATCCGCCAGATACTCAGCCGGACGAAGCGCTGCTGGCCGCCTGGCGGCAAACCGACTATCAGGTGGATACAGCGGGCGGCTCGCTGGTACTGCACATTGATGAGCACAGCCCCGGCCTTGCCGAGTTGATGCGCGCCGAGGGTGTCGATTGCGCGGCCTACATCACCGCCGACAACCCCTGCAGCACGGTCGTGTCCGCGGCCGAAAACGCCGCCGCCAGACAGCGGCTTGAAGCGCGATTGCGGGAAGGGGGCTGGCGCTGGCTGCCCGGCATGGGTTTCGACCCCGGTGGTGACCACCCCGGCGAACACAGCCTGCTGGTGCTGGGCATCACGCCGGACGATGCTGTCGCGCTGGCCCGCGAGTTTGCCCAGGACGCCATCCTCGGCATCGGCGCCAACGCCAGCCCCCGCCTGCTGGTCACGCGACCGGAAGCCAACCCGTAGGGTGCCGCTGAGCGCAGCGAAGCGCACCATCGAGGCGTATGGCAACGGTGCGCTTCGCTGCGCTCAGCAGCACCCTACAAAAGCTGCACCATTGAGGCGTATGGCAACGGTGCGCTTCGCTGCGCTCAGCAGCACCCTACAAAAGCTGCAGCATCGAGGCGTATGGTAACGGTGCGCTTCGCGTTGCTCAGCAGCACCCTACAAAAGCTGCACCATTGAGGCGTGTGGCAACGGTGCGCTTCGCTGTGCTCAGCAGCACCCTACAAAAGCTGCACCATTGAGGCGTATGGCAACGGTGCGCTTCGCGTGCGCTCAGCAGCACCCTACAAAAGCTGCACCATTGAGGCGTGTGGCAACGGTGCGCTTCGCTGCGCTCAGCAGCACCCTACGAATTGCGCACCATCATGGTGCGCTTTCAGTGTGCGCTGCGGAAGGTGAGGTTGTAGCGCAGCTTGCCGGTGGCCGGATGGTGGCTTTCGGCCAGCGGCGCGATGCCGTGATAGGCCATGCGCGACGGGCCGCCCCACACCACCACATCGCCATGGCCCACGGGGATGCGCTGGCAGTGATCGCTGCGCGTGAGACCGCCAAAAAGGAATCGCGCCGCTACGCCCAAGCGACACGGACACGATAGGCGCGTCGAATTGGCCTTCATCGCGATCCTGATGCAGGGTCAGGCGGGTACCGGGTTCGTAGCGGTTGATCAGGCACACGTCGGGATTGAAGTTCGGGTACCCGGTACGTTCGGCCGCCTGCTGTGCCAGCTGCCGCAATGCGGGCGGCATGTCCGGCCAGGGCTTGCCGGTCAGCGGATCGCGGTCGACGTAGCGATAACCGCGCTTGTCGCTGTGCCAACCCAGTTCGCCGCAATTGCTCATGGCCACCGACATGCGCCGCCCACCCGGCGTGACCAGATGCCGAAAGGGCGCTGTGCTGACCACCGTCTCGATACCGGCAAGCAGGGTGTCGGCTGCATCCAGCGCAAAGCCGTGCAGCAGCCACGCGCCATCGGCCAGCTCCCGGCTGCCTTCCCGCGGTGGCAGTTCATCGAACAGTTCGGCGTTCACGCCTCGCATGGTTACCTCTGTGTCCGGACGGATTCGACTAGAGCGACTGTTTGCGGTCCCGGCCTGCGCATTGCGGTGGCCGGGTTTGCGTCTGCCATCTTGTGGCAGGTGATGCATGGTCCGCAATAACCGTTGTCTTCGGCAGTCGGTTTCCAGGGCTCCGAGACTGCCGGTGGCGCTTGCTCACTCGCCCGCTCTGTCGCGCAGCGCCGATTCGCGCTGCAGCAAGGCGCGCTTGCGTTCCACGCCCCAGCGATAGCCGGACAAGCCACCATCACTGCGCACCACCCGGTGGCAGGGAATGGCCAGCGCCAGCTTGTTGTCGGCACAGGCCCGGGCCACGGCACGCGCGGATCCCGGCTTGCCGATGCGGCGTGCGATTTCGGCGTAGCTGGCTGTTTCGCCCACCGGTATCGCCCGCAATGCCTGCCACACGCGTTGCTGAAACGCCGTCCCGCGAATGTCCAATGGCAAGTTGGCATCGTTGCCCGGTGACTCGACCAGACTTACCACCTGCGCCACATGCTTTTCGTAGCCGCGGTCGGCACCCACAAGCTCGGCCGCGGCAAAGCGCCTCTGCAACTCCAGCAGCAATTCGTCGGGGTCGTCACCAAGCATGATCGAGCACACACCGCGTGCGCTTTCGGCCACCAGCACGCTGCCCAGCGAACACTTTCCCAGCGCGAAATGGATGGTCTCGCCCCGACCGCCCGCACGGTGCCGCTTCGGCGTCATGCCCAGCCGCGCACTGCTGTCGGCGTAGAAGCGCGCACTCGACTCGAAACCCGCTGCGTGCATGGCGTCGGTAACCGTGGTGTTTTGAGCGAGCTTCCGCCGCGCCCGGTCCCAGCGGATGGCCTGGGCGTAGGCGTGCGGCGTGACGCCAGTAAGCTGCTTGAAAATGCGGTGAAAGTGGCGCTCGGCCAGACCGGCCCGGGCGGCCAGCTCGGCCACCCGCGGAATCGCATCACTGGTCTCGATATGCCTGCACGCATCGGCCACCAGGCTGGCGTGGCGCGTATCGGCGTGGGTTTTCCGTTGGGCTGTGGCCATGGTCGCTTTCGTGCGTTGAACCTGCACCCAGTATGCCAAGGCCGGCCACAGCATACACTCCGTTTTCTGCCTTCCGAGAGAAGTCAGCCCTGTGGCAACTGGTGACCGCCAGGGCTGGCCGCATGCGCCTGCGGCAGGCCGTTCGGGCAGGCCTGTCCCGGGCACTGGCATTGCTGCTGGTTGCGCAGACATTGAAAGTGAACGGCGCGCTGTCCGCTGCGCACGGCATCGGTGACATCAACAAAATGGCCGTCCTGCCAGGCGAGGAAAATGGCGTGCTTCATGCGGCGTGGATCGATACCGGGAAACAGATTGAGATAGACCACCTCGATGTTACTGATCTGCATCCAGGGAACGCGTTTGCCGCCATCGTACAGTGGCAGCATCGGTGCAACATCTCCCGGTTGCAGCGCATCGCGCGACACCATCTGGAACCATGGTGTGCCCTCGCCTTGAATCAGGCAGTTGCGTACGCCGGACGAGGCGGGTGCAATCGATTTGACTATCGCGCCGGCAAACGGAACGAAATAGTAACGCTGCGACTTGTCGACATCGAGAAGGTAAATCTGGCACCCTTTTTGTGGCAACCGCTCATGCGAAATGGAATCGATCGCGGCATCGGCGAGCGCCTTGCCTTTCAATGATCCGCGCGCGTACTGTTGCGCGACCTGGTGCGCCACCAGGGCCATGGGCAGCATGATCAGCACGCTCGCAACCATGGCGGTGGTGCGCAAACCGGTTCTCCTGATGTCCGATTTGCTGTGCCATCCAAGCACCGCCAATTTGGCAAGCAGCAGACTCAAGCCACACAGCGATAGGTAGTAGAAGCGCGAGAGGAACACTGCCAGCCACGGCGAATCGGGGGGACCGAAGAAAATCGCGTTGGCCCTTGTCGTGGGCGATTGAACGATGCCCGGCATCAGCAGTAGCGCCAGCGCGGCCAGGAGCATCACGCTTGCTTCATGATTGCCGCGCTGACGCCAGGCTTCGCGCACGCCCGCGACGGCAATCACCAGCCACAGCACCAGGCCGGCGGAGCACAACACGCGCCCCAGCAGCGACTGACGTGGCCAGAAGGCGATGAAACGGCCATATCCCTGCACCCAGTGCAGAAATCCCTGGGCAATGATTTCCACCAACGGCGCGCCGTGCAGCAACATGGTCGCTCCCGGCCCCTGCAGCAACCAGCTGCGCCAGGCCAGCCAGGCCAGCGACATCAGCCCGATGAGCACGATGGCCACCCGCTGGCGGGTCCAGAAGCGTCGCTCACCGGCTCGCGGCCACACCCACAACAAGCCGATCGGCGCCACGATCACCAGGCCAATCTCCTTCGATAGCAGCGCCGCCAGCGTCAGCAGGAGTGTGGCGATCAGCTGACTCGTGCGTCCCTCGCGGCGGTAGCCCAGTGCCGCAACCATCGCCAGAAGGGAAAACACGCTGGCCAGCAGATCAAAGCGATCGGACAGCCACAGGCTGGTACCGATCCCAATGGGATGCAGCGCAAAGATCAGGGCCGCGATCAGGGCGGCCAGGCGCTTGCCGGTCATGTCGAACGCCAGCTTTCCCAGCACCAGAGCCACCGACAGGTGCAGGAGCAGATTGCACAAATACTGGGGCATGCTGGCCGTGTGAAACAGCTTCACGGTCAGCCACCAGAACAGCATCGTCAGTGGCCGGTAGAACAGGCTTCCCGGAAAATGGTCATGCACAAAGATCGGCAGCGGGTTGCCCAGCATGCGCGAGTAGGCCAGCAGGCCAAAATCGTCCAGCACGAAGTAGCTCGACAGAGCAGGTGCATAAGCCCAGAAGATGGCCAGCACAAGCACGCCCACTGCTGCCCAATACAGGGTGCGGTGCGAAAACCTTGTCATTCCGGGGTCATCCTTGCTGTCATCGGGCAAGTCTACTTGCCGATACAGAAGTCGGCAAAGATGCGCCCCAGCAGATCATCGCTGGTGAACTGTCCGGTGATGCCGGCAAGGGCCTCCTGCATGTTGCGCAGTTCCTCGGCCGCGACTTCGCCGGCCTGCTCTTCGCGCAGGGCGTGTTCGGCAAGTTGCAGGTGACTGGCCGCATCTTCCAGTGCCGCGACATGGCGCGCGCGGGCGCTCATTGAATCTTCGCCGGCGGCTTCGACCCCGGACAAGTGCTTGAGGCTGGCATGCAGGTGATCCATGCCGCGGCCATCGAGGGCGGACAGCCACAGGTGTTCCACCTCGCCGCGCCGTTCGCTGCGTGGTTCGGCATCATCAAGATCTATCTTGTTGTGCACCACCAGGCGTGCGGCAGTCTCTGGCAGATCGTCGAGCAGGGCGAGGTCCGCGTCGGCGTGCGCATCGTCGGTGACCAGCAGGCCCAGGTCGGCGCGCTGCATTTCCGCGCGCGCGCGGCGCATGCCTTCGCGCTCGATGGCGTCATCGGCGTCGTGCAGACCGGCGGTATCAACCAGGGTCAGGCCGACGCCGTCGATATCCAGGTGTTCGGAAATGAGGTCGCGGGTGGTGCCGGGGATCTCGGTGACGATGGCGCGCGCGCTGCCGGCAAGAGCGTTGAGCAGACTGGACTTGCCGGCGTTGGGGCGACCGATGATGACGGCGTGCAGGCCCCGTGCCAGGCGTACGCCTCGGCGCGAACTGTGCAGCAGCTCGGTCAACTGCTGTTTCAGGCCCGCAAGCAGCGTGGACAGCTCCGGGGCAGCGAGAAAGTCGATTTCCTCTTCCGGGAAATCGATCGCGGCCTCGATCCAGATGCGCGTGCGGATGCAGGCTTCGGTGAGTGCACTGACCTTGTCCGAGAAGGCGCCCTGCAGCGAGCGCATGGCAGCGCGTGCTGATGCTTCCGAGGTGCTGGCAATCAGGTCGGCCACGGCTTCGGCCTGGGCCAGATCCAGCTTGCCGTTGAGGAAGGCGCGTGCGGTGAATTCACCGGCTTGCGCCATGCGCGCGCCGAGTTCCAGCACGCGCTTGAGCAGCAGGTCCAGCAGCACCGGGCTGCCGTGCCCGTGCAGTTCCAGCACATGCTCGCCGGTATAGGAATGGGGTGCGGGGAAATACAGCAACAGCACCTTGTCTATGGGCTCGCCGCTGCCGTCATGCACCGTGGCCAGGTGTGCATGGCGGGCGTTCGGTTGGCGGCCGAGGATGGCTTCGGCGATGGCCGGCGCTTGCGGCCCGGACACGCGCAATACACCGACACCGGCGGCGCCGCGCGCGGTGGCCTGGGCGGCAATGGTGTCGGTGGCGGGTGTGGGCTCGCGAGTCACAGGTTCATTGTCGTATATCGAGTCGCTTGCATGGCGTGACGCATGCTGATGGCGATTGGAAGCCTCTGTCAGAAATCAGACCGCGAAGGATACACAGGGCGCGCAGCAGAACAGATATTTTCCGGCTTTTTGCGCGCTTTGCGTCCTTCGCGGACAAAGACCATGGCGTTCAAGCCAGGCTGCTCGCCGCTGCGAAAAATGGATCCCGGGTTCCTCGCTGCGCTCGGCCCCGGGATGACGAAAATGCGATGCCCCGGATCCTGTGCCCCGGATCCCGTGCCCCGGATCCCGTGCCCCGTGCCCCGTGCCCCGTGCCCCGTGCCCCGTGTCCCGAGTCCCGAGTCCCGAGTCCCGAGTCCCGAGTCCCGAGTCCCGCAGAGATTATCGAACCACGGGACGCTGCCGGCCGCGACATAACCGCAACCGGCAGGCTTCAGGCCGCCTTCTTCGCCTCGTGCGCCTCGAATCGGCGCATGATGAACCACATCTGCAGCAGGCTGATAAGCGCGTTGGTGCAGTAGTAGAGCACCAGGCCGGCCGGGAACAGGGCGAACATCGCTGCAAAGGCCACCGGCATGATCTTCATGATCTTGGCCTGGGTCGGATCCATGCCCGTGGTCGGGGTCAGGAACTGGGTGGCCAGCATCAGCGCGCCGTTGAGAATGGGCAGCACGAAGTAGGGGTCCGGCGCCGACAGGTCGTGGATCCACAGAATGAACGGCGCCTGGCGCAGCTCGACGCTCTGCATGAGCATGTAGTACAGGGCGAAAAACACCGGAATCTGTACCAGGGTGGGCAGGCAGCCAGCCATGGGGTTGGCCTTTTCCTTCTTGTACAGGTCCATCATGGCCTGTTGCTGCTGGCGCTTGTCGTCGGCGTAGCGTTCCTTGAGCGCCTTGACCTTCGGTTGCAGCTTGCGCATCTTGGCCATCGAGCGGTATTGCGCTTCGCTGAGCTTGAAGAACAGGCCCTTGATCAGCAGCAGCAGCAGGATGATGGCAAAGCCCCAGTTGCCGGTCAGGGCATGGAACTTGGACAGCACCCAGTGCAGCGGCTGCGAAATGATGGTCAGCTTGCCGTAGTCGACGGCGAGGTCCAGATGCGGCGCCACCTTCTCCAGCAGGCCGGGCAGCTTGGGCCCGATGAACAAGTCGATCTGGTCGCCGCCGCTCTTGCCGGGCTTGACCGTGAAGGCCGGGCCGGTAGCGCGCAGCAGATAGTGGGGCTGCTGCGGGCCCTGAACCACGATGCTGCTGTACTGGTCGGTTTCGCCGGCAGGCGGAATCCAGGCTGCAAAGAAGTAGTGTTGCAGCATGGCCAGCCAGCCGCCCTTGACCTGGGCCTTGAGCGGATCGTCATGGAAGTCGTCGAATTTCAGCTTGGAGAACTTGTTCTCTTCGCTGTACCAGCCGGCCCCGAAAAAGCTGTAGCGCGACGGGTCGGAGAAGCCGAACATGTGGCCTTTCTCGGGTTTCGGCGGTGTGACCCGCTGGAACTGCCGATAGGCATTGCCGGTCCACGGCTGGCCGCTGTGGTTGACGACCTGCTGTTCCAGCTTGATGACATAGCTGCCACGAGTCAGGGTATAAGTCTTGATGACCTCGATACCGCTGGGATCCTGCCAGCTGAAGGCAACCTTGAGCGTGTCCTGCCCGTTGTCCAGCGTGTAGCTGCTGGCGCTGCTGCTGAAGTCGGCCTTGTGATTGGGGGCTGCGGCGCTGGCACTGACCAGGCCGCTCTGGGCCAGGTACAGGCGGGCCGGGCTGTCGTCCAGCAGGCGCACCGGCTTGTCCTTGCCCAGCTCGACCGGATAGGCCTTGAGGTCGGCCTGGACGATGCTGGCACCATGGCTGTCGATGGTCAGGTGCAACAGGTCGGTATCAACGGATACCAGTTTGCCGTGGGCCATCTCCGGCGTGTTGCTGACCTTCGGGGTGACAGTCTGCGCGTCCGGGCTGGCTTGCGTGCTGCCGGTGGCGGCCGTGGGGGTCGGTACCGATCCGGCCAGCGTGCCAGCCGAGGCCGGCACGGCCTGATCGTTCTGCGCAGATGCGGCCGGTGTGGCCTGGTTGCTGGTCGCCACTGCTTGACGGGCCGGCGGGGTGGCGTAGTCCTGCTCCCATGCGCTGTAGAGCATCCAGCCGAGAAAGATCACCGCGATGATCATCAAGGTGCGTGTCTGGTTCATGTCAGATTCGTTTCCTTGTCAGCGTCTGCGCTATCAGGTGCGCTGGCTGGTTGGCGGTGTTGGTGCGGCCAGATGATGGTGGCGCTTCAGCTGCGCCCAGTGTCTTTCCAGTTCCTGCCCGAGTTGTTCGCTGCTGGCAGCGACGGCGGCCGACCGTGTGATCACGAGAAGATCCACCACCGGCAGCTCCGCGCGGCGCTGGCGAAAGGACTCGCGCACTGTGCGTTTGAGCCGGTTGCGCACCACAGCGAGCTTGCTGGTCTTGCGCGATACCGCCAATCCCAGCCGCGCCATGTCACCGCTGCCGGGCACATGGCGTATCACAAAAAAACGGCCGCGTAGCGGCTCCCGGCATTTTCGCAGGCCTGCGAAATCAGCGGCGTTGTGCAGTCGCGCCTCGGGTGGAAACGTGCTGTTGCCCGTCACCACCCGATGCTCGGCGTCAGGCTGACAGGCGCTTGCGGCCCTTGGCGCGACGCGCCTTGATGATCTTGCGGCCGTCGGCAGTTTTCATGCGCGCGCGAAAGCCGTGCTTGCGGGCGCGCTTGAGCACGCTGGGTTGAAAAGTGCGCTTCATGATTGGATCCGTTTGATGAGGCGGGAAAAAGACCGGCAAGCTTACGTTCTAATCGGCTTCCCTGTCAAGTTTGATGCGATTGGCCATCGCCCTGCAAAAGCGCATCGGCAGTGGTCGGGTGCCGGTTGAGTGAATCGGCCACGCGCGTCATCCTCTCGCCGTAATCGGTCGGGTGGCAACCGGTGTTGCGCAGACCAGTGTGACATGGCTTGATGGCCATGGTGTGCATCGGGTATGAAGTCGCTGCCTTGAACTGCGTTACACTTGCTCGTCTGGCGACCCGCCTGCCTGTTCCCATGCGCCGCGATCTTGGACACACCGGCCGGGCAGCACCGGCACTGGACTTGATCAGAAGGTTCCTATGAATGATTTGTGGCACAGCTGCCTGACACGCCTGGAGGCCGAACTGAGCCAGCAGGAAGTGCATACCTGGCTGCGGCCCCTGCAAGTGCGTTCGGACAGCGACACCCTGCGACTGCTGGCACCCAATGCCTATACGCTGGAGATGGTGCGCGGCCAGTATCTGGAACGCATTGCCGCCGTGCTCAAGGCCTTGTCCGGTCACGACGTGCCGGTCCGCCTGGAGGTCGGCACGCTGCAACGCGCCATCAGTGAGGCAACAGCGCCGAGCCCGGCGCCGGTCGGCAACGGCCACGCCGCTCGCCCGGCCGAGCCGCGCCACAGCGACGCGCCGGAACACAATCTGGACCCGGCCTACACCTTCGACAGTTTCGTCGAAGGCAAGCCCAACCAGCTGGGCAAGGCCGCCGCCACCCAGGTGGCGATGAATCCGGGCCATGCCTACAACCCGCTGCTGCTGTACGGCGGCACCGGTTTGGGCAAGACACATTTGATGCATGCCGCAGGCAATCTGATTCGCGAACGCAATCCCGGCACACGGGTGCTGTATCTGCGCTCCGAGCAGTTCGTCAATGCGATGGTGCGCGCGCTGGCACACAAGAACATGGACGAGTTCAAGGAGCGTTTTCGCACGATCGATGCGCTGCTGATCGACGACATCCAGTTTTTTGCCGGCAAGAACTCTACCCAGGAGGAGTTCTTTCATACCTTCAACAACCTGTTCGAGGGCAAACAGCAGATCATCCTGACCTGCGACCGCTATCCGCGTGAGGTGGAGAATCTGGAGCCGAGACTGAAGTCGCGCCTGGGCTGGGGCCTGTCGGTGGCAATCGAGCCACCTGATTTCGAGACCCGCGCCGCCATCCTGATGTCCAAGGCCAGCAGCAAGGGCATCGACGTTCCCCAGGATGTGGCGATGCTGCTTGCACGGCGCATTCGCTCGAACGTGCGCGACCTCGAGGGCGCACTCAATACGCTGGCAGCCCGCGCCAATTTCTTCGGCCGCGAGATCAGCGTCAATTTCACCCAGGAAACCCTGCGTGACCTGTTGAGCGTGCACGCGCACGCCGTCAACCTTCCCAATATCCAGCGCACGGTGGCCGATTACTACCAGGTGCGCCTGTCCGATCTGCTTTCCAAGAGCCGGGTGCGCTCGCTGGCGCGGCCGCGACAGATGGCAATGGCCCTGGCCAAGGAACTGACCGAGAACAGCCTGCCGGAAATTGGCGAAGCGTTCGGAGGTCGTGACCATACGACGGTATTGCATGCCTGTCGCACCATTCGCGGTTTGTGCGAGGATGACCCACGCATGCAGCAGGATTGGGTCAAGCTGAGCCGCATCCTGACCGGCTGACAGGATCCTGTGCGCAAGTGGGGAACCAGCCTGTGGACAAGAATTGGATAAGCCGTCAGAAGACACTTATCCACAGACCACGCACAGCCAGCAAGAAACACAGCACACAAGCTAAATAAATGTAAGTATCTGAAAAACAACAAGAAATAAGGGTTGTTAAGCAATCCACAGCCCCTACAACAACGACTAATTCATACTTATCAACAATAATGATTGAAGGAAAGGGCCATGCAATTCAGTATCCAACGTGAAGTTTTGCTCAAACCCTTGCAGCAGGTTGTCGGTGTCGTCGAACGCCGCAATACCCTGCCGGTTCTGGCCAACGTGCTGGTGCAGGTTGACGAGCAGCGCGTGTCCTTGACAGGTACCGACCTGGAAGTGGAAATGGTGGCCCGGGCTGCAGTGGAGGACAGCGTGCCAGGGGAAACCACGCTACCGGCGCGCAAGCTGTTCGATCTGGTGCGGGCGCTGCCCGATGGCGCCCAGCTCAAGCTGGCACTCAAGGACGACAAGGTCACCATGCAGGCCGGGCGCAGCCGCTACACCCTGGCTACCCTGCCGGCCAGCGAGTTCCCGACCACGGATACCATCGAGGTGATCGAGCGGGTCAAGCTGCCGCAGGCGACACTCAAGCATCTGATCGAATCGACCGCCTTTGCCATGGCCAACCAGGATGTACGGTTCTATCTCAATGGCCTGCTGCTGGATATCAGTGACAAGAACCTGCGCTGCGTGGCGACCGATGGCCACCGCCTGGCGCTGGCCGAGACCGAGCTCGACACGGCCGTCTCGGGTGCGCGCCAGATCATCATCCCGCGCAAGGGCGTGAACGAACTGGCCGGTCTTTTTGAAGCCGCGGACGGCGACGTCGAACTGGAATTCGGGCGCAACCACGTGCGCATGCACAAGGACGAGGTGATGTTCACCTCCAAGCTCATCGATGGCCGTTTCCCGGACTACGAGTCGGTGATTCCGATTGGTGCCGACCAGGTGAGCCTGGTGTCGCGTGATGCATTGCGCGCCTGCCTGTCGCGTGCAGCGATCCTGTCGAATGAGAAATATCGGGGCGTACGCCTCAGTTTCAGCCCCGGCAAGCTGTGCATCGTGGCGCACAATCCGGAACAGGAAGAAGCGGTGGAGGAACTGGAGGTCGAATGCGAGATCGAGGATCTGTCCATCGGTTTCAACGTCGGCTATCTGCTTGATGCGCTGGGTGTGCTGGAGAGTGACAAGGTGCGGCTGTGTCTGCGTGACCCGCAATCCAGCCTGCTGATCCAGGATGGTGAGCGCGACCACATCCGTCATGTGGTCATGCCGCTGAGGTTGTAGGCCGCTTGGGGATGACGGCTTGAAACCGGGATCGCGCTGCAGCGATACCCCCCGCGCTGATTCGGTGCTCCGGAGCCGCGAGCCGGGGCCCGCGATGGAAACTGCACCCGAGCCGAAGGTCTCCTGATGCGCCTGCGCAAGCTGCGCGTGGACGGGCTGCGCTGTCTGCGGGACGTGGACCTGGCACCGGCGCCAGGCTTCAATCTCCTGATCGGACCCAACGGCAGCGGCAAGACGTCCCTGCTGGAAGCCATCCACCTGCTGTCGCATGGACGAAGTTTCCGCTCCGGAGGGCATGCGGCGCTGACCGCGCGTGATCGCTCCGAATACACCGTTTTCGCCGAGCTTGATGTGGCCGGTGCCGGTCATCGCATCGGCATGACCCGAGGCGGGGAAGGTTGGCGGATCCGTGTGGATGGCGAAAGCGTGATGGCGTTGGGGGAGGTGATCCGCCACTGTGCCAGCGTCTGCTTCGAGCCCGGTAGTCATGCCCTGATTTCCGGCGGATCGGCTGAACGACGACGTTTCCTGGATTGGGGAGTGTTCCACGTGGAACATGATTTCCTGAGCACCTGGCAACGTCATCAAAGGGCGCTTCGCCAGCGCAATGTGCTGCTGCGGCAAGGGGCCAGCGATGAGCAGTTGCTTGCCTGGGAAGTGCAGATGGCTGATACCGGCCGGCATATCGATGCCTTGCGCCAGACCTATTGCGAACGACTTCTGCCACGCATCCGCGAGGAAGCGCAGCGGCTGGTGCCGATGCTGGGCGAGCCGGAGCTGCGCTACCTTCGCGGCTGGGCCGCGGGTCAGGACTTGCATGAGGCGCTCGCTGACGCCCGTTATCGTGACCGACAGCGCGGCCATACCGGCATCGGACCGCATCGGGCTGACTGGCGGCTGCGCTTCGAGCACGTCGCGCACCATGACCAGCTATCGCGCGGGCAGGAAAAGCTGGTGGCCCTGGCGTGCGTGCTGGGCCAGGCCGAGCTGTACGCGCGTGATGGCGACGACTGGCCGCTGATTTGCCTGGACGACCTGGCCTCCGAGCTTGATCGCGAGCATCAGCAACGTCTGGTGCAGCGGCTTCTGGATTGCGATGCCCAGGTCTGGGTAACAGGTACCGAGTGTCCTGCCGCGCTCGCGGGCCGGGATGTGCGGATGTTCCACGTGGAACACGGCCGTATCGGCACGGATTGACGAGCCAGGGCGATCACGCACACCGGCTGCAAATGGGTCCGGGCCGGGAGCGGCAATGCTATACTTGTCGCTTGTGCCCATTGCTTGTCGGAAGCGGCAGCAATGCGGTTGAGCACCGGTGATCCGGTGGTCCGGCGAACGGCCGGACGACCTCGGATCACCGCCAGCCAGAGTGATTCGCATGACTGAAAAAAACCCCGGCAATTACGACTCCAGCAACATCAAGGTGCTCAAGGGCCTTGAAGCGGTGCGCAAGCGCCCGGGCATGTACATCGGCGACACCGATGACGGCACCGGCCTGCATCACATGGTGTTCGAGGTGGTCGACAACGCCATTGACGAGGCCCTGGCCGGTTATTGCGACAAGGTCGTGGTGTGCATTCACGATGACGGTTCGGTCAGCATCAGTGACAACGGCCGCGGCATTCCGGTTGGCATGCATCCCGAGGAACAGCGCCCTACAGCCGAAGTGGTGATGACCGTTCTGCATGCTGGCGGCAAGTTCGACGCCAATTCCTACAAGGTGTCCGGCGGCTTGCACGGGGTGGGTGTGTCCGTGGTCAATGCACTGTCGGAACACTTGTGGCTGACCATCCGCCGCGATGGCATCGAGTACCTGCAGGAATATGGCGAGGGCGAGCCACTGTATCCGATCAAGGAAGTGGGCCCGTCGACCACCACCGGCACCCGGGTGCGCTTCATCCCCAGCTCCAATACCTTCACCAACATTGAATTCCAGTACGACGTGCTGGCCAAGCGCCTGCGCGAGCTGGCGTTCCTCAATTCCGGTGTGCGCATCGAGCTCAGCGACGAGCGCTTCGACAAGCACGATGTGTTTGCCTACGAAGGCGGTATCCGCTCCTTTGTGCAGCATCTGGCGCAGCTGAAAACAGCGCTCAACCCCAGTGTCATCAGCTTCCAGTCCGAGCATGACGGCACCACCGTCGAGGTGGCCATGCAATGGACCGATGGCTACCAGGAAACGATGTTCTGCTTTACCAACAACATCCCGCAGCGCGACGGCGGTACCCATCTCACGGGATTCCGCAGTGCGCTGACCCGCAGCCTGCAGAACTATATCGAGCGCGAGGGCCTGGCCAGGAAAGCCAAGGTCTCGCCTTCGGGTGATGACATGCGCGAAGGCATGATCGCCGTGCTGTCGGTCAAGGTGCCTGACCCGAAGTTTTCCTCGCAGACCAAGGACAAGCTGGTGTCTTCCGAGGTCAAGACCGTGGTCGAGCAGGCCGTGTACGAAAAGCTGGGCGAGTTTCTGCTGGAAAATCCCGTGGAAGCCAAGCTGATCGTATCCAAGGTGCTGGATGCCGCGCGGGCGCGCGAGGCCGCGCGCAAGGCCCGCGACATGACCCGCCGCAAGGGTGCGCTGGACATCGCCGGCTTGCCCGGAAAGCTGGCCGACTGTCAGGAGAAGGACCCGTCCCTGTGCGAGTTGTTCCTGGTGGAGGGCGACTCCGCCGGGGGTTCGGCCAAGCAGGGCCGCAACCGCAAATACCAGGCCGTGCTGCCATTGAAGGGCAAGATCCTCAACGTCGAGAAAGCGCGCTTCGATCGCATGCTCTCATCGGCCGAGGTCGGCACGCTCATCACCGCCCTGGGTACCGGCATCGGCAAGGACGAGTTTGATCCCGACAAGTTGCGCTACCACCGCATCGTCATCATGACCGACGCCGATGTCGATGGCTCGCATATCCGTACGCTGCTGCTGACCTTCTTCTACCGGCAGATGCCCGAACTCATCGAGCGGGGTCATATCTACATCGGTCTGCCGCCGCTGTACAAGATCAAGCAGGGCAAGCAGGAGCTGTATCTGAAGGACGATGCCGCGCTGAACGCCTATCTGATCTCCAATGCCGTCGAAAACGCCGAGCTGGTGTTCGACCCCGATGCACCCCCGATCAGCGGCGAGGCGCTGGAAAACCTGCTGCGCGACTATCAGGTCGCGCTGGACCAGGTACGGCGGCTCAACAAACGCTGTGATCCGGCCGTCCTGCTGGAAATGCTGGACTACGAGCCACTCGACGAAGCGGTCTGGTCGGACCGCTCACGCATGCAGGAATGGCTGAATGGCCTGGCATCGCGGGTGGCCTCGAGCGGCCTCGGCAAACCCAGCTACGAGCTGACGCTGCGCGAAGCCGCCGGAGAGCTGCCGATGGCGATCGTGGTGACGCGAACCCAGCACGGCCTGAGCCATCAGTACATTCTGACCCAGGCATTCATGAGCGGTCCCGAGTTTCGGCCGATCCGCACGGTGGCGGGCCAGTTGCATGATTTCATCCATGATGGCGCGGAAATCCGGCGCAACAAGAGTTCGCGCGGTGTTACCCGCTTTGACCAGGCACGCCAATGGCTGCTGGATGAAGCACGCAAAGGCCGCAGTATCCAGCGCTTCAAGGGCCTTGGCGAAATGAATCCGGAGCAGTTGTGGGAAACCACGGTCAACCCGGAAACCCGGCGCATGCTGCAGGTGGGTATCGAAGACGCGGTGGAGGCCGATGAGATCTTCTCCACACTGATGGGCGATGTGGTCGAGCCACGCCGCCAGTTCATTGAATCCAACGCGCTGGAAGTATCCAACCTGGACGTTTGAGCCGGCCCGGAACGAGGGCCAGGGCGCGCCCGATATCGGTGCGGCCCCGTGCACGTCAATATATTCTATGTAATTGTTTTATAAGTTTTTTTTGAAAACAAAAGGTCATGCCGGGCAGGCTCGGCGCTGGCCGCATAGGCGCCGTATCCGCGCCGCCACAACAGCCTGGGCAGGCGTGTTTGCTAACAAAACGCTTACATCGGCTTGCTTGTGCTGTTCAGGTCGCTCGGTTTAGGCTGAAATACAAGCAAACTCCACTACAGAATTTCCCGACAGAGGTGATCCATGAAGTCAGGTCGAATCGCAAGTCTTCTCGCCACCGCCGCACTGGCGCTGCTGGTGGCATCGCCGGCCGTCGTGGCCAAGGACAAGAAGGAAGTCTTGTATCCCAATGCCAAGCGTGAGCAGCCCAAGCTTGATTTGCGCAGCCAGAAAGAGGCGGACAAGCTCAACGACGCCCTGAGCGCCGCCAGCGCCGGTGACGACGCCAAGGCCGAGGAACTGCTGCAGCCGCTGGCCGACGGCAGCGAGACGAATAGCAAGTATGCCCAGGCCATGGCGCTGCAGGGTCTCGCCAATTTGCGCTACCAGCAGGGCAAGCTCAAGGACGCGATCAAGCTCATGAACAGTGCGCTCGATCTTGGCGTGATGCCCAACGACACCTACTTCCAGCTCATGTATGGCCTGGTCCAGTTCTACGTCGCCGACGAGCAGTATCAGCAGGCCGAGGCGAAGCTGCACGAGTGGCGCGAGCAAGGCCAGCGTGAAAGCGCCCGGTCCTACGCGCTTGAAGGCAACATCGACTACCGCATGCAGAAATACGACCAAGCGATCGCTGCCATCAAGAAGGCCAAGGAGCTGAATGCCAAGGCCGGCAAGACCGACAACCCGGCAACCTGGGACCAGATCCTCGCGGCAAGCTATGCCGAATCAGGCAACACCGACGAGGCCGTGGCCATGGCCAAGAAGCGTGTCGCTGCCGACCCGACCGACACCACCAGCCTGCACAACGCTGTATCGCTGCTGGTGCAGGCGCAGCGCTATGCCGAGGCGGCCGAGCTGATGGAGACCGCGAGCAAGAACGGCGCGATCGAGAGCAAGAAGGACTACATCACCATGGCCAAGCTGTATCTGGTGATTGCGCAGAATTCGGACAAGCCTGCGCCCAGGGCGGAAAAGGCTGTGAAGTTGCTCGAGGATGGTCTTGCAGCCGGCAAGCTGAAGCCCGGCCTTGATATCTACAAGCTCCAGGGTGACGCTGCCTACGTCGGCGGTGACTCTGACCAGGCGCTGGCCTATTACAAGAAGGCCGCCCCGTTTGCCAAGAATGGCGACCTCGACGTCCGCCGAGGTCAGATCCTCGCCAGCCAGGGCAAAAACGACACGGCGATCAAGCTGATCAAGTCGGGCATTGCCAAGGGCGTAACCCACAAGGGACGTGCTTACCTCGTCCTGGGGGCCGCCAATTCCAACGCCAGCAATCGTGCTGCCGCTATCGCCGCGATGAAGAAAGCAGCGCAGTACCCGGAAACAAAAGCCAAGGCCACACGCTGGCTGAAAAAAGCCGGCGCAGCTTGAACCAGGTCCCATAACGATGCTGAATAGACCCTATACAAAAACATCCGGCTCGTGTAACGTGGACCCCTTGCTTGGCGATCACGGACACCGTACGCAAGGTGCAGCAGATCCGGGCTCCACGCAGCGCCAACCAACCATTCAAGAATAGATGAGCAATCATGGCATCAAGCACTGACAACGCTGGAAAGAACGGCTTCAGCTGGCGCCGAACCACCGCCATTGCGTTTGCAGTGGCTATTCACTCGTTCGCCTTCCTGCTGATGGTGGCCCCGGTGTCGCCGCCGCAGGCCAAGGAAAAAGCCAAGTCGGACGTAGTGAAGATCGAGTTCATCGAGCCGCCACCACCACCACCGCCGCCGCCGCCACCGCCGCCGGAGCCGCCGAAAAAGCCGCCACCGAAGATCGTGGAAAAGATCAAGCCGCCACCAACCCCGCCACCGCCGGCACCGCCGCCGGTCGTGGTCGAGGAAAAGTCGGTCATGGCCGAAGCCGCACCGCCGCCGTCGCCGCCAGCACCACCGGCGCCGCCGACGACGATCGCGCCCAGTGCCGATATCAGCTACCGGGCACGTCATCGCCCGCGCTATCCGGCACAGGCCATCCGCCAGCGCCACGAAGGCACGGTCGTGTTGCTGATTCTGGTTGGCGTGGACGGCAGTCCGAAGGACATCAAGGTTGACAAGTCCAGTGGCTATCGCGAGCTGGATCGCGCCGCCATCAAGGCTGCACGAAACTGGCAGTTCAATCCGGGAATGCGAGGAAGCACTCCTTTCGAGGGGTGGGCACGGATACCGATTTCCTTCAACCTCAACCAGCTCTGACCAAACCCGGGTAACATTCCCGACTCTTTAAACGCCATACACGAACACAGGGTAGCGATATGCTTCAGACAAATCCGACTACAGGCCCGGCTCCGGGTGGCAACAGCAACGCCCAGGCACTTCAGGAAATGGGCTTCAACCACCTGATTGGCAACTTCGACATGCTCGCATGGGTCGTGTTTGTCACCCTGGTGGTGATGTCGATCCTGTCCTGGTACTTCATCATTGCCAACCTGCTCCGCAACGCTGCCATTCGCAGCCGTGCAGAAAAGGTGATCAGCAAGTTCTGGAATGCGCGCACGGCGCAGGAATCGATTCGCGAAATGGAGCAGCAGGGCAAGAACGAGCCCTTCTCCAAGGTCGCACTGGAAGCCGCTTCTGCCGCGCAGCATCACCAGCGCCACGAGGGCAGCCGCCTGGTGGACAGCCTGAATCGATCCGAATTCATTGACCGCGCGCTGCGCCAGGCCGTGTCCCGCGAAACCATGCGCATGGAAAGCGGCCTGACCCTGCTGGCCACCGTCGGTTCGGCAGCGGTCTACGTCGGTCTGCTCGGTACGGTCTGGGGCATCTATCACGCCCTGATCAAGATCGGTGCGTCCGGCGAAGCCAGCATCAGCGCCGTGGCCGGCCCTGTCGGCGAGGCCCTGATCATGACCGCCTTCGGTCTGGCCGTGGCCATCCCCGCCGTGTTCGCGTTCAACTTCTTTGTGCGCATGAACCGCGTCACCTACGCACGTCTGGACGAATTCGCCCACGACCTGCATGACTTCTTCGCCACGGGTGCCCGCATGGGTGGATCCCAGGGTGATCGCGAGCCGGTGGCCGCCAAGGCGGGCAACAACGCCGCCGCTGCCAAGAAGAAGTAAGCAAGGTGTCAACCGGGACCCACAACAGCGAGGTAAGCTGACATGGCCAGTGGAGGAAACGACGGCTTGCCGCTGTCGGACATCAACGTCACCCCCATGGTGGATGTGCTTCTGGTGCTGCTGATCATCTTCATGATCACGGCACCCATGCTGCAGCATAATATCCAGATTGATCTGCCGCAGCCGAACAAGAATCACGAAGACCAGAAGAATCCGCCCAAGCCGATTGACCTGCGGGTCAGTTCCACGGGCACCATGACCTGGAACAACAGCCCGGTGGATGCGGACTCCCTCAAGGCGCAGCTCATCATCCTGGGCACCAAGCCGCTGGATCTGCAGTCCGAACTGCGTATTCAGGCCGATCCGGATACGATGTACGAAGTGCTTGCCAAGGTCATGGCCGAGGCCAAGAACGCTGGCGTACAGAAAATCGGCTTCCAGAAGTAAGCATGAGAACCTGACCTATGGCATCGAGCGCAACAAACGAAACATCCGCCACGCCCATGGCCGACATCAACGTCACGCCGATGGCTGACGTGATGCTGGTGCTGCTGATCGTGTTCATGATCACGGCGCCGCTGTCCCAGCACAAGGTCAAGGTGGAACTGCCGCAAGCCAATCTTGTGCAGGACGCCAACAAGCCGGCGGGCAGCATGGATCTGGCCATCAAGGAGGACGGATCCTTCTATCTTGACGACGCGCCGGTGAGTGATGGCGAGTTGAATGCGCGGTTGAAGGTTGCCGCGCAGCAGACGCCGCAGCCCGAACTCAAGATTCGCGCAGCCAAAACGATCGAATACAGCCGCATCTGGGATGTCATGTCCACCGCCAAGGGTGCGGGCATGGTTCATCTCGGCTTTGTCACCACCGGCCAGGACAAGAAGACGGTTCCGGTCGGCGCCAAGTAATGGCCTCCGGCGGCCTGGGCGATCCGCTCAGGCCTGCCGCGCCTTCCCTGTAATCGCCACATACGCCTGCACCGTGCTGGCGAGGCCGTCATAGAGCGCCTCGCCGATCAAGGCATGGCCAATGGAAACCTCGGCAATATCCGGAATCGCGTCCAGTAGCGGACCCAGGTTCTGCTGGTCGAGATCGTGGCCGGCGTTCACTACCAGTCCCGCCTCGCGTGCGGCGCGTGCCGTAAATGCGCATTGCTGCAACGCAACTGCAGCGTTACCGCTGGCAAATGCCTCGGCGTACGGGCCTGTATACAGCTCCACGCGATGCGCGCCCAGTGCGGCAAACCGGGCCAGATCCCGTGCGGCAACATCAACAAACAGGCTGACCCGCCCGCAACAGTCAAGCAATTGGCTCACCAACGGTGACAGAACCTCGCTGTCGACAGCGGGATCAAATCCATGATCCGAGGTCAGTTGCGCGTCGCTGTCAGGCACCAGTGTGACCTGGTCTGGCCGTGTTTCCCTGCACAGGGAGACAAGACCCGGATATGCGCCACGCGGTGGCGCAAACGGGTTTCCCTCGATATTGAATTCGACACCGGCCTCACGGGTGAGTGCAGAAAGCAGCCCAACATCCGCGGGACGGATGTGCCGCTGATCGGGTCTTGGGTGCACGGTGATGCCATCACACCCGGCTTCAATGCAGGTGCGAGCCGCCGTGGCAAGATCCGGCTGGTCTTCGCCGCGGGCGTTGCGCAGTAGCGCAATCTTGTTGAGGTTGACGCTGAGTCGGGTCATGAAAGCAGTTCCTGCGCCTCCGGTGATGTCAGCGCCGATTTGGCGAGCACCTCGCCGTTACGAAAATGGACGATGTGGCAGGGGCCGCCAAGCCAGGCCAGCGCCGCGAACGCATTCTGCCGCGGGACCGGCAGTGACCGCAATCGCAGCTGCTGCTCAGGCAGCTCGGTTAGCGCAAGTTGGTCGATCCGAAGGCCCTGACCCCCCGAGAGCGACAAGACCACACGATCCAGACCACCGGAAAGCCCCCAACCGAGAGCCTTCAGCACGGCCTCCTTGCCCGTCCACAGACGCATGAATGCTGCCGCCCTGGACCCAGCTGGCAGATCCTTCAGATATCGGGACTCGCTTGCCGAAAAAAAGCGCTCGGCCAACTCCAGGGCATTTACCTTGCGCTGGCGGCACTCCAGATCCACACCCAACTCAACATCACGGGCCACTGCCGCAAGTGCCCATTCACCGCTATGGCTCCAGTTGAAGCATAGTCCCCCGCAATCGCCCGCCAACCGCGGCTTGCTCGAGGCATCATCCTGAATGAACCCGACCGACTGCGGACGGGTACCCAGATACGGGGCAAGAATGCGACGGAGCGGTTCGCGCTGCACGCCGAGATGCCAATCCAGCCAGTGCAGGTGGATGGTATCTGCATCGAGACCGGTCCCGTCAGCGATTGAGCCGCGCATCGACCAGCGCCTGGACCACACCCGGATCGGCCAGCGTAGAGGTGTCACCAAGTTTGTCCGGCTCGTTCTCCGCAATCTTGCGCAGAATGCGACGCATGATCTTGCCTGAACGGGTCTTGGGCAGGGACGGCGCCCACTGCAGATATTCGGGTCTTGCAATCGGACCAATGACCTTGCGTACCCAGGCCATCAACTCATCATGCAGCGCATCCGACGGTTCGACGCCAGCGTTGAGGGTAACGTAGGCATAGATGGCCTGGCCCTTGATGTCATGCGGACAGCCGACCACTGCGGCCTCGGCCACCTTCTCGTGTGACTCCAGCGCACTCTCAACTTCGGCGGTGCCCAGACGGTGGCCACTGACATTGATCACGTCATCCACGCGCCCGGTAATCCAGTAGTAGCCATCGGCGTCGCGACGCGCGCCATCGCCGCTGAAGTAGCGCCCGGGGAATGTCTTGAAGTAGGTGTCGACGAACCGCTGATGATCGCCGTAGACCGTGCGCATCTGACCGGGCCAGGAATCGGTGATGACCAGATTGCCCTCGCACTCGCCCTCCAGCACCTGGCCCTCAGCGTCCACGATGGCCGGCTCGATGCCGAAAAACGGATTTGTCGCCGAACCCGGCTTGGTGTCCGTCGCGCCGGGCAACGGGGTAATCATGATGCCGCCGGTTTCAGTCTGCCACCATGTGTCGACTACCGGGCAGCGTCCGTTGCCGACCACATGGAAGTACCACTCCCAGGCCTCGGGATTGATCGGCTCACCTACCGTACCGAGAACGCGCAAGGACTTTCGCGAGGTCTTCAAGACCGGATCATCACCCTCGCGCATGAGGGCACGGATGGCCGTAGGCGCCGTATAGAAAAGCGACACCTTGTGCCGATCAATCGTTTGCCAGAAGCGGCTGCAATCCGGCCAGGTGGGCACGCCGTCAAACATGAGGGTCGTGGCGCCATTGGCCAGCGGCCCGTAAACCACGTAGCTGTGCCCTGTAACCCAGCCCACATCGGCGCTGCACCAGTAGACATCATCCTCGCGCAGGTCAAACACGCATTCGTGGGTGTAGCTTGCATACACCAGGTAGCCGCCGGTGGTGTGCAACACCCCCTTGGGCATACCCGTGGATCCGGACGTGTAGAGTATGAACAACGGGTCTTCCGAGTTCATCGGCTCCGGAGGGCATTCGCCAGGCTGGCCTTCGATAAGCACGTGGTACCAGCGATCTCGCGGTGACTGCATGTTGATGGAGCTGCCGGTGCGCTGCACCACAATGACGGTTTCCACGCTTTGCGTGCCGTCGCGCTCGAGCGAAGCATCGACGTTGCGCTTCAGCGGAATGGTCTTGCCACCGCGAATACCCTCGTCGGCGGTAATGACCATCTTGCAGGCGCTGTCGGCAATACGCCTGGCCAGTGCATCAGGCGAGAAGCCGCCAAAAACCACCGAGTGCACCGCACCAATGCGCGCGCAGGCCAGCATAGCCACGGCGGCCTCGGGCACCATGGGCATGTAGATCGCTACCCGGTCACCCTTGCCTACGCCGAGGTTGCGCAGCGCGTTGCCGAAACGGCACACCTCGTCATGCAATTGCCGATAGCTGATGTGCCGTGTGTCGCCAGGGTCGTCTCCCTCGAAAATAATGGCCGTCTTGTCGCCTCGCTTTGCGAGATGACGATCCAGGCAGTTTGTCGAGGCATTGAGTACGCCGTCCGCATACCAGCGAATGTGCAGGTCATCGGCCGCAAAGCTGACGTCCTTGATCTCGCTCGGCACCGAGACCCAATCCAGCCGTTTGGCAATTTCGGCCCAGAACGCCTCGGGGTTCTCGATCGACTTCTGATACAGCTCGCGATATTGGGATGCGTTGATGCGCGCGTGCTCGGCAAGCTCTGCTGGAACACGATGAATCGACGATGACATGACTAACTCCCGATACGAATTACTTTCAATTGCACCCTGTGGTCGTTTGACATACCTGCCCGGGCATGCCTTTCATGCGCGCGGGCGCTGACGATATGTTCGCTGCCAGAGCGCAAGGTCAAACCTTGAAACAGGCAAAAAGTGCTTGCGAGCGTGACGCATGCCGCGGTGAGCCCGTCACCAAATCGACGGAAGGGTACGCCGTGACTGTCACGGCGCACCGTTTCCCCGAATCAGGCTCGGCGGATCAGACTGATAAGTGCCAGCAGAATGATGGCACCGATCAACGCATTGATGATGGCGCCGATGATGCCGCCGCCAATGACGATGCCCAGAGTCGGCAACAACCAGCCGGCGATAAAGGCACCCACGATGCCGACGATGATGTTGCCAACAAGACCCAGACCGCGGCCCTTCACGATGAGCCCTGCCAGCCAACCGGCAATGGCACCTACAACCAGAAAAATGATCAGACCTGTAACCGTCATGTTGTGCTCTCCTTGAACAAGTACTGCATCCGGAGCCGGACCGACAAGAACGCACGCGTCTGCAGCCTGGCGGACCCGCCCGGGCTTCCCGCATTTTCCCCTGAGCCGGCCTTGGCCATGCGCCCATGAGGATCGAGAAACCCGTCTCAGACTCGCCTTGTCCCCAATCGCATGCCTGCTATCGTACAAGCTCCACAACGCCGCCCGCGGGCGGCAAGAATCAGGCCAGCACCAGCCTCAGTGCATGCCTGTCGAAACACCTTCCGAATCAGTCTTGGTCTTTTGCCTCACCGCCGATTTGAGGGCCTCGATCTCGGGATCGGTCATGAACTCCGGCTGGGCGCTGTTTTCGATACGCGCCTGCGCGAATGCCAGCGCCGCTGCGATGGAGGCCAGAATGCCTGTAGCCAGACCAAGCCCGAACCATACCGGCGATGTGCTCCACCAGGAGCCAAACAACCCGGCCACAGCAATGATCAGCAAAATCCAGCGCATACGCAATTCCTGAAATCAACAAGATTCGCCTTCCACATCATACACGCGACAGAACATCCACCACCAGAGACTGCCAGCCGGGTACTATCCTGTGTGCAAGTGAACACAGCGAGGGCGACATGAATACCAGTGACCTGCAGCATTCGTTGAATGCAAAGCTATCCGACATGCGTTCAGCGGTATCACGCTCACCCTGCCCGGCTTGGGCGTGGCGACGCCAGCGCCTGGATACTGTAAAGCAACTGCTGAACGAGCATGCCGATGCGATTGCCACGGCCATCGACCAGGATTTCGGCGGTCGACCGCCGTCGGAAACACGTCTTTTGGAGCTTTTTCCGTCACTATCGTCGTTGCAACACGCTGCTGCCCATGGCAAGCGCTGGATGCGTGGGCGCCGCCATTGGGCCAACCAATGGTTTCTTCCAGCCCGGACCCGTCTTTTGCCCAGGCCCAAGGGTGTAGTCGGCATCGTGGTGCCGTGGAATTATCCGCTGTATCTGGCGGTCGGACCCCTGGTGGACGCGCTGACGGCGGGGAACCGCGTCATGCTGAAAATGTCCGAGCATACGCCACGCTTCTCGGCACTGTTTGCCGACCTTGTTGCGCAGCACTTTGCCGCTGACGAAGTGCATGTCGTCACTGGTGACGCCGATGTCGGCAAGGCCTTCGCCGCGCTACCGTTTGATCATCTGCTGTTTACCGGCTCCACCGACGTCGGGCGCAAGGTCATGCAGGCGGCCAGTGCCAACCTCACACCGGTGACGCTGGAACTGGGTGGCAAGTCACCGGCCCTGGTTGCGCCGGGTGCACGGCTGGACCACGCCGTAGAACGCATCCTGTTCGGCAAAAGCGTGAACGCGGGCCAGACCTGCATCGCGCCGGACTACGTGCTGGTACCCCGCGCGGAACAGGCGGCCTTCATTGCCGAGGCGCGCGACCAGTTTCAGCGACTGTATCCACCAGACACTCAACGGCGCGATTACGCGGCCCTGCACAGCGATGCCCATGCACAGCGCATGCACAGCTTGCAGGAGCAGGCCGAAGCGGCCGGATCCACGGCCTACCCACTTGCCGAGGCCGATCCGGCGCGTCGCTGCCTGCCCCCGGTGCTGCTTACCGATGTGCATTCGGACAGTCCGGTCATGCAAGAGGAGATTTTCGGTCCATTGCTGCCGCTGGTTGCCTATGACGATCTGGATGAGGCACTGGCATTTGTCGCGGCGCGCCCGCACCCGCTGGCATTTTATCTTTTTGACGACGACGCGCAGCGCCGGGAGCGGCTCTTGCCGCGTATCCACGCAGGTGGCATCGCTATCAACGACACCCTGTTCCACATTGCCCAGCACCACTTGCCGTTTGGCGGTGTCGGTTCTTCGGGAATGGGTGCCTACCACGGCGAACCGGGCTTCAAGACCTTTTCACACATGCAGTCGGTCTTTTTGCAGTCCCGTTTCAACCTCGTGGGCCTGATGAACCCGCCCTACGGCTCACGTTTTCGAAAAATGCTGCGGTACATGATGCGTTGAGCCAGTAGTGACCCTGTCCGATCGGGGGTGCATACGGAAACCGCATGCCGAATGTGGCCCGTTGCCGAGCGCCGCTCGGCGGAATCGCCAAGCGAGTACGACCCTGTCAGCCGTGGTTCCACTCAAGCGTCTGCGTGGTAGCGCTCGACTTCGGCCACCTCGTCGCGTGAACCCAGCACCACCGGCACGCGCTGGTGCAGCCCCGATGGCTGCACCTCCATGATGCGCTGACGCCCGGTACTGGCGGCGCCGCCGGCCTGCTCGATGATGAAGGCCATCGGATTGGCCTCGTACATCAGGCGCAGTTTGCCGCCCTTGGCCTTCACCTTGCTGTCCATCGGATAGGTAAACAGACCGCCACGGGTGATGATGCGGTGCACGTCGGCCACCATGGATGCAACCCAGCGCATGTTGAAGTCGCGTCCGCGTATGCCTTCCCTGCCGCGCAGAAGATCGGCGACATAGTCCTGCATGGGCTTTTCCCAGAACCGTTGATTGGACATGTTGATGGCAAACTCGGAGGTCTGGGCAGGAATCTGCACATCGCGTCGACTGAGGATGAAGCTGCCGATCTCACGATCCAGCGTGAACACGTGGGTGCCATGCCCGAGCGTGAGTACCAGCAAGGTGCTGGGCCCGTACACGACATAGCCCGCCGCGACCTGGTCTCGACCCGGCTGGAGAAACTCATCCGTTGCAACCTTGCTGCCGGATTCCTCGGGCCTTCGCAGCACGGAAAATATGGTGCCGACCGCAATATTGACGTCGATGTTCGAGCTGCCATCCAGCGGATCGAACAACAGCAGGTAGCCGCCTTTCGGGTAGGCATCGGGTATCTGCTGCGGGTGTTCCATTTCCTCGGAAGCGCAAGCGGCCAGGTGACCGCCCCAGGCGTTGGCGTTGAGCAGGATCTCATTGGACAGGACATCCAGCTTCTTCTGTGCTTCGCCCTGGATATTGCCGGTACCCGCATCGCCCAGGATCCCGCCCAGGGCACCCTTGCCAGTCGCCACGCTGATGCGCTTGCAGGCCCGCGCCACGACCTCCAGCAACTGGGTCAGGTCCGTGCTGCCATGGCCGGCACGGCGTTCCTCGACTAGAAACTGGGTCAGGGTGATGTGGTCCATGTCAGTACGCCGGGTGATGATGAATGGCTATTGTCGCGGAGTGCGCGCCAGGAAAAAAGTCTCGACACTGCTGACACCACGCTGTCAGCAGGGGTAGCCCAGACTGAATGCTCCTTCTGCCTGACGGAAACTTGCCATGACTTCATCATCCACACTGGTCTTTTTTCACAATCCTCAAAGCCGTGCCAACATGGTGCGCGCGCTGCTGGAAGAACTCGAGGCGGACTTCGACCTTTGTCCAATCGATTTCAGAAGCAACGAACAACTTTCCGACGAGTATCTGGCGATCAATCCCATGGGCAAGGTGCCGGCGATTCGCCACAATGGCACCCTGATCACCGAGACCGTGGCCATCTACATCCATCTCGCCGATTTCTATCGCGCGACTGGCCTGGCGCCTGCGCTGGATGATCCCGATCGCGGCACCTACCTGCGCTGGCTGGTGTTCTATGCCGCCTGCTTCGAGCCCGCCATTGGCGACAAGGCCATGCAGCGGGATCCTGGTCCGCGCGCCCAGTCGCCCTACGCCGATTACGACACCACGGTGGCGGCCATCAGCCAACAGATCGCCTCAGGTGTCTGGTTGCTGGGGGAGCGTTTCAGCGCAGCCGATGTGCTCTGGGGCAACGCCTTGCGTTTTGCTACCGCCTTCAACCTGGTGGAGAAGACCCCGCTATTGGCCGACTACATCGACCGGGTCATGTCGCGACCGGCCCAGAAGCGCGCCCTCGAAGCAAACGAAGCGCTGGCTGCCAGCATGGGTCTGGCGGCATGAGCGAACGCGGGTCGGTCCAGCCTCGGGGCTGTTGACGGTTGCGCAGCCAGCGGCAGGATTTGCGATGATGAGCGCATGCGCCGAGCCGACCGTCTCTTCCAGATCATCCATGCCCTCCAGGGGCGGCGCTCGGCGATGCCTGCACGACGTCTCGCGGAGTTGCTGCAGGTATCACAACGCACCATCTACCGGGACATTTCGGACCTGCAAACCTCCGGCGTGCCTGTCGAAGGTGAAGCCGGTGTCGGCTACATGTTGCGCAAGGGATCGGACATCCCGCCGCTGATGTTCACGGCCGACGAACTTGAAGCGCTGGTCATCGGTGCACGTTTCGTTCGCGCCTTCGCCGGTGCACGCATGGCGTCCGCAGCGCAATCGGCCATGACCAAGATCGAGGCCGTGTTGCCGGAGGAGTTGAAGCAGCGCCAGGGACGCACGCGCATCTTTGCTCCGGTCTGGCAGGATCGCGTGCAGAAGCAGCACGCCCAAGTGCTTGACCGCCTGCATGAAGCGATCGAGAGCAGGGAAGTGCTCGCCATCTGCTACCGCGACCTCAAGGAGCAGACGACGAGACGAGATGTCGAGCCCTTGTGCCTGGCATTCTGGGGTGGCAGCTGGACCCTGGGCGGCTGGTGCCGCTTGCGCCGTGACTTTCGAAATTTTCGACTGGACCGGATCAGCGTTTTCGACACCGCCGGCGAGCATTTCCAGGACACTGTCGAACGCGGGATGAGGGCTTATCTCGCGGCCCTGCATCCGCACTCGGGCATCCCGTCCGCAGCCGATCGCGACGGGTCATCCTGACAAATGCGCAAGCGCTCGTCTCGTACGACTGCCGCCGATCTGCGAAGATGAGTGGCATGTTCACTGCCGGAACGGCTGCGGGAGACCCCGAGATGAAGCGATTGTCCATTCTGCTCGCCAGCCTGCTGGCCGCCGCTTTGCCGGGGCTGGCCCAGGCCACCACCACCAGCGAGCAGTTCAAGGCCATCTACAGCCAGGAGTACGCATGGCGCAGCGGCAAGGGCCCGATACCGAAGGATTTGAAGCTGCCCGACAACCGGCGCCTGGATTCGGTTGATGCGGCAAGCCAGCAGCAGCGACTGGTGTACTGGCAGGGCGTGCTGAAGCAGCTCGATGCGCTGCCGCTGGACCAGCTGTCGCCGGCTGAACGCATGAATTACGCGATCTACCATCGACAGATCGCAAACCGGGTGGCCGATCAGAAGTTCAAGACCTGGCAGATGCCGTTCAACAGCGATTCGGCGTTCTGGTCCGATATTCATTACGATCTGGAATCCCCACCGCTGCACACGGCGCAGGACTACGATCATTACCTGGCGCAACTGCAACAGATTCCGGCCTACTTCGATCAGCAGATAGCCAACATGCGCCTGGGCCTGGCGCGAGGCTTCAGCGTACCGCATGCGGTGCTCAAGGGCCGCGATCTGTCAATCGCTGCGGAAGCCGATCTCGACAAGCCCACGGCCAGCCGCTTCTATCAGCCATTCGAGAAACTGCCTGCCGACATCGATGCCGAACAGGCGCAGGCATTGCGCGGTCGGGCGCAGCGCATCATCCGCGATCAGGTGATCCCTGCCTATCAGAACTTGCTGGAATTCTTCCGTACCGAGTATGTGCCGCAGGCGCGCAAGACGCTGGCGGCCGAGGATCTGCCCGACGGCAAGGCCTTCTACCGCCAGCAGATCCGTGCATACACCACCCTGGACGAATCACCCGACGCGATCCACAAGATCGGCCTGGCGCAGGTGGCCAAAATCCATGTGGCGATGCTTGATGCCATGAAAGCGGCGGGTTTCCGGGGCAGCTTCGCCGAATTCCTGCATTTCCTGCGCAACGACCCGCAATTCTACGCAAAGACCGGTCAGGAGCTGCTCGACAAGAGCGCCTGGGTAGCCAAGCGCGTGGATGGCCAGATGTCGCGTTTCTTTGGCCACCTGCCGCGCTCGCGATTCACCATCAAGCCGGTGCCCGCCTCCATTGCGCCGTATTACACCTCGGGGCGCGGCGGGCCGGACGTGTATCTGGTCAATACCTACGATCTCAAATCGCGACCTCTATTCAACATGCCGGCGCTGACCCTGCATGAATCGTATCCGGGCCATGCCCTGCAACTGGAGCTGGCGCGCGAGGCCACGGGGCAACCCGAGTTTCGACGTGACGGATACATCTCCGCCTACGGCGAGGGCTGGGGTCTGTATTCCGAATATCTGGGCAAGGAGATGGGCATCTACGATACGCCGTACAAGCGTTTCGGCTTTCTCACCTACCAGATGTGGCGCGCCTGTCGGCTGGTGGTCGACACCGGCATCCATCACATGGGCTGGAGCCGGCAGAAGGCGATCGACTACATGCTGGAAAACACGGCACTGAGCCAGCGCGAAGTCGCCAACGAGGTCGATCGCTATATCAGCTGGCCGGGCCAGGCCCTCAGCTACGAGCTCGGATATCTGGAAATCCGCCGGCTGCGCGCCAGGGCAAGCAAGGCGCTGGGCAAGAAGTTCGATCTGCGCCACTTCCATGACACCGTGCTCTCCACCGGCTCGGTGCCGTTGCCGGTATTGCGCCAGCGCATTGATCGTTTCATCGCCGAGGGCGGGCCCGAGCCGCACTGGCCATGCCACTGCAAGGACGGCGGGGACACGGACGGCAAGCCCGGCAAGTGAGTCGCCACCAGTCGCGGGAATCTGCGCGGCCCGAACCATTGTGACTATGATGGGCTGCGATCGTCATCGGAGTGCGCATGGATCCTTCAACCTGGCTTCAACTCCCGGCCACCGTGATGCTGGTGCTGGCGGCGGTGCTGCTGCTGATAACCCTGATGCATGGTGCGGCCTGCCGTCGCCATCTGCGCGGCCGGCGGCGCGTGCGTGCCGGTGTGCGCTTCTTGCTGGTACTGGTTTTTCTGGCCCTGACCGCGCTGGTGGCGGGTACCGGCTATACGCTGCGAGGTTACCGCTTGCTGAGTGGTGAAACCCCGGTCATGGACATCAAGGCGCACAAGCTGACCACCGAACAATGGCAATTGCGCCTGGACCTGCCCGGTGGCGAGCAGCGCACGGTCCGTCTCGAGGGCGATGCCTGGCGCGCCGAGGCCGTGGTTTTGAAATGGAAGCTGCCCGGCGTCCTGGCCGGGCTGCCGCCGGTATACCGCTTTGACCGGCTCTCCGGCCGCTACGCCGATCCTGACCAGGCATCGATCACGCCGCCAACCGTGGTCACCTTCGAGCACGCGGGCAATTACGACATGTTCCGCCTGGCGCTGGCGCACCACGACTGGCTGCCCATGGTCGACACGGTTTATGGCAGTGGTGCCTACATGCCGCTGCATGACGGTGCCCGCTACCGCGTCAGCCTGATGCGTACCGGTGCGCTGGTGGCACGACGCGAGCCGGAGACTGGTTCGCCTGATTGAGTGTCATGCGCTCGGCGGCCCTGCGCATTGCCGCTACAAGGGATCATGGGCTTGCGCGTGGTCGTTGCGCCCGGGCGGTTCGGCAAGTGGCTTCCGGTAGCGCCTGGCATCAGCGCCATCTTCGTAATAGGCCGGGCGCAGATCACGCAGCGTGTAGCCGGCCTGCTCGTACAGCCTGATCGCCCGCGGGTTGCCGCTGTGCACCTCTAGCCGCATCTCGTTGCAGCCGTGTTCAACGGCCGAGCGCTCGGCCGCGGTCAGCAGCGTCTGCCCCAAACCCCGGCCTTGCGCCTGCGCCGAGACCACCAGGGAATACAGTCGCGCCACCCGGCTTCGACGGCGGAAAAACACCACTGCATCACCCAGCAGCAGCGTGTCCTCGCTGGCGACCAGCACAGCGGCCGAGGCACTGCGTATATGTCGCGCCAACTGTCTTCGACTGAGCCGATCGCTGCTGAAACTGCGCTGCTCGAGATCGACCAGGGCGTCCAGATCAGTGGGTACGGCACAACGGATGGTGAACGTGGTCGTCACAGCGCGAGCGTAGTCCTTGCTAGGTGGCCGGGCAAGCCGCAGAATCGGGACCTTCGCCGGTCGCATGGGCCATCTGATGACGCGTTTGCTGATTGTTGTTGAAAAGGAGTCCGACTGGGGCTCGTACTATCCATCGGACAACGTGGTCACGGCCGGTGACTATCTGCGCGACACCAGCATTCACGATGAGCGCACCCAGGTCATCAACCTGTGTCGCAGCTACCGCTATCTGGGCAGCGGCTACTACGTCTCCCTGCTGGCCGAGGCCCGAGGGCACCGCGTCTTGCCCTCGGTGCGTACCATCAACGACTTGCGCGGACGCGCCCTGTACGCGCTGGACATACAGGATCTGAACCAGAAGCTCGGTCGTTTTCTGCCCGCCGGTGGCGAGGACATCACCGACCTCAGCATTCTGGTCTACTTTGGTCAGACATCCCATCCCAGCCTCGCGGATCTGGCTCGGCAGGTGTTCGAGCTATTTCCCTGCCCCTTGCTGCAGATTGAATTTCATCGTGACCGAAGCTGGCGGATCGGCCGCATAAAGCCGATGGGTCTGGACAGCCTGGTGGACGATCAGGAAGATGCCTTCGCGCAGGCGCTGGATCACTATTCGCGCAAGATATGGCGGACGCCGCGACGACGCAGACAGTTCCGGTTTGACCTGGCAATGCTGTGCGATGCGGACGAGGAAATGCCGCCATCGGACCGCATGGCGTTGAAGCACTTCGTCGCTGCCGGGCGCGAACTGGGAATCGACGTCGACACCATTGGTCGTGGCGACTTCCAGCGACTGGCCGAGTACGACGGCCTGTTCATTCGCACCACAACGGCAATTGACCATTTCACCTACCGCTTTGCACATCGTGCCGAGAAGGAGGGACTGGTCGTGATTGACGATCCGCTGTCGATACTGCGCTGTACCAACAAGATCTACCTGCACGACCTGTTGCGTGCACACCGCGTGGCCGTACCGCGTGGCGAAATCGTGCATCACCGCGATGAGCAGCAGCTTGAATCGCTGCCCGAGCGCCTGGGTCTGCCGTTGGTGTTGAAGATCCCTGATGGTTCGTTTTCGCGGGGCGTCATCAAGGTCGAATCAATGGACGAGTTGCGCCGTGGTGCAAGCGAATTGTTCCAGCGGAGCGAGCTGCTGATCGCCCAGGAGTACCTCTACACGGAATACGACTGGCGCATCGGCGTGCTCAACAATCGCGCCCTGTATGCCTGCCGCTATTTCATGTCACGTGGTCACTGGCAGATCTACAACCATGCCGCGGGCGGCGCGCAGCGCAGTGGCGATTTCGAGTGCGTGGACCTTGCCGACACTCCGCCGAAAGTATTGAAGCTGGCCCTGCGCGCCACGCGCCTTATCGGCAACGGCCTGTACGGTGTCGACATCAAGCAATCCGGCAAGACCTGCGTGGTCATTGAGGTCAACGACAATCCATCGATTGACGCCGGTGTCGAGGATGGCAAGCTGGGCAAGCAGCTCTATCTCGACATCATGGCCGAATTTCTTCGACGCATGGCCGCCCGCGGCCTCGCGATGCACTGATCACGGCGGCTGCCGCTTTCCAGCCGTGCCGGCATCAGCAGCATCAGCAAGGGTGCACAGAGCAACCAGTAGATCCCGCTCCAGCCCAGCAAGGTGCTGTCGGTTGATGCGGGTACAAGCAGGGCCAGCGCGGTGCCGGCGACCAGCCAACCCAGCACAATGTGTCGGCGGAAACGGCTATTCCTGGTGTGGTTCACGGACTTCTCCAATGGACGGCAGGGAGTTCATCGTCCGGGGCCTGCGTCTCACCGGCTGCGACCGCTACAATTCGGGGTACTTCCCCACCCGCGAGCGTTCCATGCACAGCCAAGAAGCCCGCTTGATTCTGTTTGGCCATCCCGTTGCGCATTCCCTGTCGCCGCGCATTCAGCAGGCCTTCGCCGCGCAGTGCGGGGTGCGGCTCGACTACGCCTGTCAGGATGTGGGCGCCGATGAATTCGCCAGCCGGGTACGCGAGTTCTTTGCCGCTGGAGGGCATGGTGCCAATGTCACCGTGCCGCACAAGCGGGCTGCATTCGAGCTGGCTGACGAAGCCAGCGAAGCGGCGCTTCGCGCCGGCGTGGCCAATGTGCTGCTGCATGAAGAGCACGGACGGATTCTCGCCGACAACACCGATGGCAGCGGTTTGCTGGCAGACCTGATCGGGCGTCGTGGTCTGACACTGGCGGGCATGCACGTATTGCTGCTGGGCGCCGGGGGTGCGGCGCACGGCGTGGTCGGGCCGCTGCTGGAAGCCGGCATCGAGTCCCTGCAGATTGCCAATCGCACGCAGTCCCGGGCGCGGGCGCTGGCCGATGAACTGGATGAGCGCGTGCAGGCTGTCGCCATGGAATCACTGGCGGCACTGGAATCGTTTGACCTGATCGTGAATGCCACCTCGGCCGGTCACCAGCAGCAGTCGCTCGAGCTGCCGCAGTCGCTGGTGGATCGCAACACCGCCTGTTGCGATCTTTCCTATGGCGCCGCCGCTGCCGCGTTCGTGCATTGGGCCGGGCAGGCCGGCAGCACAGAGGTCTTTGACGGCCTGGGGATGCTTGTTGAAACCGCCGCCGACAGCTTCGAGCTGTGGTTCGACCAGCGCCCCGATACCGAACCGGTCTTCCGCCAGATGAGCCGGGACGGCTAGGATCCTGGGCGCAGTTCGGCGTGTTGCAAACCTATGATTCGAGCGCAGCGAGGTAGCGATTCTTCAGTCGCACGTAGTGGGCGGCGGAGTATTCGATCTGCTCGATTTCTGCAGGCGACAAGGAGCGAACGCGACGCGCGGGGCTGCCAAGCCACAACTCGCCTTCGCCGACCTGCGTGCCGGGCGTGACCAGGGCGTCGGCGCCGACCAGGCTGTGCCGGCCGATGACAGCGCCATCAAGCACCGTCACCCGCATGCCTACCAGGCAGTCGTTGGCAATCGTGCAGGCGTGGATCACCGCGCCGTGGCCCACCGTGACGCCCTCGCCGATCACGCAGGCCCGGCCACCGGGCGTATATGGCCCGTCGTGGGTCACATGCACGATGCTGCCGTCCTGGATATTGCTGCGGGCACCGACTTCGATGTGCTCGACGTCGCCGCGCAGCACCGCACCCGGCCAGATCGAAACGTCGCGCCCCAGCGACACCGCGCCGATGACGCACGCCGCTTCATCCACGTACACACCCTCGGCAAGCGCGGGCACCTTGTCTTCGAATTCACGCAGCGTTTTCATGCCTGGAGTGTAGCCGACAGCGCGCAGCGCAGGCGCTGACATCGGATACGTTGCTCGGCGCACGGATTGACATGCGCGGCAAGCGATACCCGCCGTTTTCGCGGCATGACCCAGCTGTGGCCAGAGGAGGGCGGGCATCAGTGCCGCCAGGCCATGACACTTGCAAGCGCCGTCCCTTGCATTTGTTGCCCTACACCGCCACCTTGCGTGCATGGATCAGACAAGCGCACATGCCATGAACCCTGGTGACACCGCCCATTCAATCGACTTGCCGGATTTTGCCGTCCTGCAGCCGGATCAGGTTATGCCGGCCGTCAAGCAGGCCCTGGCCGACTACCAGCAGGGAATCGACGACCTGACCGGTAGCGCTGACGGCAAGGATTTTGATAGCGTCATGCTGGCGTGGGAGCGCCTGCAGCGGCAGCTGGACATGGTGTGGGCCCCGATCTCGCACCTGCACTCGGTGGCCGACAATCCGCAGTTGCGCAAGGCGCATGCCGATGCCGAGGCGCTGATCAGCGACTTTGCCGCGCGCCTGGGTCAGAACCGGCAGTTGTTTGAAGCGGTTGAGGCCGTCGCCAGCGCAGAACAGGAGCTGACCACCGAACAGCGCGCCCTGGTCGAGCATGCCCTGCGTGATTTCCGTCTGTCCGGTGTGGCGCTGGACGAGCCGGCGCGCTCGCGCTTCCGCCAGATTGCCAACCAGCTGTCCCGGCTCGGCACCGAGTTTGCCAATGCGGTGCTGGACGCGACCGAATCGTGGCAGGAACACATCGTCGATGAACGCGATCTGGCGGGCCTGCCCGACTCGGCTCGCGACATCCTGCGTGCCTATGCCGAGGAACAGGATCTGGCCGGCTATTTGGTCACCCTGCGCCAGCCTTCGGTGCAAGCCGTGCTGACGCATGCGGATGATCGCGACCTGCGCGAGAAAGTGTATTGGGCCTACCAGACACGTGCATCCGACCAGGGGCCGCAGGCCGGGCGTTTCGACAATTCCGAGCGCATTGCCGAGATCCTGTCCTTGCGCCATGAAGCGGCCCGGCTGCTGGGCTTCGACAATGCCGCCAGCGAATCGCTGGCCACCAAGATGGCGCAGTCGCCGCACGAGGTGCTGGAGTTCGAGCAGGATCTCGCCGCCCGAGCCAGGCCAGTAGCCGAGCGTGAACTGACTGAATTGCGCCGCTTTGCCGCCGAGCATCTGGGCCTGGACAATCTGGAAGCCTGGGATATCGCCTACGCGTCGGAAAAGCTGCGCCGGCAGACCTTCGATCTGGATGAAGAGCAGCTCAAGCCCTACTTCCCGCTGCCCACGGTCAAGTCAGGCATGTTTGCACTGGCCGAGCGCCTGTATGGCATCCGGCTTGTTCGCCGCGATGACGTGTCGGTGTGGCACGCCGATGTGGAGTACTGGGACGTGCTCGATGGCGACGGCACCGTGATTGCCGGCCTGTACCTTGATCTGGTCGCGCGCAGCGGCAAGCGCGGTGGTGCGTGGATGGATGTGTGCCGCGACCGCTTCGCGGACGACCAGACCCGCCAGGTACCCGTGGCCTTTCTGACCTGCAATTTTGCTCCACCGGGGGAGACCCGGCCGGCCTTGCTGGGCCATGACGACGTGCTGACCCTGCTGCACGAATTCGGCCACAGCCTGCATCACATGCTGACCGAGGTGAACCTGCCCTCGATTGGCGGCATCAACGGCGTCGAATGGGATGCGGTGGAGCTGCCCAGCCAGTTCATGGAGAACTTCGGCTGGAATCGCGACGCACTGGCCCTGTTGTCCGGCCACTGGCAAAGCGGCGAAAAACTGCCCGAGGAGCTGTTTCGGCGGATGCTTGCGGCGCGTCACTACCATGCCGGCCTGTTCCTGCTGCGCCAGCTTGAATTTGGCCTTTTCGATTTTCACCTGCACCTGGACTATCAGCCTGACAACCCGCCCGCACCCATGGCGGTGCTGGAAAAGGTGCGGCGTCAGGTCAGCGTGCTGCACCCGCCCGCCTGGCAGCGCTTCCCGCACGGCTTCACGCATATCTTCGCGGGCGGCTATGCCGCCGGCTACTACAGCTACCTGTGGGCCGAATTGCTGTCCGCCGACGTGTTTTCCGAGTTCGAGCAGCACGGCGTCATCGACCCGGCTACCGGCGCCCGATTCCGCAACGAAGTACTGGCCGTCGGGGCCAGCCGACCGGCGATGCAGAGCTTCATCGCCTTTCGCGGCCGTGAGCCGCGTGCCGAGGCCCTGCTGGCCAGCTACGGGCTGGCCGAGCAGGCTGCGGATTGATCAGCCGGCCTGGCCAGACCCGGGTGGTGTCGCGGCGACCCTGCCACCTACAATGACCCCATGAAAATTGCCTCCTGGAACGTCAACTCGCTGAAAGTCCGCCTGCCGCACCTGTTGCGGTGGCTGGATGAGTCCGAACCTGACATCGTGGCCTTGCAGGAAACCAAGACCGAGGACCTGTACTTCCCGGTGTTGGAGTTGGCCGAGGCCGGGTACCTGTGCGTCTACGCCGGGCAGAAAACCTACAATGGCGTGGCCATTCTCGCGCGCCAGCGTCCGCAGGACGTCGTTACCGACATTCCCGGTCTGGACGATCCGGCACGACGCATTGTGGCGGCCACGGTCGGCGACTTGCGCATCGTCAACCTGTACGTGGTCAACGGCAAGGCCGTGGGCGACGAAAAATACGAGCACAAGCTCGAGTGGCTGGCGCGGGTGCGCGATTTTCTCGCCGACGAACTGACACGCCACCCGAAGCTGGTGGTACTTGGCGATTTCAATATCGCCCCCGAGGACCGCGACGTATACGATCCCGAAGCATGGCACGAGCGTATCCTGTGCTCGACGCCGGAACGCGAGGCCCTGGGCAGGATCACCGAGCTGGGTTTGCACGACAGTTATCGGCTTTTTCATGACGAGGACGGCCAATTCAGCTGGTGGGACTACCGTCAGGCCGCGCACGACCGCAATCATGGTTTGCGCATTGACCTGGTTCTGCTATCCGAAGCCTTGAAAAAAGTCGTCGAAGACGCCAGCATTGACTTCGAGCCCCGCAGTTGGGAACGCCCTTCCGATCACACCCCGGTAACCGTGCAATTGAGCCAGACCGAATGAGCGATCAAGACATCAGCATCGAACCGCCTGACGAACGCGAGTTGGGTGAGCTTGACCTGTTCCTGCGCAGCGAAGCCGATAGCGGGTCGCTGCTGCTCGACGGCGTGCACGGCCTTCTGACCGCACTGGCGATCGGCCCGGAACCGGCCATGCCCGACGAATGGCTGCCGGAAGTGTTGCGCGAGCCGTTTCAGAACGAGAGCAAAGGCGGCCAGATCCTCGGTCTGCTGGCGCGCCTGAACGATTCCATTCCCGATGACCTGGCCAGCGAAGACTACGCACCGATACTTGGTGAGATCGGCGAGATCGACCGCGATCCGCGCCTCAGCGCGGCTGGTTGGTGCGAGGGTTTCAGCCGTGGCATCGACTTGCGCGCGCCACTTTGGGAATCGCGCATGGCCGAAGATCCCGAACTGATGGAAATGCTGGGCCCGATCATGGCCCTGGGTCTGGAGGAGGGCGTGTTCCAGAGCGAAGGCGAGTTCGAGCGCCTGTCGCCCAACGACTACCACACCTGTCTGGACCAGATTCCGATGGCCGTGTCCGCGCTCCGCCACTACTGGCGTGTGCACCCGCTGAGCCCGCTGGAACGCAGCACGGTGTCTGGTCCGGTGGCCCTGGCAACCCGAGCGCGCGGACAGCACACGCTGCACTGAGAGCCGGCCGGGATTGGAGCTTCGCGCTTCGCAGGGGGCTGCGAAGCGCACCATTGTTGCCCCACGCCACGGTACGCTTGCCGTAGGGTGCTGCTGAACGAAGTGAAGCGCACCATCGTGAACTCCATACCACGGTGCGCTTCGTGCCTCAGCAGCACCCTACAGCGGCAAAGCGCACCGTCGTTTATTTCGCGCCTGACGAGGCAGGCTCATCGTTGTGCGTAACCTGAACGCGTCCGCCCGTCATCCCGGCGCAGGCCGGCAGCGCTTCACAACAGCCGAATGGCGGGTCATCCAGTCAGCACAAGTGCGCAGCACGCAAAACTCGCTGTTGCGCCCTGCGTACCGGTTTGAAACGGAATCCCGGACAGCGTCCAGAGCCCGCGACCCGATATCCATTCCGACCAATCGCCCATCCCCCATGCCCGGCGGCTACAATGGAGCCATGAGCGAAAAGGAAACCACGCATTTCGGCTACCGCGACGTGCCGAAAGCGGAAAAGCAGAAACTGGTCGGTCAGGTGTTCACCTCGGTGGCACGCAACTACGACCTGATGAACGATCTGATGTCCTTCGGCATCCATCGCCTGTGGAAGCGTCACTTCATTGCCGTCAGCGGTGTGCGCAAGGGTGACCGCGTGCTCGACCTTGCTGGCGGCACCGGTGACATCGCCGCGCTGCTGAAACCGGTGGTGGGTGACAAGGGCGAGATCGTGGTCGGCGATATCAACGCCGCCATGCTCGGTGTCGGCCGCGATCGGCTGCTGGATCGCGGCATGGTTGCCGGCCTGGGCTGGGCCCAGATGAACGCCGAGGCCTTGCCGTTCCCGGACGCAAGCTTCGATGCCGTCACCATCGCCTTCGGCCTGCGCAACGTCACCGACAAGGACCAGGCCCTGCGCGAAATGCAGCGCGTGCTGAAGCCCGGTGGTCGCGCCCTGGTACTGGAGTTCTCGAAAGTGCGCAACGAAGCGTTTGGCAAGCTCTACGACTTCCACTCCTTCAAGATCCTGCCGCGCCTTGGCAAGCTGTTCGCCCATGATGCCGACAGCTACCAGTACCTGGCCGAGTCCATTCGCAAGCACCCGGACCAGCAGACACTGAAAACCATGATGGAATCGGCCGGGCTGGAACACGTCCAGGTGCGCAATCTCACCGGCGGCGTGGTCGCCATTCATCGTGGCTACAAGCTCTGAGCAAAGCCAGATCCGGTGCCGTCAGCGGAAGGTTCGCTAGATCCAGAACCCCCGTCATCCCGGCGCAGACCATGGCACCCAGGCACATAGGCCATTGGTTGGGTGACCAAGAGCACATTCCGCTGCGCTCGGCACGCGAATAGACTGAATGCCCGGGGCAAACACCGACCACACACCTTTTCGCTCAAAGGAACAAGGGGCATGGACATGCACGATTATCGAAAGGCTGGCGGCATCGCGGCCCTGATTCATTCGGCCGCCTATCTTATCGGCATAGGGCTTTATCTGAGCGTGTTGTCGCCCATACTCGATGCCGAGCCCACGCAGTATCTGGCGCTGCTCGGCAAATATCAGGGTGTCATGTATGCATGGATATTCATTGTGTACTGGCTCGCTGCGCTATGCCTGATCGTGCTGGCGCTGGCGTTCTACGAGCGATTGAAGTCCAGGTTACACATCGGCTTGCAGACAGCAACCGTATTGGGCCTTGTCTGGGCAGGCCTGGTCATTGCCAGCGGCAATCTCATGCTGCATGACTTTGGCCAGATGGCAAAGCTTCATGCCGGCAATGCAGGCCAGGCCGAAACCGTCTGGCTCGCACTCATGAACGTCGAGAATGGCCTGGTCAGCGGCAACGAACTGATCGGCGGTCTTTGGGTGCTTGCAGTGAGCTGGTTCGCCCTGCAGGCGCGTTGGCTGCCCAGGCTGCTCCACTACCTCGGGCTGCTTGTCGGTCTGGTCGGCATCCTGTCCATCATTCCGTCCTTGTCTGATGTCGTGATGGTGTTTGGTCCTGCCATGATTGTGTGGTCCGCATGGGTAGGCATCGCCATGCTGCGCAGCAGGTCTCGGGATCCGCTTCGCTTCGAGGGGTCGCAGCCGGGATGAAAATCCCGTTGTACCGGATGTCTGGGTAAACCACCGCAGGCGCTTGTCGCTGCAAACCATCACCACGGCCGGCCAGGACCCACGCATGCAAAAAAGGCCCCCGAATCGGGGGCCTTTGTCGTGGTCCTTGCGGTAGTCGTGATCAGCCAGCGTCTCGGGCGGCGCGTCGCTCCTTGAACTGTTGCATCCGCTCCTGGCGCTTCTGCATGTGTTCGGCACGCTTGGCTTCCAGGCTGGCGCGCTGTTCGGCGGTCAGTACGCCGGACACCTGGGCGCGGATGGCCGCACGGTCGACAGTGGCCTGGCGGGTGGCTGCGGCCAGCTCATCGGCCAGACGTGCGACTTCGCTGTTGTAGTTGCTGGCGGCAGGGTCCAGGTCGCGCAGGGCGCGTCGGGTCTCGCCAACCTGCTTCATGTCGGCTTTCGCCTGCGCCTTGTTGTTGTCCATGATGGTCTTGATCTGGGCACGCTGTGCATCGGTTGCATTGATGCTGTCGAGCATGCGTTCCATGTTCGGACCACGTTGGCCGTGGCCGTGACGATGGCCCTGGGCAAGGGTGACGCCGGCACCGGCCAGCAGGGTGGTGGTGATGATGGCAAGAATCAGCTTTTTCATGAGGGAACTCCTTCGTGTGCTGCATCGGGTTTGAATGCAGATCCACCTTAGCTCCGGCGCACGCAAATGGGTGTCGGACTGTGTAGGGTTTTGTAAAGCATCAGCCTGGCAAGCCATATAGGGGATAAAGTAGGCTCATGACACGCATCCTGATGGCTGATGACGACGAAGAATTCTGCACGCTGATGGCCGACTATCTGGCCGATCAGGGCTTTGCCGTCGATGTCGTGCACGACGGCGCGGCTGCAGTGCAGCGCGCGGGCGATGGTTATGCGGCCTTGCTTCTGGATGTGATGATGCCGGTCAAGGACGGTTTCCAGGCCCTGCGCGAAATTCGCGCCCATCATGGTCTGCCCATCCTGATGCTGACCGCGCGCGGCGAAGATGTGGATCGCATCGTCGGGCTGGAAATGGGCGCGGACGACTACCTGCGCAAACCGGCCAATCCACGTGAACTGGTGGCGCGTCTGCGCGCAATCCTGCGGCGTAGCCAGGGTGGCAACCATGGCGATGCAGATATCGAACTGACCGATCTGGTGGTCTCCAGGTCGCGGCGCGAGGCGCTGTTCAAGGGCCAGGCCTTGTCACTCACCAGTATTGAGTTCGAGGTCCTGGCAGCACTGGCCGAAGCGGCAGGCAGCCCGCTGGATCGCGATGCACTGTCCAATCAGGCGCTGGGGCGGCGCTGGCTGCCGGGCGACCGCAGCCTGGACATGCATATTGTCAGCCTGCGCAAGAAACTGGGTGACCAGCGCATCAAGACGGTACGCGGCCGCGGCTACCAGTTGCTGAGATGAATCGCCTATTCCTCAAACTGCTGGGTCTGCTGCTGCTGGCCAATCTGGTCACCGCGGCGGCGGTATTCGTTCTGGTGCGCCCGTGGATGGACAATCCGCTGTCTGCGCGCAGCGTCCAGGCCTGGGGCGCGCAGGCAATCACCGCCTACGAAGACGGCGGGCGAGCCGCCCTGCTGCGCAATCTGGGCGACCTGCATCGTCAGGAGCATGTGATGGGCATGCTCTACGATCCCTCCGGGCGCCCGCTGCTGCGCCGGGTCGCACGCGAGTTGCGGCTGCGTGCACCAGACTCCATGCGCCACGATGGTCGCCGTCCCGGACACGACAATCAGCTGGTGCAGTGGCTGGATGGCAGGAAGGGCCGATATCGCTGGGTCGTGGTGGCGATACCCCCGAGTGCACGGGATTTTGCCCAGCTGCGTTTGATCGCCAGCCTGGCCGGCATTGTCCTCGCGGCCTGGCTGGTCGCCTGGTGGCTCACCCGACCCATTGCCCAGCTTCGGCACACCACCGCAGAAATGGCTCAGGGAAAGCTGTCGGCCCGGGTACCCGGCAAGCTGACACGGCGGCGGGATGAACTGGGCCAGCTCGGCGACGAATTCAATACCATGGCCGCACGACTGCAGCAGCAGGTGGAAACGAAACAGCAGTTGTTGCGTGATGTCTCGCACGAACTGCGCTCACCACTGGCGCGCCTTGAAGTGGCGCTGGAGATGGCTCGCGGGCATGCCGACGGCAGTGAACGCGGCCAGCAGGCACTGGACCGCATCGCACTGGAGAGCGGCCGGCTGGACGCACTGCTGGAACAGGTACTGACCTACTCGCGCCTGGAACAGGACCAGCGCAAACTCAATCGCGAGCCGACCGACATGGCCGCGCTGCTGCGCGAGTGCGCAGCCGACATGGCGCTTACCAGCACGGTACCGATAGAAGTCGACGCACCCGAAGATCTGATCATTGATGCCGATCCGATTCTCATGCGCAGCGTCGCGGAAAATCTGCTCCGCAACGCCCAGCACTACACCCGTGCCGGTACCAGCGTGCATGCGGCGCTAAACAGCGAAAACGGCATGGTCACCCTGCGCGTGCGCGACCACGGACCCGGCGTCCCCGATGACATGCTGGAAGCGATTTTCCAGCCCTTCGTGCGCACCTCGTCTGCGCGTGATCGCAACAGCGGCGGCCACGGCATCGGCCTGGCCATCGTCGCCCGCGCCTGCCAGATGCATGGCGGATCGGTGGAAGCACGCAACCTGCCGCAAGGCGGAATGGAAGTGACTGCCCGCTTGCCCGTGACTGCATAGCTGCCTGCTTCTGGCGAGCTCACCGTGCCCGGGCACGCCCGGGACGCACCAGCGCGCCTGCCTCTCCTGCGCGTAGGGCGACACCACTTGCCGACGATAAATCCGCACCCTGGCAGCGCGGTATGTGCGCCAGCGAACAGAGAGCCCTTGTACTGCGGCAGACAATGGCCTTGTGGTTATGGCGCGCAGGTTTCAGCCGCTTGCATCCAGAAGGATCCATATTTTCCGCAAAGGGATGGTTTATGCGTATTCATGATGATGGGCGTGCACTGATTTTCATCGGACTTGCCATGCTTGCACTTGGCGCCACGTCAGCGTCTGCGCAGAGCGTGCCCTTGGGTACGGCCGGAAATTTCGGCGCCCTTGGCGGCTCGGCCGTCACCAATACCGGCCCCAGTGTCGTTACCGGCAGCGTTGGCGTCTCTCCAGGCACGTCAATAACCGGGTTTCCGCCAGGCACCATTGTCGCCGGGTCGGGAACCATGCATTCGGCTGACGCTGTCGCACTGCAGGCGCAAAACGACCTGACGGTTGCCTACAACGATGCGGCGGGGCGTCCGGGTTGCACTACGATCGCCGGCGGCCTGCTGGGGTCGGGAGGCGCAACATCGCTGGGGCCCGGCGTGTACTGCATGGGCTCAGGCAGCCTCACCGGGACGCTCACGCTCAACGGTGCCGGCACCTACATTTTCCAGATGGGCAGTTCGCTGACAACGGCCTCGGGTTCATCGGTCGTTCTTGCCGGCGGCGCTTCGTCGTGCGACATATTCTGGCAGGTGACCAGTTCGGCCACGATCGGCACAGGGTCCTCGATGTCGGGAAACATCCTTGCGCTCACCAGTATCACGCTGAATACCAATGCCAGCCTGAGCGGGAGCGCGCTCGCCAGAAATGGCGCGGTCACCCTTGATAGCAACGCGGTGTCTCTGTGCGGCGCAGCAGCTGGGGGGCTGGCACAAACGGCGGTCACCACCCAGGCCTCCGCCTCGGTGCCGGTCGGTGGACTGATTCACGACACCGCCCTCCTCGCCAACGGGGTCGCGCCCACCGGCAGCATCACATTCAGTCTGTACGGTCCCGACGATGCGACGTGTTCGGCAGCGCCTGCATTTACATCCACGGTGCCAGTGAACGGCAACGGCAACTACAACTCCGCCAACTTCACCGTGTTGATCGCAGGCACTTACCGATGGATCGCGGCCTACAGTGGCGATGCGGGCAACGCGGCTTCGACCACAGCCTGCAATGACCCGAATGAGACCGTGATCGTATCCGCGCTCGCGCCCGCCACAGCCGTGCCTGCGCTTGCCGTGTGGCTGCTGACGCTGTTGGCCGCGCTGCTTGCCATATCGGCGATGGCAGCGACGCGCCGGCGCACGCGATAGAGGATTCAACTGCGCGCAAGCTTGCCCAGCTAGCCGCAGCACGGGCGTTGCTGCTGTACCGGGGGACACTTTACAGTCCCGTAGGAACAGAACACGCAACAATCGCCCTGCTGCGGTTGCAGCAGCGAATGGCAGGACTCGCACTCATAGAACCATTGGCAGGCATCAAGCGGCATGATCTCTTTCTTCGCGTGACCGCACTGCGGGCAGGTGATTGTTGATTGCAATACCGGGTTTTGCATGGGCCTCACCTTCTCGCGTTTGCCGCTGCCCTTCTATCTGACTCTTGCCACGGTTGCTGGTTCCAGCGTGTGCCCCGGCGAATGATCAGGCAGCACAGCCCGGATGTGATCGGGCGAACGGATCAAGTGTCGCGGAATCGCGCCGGAGCCTGTGGTTGTCTGTCAATTTCGAGGTCGAAAATGTCGCAACGGTTGTAGTGGCCGGCGGCATCAAGGCTTCTGCGCGCTCTTGCCGCTTCATCCGGATCGATCTCGACAAGGAACAGCCGCTCTTTCCCGCCCACCGGTTCGGCGATACACGTGCCACCCGGCGAATACGCGGACGAGTTGCCGGGATTGATGCACTCGGCGTCATCGGGAAACACCTGGTCGCGATGCGGAAAGTCGGCAGGGATGTCGCGGCCATGGACGCAGCTGGCAACCCCTATGACATGGCAACCCCCCTCGCGAGCGATGTGCTGCAAGCTGCTTTGCCAGGTCGCACTGCAATCCCAGGTCGGGGCCAGATACAGATCAACGCCCTGGGCATAGAGCGCGAAGCGGGCCAGCGGCATGTAGTTTTCCCAGCAGATCAGCACACCGACCCGTCCTGCCGGAGTATCCACAACATGCAGGCCCCGGCCATCGCCCAGGCCGTGAATCATGCGTTCCGGATTGGTCGGCATGAGCTTGCGGTGAATGTTCAGCACCGCGCCGTCATGGCCGATCAGCACATTGCTGTTGAACAGCGTGGATCTGGAAAACGCCCCATCACGCTCGTTGATGCCGATGCTCACCGCTATGCCGCAGGCTTTGGCCGCGGCACAAAGTGGATCCAGATCCCCTGCCGAAACATCAACTGCGCTTTGCAGAAACCGGGCGTGGATGTCGGTGTAGACGCCCATGTCGCCACCCGGCCGCAAACGCCAGGCCCAGGTTGGATAGCCCGAGACAAAGCATTCAGAGAACACCACCAGACTGGCGTTTTTGCCGGCTGCCTCTTCAATGATGGACACAGCCTTGTCGATGGTGGCGCGGCGATCGAGGTATTTCGGCGCAATTTGCGCAACCGCTATCCGCTTCATGGCAGCATCTCCGGTTTATCCGGACTATACAAGCAGTCTGGCGCCCGGCCAAATGGCGCGCCGCGCGCCCATTGGCTTGAGTCGGATGAAGGATGAGCCCACGCTCAAGCACAGCGACACGCGTAGCCGTGACCTGAACAAGCCGTTGGAGCCGGGCCGCTGCGGCGCCCCGGAGGTGGCATGGTGTGCTTCGAGCCGCCGAAACACGGCGCCAGCGCCTGAGACAACAGCCAATCGGCGTTGGCGTCTTGCCTGTGCAGCGGTAAACTGGCTGTTCACAGTCGCGCTGCGAACCGGACCATGAAGGTGTTCGGTTTGTCGCAGCCGAGGGCAGGAGAATCAGCGTGGATCAATTGCAGGACATTCTGGAACAGGACATCGACCCCGAGGAGAGCCGCGAGTGGCTGGAGTCGATTGATGCGGTCATCCGCAACGACGGGACCGGGCGTGCCCACTATCTGCTCGAGCGCATGGTCGATGAGACCCGTCGCGCTGGCGGCCATATTCCGTTTCAGCCCACCACGCAATACGTCAATACCATCCCGCCGCACCTGGAGACCAAGTGCCCGGGTGATCCGGCGATGGAGTGGCGCATTCGCTGCCTGATCCGCTGGAATGCCATGGCCATGGTGGTGCGGGCCAATCGCAAGCCCGGTTCGCTGGGCGGCCACATTGCCAGTTTTGCATCGTCGGCAACCTTGTATGACGTGGGCTTCAATCACTTCTGGCGCGCGCCCAGCGAGGAGCATCCCGGCGATCTGGTGTTTTACCAGGGCCATTCCAGCCCGGGCATCTATGCGCGCTCCTATCTTGAGGGCCGCATCAGCGAGGAGCGCATGGATCTGTTCCGTACCGAGGTCAAGGGTGCGGGCGAGGGCCTGTCGTCGTACCCGCATCCGTGGCTGATGCCCGATTACTGGCAGGTACCGACCGTGTCGATGGGCCTGGGACCAATCCAGGCCATCTATCAGGCGCAGTTCTGGAAATATCTGGAACACCGCGGCCTGATGCCCAGGACCAACCGCAAGGTCTGGTGCTTCATCGGCGATGGCGAAGTGGACGAGCCGGAAACCCTGGGCGCGATCTCGCTGGCCGGGCGCGAAAAGCTGGACAACCTGATTTTCGTGATCAACTGCAACCTGCAGCGCCTGGATGGCCCGGTGCGCGGCAACGGCAAGATCATCCAGGAACTGGAGGGTTCCTTCCGCGGCAGTGGCTGGAGCGTGCTGAAACTGGTCTGGGGCAGCTACTGGGATCCGCTTCTGGCACGCGACGACAAGGGTGTGTTGCGCAAGCTGATGATGGAAACCGTGGATGGCGAGTACCAGGCTTGCAAGGCCCTGGGCGGCGCCTACACGCGCAAGAATTTCTTCGAGAAATACCCCGAGACAGCGGCGATGGTGCGCAACCTGTCGGACGACGACATCTGGCGCCTCAATCGTGGTGGCCATGATCCGCACAAGGTGTATGCGGCCTATCACGAGGCGGTGAATACCGAGGGCATGCCCAGCGTGATCCTGGCCAAGACGGTCAAGGGCTACGGCATGGGCCGGGGCTCGGGCGAGGCCGAGAACCCAACCCACCAGCAGAAGAAGCTGGATGACGAGGAAGTGCGCGCGTTCCGCGACCGCTTCCAGATCCCGCTCGAGGACGATCAGCTCAAGGATGTGCCCTACTACCATCCGGGCGTTGATTCGGACGAAGTGCAGTACATGCTGGACCGGCGTCGCGAACTGGGAGGCTTCCTGCCCCAGCGCCGGCAAAAGGCCGACACAAGCTTCGAGACGCCGGATCTGGACAGCTTCAAGCAGATAACCAAGGGCACCGGTGACCGTGAAGTCAGCACCACCATGGCACTGGTGCGTGGCATGAACCTGCTGCTGCGCGACAAGAAGATCGGCCCACGGGTGGTGCCCATCGTTGCCGATGAGGCGCGTACCTTCGGCATGGAGGGCATGTTCCGCCAGATCGGCATCTATGCTCCGGAAGGCCAGAAGTACCGCCCCCAGGACGCCGACCAACTGCTCTACTACCGCGAGGCAAAGGATGGCCAGGTGCTGCAGCAGGGCATCAGCGAGGCCGGTGGCATGTCGTCATGGATGGCGGCCGCAAGCAGTTACTCGATCAGCAACCAGCCCATGCTGCCATTCTTCATCTACTACTCGATGTTCGGCTTCCAGCGCATCGGTGACCTGGCCTGGGCCTCGGGCGACCTGCGCTGTCGCGGATTCCTGATCGGCGGCACCGCCGGACGTACCACGCTCAATGGCGAAGGCCTGCAGCACGAAGACGGCCAATCGCACCTGATGGCCGGGACCATTCCCAACTGCAAGGCCTACGACCCGACCTTTTCCTACGAGGTGGCCATCATCATGCAGGACGGCGTGCACAGCATGCTGGAACAGCAGAATGACGTGTACTACTACATCACGGTACTGAACGAGAACTACGTGCACCCCGACATGCCGGAGGGTTGCCAGGACGGTGTGCTCAAGGGCATGTACCTGTTGCGGGACTCGGGACTCGGGACTCGGGACTCGGAGAAGAGCAAGAGCAAGGGCAAGGGTGGGTCGAAGTCGAAGAGCAAGGCACCGCGGGTGCAGTTGCTCGGTTCGGGCGCGATCCTGCGCGAGGCGATTGCCGCGGCCGACCTGTTGCGGGACGACTTCGGGGTGGAAGCCGATATCTGGTCGTGCACCAGCTTTACCGAGCTTCGGCGCGACGGTTTTGATGCCGAGCGCTGGAATCGCCTGCATCCGCAAGCGAAGAAGCCGCGCACAGCCTACGTCACCGAATGTCTCGAGGGACACGCAGGCCCCGTCATCGCAGCCACCGACTACGTGCGCGAGTATGCCGACCAGATCCGGGCCTTCATGCCCGAGGGTCGCCACTACACCGTGCTCGGCACGGACGGCTATGGCCGCAGCGATACCCGCGAGTGCCTGCGTGACTTCTTTGAAGTGGATCGCTACTGGATTGCACAGGCCGCCCTGGCGGCGCTGGCGCGCAGCGGCGACGTCAATGCCGGTGACGTGGCGCGTGCCATCAAGGACTACAAGCTCGATACGGACAAGCCGAACCCGGTGAGCGTCTAGTTCTCGAGCGCCGGAGGTGTGACTGCGATCACGATTCCGGCGCTCCAGCATGAATGTTTCCTGACGCCGCAAGCGCGCAATTCATGTGCAGTTGCGTTTTGCCTGCGCAAGCTGCGTCTGCGTTTGCACAAGCCCCAAGGAGACATGTCATGCACAAGCTCGCACTCAGTTTTGCCATCGCCCTGCTGGCCGCTTCGTCGGCCCAGGCCCAGGACACCGTGCCCGCCGCCCAGGCGCAAACCGCCATGCAGCGGGCCGAACGACCGAGCAACCCGAACGCCCTGAGCGAGGCCGAGATCAAGCACCGCATCGCTGGCGCCGGCTACAAGGAAGTCAAGGGACTGGAATTCGAGGATGGTGTCTGGCGCACCAAGGCACGCGGTGGCAACGACCACTGGGTCGCCCTGCTGGTTGCTCCGGTCACCGGCAAGGTGTACGAGGCCGACGCACCATCAAAGCTCAATGCCGACGAGATCCGCGCCAAACTGACCGCGGCCGGCTACCAGAACATCAGTGACGTGGAGTTCGAAGATGGCCTCTGGAGCGCCGAAGCCGACAACACCGAGGGCGACGAGGTCGAGCTGCTGGTCGATCCGGATGACGGCAGCGTGGTGTCCTCGCAGCAGGACTGAGGCACTTTGCGCGGTCCCGGGCCCGCCTGAAGCGAATCACGGGGCCCGGGACGCAAGGACGTATTCGCCGCCGCGTTCCAGTGCACGCTGATAGGCCTCGCGCGCATGGATGCGTGCGAGGAAATTCATCAGCCGCGGCCGTGAATCGTCAAGACCGGCGCGTGCCCGTGCCGCTTCCAGCGGGAAGCTCATCTGGATATCGGCAACGCTGAAGCTTTCCCCGCAGAACCATGGCTGCTCGGCCAGGTGTGACTCCAGATAGTCCAGGTGCAGTTTCAGCTGCGGGTCGATGAATGCCTTGCGCACCTTGCGCACCATCCCGCGGATCACCGGTCGCACAAGCAAGGGCCCCGGCGACTGGTGTATGCGGCTGAATACCAGCTTCAGCAGCAAGGGCGGCATGGCCGAGCCCTCGGCGTAGTGCAGCCAGTAGTTGCACTGCACACGCTGCGCTGTACCGGGCGAGGGAATCAGCCTCTTTTCTCCGTAGCGGTCCGCCAGATACTCGACAATGGCCCCCGATTCGGCAAGCACCAGGTCGCCGTCGGTGATCACCGGCGACTTGCCCAGCGGATGCAGCTTGCGCAGCGAAGGCGGCGCCAGCATGGTTTGCGGGTCGCGCTGGTAGTGTTCGACACGGTAGTCGACGCTCCAGCTCTTCCAGCAACCAGAGGATTCGCTGCGAGCGCGAGTTGTTGAGGTGGTGTACAACAATCATCAGAATATCTCCGCTATGCAGCAGCGCAAGCTGCCACCGGCCTTTTCCAGTTCGCCCAGTTCAACGCAGCTCAGCGCAAAGCCCCAATCGCCCAGTTTCTTGCGCTGCCCGTCATGCAGCGCCGAGGCAGCGCGCGCGCTCATCCAGACGCGTTGTTCGCTCAAGCTGATGGCATTGCCGGCGAAGGCCTGCTTTTGCGATGGGTCAATCCAGATCACGCGCTCTTCGCAGGCGCTGGCAATGGCCCTGGGTACCGCGCTGTCGGCGAACCCGTCGGCGGCCAGTATCACCGCTCGCGAAGCAAGCAGGGCCATGACCACGTTGGTGTGGTATTCGGTCTTCGCCAGTTCAAAACAGAAGCTCAGGTTCAGGCCGAATGCGTCGTGCATGGCACGCGCGCCCGCTTCGTCGCAGCGTTCGCTGAGACCGGCATAGCCGATGCCTCGCGCGCGATCGATGATCAGCGACCCGGTCAGTTCCGCCACCAGATCATCGCGCAGGGAAAGGTCGACAAGCCCGCGGCCGCTGTCTGCGAAATGCTGGCGAATGGCGGCATGGCCTGCTTCCGCGCGGCGGATATCGTGCCGCATCCGTCCCACAATCAGGTTTTCGGCAGTGGTGGCAAAGACATTGTTCGGGAACATGCCATCCGGCGCATCCGGGTGGCCCGGGAATACCGTGACCGGCACATCGGCCGCCAGGGCTTCGGCCAGTGCGGCGTGTTGGGCGCGGGCGCGGTCCAGGTCGAGGCGCATGCCCGGATCCATGTAGGCGTTGTCGCGCGCCGATTCGGTCGCCAGGGCTGGCGCAGACGGACTGACCAGGAAAGCGCCCAGCGCGCAGGCCGGGGCGGCGGGCGGCAACTCCGCAAAGGCACGCAGAAATCGGTCGGGGGAGTCGGTGATCATGTGCAGACTATGCGCCGCCCGGTGAATCGGATTGCAGGTGTTGCCGTCGTCTGAGCGAGGGGAACCAGTGCATCCACAAGGCGCAGACAATCAAGGTGCCGAAACCGCCGATCAGCACGGCCGGCACGGCACCGAACCAGGCAGCGGTAATGCCCGACTCGAACTCGCCAAGCTGATTGGAGGTATTGATGAAAATGGAATTGACCGAGCTGACCCGGCCGCGCATGTCGTCGGGCGTTTCCAGCTGCACCAGCGCGCCGCGGATCACCATGCTGATCATGTCGAAGGCACCCAGTGCGCACAGTGCAGCCATCGACAGCAGCAGCGAGGTGGACAGCGCAAACACCAGGGTGGCGGCACCGAAACAGGCAACCGAGACGAACATGATCATGCCAACGTGACGCTTGAGCGCGTGATGGGCCAGCCACACCGACATCCCCAGCGCGCCGATGGCCGGTGCGGCACGCAGCAGGCCCAGGCCCCACGGTCCGGTGTGCAGGATGTCGTGGGCGAAGATCGGCAGCAATGCCGTGGCGCCGCCGAGCAATACCGCAAAAAGATCCAGCGAAAGTGCGCCCAGCACTACCGGATGGCCGCGAATGTAGCGAACCCCGGCCAGCAGGGTACGCACGCTGGCCGGCTGGCGGCGTGGCGGACGGTGGTGGTATTCCAGGCGCCACAGAAACACGACCGCTGCCGCATACAGCACGGTGGACACGGTGTACACGGCTGCCGGGCCGGCGATATAGATGAAGCCGCCCAGCGCCGGGCCGACGATCATCGCCATTTGTCCTGCGGAGGAATTGACGGCCAGGGCGCGCCCCAGCACGGATGCCGGCACCAGGCCCGGCAGCAGTGCCTGGCGGGCCGGAGACTCGATCGCGCGCGCCACACCGATGACCAATACGGCAGCCAGTATCTGCAACTCGCCAAACACTCCGGTGACGCTTCCCAGTGCCAGTGCCGCCACGCCCAGGGCCTCGACAAACTGGCACACCGCCACAATGCGGCGGCGATTGAACTGGTCGGCCAGGTGCCCCGCCGGCAGCGCCAGCAGCAGCGAGGGCGCAAATTGCACCAGCCCGATCAGGCCCAGATCCAGCGCACGTCCGGTGATGGCGTAGATCTGCCAGCCGACGGCCACCGACAGCATCTGGAAGGCAAATCCCGAGGCGATGCGCGCACACCAGAAAACCATGAACGGCCGGTGTTGTCGCAGCAGCGTGGGTGTCGAGTCTTGGACGGGCATGGCCCGCAGTGTACCCTCTGGATTCAAAATCCGGAGTCCGACATGCGCCCTGCCAAACTGCGTTTCCTGCTTCCTTCCCTGGCCATCCTGATTCTTGCTGCCTGCTCGCAGCAGGCCGACCATGCTGCACCCGCTGCGCAACAACAGGCGCAGGACACGCGCACGCAACAGGATCTGGCGCTGTACCAGAAGCTGCGCAGCAAGCAGCAGTTCGAACTGGCGGCGCCGATTGGTGAAGGCGTTGTGGCGCGCGCACCGAACAGCCCGGCAGCGGCGGAAATCCGCAAGACCCTGGCCGATACCCAGGCCAGGGCAAAAACCATTAATGAGGAAGAACCGGCTGCGACAGCTGTGGATCTACCAGAGCGGCGAGGAGTCCGGGGGCAGGCAGAACACGGCCACCCTGCATCCGAGTCGGCCGGTGGCCGAAAGAAACCGCATTCGCCTGATTCTGCGTCGGCACAGCGCGTGGGGGCAAAGCGTGTATCTGTACGACGGCGACGGCAAGGGCTTCGTCTGCAAGGGCCAGTGCAAGCTGGCACTGAAGGTCGATGACAAGCCGGCCAAACCGCTGAAAGCGTCCCTGCCCGACACCAGCGACCCGGCCATGTTCATCGACAACGACAAGCGTTTCCTGAAGCTCCTGGACACCGCGACGACGCTGTCCATCACCGTCACCATCAAGGGCGACGGACAGCGCGAGCTCTTTTTCGAGGCCGGTGGCTTTGATCCGGATCGATGGCCCGAGCCCGGCAAGAGCACGGGCAAGAAATAGCCCGGCCCGGCAACCTGCACGGCCGTCACTCGCTTCCCGGGTCGTCCTCGAACGGCAGCGCAACGCCATGCTGCGACACATACTCGTACAGTGCGAGGCTGGCGGCGACGGCCACGTTGAGGCTTTCGATCGGCCCCCATTGCGGGATACTGACCAGGCGCAGGCTCCGCTCCTGGCGAACGGCCTCGCTGAGCCCGCGTGCCTCGTGACCCAGAACGAAGGCGCAGCGGCGCGGCAGGCACACGTCATTCATGCTGCTCGATGCTGCGGGGTCCAGTCCGATCAGGCTGAAATCATCCGCGACAAGTTGCTCCCGGCAGGAGGCAAAGTCGTCGTGGAAATGTGCTGGCACATGTCGGAATGCGCCCTTGGCCGGTGCCGGATCGAACGGCCCGATTCCGATCAGGTGCACGGCGTGCGCACCGAAGGCTTCGGCACTGCGGAAGATCTTGGGTACATTGAAGTCGGCGCGCAGGCCGTCCAGTACCAGCACCACGGTGTGTGGCCCGGGTTTGGCCAGCAGGTTCCGGCGGCGCTGCTTCTGATAGCGCCACAAGGCATTGGCATCGCCGCTGCCTGCCTTGCTCGGGAGGACATCCGCCGCAATGACACGATCAGGGTCGGCGGTCCGGCGATGTTTCACCATGGGGCTGAGATCGACGATGAAGGCGTGTACCAGTCTAACCGGACCGCAGTCGGAAGAGGCTGCCGAAATGACGTGCCGCTGCGTCCGCTGCTTGCGGCTGCGGCCCTGCCTTGTCCGCTTCCCGGTCTGACTGGCATGCTGACACAAGCCCATTCAAGCATCGTTCAAGTGTCTGAATCATCGCGGATTTCGTTTGCTCTGCGTTCATGCGTTCGGCCTGAAGCTGGGCCCCGGTTCACAACGCAACGCAAAGGAGGTTCGCGATGTACAAGTCACTTTCCGGAGCCATTCTTGCCGGTCTGATGATGACTGCCGGTGCCGTCGCCACGCCGCAGGCGCAGGCCGCCGAGGCCACACTGGACTGCAAGCTCAGCTTCAACCTCACCGGCTGGTCGCTGATCTACAAGCATGCCAATGGCGAAGGCACGGTCAGCTGCGCCAACGGGCAGTCGATGCCGGTCAAGTTGACGGTCAAGGGCGGTGGGCTAACCGCCGGCAAATGGCATATCGACGACGGCAAGGGCCGCTTCAGCGACGTGCACAAGATCGACGATGTGCTGGGCCGCTACGTCCAGGGCGAGGCGCATGCCGGCATGGTCAAATCCAGTACTGCCCAGGTACTGAGCAAGGGTACCGTGTCGCTGGCGCTGGCCGGCACCGGCGAGGGCGTCAACCTCGGTGTGGATGTGGGCGCGTTCACCATATCGCGCATGGGAGACGCCAAGTAACATCCCGCGTCACTGCCGGACCACAATGCCGGCGGGTCTGTTCGATGACGGCCGCGATCTACGGATCGCGGCCGTTTTTGCAGATGGCACCAAGGCTGCCCCGCGATGTCGGCGGCATACCCCTGCGCTGGCTGCCACGGGATCCGTTCTACGCTATGATCGCGGGTCGTTTTCAGGGGTCTGGAGAAACCATGTCCATCGCATACCGTGCCGCAATCGCATGCGGCCTTACTTTCATGGCGCTCGCCGCAAGTGCCCAGCAGAGCGATTCTGCCGCTGACAGCAGAGCACAGGACAGCGCGCTGGAAAATGCCCAGCAGGCAACCGATCTGGCACCGGTCGATGTGCGAGCCAACGACTGGCGGCAATACATCAAGGCCAAACTGAAACATCAGATGGCCGAGGTCAGCGGAACGGAAATCACCGTAACCAAGAAAGCCACGGTGACACATCTGGACCTGCAGCCGACCGTGATCGACAACAACCTGGACCAGTTGCTGGTGCGCTCACCCGGCATACAGGTTACCCAGCAGCCCACGCCGACGCAGTTCAATCTGAGCTATCGGGGACTGGGCAACCCGCAGGAGTCGGAATACGTGCTGGTGCTGCGCGACGGCGTACCCCTGGCAAGTGACTGGATCGGATTCCCGACCCTGTACGCCATGCCCTTGGCGCAGAGCATCGCCGATGTGCAGCTGATCCGCGGCGGTTCCAGCCTGCTGTACGGGCCGGAGCCGGCCCCCGTCGTCAACCTCGTCAGCAAGCGTCCCGAGCCGGGCGCGCCGCTGTCGGCCAGCACCGAGCAGGTGTTCGGCAATCACGGCCTGTATTCCACCTACAACGTCATCGAGGGCAGCAGCGGCAACTGGACGTTCCGCGCCGATGCGGCCTACGTGCGCAGCGACGGCACCCGGCCCAATGCCGATTCGCAGTTGCGCCAGGGTGATCTGTATGTCGACTACCGGCCGGATGCGCAGCAGAAGTGGTGGCTGGACCTGCATGCCACCCAGGCCGAGTCCGGCGACCCCGGTCGTCTTGGCTATCCGCAATGGAAAGCCGACGCCAAGGCCACGCCAACGCCGTGGAACCGCGACTGGGTGGATCGCTACCAGCTGCTGCTGGGCCATGAGCGCACGGTCGGAGACTGGCTGCTCACGGGCAAGCTGTGGTTTGGCTATCAGGACCTGGCAAGCCGGGGGGCTCGCGGTGCCTTGCCGCCGGAGCCGCCGCCAGGCAGCACCACCGTGCAGGACGAGCAGTTCCGAACCCGCGGCATCGATGTGCGCGCACGCAGGAAGTGGGGGCGTGGCAACGCCTTCACCATCGGCGCGGTAGGCTTTCATGGTGACGACCCGTTTCGCCAGTGGGACAACCCGGACATCTATGCCGATCGCTACGATCGCAGCGGTACGCCACGCTTGCGGCAGCAGCGCAGCTCGGACTATTTCTCGGTCTTCGCCGAGAACGTGTTCCGCCTGCCGCACAAGTTTCATGTCGTGCCGTCGATACGTCTGGAGCGCGAGCGGGTGGCCGTCAATGAGAGCGTGCGCCCTCCGTTTCTGAGCCGCGCACTGATCAACGAGTCGGACACGCGCACTGTGCCGCTGCTGGGTCTGGGTATCGGCAATGACTTCGGCAAGGGCAACGAAACCTATTTCAATGTGTCGCAGGGCTGGCGTCCGCTGCGCTATTTCGACATGGCGTCGCCATTCTCCAACGTGCTGGCGGGCAATGCGCCGGACCCGTCCAAATCACTGTCCTGGGAAGCTGGCGTGCATGGCGTGCCGGCAACCGGCCTGTACTATGACGTCAGCCTGTTCTGGATCGATTTCAAGAACCGCGTCGAGTCGCCGCCACATCAATGCCACCGATGTCATCAACGTCAACACCGGCGATACACGGCACCGCGGTTTCGAAGGCCAGATCAACTACGACTTCCTGGCAGCACCGAACGCGCCAATGACGGCAGCATCTGGAAGGGTTCTTCAGTATCAGCCTGCTCAATGCGAGGTTCACCGACAGTGACGACCCGATCAGATCGGCAAGACGCCGGCGTATGCGCCGCGCTACCTGGCCAAGGCCGGTTTGACCTGGCGCGACGAGAGACCACTTCAAGCCAGCCTTACGGCCGTGTCTTCGGCAGCGCAATACTGGCAGGACTCCAATCAGTCGGGCGGCAGCGGCGACCAGTTTCTGCCGGCGCGCATGCCCGCCTATACCGTCGCCGATCTTGCCGCCGACTGGCAGATCACGCCCAACCTGCCGCTTGCTGGGCGGGGTAAGCAACCTGACCGATCGACGCTATTACAGCCGCGTCTGGCGTACCGGCCTGGAGCCGGCGGCAGGTCGTTCCTGGTATGCCGGAATCAGATTCGGCCTTTGAACGGCGGCTGATGGCTTGCCAGTGACGCGGAGCGACGATCGCTGGCGCCATTGACGCCCCAGCCTCATCCGCCGTGCGTTTCGCCGGCGGATGTCTCTGGTCGTGTGGTTCACCAGGTCGATCGACAGCGATCGGCCTGCCTTCGTTGTCGTGCGTAGACGACTCGGCCCATTTCATTCGCTGCGCTACACTGGGCGGCGGCATCGCTGGCCGCAGGCGGGGGCGGGAACAGGTCCGCGCTGCAGCGCAACGGCAATGTCGCAGCATGAAATCCATTGTTGAACGGAGCGTCAATCACCATGCCTGATTTCCTGAGCCACTACGATTTTTCGCATCTTTCCAGAGCAGTCAATCGATTACGGCATCAAGTTCGGCATTGCGATCCTGATTCTGCTGATCGGCACGTGGCTGGCGGCAAGACTGGCCAATTTCGGTCGCCGCGCGCTGCTGCGGGCCAGCCTCGACGACACCCTGGTCGGCTTCTTGCGCAACGTGATCTACGGCATCCTGATCGCGATGGTGGTGGTCGCTGCATTGCAACAGGCCGGTGTGCCGTCGGCGTCGCTGTTTGCGGCCATGGGTGCGGCAGGACTGGCTATTGGCCTGGCCTTGCAGGGTTCGCTTTCGAATCTTGCCTGGGGTGTGCTGCTGATTGCCACAAAGCCGTTCAAGGTTGGCGATTTTGTCGAGATCGGCGGCGTGCTCGGCACGGTCAATCAGGTCGGGCTGATGCAAACCTGGCTGGTGCTGCCGGACAATCGTGAAGCGTGCATGCCCAACAGCAAGGTCGGCAGTGGCGCCATCATCAACTACAACCGCCGCGGGACGCGCCGTTTCGAGGTCACGGTCGGGATTGCCTATGGTGATGACATCGGCAAGGCCATGGATGCCATTCGCGCCCAGTTCGCCAAGGATGAGCGTGTGCTGAAGGATCCGGAACCGGGCATCTGGGCGACCGAACTGGCCGACAGCAGCGTCAATCTGGTGGTGCGTGGCTGGACAAGTTCCGCGGACTACTGGGCCACCCAGACCGACTTCGTGCGTATCGTCAAGGAAAGCCTGGATGCCGCAGGCATCAGCATTCCCTTCCCGCAGCGCGAAGTGCTGGTGCGCCAGGACAACGCCGGTTCACAAGGCACCTGATTCAGCAATCTGAAAGGGGGCGCTCATGTCGGGCGGCGGAAACAGCAACAGACCGTGGTTGGCGGCCTTGATCGCAGGCAGCGTGCTTGTGGTTGCGGCCATGTTGATGCAGCACGGGTCGATACTGGTGGCGTGGCTAGACGCCGGCTTGCTTGGGTTGGGTGGATTGCTGGTGGTGTTTGCTGCCTGCGAGCTGATGATCAAGGCCGTCGACGGCATAGGCCGGCGGCTGCAGATGAATACCTATGTGGCCGGCACCATGGCGGGCCTGGCCAGCAACATTCCCGAAGTGGTGATGCTGGCCTTCGTGCTGGCGGCCACGCCGCGCATCGGCTTTCTGGTCACGGTGGTCACCGTGCATGTCAGCGCCGCGGTATTCGGCATCTACAGCGCACTGCTGCCGCGTGATGAACACGGTGCGGCGGCCATGCCCAGGCCGCTGGTGATGCTGAGTACGGACCTGTATGCCTGCGCCGGTGCCGCTTTCTTTGCCACCGGCGCCATCATGCTGCTGATGTACGTGTTCGACGCCGGCACGCATGCCGGCGAAGCACTGGGTGCGATGGACCTGTACGTGCTCGGCGGTGCGCTGCTGATGGTGCAGGTGGTCGCAGTGGCACGCCTGGTGAAACGTTTCAGCGGCTCCCATGCACACGCGTCGGACGGCTGAAGCCCGCGGCCGCCGCGGCGGCCGAATCTGCCGCTGCCGAGGGTGCGCCCTCGGCCATGGCCATCGCCGGCTTCGGTCTGCTGGGAATCGCAGCCAGTGTGTTTGGCGGTCACGCCGTGGGCGGCTTTGCCGACAGCCTGGTCGCGGGGCTTGATCATGCCGGTTATCCGAAGATGGTCGGCGCGCTGGTCCTCAGCGTGTTCGCCTCCGCCGGTGCCCTGGTGATGATGGCCTCGGCCCACCTCAAGGGCATGTACGACGTGGCCCTGGCCAACGCGTCGGGCCAGGTCACCCAGGTGCCGTTTCTGGTCATGCCGTTCGCATTGATCCTGCTGGCGGTGTTCGGTCAGATCGGCATCATCCCGCTCACCGCCACCGGCGCCATACTGCCGATCGACCTGGACACGGTCAGCGTGCTGTTCCTGGGCTTTCCGTCCATGCTGATCCTGTGGAAAGCGGTACAGGACGACGGCACCGTCAACTGGCTGGAGACCGCCACCATGATCGCGATCTTCGGCCTGGCCATCTACTTTCTTGCGGTGCATGGGTGAGCCGGACCGGCAATGCCGACCATGGAAGCTTGCTTGCCTCAAGTTCGGGACTCGGGACTCGGGACTCGGAAGTTGGAAGTCGGAAGTCGGAAGTCGGAAGTCGGGAGTCGGAGTCGGGGAGATGGTCCGCGAAGGACGCGAAGATGCGCAAAGGAAAGCATGTCACCCGGGTGAAGGCGCATGACGGGCGAACTTCGTCATCCTGGGGCGATCCGCAGGATCGAACCCGGGATCCATTTTCCTGCTTGCGGGATTGGCCATGGCGACCAGCGGCGAGTCATGTGGGCGCGGGAGCATGAACCTGGGACTCGGGACTCGGGACTCGGGACTCGGGAGTCGGGGAGATGGTCCGCGAAGGACGCGAAAAGCGCAAAGGAAAGCATGTCACCCGGGTGAAGGCGCATGACCGGAGAACTTCGTCATCCTGGGGCGATCCGCAGGATCGAACCCGGGATCCATTTTCCAGCTTGCGGGATTGGCCATGGCGACGAGCGGCTTGCCATGTGGGCGCGGGAGCATGAACCCGGGACTCGGGAGTCGGGACTCGGGACTCGGGACTCGGGGTGATCGTCCGCGAAGGATGACGTGGAGGAGCATGGGCATGACCGGCCGTGGCCGCTTGAACCCGCCGCTCAAACCTTCGTCATTCTGCGCGGAGCCGAAGGCGGAGTCGCAGAATCCATGCTCGCCAAGTACCTGCAGTTGAAGGCACCGCGCAACAAGATCCTGCGACTCCACTCGCTGCACTCCCTCCGCGCAGGATGACGCAGAGTTTGGCCTTTGGCTGATTCCGAGTCCGGTTGGCAACCAGCGATGCCGTAGCCTGGATGGAGCGAAGCGCGATACGGGAAGGCTTCGGGGCTCGGGAGTCGGGGAGATGGTCCGCGAAGGACGCGAAAAGCGCAAAGGGATGAGCGTTGCCCGGAAGAAGGCGGGTGATTGGAGAACCTCGTCATCCTGGGGCCGCGCGCAGCGCGGAACCCGGGATCCAATTTTTGCTTCCCTGACCTCGCCGGTATTCGTGGGCCGCGCGATCGACAATGGATCCCGGATCGCGGCTACGCCGCGTCCAGGATGACGGTCATTATCGCCGGGATGGAGCGAAGCGCGGAGCGGGAAGATTTCGGGGCTCGGGAGTCGGGAGTCGGGGTGATGGTCCGCGAAGGACGCCAAATGCGCAAAGAAAGACAACAGTTGATTTTGATCTTTTCGCGCCCTTGGCGTCCTTCGCGGACAAAAGCTCTTGAATGCAGCTACTCGATACTGACCTTCATGCGGTTGTCGTCGGAGACGCGGTCGATCAGCTTGTTGTAGGGGTCGATGCCGACTTCCCAGGGCTTGTCCTTGACGTGCACGGTGATGGTGCTGTCGCCGTCCTCGACCTTGCGCTTGGCAAGGTACAGCACCTTCTCGTCGTCTTCCTTGTCGTCCTTGCCGCGCGCGAACACGCCGATGTCGACAGGAATGTCGATACCGGCCTTGGTCTCCTTGCCCTGGCCGTCGGCGTAGGTCTTGCTGGCGCGGATCTTCATGGTCACGTCCCAGCCACCGGCTCTGGCCTTGCTGGCCGTGGCCGAGATAACGCGGTTGTCGTACAGGGTGATCTTCCAGAACCAGTCATTGATGACGTTCTTCCACTCGGGTCCGGCAGCCTTGCTCAAGGCGTCCATGAACTGGCGTGAGGTCACATAGGGTGGTTGCTGGAAGCCGTAGTCGATCAGGAACTGCTTGAGCATGCCATCCAGCTTGTCCTCGCCGATGTAGTCCTGCAGCGCGTAGAACACCACCGAGCCCTTGCGGTAGTGGATATAGGGCTGGTTCTCGACCTTGGCCAGCGGCACCTCTTTCACCCGTTCCAGCGCCCGTCCGCGCAGGTATCGGTCCAGTTCGTACTTCAGGAACTTGCGCATCTTGCTGGCGCCGTAGATGTGTTTCATCACCATCAGTGACGAGTACTGGGCCAGCGATTCGCTGAGCATGGTGGAGCCCTGCATGTCGGCGCCGATCACGCGGTGCGCCCACCACTGGTGCGCCACCTCGTGGGCGGTGACATCGGTGACGTAGTCGATCTTGTCCTTGTCACGCAGGTCGGCGATGAAACCGAGCGACTCGGAAAACGGAATCGTGTTGGCAAAGGACTGCGCGAATCCGGCATAGCCGGGGAACTCCAGAATGCGCAGCTGGCGGAACTGGTAGGGCGTGTAGTGGCTGTTGTAGTAGGCAAACGACTTCTTCACCGCCGTAATCATGCGATCCACGTTCCAGGCGTGATCGGGGTTGTAGTACACGTCGATGGCGATGCCGTTCCAGCTGTCCTTCTTCACCTTGTAACGGGCCGACAGGAAGGCAAAGAAGTTCAGCATGGGCTGATCCATCTTGTAGTGATAGCAATGGCGACCATGGTCGGTGCGCCATTCCTTCTTGAGGTAGCCGGGCGCCATGGCAATCTGGTCACCGGCCGTGCACACATTGGTGTCGAAGCTGATCCAGTCGGCATCATGGCTGATATAGGTGTTTGCACGCGCTTTCTCATCGCCCAGCCTGGGCATGCGCGGGGCATCGGCATCAAGGCCATGCTTGCGTCGCTTGCTGCGGTCCGTGAGTTGCCGGTTGCGGTCGTAGCCGAACTGCGGGAACAGCATGGTGTTGGTCAGGAAGGTGCCGTTGTGCACCAGTCGCGTTTCTCCGGTCGAGTTGCTGAAGCCCTGCGGATCGTAGGTCTCCTCGAAATCGAATGACATCGATTGCCCCGGCATCAGCGGCTGGTCCAGCTTGTAGATGGTCACGCCCTGGATCTTGTCCTGCTTGACGATGGAGTGGGCCGCAAACTTCAGCGAATCCAGCGACAGGTGGGACACCGGCCGGAACGCGTCCAGGCGCATGTGCAGGGTGTCGATGGGCTTGTCGTGCTTGTTGACCAGCTCATAGTGACCCTTGACATGCACACGCCTCTGATAGGGATAGATGTCCACGTCGGTGCTTGACGTCGGTGATGCGCGGCTGCGCCAGATCCTTGTACTGGGCGTAGTCCTTTTCGTAGTCGGCGGCGCGCTGATCGGCCTGGTCGCTGGGCAGATACTCGTTGAGCACCATGGTGTTGTATGCGATCCACACGCCGAAAAGCACGAAACCGGTCGCCGCCACAGCGAGGGTGATGCGTGCCGGACGCCTGAAGCGCGCGCGTGCCTCGCGCTTGCGCGCCGCCCAGGTGAGCCCCGTGCCACGCACCCACAACAGGGCCGTGGCAACCAGAAGGCCCAGGGCAAACCAGCCCCAGTAACCGTAGAACCACAGGGCGCCGATCCAGAAGTGACCAAAGCCGTTGAGGTCGGAATACGGCACACCGGGGGCGCCGGCGTACTGGTAGAGGTTGTTCTCCAGGTGCATCATGCCCAGGGTCAGCATCGATACCAGCACCAGTATCATCAGCAGGTAGCCCAGGAACTTGTTGTTGGCCAGTACCTGCAGGAATACTGCCAGCACGGCGATCAGCACGAAGGGAATTGCATCCAGGCCCAGCTGCTTCAGATACAGCAGCGGCTGCAGATGATGAAAGCCGTGCGCAAGCTGCCAGCCCATGGTCCACAGGGCATTGACCGCCAGGTACAGCGCAATGACTACCATCAGGGCGGTCAGCTTGGAGGCCAGGCTGACCCAGTTGGGGGTCGGCATGGCATCACTGACTTCGTTGGCGCGCAGGCTGCGTTCACGCCAGATCAGTTCGCCAGCATAGAAGATCAGGATGATCCACAGCAGCCACTGCGAGCCGCCACGGATGGAGGTGAGCATGGTGTGGGTTACCGGGTACACCGAAGTGCCGTAGATTCTCCCTGACAGCGCCAGACTGCCGGTGAGATTGGCCAGGCCCAGCACCAGCATGATCAGGAACGGAGCGCCGCGCAGCACGCTGATGGTGTAGCGGCGCGCGCTGGCCAGGTACTGGGCCCGGTGCGCGCCGCTGTCGTCCCGCCGAGTCACCTTGGGCAGCGTGGTTTGCATGGTGGTGCTACGCGGCGTGCTGTCGCCGGCAGCACGCTGGCGCTTGCGCCGCCAGCGCAGGCCTTCGCGGTTGGGACGGAACAGGGTCCAGGTCAGCGCCAGCAGGCCGGTCGCCACGCCCAGCCACAGGGCGCGATTGGCCAGCAGCAGTCCGGACAGTTCCGGCAGTTGCGTATTCTGCTGCTCCACCGACCAGTAGCGCACGGTGACAGCCATCGTGCGCAAACCGAACGGATCCAGCAGTGCCGCCGCGGTGTGATGGGTGACATCACCCAACAACGCGCCGGCTATCGATTGCAGCACGAAGAACAGGATGACGCCGATATAGGTGGCCAGCATCGAGCGGGTGATCGAGGCGATCAGGAAAAGCAGCGCGCCAATGAACAGCAGGTCCGGGATCACGATCACGCCGAAAGCCCAGGCGTATCCGGCAATGCTGCTGGCGCCGACGGTCGATGCCTCCATCCAGGGCCAGGAAACGGAGCTGCCGAGGAACAGCCCAAGCGCCGTGGCCACCATCACTGCCAGAGCGGTAAGAAAGCCGGCGCCGAAGCGCCCGCCCAGATAGCCGGCCTTGCTGACCGGCGTGGCGAAAATCATCTCCTCGCTGCGTTGTTCGAAGTCGCGCAGGATGGCGCCGGCGACGAACATGGTCACCAGAAACATGCCCAGGGCACTGAATACGCCCAGAAGCCGGATGATCACGATCGGCGCATTGCGGTGCACATTGCCCATGCCACCGCCAATCGAGACGGCATCGGTGGTCACGAAGGCGAATGCCAGCAGTGCAAACGCAATCGACACGATCCAGAACAGCGGCGCGCGCAGTTGCTGGCGCAGCTCGAAACGCAGGATTTCACGGAACATGATCAGGCCGCCTCGGCGTTGGTCGCAGCGGCTTGTGCCTGGCGCTGCAACTGGCCGAAATAGACATCCTCGAGATCCGGTGGCACCGATTCGAAGCCCGCTTCAGGGGAACTGTCGGCCAGCACGTGCAGCACCGTGCGTCCGGCGGAAAGGCGTGTCGACAGCACCGTCATGCGTGCCTGATAGTCGGCCAGTTGGGCCTTGTCGATGCTCGCGCGCCAGACCCGGCCGTCGAGGCTGGCAATGGCCTCGCGCGGTTCGCCGGCGAGCAGCACCTCGCCGCGGCCGATGATGGCCATGCGCGGGCACAGGTCGGTGACATCCTCGACGATGTGGGTGGACAGGATCACCACCACGCGCTCGCCGATTTCGGCCAGCAGATTCAGAAACCGGTTGCGTTCCTCCGGGATCCAGGCCGGCAGTGGGTTCGTCGACGATGATCAGCTTGGGTTCGCCGATCAGTGCCTGGGCGATGCCGAAGCGCTGGCGCATGCCACCGGAAAAGGTGCCCAGCTTCTGCTTGCGCACGTCCCACAGGTTCACCTGCCGCAGCAGCGCTTCGACCAGCTCGGCACGCTCGCCCCGGGCAATGACGCCCTTGAGGACGGCGTAGTGATCGAGCATCGCCTCGACCGTGACCTTGGGGTAGACGCCGAAATCCTGGGGCAGGTAGCCCAGCACCCGCCGGGTGGCCTGCTTGTCGGCCAGCAGGTCCTGTTCATCCAGCCGGATGGAGCCCGAATCGGGATCCTGCAAGGAGGCGATGGTACGCATCAGCGTGGACTTGCCGGCCCCGTTGGGGCCCAGCAGGCCGAACATGCCGCGCGGAATATCCAGGGAAACGTTGTTCAGTGCCCTGACGCCATTGTCGTAGGTCTTGCACAGATCGCGAATGCTCAGCATGGTGTTGTTCCGGCATGAATGATCCCGATACTTTAGCGCTCTGCTGCAACCAGACCAACTGACAGACGTCATGCGATCCGGTCGGGGCTAGATTTCGGGTCGGGCAGCGAAATGGTGATTGCGCTGGTGCCGGAATACGTCGAGTGCGACCCGGCAGCCGAGTGCACGTAATCCTGATCAAGTTGAAGCGTCTTCAAGTGTGGCGCAATCGGAAGCGGCGGCGCTTGTGCTTTGTACAGGCGCAGCGTGGCACTATCATGGGCGGATCAGGCTGCGGGCGATGGTTCGTCTTGCGGCATTGCGTTGGTGCAGGAGGATGCATGTCCGAGGTCAAACAGGTCAAAGTGCCGGATATCGGCGATTTCGATGGTGTGCCGGTAATCGAGGTACTGATCAAGGTGGGCGACACGGTGGCCAAGGACGACGGTCTGGTGACGCTGGAGTCGGACAAGGCCACGATGGAGGTGCCCGCACCTTTTGCCGGCACGGTCCGGGAAGTCAAAGTATCCGAGGGCGACGAGGTGGCCGAGGGCGACCTGCTGGCGCTGATTGAACCGGAGGACGGGGACGATGGCGCCGAGTCCACCTCTTCCGGGCAGGATGCCGAAAAGGATGAAAAGCAGGCGAAAGGGCCTGACGCCGACAAGGATGCAATGCAGGGCGAAGAGTCTGCGCGCGAGGATGCCGGCAAAAAGGCTCAGTCGTCCGGCAAGAAGGACGCCGACCAGGAGACATCGCAGGACCGGGCCCAGGACCAGGAATCATCCGCGGCCCGCGACCAGGAAACCGATGCCGGTCGCCCGAGCACACCGCCGGTACCTTTCGATGCCAGCGTTATCATGCCAGACAAGACGCCGCACGCCAGTCCGGCGGTGCGCGCATTCGCACGTGAACTGGGCGTGGATATCGGCCAGGTCGAGGGCAGCGGCCGCAAGGGCCGCATCCAGAAGGAAGATGTGCAGGCCTACGTCAAGAAAGCCCTGGCGCGCGGGGCCAAATCGATTTCGGGCGAGGGCGCGGAGCCTGGATCTGTTGCCCTGGCCAAAGGTCGACTTCAGCAAGTTCGGCGAGGTCGAGGAGCAGAAGCTGTCGCGCATCCAGAAGATCGCCGGCCGCAATCTGTCGCGCAACTGGATGATGATCCCGCACGTCACCCAGCACGATCAGGCTGACATCACCGAGATGGAGGCCTTCCGCAAGAAGCTGGGCAGGGAAAACGAAAACCTGAAGATCACGCCGCTGGTGTTCCTCATCAAGGCGGCTGTTGCGGCACTGCAGGAATACCCGCGCTTCAATGCGTCGCTCAAGAACGACGGCGAGACGCTGGTGGTGAAGAAGTACTTCCACATCGGCATTGCCGTCGACACCCCCGACGGACTGGTGGTGCCGGTGTTGCGCGATTGCGATCAGAAAGGCCTGCTGGACCTGGCCCGGGAACTTGGCGAAATCTCGTCCAGGGCCCGCGATGGCAAGCTGGCGCAAGCCGACATGTCCGGAGGCTGCTTCTCCATCAGCTCGCTTGGCGGCATCGGTGGCACGGCCTTCACGCCCATTGTCAACGCACCGGAAGTGGCCATTCTTGGCGTGTCCCGTTCGGCGATGCAGCCGGTCTGGAATGGCGAGGAATTCGAGCCCAGGCTGATGCTGCCGCTGTCGCTCAGCTATGACCATCGCGTAATCGATGGTGCGGCCGCCGCACGCTTCGCCGCATTCCTTGCCAAGAGCCTGGGTGACATTCGCCGGTTGCTGCTGTGATCCGGACATGAGACTGCATTTCCCTGACCCACCGGAGACGCTCAAGGGTGCCCCCGAGGCCGCCCGGCAGGGCGTGGCGCACGGTCTGGACAAGCTGGACGGCTTGCTCGACCACAGCATGAAGCTGGGCGGCATCGAGATCAGCCTCGGCTCCTTGCTCGGTGCGCTGGTGGTGCTGGCGCTGTTCGTGCTGGCAATCGCGGTGATCAAGCGCCTGATGCGCCGCTATGCCGAGCGCCACGACAACGTCAATCAGGCGGCCTTGTACACGGTCGAGCGCCTGACCCAGTATCTGCTGCTGGCGATCGGCGCGTTGTGGGCGCTGAATGTGGCCGGTGTGCCGATGTCGAAGATGGCCGTCTTTGCCGGCGCGCTGGGTGTGGGCCTGGGTTTCGGCCTGCAGGCGATCTTCAACAATTTCGTGTCCGGCCTGATCCTGCTGTTCGAGCGCAGCCTCAAGGTCAACGATTTCGTCGAGCTGGAATCGGGCGTGCACGGTGCCGTGCGCGAAATCCGCATCCGCTTCACCCGCATCACCACCAACGACGATATCGACATCCTGGTGCCCAACTCCGAGTTCGTGAACGGTCGGGTGGTCAACTGGACCCTGAACGAGAAGTCGCGCCGCATCAAGGTGCCCTTCGGCGTTGCCTACGGCACCGACAAGGACACGGTGAAGAAGGCCGCGCTGGAGGCGGCCGGCGAAGTATCCTTCACCCTGACCCAGGAGGGCCCGCGCGCGCCACAGGTGTGGCTGACCGGGTTTGGCGATTCCTCGCTGGACTACAAGCTGGTGGTCTGGGTCACCGCCGAGGCCACCCGCCGACCGGGTGCGGTCGAGGCGGCCTACTACTGGGCGCTGCATACCGCGCTTGAAAAACACGAGCTGGAAATTCCGTTCCCGCAGCGCGATCTTCATGTGAGGACCTGGACTCCGCCGCCCGAGCGCGAGGCGGAACAATCGAAAGCGGCGCATGACCGGAAGCGGAAAAGCGGCACCGACAACGATGCGGCCCGCGACGTCGAGCGCGAAATCGCCGAGGAAAAGGCCGCCGAAGCCGAGGAAGCCGAACAGGCCGCTCGCTCGGTCGACGATGATGACCGCCCGCGCAACAAGAAACGAAAGGACAGGAAGCATGGCCAAGACGATTGATATCAAGGTTCCGGACATCGGCGACTTCGACAAGGTGCCGATCATCGAGGTCCTGGTGGCGGTCGGCGACAGCGTGCAGAAGGAACAGGGACTGATCACGCTGGAATCGGACAAGGCAACGATGGATGTCCCCTCGCCGCAAAATGGCACGATCACCGAGATCAAGGTGAGCGAAGGCGACGAGGTGGGCGAAGGATCGGTGATTGCGGTGCTGCAGGTGAGCGCGGAGGCCGGCGATGGCGATGACGCCCGGGGCGAGGCAGAACAGAGCTCCGCTGCGAGCCAGGGCGCAGGCAAGGATGAAGGGCAGAAGTCAGGCGGGTCCGCTTCGCAGTCTTCCGGCGGGAGTACCGGCGGCGACAGCTCTGCTTCCAGCAAGCAGCAGGTCCGCACCGACAAGGGCGCGGACGCGCCGGATGCCGCCGATGAAACCGGCCGCAAGGCCGACATCGAGTGCCAGTTGCTGGTGCTGGGAGCGGGACCTGGCGGGTACACGGCAGCGTTCCGTGCTGCGGATCTGGATGTGGACACCGTGCTGGTGGAGCGTTATTCCAGTCTCGGCGGCGTCTGCCTCAACGTCGGGTGCATTCCCTCCAAGGCCCTGCTGCATGCGGCTGCCGTCATCGACGAGGCCGAGGCCATGGCGGCGCACGGCATCAGCTTCGGCAAGCCGAAGATCACGCTGGACAAGCTGCGCGACTTCAAGGACGAGGTGGTCGGCAAGCTCACCGGCGGCCTGGACAGCATGGCCGACAAGCGCAAGGTGCGTACCGTGCAGGGCACCGGCACCTTCGTCTCGCCGCATGAGCTGGAGGTGGAGGATGCCGATGGCAAGACGAAACTGATCCGTTTCGAAAAAGCCATCATTGCCGCGGGTAGCCAGTCGCTGAAACTGCCCATGTTCCCCTGGGACGACGAGCGCGTTTACAGGCGCAGCGTGGCACTATCATGGGCGGATCAGGCTGCGGGCGATGGTTCGTCTTGCGGCATCGCGTTGGTGCAGGAGGATGCATGTCCGAGGTCAAACAGGTCAAAGTGCCGGATATCGGCGATTTCGATGGTGTGCCGGTAATCGAGGTACTGATCAAGGCGGGCGACACGGTGGCCAAGGACGATGGTCTGGTGACGCTGGAGTCGGACAAGGCCACGATGGAGGTGCCCGCACCTTTTGCCGGCACGGTCCGGGAAGTCAAGGTATCCGAGGGCGACGAGGTGGCCGAAGGCGACCTGCTGGCGCTGATTGAACCGGACGGACGGAGACGACGGCGCCGAGTCGGCCTCCGCCGGGCAGGACGCCGGCAAGGGTGACAAGCAGTCAGGAGGGACTGATGCCGACGCGGATGAGGCGCAAACAAGACAGCCTGCGCGGGCTTCCGCCGACGAGCAGGCAGACTCCTCAGGTGGCAAGGACGATGCGCCGGAGAAGTCGCACAAGCAGGACGAGGAATCGGCCGAGGCTCGCGACCAGGATACCGATGCCGGCCGGCCGAGCACGCCGCCGGTACCTTTTGATGCCAGCGTGGTCATGCCGGACAAGACGCCGCATGCAAGCCCCGCGGTACGCGCATTCGCGCGCGAACTGGGCGTGGATATCGGGCAGGTCAAGGGCAGTGGCCGCAAGGGGCGCATCCAGAAGGAAGATGTCCAGGCCTACGTGAAGAAGGCCCTGGCACGCGGCGCCAAATCCATTTCGGGCGAGGGTGCGGGCCTGGATCTGTTGCCCTGGCCCAAGGTCGACTTCAGCAAGTTCGGCGAGGTCGAGGAGCAGAAGCTGTCGCGCATCAAGAAGATCTCCGGCCGCAACCTGTCACGCAACTGGATGATGATTCCGCATGTCACCCAGCACGACCAGGCCGACATCACCGAGATGGAGGCGTTCCGCAAGAAGCTGGGCAAGGAAAACGAGAACCTCAAGATCACGCCGCTGGTGTTCCTGATCAAGGCAGCCGTCGCGGCGCTGAAGGAATACCCGCGCTTCAATGCGTCGCTCAAGAGCGATGGCGAAACGCTGATGATGAAGAAGTACTTCCACATCGGCATCGCCGTCGACACCCCGGACGGGCTGGTGGTGCCGGTGTTGCGTGACTGCGACCAGAAGGGCCTGCTGGACCTGGCCCGCGAACTGGCGGAGATCTCGTCCAAGGCTCGCGACAGCAAGCTGGCCCAGGCCGACATGTCCGGGGGCTGCTTCTCGATCACCTCGCTGGGCGGCATCGGCGGCACCGCCTTCACGCCGATCGTCAACGCACCGGAAGTGGCCATTCTGGGCGTGTCGCGCTCGGCCATGCAGCCGGTCTGGAATGGCGAGGAATTCAAGCCGCGGCTGATGCTGCCCCTGTCGCTGACCTACGACCATCGCGTGATCGATGGTGCCGCTGCCGCACGGTTCGCCGCATTCCTCGCCAAGAGCCTGGGTGACATCCGCCGGCTGCTGTTGTGATCCGGCCATGAGTTTGCATTTCCCTGACCCACCGGATACGCTCGATGGTGCGCCCGCGGCCGCCGGGCAAGGCGTGGTCCGCACGGCCTGGACAAGTTGGACGAATGGTTCGACCAGAGCATGAAGCTGGGCGGCATCGAGATCAGCCGTCGGCTCGCTGCTCGGTGCACTGGTGGTGCTGGCGTTGTTCGTGCTGGCAATCGTGGTGATCAAGTGCCTGATGCACCGCTATGCCGAGCGCCACGACAACGTCAATCAGTCGTCGTTGTACACGGTCGAGCGCCTGACCCAGTATCTGCTGCTGACCATCGGCGTGCTGTGGGCACTCAACGTGGCCGGCGTGCCGATGGCCAAGATGGCGGTCTTTGCCGGCGCGCTGGGCGTGGGCCTGGGCTTCGGCCTGCAGGCGATCTTCAACAATTTCGTTTCCGGCCTGATCCTGCTGTTCGAGCGCAGCCTCAAGGTCGACGATTTCGTCGAACTGGACTCGGGCGTGCACGGCACCGTGCGCGACATCCACATCCGCGCCACGCGCATCACCACCAACGACGACATCGACATCCTGGTGCCCAATTCCGAATTCGTGAACGGGCGGGTGGTCAACTGGACCCTGAACGAGAAGTCGCGCCGCATCAAGGTGCCCTTCGGCGTCGCCTACGGCACCGACAAGGACACGGTGAAGAAGGCCGCGCTGGAGGCGGCCGGCGAAGTGCCCTTCACCCTGACCAAGGAGGGCCCGCGCGCGCCGCAGGTGTGGCTGACCGGCTTCGGCGATTCCTCGCTGGACTACAAGCTGGTGGTCTGGCTCACCGCCGAGGCCACCCGCCGCCCGGGTGCGGTGAGGCGGCCTACTACTGGGCGCTGCATACCGCGCTGGAAAAGTACGAGCTCGAAATTCCGTTCCCGCAGCGCGATCTGCACGTGAGGACCTGGACCCCGCCGCCCGAGCGCGAGGCGGAACAGTCGAAACCGGCGCAGGATCGGAAGCGGAAAAACGGCACCGACAACGATGCGGCCCGCGACGTCGAGCGCGAAATCGCCGAGGAAAAGGCCGCCGAAGCCGAGGAAGCCGAACAGGCCGCTCGCTCGGTCGACGCTGATGACCGCCCGCGCAAGAAGAAACGAAAGGACAGGAAGCATGGCCAAGACGATCGAGATCAAGGTTCCGGACATCGGCGACTTCGACAAGGTACCCGATCATCGAGGTCCTGGTGGCCCCGGCGACAGCGTGGAGAAGGAACAGGGGCTGATCACGCTGGAATCGGACAAGGCCACCATGGATGTGCCCTCGCCGCAGGCTGGCACGATCACCGAGATCAAGGTCAGCGAAGGCGACGAGGTGGCCGAAGGCATCGGTGATTGCGGTGCTGGAAGTCGAGCGCGGAGGCCGGCGATGGCGATGACGCCCGGGGCGAGGCAGAACAGAGCATCCGCCGCGAGCCAGGGCGCAGGCGAGGATGGCGGACAGAAGTCGGGCGGGTCGGCTCCTCGGGCTTCCGGCGGATCCGGCAGCGACGGCTCGGCTTCGAGCACGCAGCAGGACCGCACCGACAAGGGCGCGGACGCGCCGGATGCCGCCGATGACACCGGCCGCAAGGCCGACATCGAGTGCCAGGTGCTGGTGCTGGGTTCGGGCCCCGGCGGCTACACCGCCGCGTTCCGCGCCGCCGACCTGGACCAGGACACGGTGCTGGTCGAGCGCTACGCGACGCTGGGCGGCGTCTGCCTCAATGTCGGCTGCATCCCGTCCAAGGCGCTGCTGCATGCGGCCGCCGTGATCGACGAGGCCGACGCCATGGCCGCGCACGGCATCAGCTTCGGCAAGCCGAAGATCGACTGGACAAGCTGCGCGAGTTCAAGGACAAGGTGGTCGGCAAGCTCACCGGTGGCCTGGACAGCATGGCCGACAAGCGCAAGGTGCGAACGTGGTGCAGGGCACCGGCAGCTTCGTCTCGCCGCACGAACTGGAGGTCGAGGATGCCGACGGCAAGACCAAGCTGATCCGCTTCGAGAAGGCCATCATCGCCGCCGGCAGCCAGTCGGTGAAGCTGCCCATGTTCCCGTGGGACGACGAGCGCGTGATGGACTCGACCCGGGCGCTGGAGCTGGACGAGTGCCGAAGAAGCTGCTGGTGGTCGGTGGCGGCATCATCGGCCTGGAGATGGCCACGGTGTACGCGGCGCTGGGCAGCGAGGTGACCGTGGTCGAACTGATGGACCAGCTCATGCCCGGTGCCGACAAGGACCTGGTGCGGCCGCTGGCCAAGCGCATCGAGAAGCGCTACAAGGGCATCCACCTGAAGACCAAGGTGGTCGAGGCCAAGGCGCAGAAGAACGGCATCAAGGTCGAGTTCGAGGGCGAGTCGACCCGATGGCCGATCTTCGATCGCGTGCTGGTGTCGGTCGGGCGCAGCCCCAACGGCGGCAAGCATCGGTGCCGACAAGGCCGGTGTCGCGGTCGACGACAAGGGCTTCATCGCGGTCGACCGGCAGATGCGCACCAACGTCGAGCACATCTTCGCCATCGGCGACCTGGTCGGCCAGCCGATGCTGGCGCACAAGGCCAGCCACGAAGGCAAGGTCGCGGCCGAAGTCTGTGCCGGCATGAAGAGCCAGTTCGATGCGCGCGTGATTCCGTCGGTGGCCTACACCGATCCGGAAGTGGCCTGGGTCGGCGTGACCGAGCGCGAGGCGAAGGAGAAAAAGCTGGACATCGGCGTCGGCAAGTTTCCCTGGGCGGCCTCGGGCCGCGCCATCGGCATCGACCGCACCGAGGGCTTCACCAAGCTGATCTTCGACAAGGACAGCCAGCGCATCATCGGCGCCGGCATCGTCGGCGTGCATGCCGGCGACCTGATCAGCGAACTGGCGCTGGCCATCGAGATGGGTTGCGAAGCAGCCGACATCGGCCTGACCATCCACCCGCACCCGACCCTGAGCGAGTCGGTGGGCATGGCCGCCGAGGTCTTCGAAGGCACCATCACCGACCTGTACATCCCGAAGAAGAAATAGCTCTGGTATTCGTGTGCAGCAGCGGGCATGCCCGCGATTGCGGACAGTGAGCGGTGAGCGGTAAGCGG
>CAWDBD010000008.1:0-71990 GCA_963800395.1 uncultured Gammaproteobacteria bacterium
ACTTGCGCCGAGCGCGCGGGTGCGCCTTGTCGTAGACCTTGGCCAGGTGCTGGAAATCCAGATGGGTGTAGATCTCGGTGGTGCCGATGTCGGCGTGGCCAAGCAGTTCCTGCACGGCGCGCAGGTCGGCGGACGATTCCAGCAGGTGGCTGGCGCAGGAATGGCGCAGCAGATGCGGGTACACCCGCTTGGCCAGGTGCTGCACCTGTGCTGCGTGCTTGACCCTGAGTTGCGCGGCGCGCGGACTGAGATGCTTGCCGTGGCGGCCGCGGAAGACCGGCTCGCCGGCGCCACTGCCCTGCTCGTCGGCCAGAGCCTGCAGGGCCTCGATGGCCTTGCGTCCGACCGGCACCACACGGGTCTTGCCACCCTTGCCGGTGACGCGAACCTCGCCGGCGGCGAGATCCAGATCACCCCAGTCCAGGCCCACCAGTTCGGACAGGCGCAGGGCGGATGAATAGAACAGCTCCAGCATGGCGCGGTCGCGCTTGAGGCGCGGCCCGTGCTCCTTCAGCTCGACCAGCAGGCGTGCCTCGTCGGCGTCCAGTGATTCGGGCAGTGTGCGGCGGACCTTGGGTGCGCGGACACCGGCGGCCGGGTCGCTGCTCAGTCGGCCCTGGCGAGCCAGATAGCCGAACAGGCCGCGACAGGCCGACAGCAGTCTCTGCAGGCTCTTGGGCGACAGGCCGCCGCGGTGCTGATCAGCCATGAAGCTGCGCACAAGATCCGGTGACAGGGCGGATAGCCGGTCGATGCCGCGCCGCTCCATCCATGTCTCCAGTCGTGTCAGGTCACGCCGGTAGGCGGCGACGGTGTGCGGCGAAAGGCGTCGCTGGCTGGCGCAATGCTCCAGCCAGTCCAGGATGTCGCGGGTGGCCGACTCAGCCATCCTCGTCAAAGCGCTTGAGCGCGGTGGTGATCGCTTCGCCGATCAGTTTCAGGAAGATGGTGCCGATGCCCGGGTGGAAGCGGTTGAGCTCCTTGCTGCCCATGGCCAGCATGCCGATATCGCCGATGCGCAGCAGCGCGGCCGAAGCAACTTCGCCGGCACGGTCGGCAAACAGCGCCTCCAGCTTGTCGTCGGCCAGTCGACCGCACAGGGGATCGCGCCGCGACAGGAACTCGGCAAACGCCGGCCAGGACCCGGGTCCCTCGGTCGACTGCAACAACCACTCGGCATGCGGCAGGGCCTTGTCCGAGCGGAACAGCACCAGCCGCACCAGATCGGTCTGGAAGTCCTCGTTGAGGGTGGCCACCACGGTGCGCACCGTCTGCTCCAGGGTGGCCGCGCGCATCAGTGCCAGCGTCATCGAATGGACCCGGACCACCAGCTGCTCGTTTTCGCTGGCGATCTGCGCCAGTTCTGCCAGGCGCCGCTGCAGCTCGGCATTCTTGTCACGCAGTACCTCGAGCTGATATCCCGCCAGTGACGCGGCCGGACCCTGCTCGCGCGGCACCTGAAGCTGCATGGCCAGGTCCGGAAAGTCCTTGAGAAAGGACGGATGCTCGCGCAACCAGGCAGCAATCTGCATCGCGTCCAGTCCTGCCTTGAGGTTCATTTCAGCCATGCGTGATCCTTTGTGTGCGCTGTCAGATCGAGGCGGTGATCACATCATAACGGCCATTCGCCTTCGAATACGAATGCCGCCGGACCACGCATCCACAGCGGATGCCCCCGCCCGGACCATTCGATCAGCAGCGTGCCACCGGGCAGACTCACATGCACCGGGCTGGTGCAGCGTGCCGATGCCATCATGGCCGCTGCGGCAGCGCAGGCGCCACTGCCGCAGGCGCGGGTCCAGCCGGCTCCGCGCTCGTGTACGCGCAGGCGCACATGATGGTCATCCACGCGCTGGACAAAGCCGGCATTGCAGCCGGCCTTGAAGCGTGCGTGCTGACTCAGCGCCGGCCCCAGTTCGGCCAGTGCGGGGTCATCGCTTGCATCCACCTCCAGCACCGCATGCGGATTGCCCATGTTCACGAGCTGGATGTTGATCGACCGGCCAGCGATTTCCAGGCGCTGCAGCGTGCCGGCATGCTCGGGCTCGACAAAGCCGCAACGGGCGGGAGAGAAATCCGGCTCACCCATTTCAATGCGGATATCCAGCGGCGCCAGCACTTCGACGCCGATCGGGCCGGCCGGACTCTGCAGCTTCTGCGCCCGGTTCAGTGGCAGCACGCCGTCACGATGCAGCCAGGCGGCAATGCAGCGCGCGCCGTTGCCGCATTGCTCGGACTCGGAGCCGTCGGCGTTGTGAATGCGGTAAGCGGCCAGGCAGTCGTTCGTGTCGGCCGCCGCTATGGTGAGGAGCTGGTCGAAACCGATGCCGGTGTGGCGGTCGGCCATGGCGCGAATCTGCCTGGCATCCGGCGGCGGCTTGCCGGCGCGGGCGTCAAGCAGCACGAAGTCGTTGCCGGCACCGTGCATTTTGCTGAACCGCAGACCGGCCATGACGGTGACTCAGTTTGAGCCTGTCGTGGAACTGGATGCGGGCGCCGTCCGGGCATGCCGCAGCGGACCCTTGTTGCCGCAGGCGGACAGCGCCAGCAGACACACCAGAGCCAGGGCGATGCCCATGGCCCGCCGCAAGCTGCTTGGGGAGATGACTGTGCTATGCATGCGGGGAGTTTAGCCCAAAGCACGCAGGCATTGGGCAGGCAGGCGCGGTACCGTCAGTGCGCCGTGGCAACCGGGGCTCTGGTCGAAAGCGGTGATTTAGGCGTCGGCGTCCCTGGCGAAGCCCTCGCGGGTGCCACGGTGAATCAGCTTGTCGCTGTCGAGTACTTCGCGGGCGGGGACGTCGGGCTGCTTGGCCAGGCGATCGTAGATCGGCGTGAAGTCGGGCTGGGTGGCATCCATCAACTGCTTGAAGTCGTCGATGACGAAGTAGGTCTGCTGGAAGGTATCGATGCGGTACTGGGCCCGCATGATGCGCTCCAGATCGAAACCGATGCGATTGGGGGCGTCACTTTCCAGACTGTAGATCGATTCGCCTTTGGAGCTGACGATGCCACTGCCGTAAATGCGCAGTTCGCCGTTCTGGCGGATCAGGCCGAACTCGACCGTGTACCAGTACAGGCGGGTGAGGTTCAGCAGCGCCGCCTCGCCCAGCTCATGCGCCTTCATGCCGCCGCGACCGTAGGCCTCCATGTAGTCGGCGAAGATCGGGTTGACCAGCAGGGGCACGTGTCCGAACAGATCATGGAACAGGTCCGGTTCGGAGATGTAGTCGATCTGCTCGGGCTTGCGAATCCACCAGGTCACCGGGAAGCGGCGATTGGCCAGATGGTCGAAGAATACGGTTTCGGGCAGCAGCCCCTCGACACCGATCAGCTGCCAGCCGGTCTTCTTGCCCAGCACCTGGTTCAGCTCGTCAAAGCGCGGGATGGTATCGGCACTCATGTGCAGGGCATCCTGGGCCTCGAGAAATTCGTCGCAGGCGCGCCCGGGCAAGACCTCGCGCTGGCGCTCGAACAACTGCCGCCAGACATCATGGTCGGTGGCGCTGTACTGGTCCCAGGGTTGCTTGACCACGCCGGTGGCGTAAACCGGAATGGTGCCGCGGTCAGTCTCCTGATGTTCGACGCGTCGTGGTGTGTCCATGCGGGGCCTGCACAAGTTCGGAACGTCCCTACAGGATACGCGTTGGAGCGGACAACATGATTGCTCTATTGCGTGCATTGGGCTGGCTTCTGCAATAAAATACTGCAAATCTTCGACTTTATAGAATAAATGACCGATTCCAGGCTCGATCGCACCGACCTGCGCATGCTGGCCCTGCTGCAGCGCGAGGGTCGCATGACCAATGCCGAGCTGGCAGCACAGGTCAAGCTGTCGCCTTCGGCCTGTCTGCGCCGCCTGCAGCGCCTGGAGAGCGATGGCGTCATTGCCGGTTACGCCGCACAGGTCGATCCGACGGCCGTGGGCCTGGGGCTGTCGGCCTTTGTGCGCGTGCAGCTGGAGCGACACGACAGCGCCAGCGTCGAGCGCTTCGTGCAGGCCGTCAATGCCTGGAACGAAGTGGTGGCCTGTCATGCCCTGAGTGGTGACATGGACTATCTGCTGCATGTCTTTGTCGCCGATCTCGACCATTTCTCCGCCTTCTTGCTGGACAAGCTGCTCAATGCCAGTGGCGTGGCCGACGTCAACTCCAGCGTTGTGCTGCGCACGGTCAAGCGCAGCCGCAGCCTGCCGCTGCCGGCCTGATCGTGATGCAAGGCTGGAGTCAGGTCAGCGTTGCGGGCTTGAGTCGTGCCGGTGCCAGCGGCTACAGTTCGCGCCTGCATGTCTGATCTTTCCCTTCTCTCCGGAAGTGCCTGATGCGCCTTGTCCGCTACCTGTGGCGTGTGCCGCTGCTATTGCTGCACTTGCTGCTGGCTGTGCCGGTGGCATGGATGGTGCAAAGCGACTGGGCCGGTCAGCGCAAGCGCGGCGAAGAGCCTCTGAACCAGTACCTGGTGCGCTGGTGGACGCGCAGCATGCTGCGCATCATCGGCATCCGGCCGCAACGGGTGGGTGAACCCCTGCCGAGTCCGGTGATGTTCGTTGCCAACCACGTCTCCTGGCTGGATATCGAATTGCTGCACAGTCAGCGCGCGGTGTGCTTCGTGGCCAAGGCCGAGATTGACCGCTGGCCGGTGATCGGCTGGCTCGCGCGGCGTGCCGGAACCATCTTTCATCGCCGCGGCAGCAACGACTCCATGGCGCGTGTGGTGGAGAGCATGGCCTCGCGTTTGCGCCAGGGACGCACGGTGGCCGCCTTTCCCGAGGGCAGCACCGGGCCGGCCGACAGCGTACGTACCTTCCATGCCCGCATCCTGCAGGCGGCGGTGCTGGCTGACGCCCCGATCCAGCCGGTCGCGCTGCGCTATTGCCGCCACGGTGAGCTGTGTTCTGCGGTGTGCTTTGGCCCGGGTGAGAGTTTCTTCGCCAACGTGTTGCGGGTGATCGGCGAGGCGCCGATGGATGCCGAAGTCCATTTCCTGCCAGTGCTGGACAATCGTGACCAGGGCCGCAAGGCCATGGCCGGCGTGGCGCGCGAGCGCGTGGCGCGCGCCCTGGATCTGCGGTGATGCGCATTGACGGTTTTTCGCCACCGCCAGGATTGCGCAACCGGCATGTGCAGACGATGCTGTCCTCGGGACCGCTGCGGCGTGCCCTGGTGCGCAAATGGTCGCGTGAGCTTCGCCGGCGTGCAACCAGCGGGGTGCTGGATGTCGGTGGCGGGGTACGCCTGGCGGTCAGTCACACGGCCCAGAATGCCGAGCCGCGGGCGCGCGGACTACTGGTGGTGCTGCATGGTTGGGAGGGCAGCAGCGACAGCAATTACGTTCTCGAGTCGGGTGCGCGTGCGCTGGCCGAGGGCTGGGACGTGGTGCGTCTGAATCTGCGCGACCATGGCGGCAGTCACGCACTCAACCCCGGCATTTTCCATTCCTGTCGCATTGACGAAGCGGTGGGCGGTCTGGCCGCGATCAGCGCGCGCTGGTCAGCGCGGCCGCTGTTGCTGGCGGGATTTTCGCTTGGTGGCAATTTTGCGCTGCGCATGGCGCATCGTGCTCCGCAGGCGGGCATTGATCTGGCCGGGTTGCTGGCGGTCTGCCCCGTGGTTGATCCGACACACAGCCTGCATGCCATCGAAGCGTTCAGCACTGTCTACGAGCGCTATTTCATGCACAAGTGGCGCGGTTCATTGAAACTCAAGCAGCAGGCTTTCCCGGATGCTGCGTTGTTCAATGCAGGTGACTTGAATCTGGGCTTGCGCGAGCTGACCCGGGAACTGGTTATCCGGCATACCGATTTTGGCAGTCTGGACAACTATCTTGACGGCTACTCGATAGCCGGGGATCGGCTGGCCGGACTCGAGGTACCGGCCCGCATCCTGACCAGCCGGGATGATCCGGTCATTCCCGTGGCCGACTTCGAGCCGCTGCGCGACATCGCGGCCATTGATCTGGACATCACCGACCATGGGGGGCACTGCGGTTTTATTGGCGGCTACCACATGCGCAGCTTCTGTCCGCAATACCTCGCCGACTGGCTCGCGACTCACCAGGATGCCGCAACGCACGCTGGCGATTGACGCCGCCCTTCGCGCTCACCAGCCGCTTGCGCTCTGTCATAATGAGCGCTTTTCAACCGAGCAGCGATCATGGCCGAATCCCGTTTGCCACCGACAACCCCAGAACAGGCCGCCGAGCGCGAAGCCGACATGCGCCAGCAATTGGAGCAGCACCCCGAGGATGCGAACATCCTGGCCGAGCTGGGCGTGCTGTGCGCCGATGACGGGCGTTTCGGCGAGGGTCGCGATTTGCTCGAAAGGGCGATTGCACTGGACAAGAGCGACCCCCGCCTGCACGTGAGCGCGGCCGGCATGGCGGCCAATGACGGCGATATGGACGCTGCGGCGAGCGACTATCGCAAGGCGCTTTTGCTGCAGGCGGATCTGCCGCTAGCGCATATCGGGCTGGGCCAGATCGCCGAAGCGCGGGAACAGTTCTCGACTGCCGAGGAACATTTCGAGGCGGCAGTCAAGGTCGACCCCGAAAACGCCGATGCATTGCTCGGCCTGGCGCGCTTGCGCATGGCGCAAGGCCATATCGAGCAGGCCGTGCAGATGTTTGCCCGGGTTACCCAGCGCTACCCGCAACACGCCCGCGCGCTGGCCGGATACGGCCAGGCGCTGATGTTGCGCGGCACGCCGGAGCAGGCGGCGCGACCGCTCAAGCGCGCGCTGGAACTGGACGAATCACTGCATGCCGCACGGCTCATGCTGGCGCACGTGGAACTGTACCGCGGCAATATCGCCGCTGCGGAGAAAGCCTACCGCCAGGTGTTGCGCGCGCAACCGGGCAACGGCGACGGACTGGCCGGGCTGGCCGATGCCCTGCGTGCCCAGGGTCGCATGGAAGAGGCCTTCATGGCCTACGATGCTGCACGCAAGATGTATCCGGATGCGGAGGAACTGACCACCTTGCGTGCAATCTGCCAGGTGCCATGGGCCGCGAGGCTGAAGCGGTCGAGGATCTGCGCCAGTTCATGGCCGATCACCCCCGATGCAAGGCGCCGCGCCTGCTGCTGGCCGACATCTATCGCGGTCGGGGCCAGCTCGGAGAGGCTGAAGCCATGTGGCAGGAGGCTGTCGACAAGGATGACGGGCGATGCACTGGCGCATGCCGAACTGGCGATCTTGCATGAAAGGCGCGGTGACTTCGAGGCGGCCGACAACGCTGCAACCGGCAGCACTGAAGACAATCGGCCCAGCGTACGGCTGCTGCGCGCGCGCGCGGCGTTGCGCAAGGATGACACGGCCGCCGCACAGCGCGAGCTGCTGGCGCTCAAGGGCGCGCCGCTTGTGCCGCCCTTGCGCCGTGATCGCCTGCGGCTGCTCGGTCTGGTGCACGATCGGGCAAGCCGCTGGGCAGAGGCCGTGCTGGCGTTTCGTGAGGCGCAGCGTATCGAGGCCGGGCCTTTGCCCATGCTGGTGGCTGCCGAGCATTTGCGTCCGGCCCTCAAGTCCCTGCTTGCCGAACCCGAGCTGAGCCAGCCGCGGGTGGCGCCGCCGGTTCTGTTGATGGGCCTGCCCGGTTCAGGCGTCGAGCGTGTTGCTGCACTGCTGGCCGATCAGCCCGGCGTGGCCGTGCGCGAGGACCGCTTTGGCGATCAAACCGATTTCTTTGCAGATGCCAATGACATGTGCATGCTCACCACCATGTCGCAGGGCCAGCTGGGCGTGCAGGCACGCCGCTATGCGCGAGTCCAGGAGCGGCACGTAAAGGGAAACCCGCCTGCGTCATCGACTGGCTGCCGGTATTCGATGCGCGCCTGTTGCCGGTGATCAAGCTGGCGCTGCCCGGTGTACGCGCCATCATCGTCGATGCCGAGCCCAGGGCGGCCTATCTGCGCTGGCTGGCGTTTGGTTGGCAAGGCGCTTGCGCATGCAGGACAGCACCGAGGCGGCCCGCTGGTGGAACGTGGCGAGACAGCAGCTGGATCTGGCGGCCGAGCACCTGCCCGTGGTGCGGGTTGATGGCGATGCGCTGTTGCAGTCGCCGGATACGGCCGGTGCGGAACTGGCGCAATTTCTCGGATCTGAAGGAACTGAGCCCCGGACCCCTGAGCGCCCAGCGCGAGCAATCCTCGGCGGGCCTGCCGATCCGTTTCCGCCAGGACACGAAGACAAGTACCGCGAAGTGCTGGCCGAGGCATTCGCCGCACTGGACGCTGAGCACGTGTCGCCTGGCCGGGCCGCTGCGGCCTGTCAGGCCCGGCCTAACAGAAGCTACGCGACGAGATGCGTTACTCTGGAGCGGCATTAATTCCAGTTTGGCCGGGCAACCGTGATCTGCCTGAAACAGATGACGGCGACGAAGGCCCGGGGCTGAGCGGGCGCAGGTGGTGGCGCCCGATTCGCTGCAACGGATGACAGGCAAGACACACGGACCCGGACCTGATCGGGCAAAGGCGATACGGCCCGCCGGCGCCCTGGCGCCATTCAGGAAGTGCAACGGGCCCGTCTCGGAGAAGCGCATGCGCAAACTGCTCTTGGTACTGGCGAACCTGCTGGCGATGCCGGTTGGCAGCCTCCGCGATGGATCTGCTAACGTGCCTGCCGGCTTCATGTGTCGGTGTATTCCGATAAGGTGCCCTCGGCCCGCGAAATGACGCTCGGTGCGCGCGGCACCGTGTTCTCGGCTCCATGGATCCGGCAAGGTCTATGCGCTAACCGACAGCGATCCCGATGGCCGCGCCGACCAGGTGCGGGTGCTTGTCAGCGGTCTGCGGCTGCCGGTGGGCGTGGCCTTCCGCAAGGGCGATCTGTAGTTCGGCGGTCAGCCGCATCCTGGTGCTGCGCGACATCGAGGACCATCTGGACGATCCGCCCGCGCCCGAGGTGGTGACCGACAAGCTGCCGACCGAGTCGCATCATGGCTGGAAATTCATCGCCTTCGGTCCAGACGGCCGGCTGTACGTGCCGATCGGCGCGCCCTGCAATGTGTGCGATCGTGACGGTTATGCGCGCCTGCTCAGCATGCAGCCCGACGGCAGCGACTGGAAGACGGTGGCGCGCGGCATTCGCAACACGGTCGGCTTCGACTGGCAGCCCGGCAGCGGCAAGCTCTGGTTCACCGACAACGGCCGCGACATGCTCGGCGACGAGTGCCGGGGACGAACTCAATCGGATCGACCGGCCCGGCCAGCACTTCGGCTTTCCCTACTGCCACCAGGGTGATGTATCCGACCCGCGTTCGGCCGCGGACATCCGTGCAGCAACTACGCGCCGCCGGCACAGGGTACTGGGTGCGCACGTGGCCGCGCTGGGCATGCGCTTCTACCATGGCGACATGTTTCCGGCCCGCTACAAGGGCGACATCTTCATTGCCGAGCATGGCTCATGGAATCGCAGGAGAAGTCCGGCTACCGGGTCATGCACGTACGTCGACGGTGACAGGTGACGCCAATAAACCCTTCCTGACGGATTCCTGCAGGGCCAGGATGCCTGGGGCCGGCCGGCCGACGTGCAGGAACTGCCCGACGGCAGCCTGCTCGTGAGCGATGACCACGCCGGTGCGATTTATCGTATGGTGCGTGAGGCCAGGCTTGACGGTCGGCAAGGCTGATCAAATGCCGCGCCCGGCACGTCTGACTCGTCCCTCGGATCGCCAGAGAACCATCCCGTCCCACTTTCAAGAGACTCGAAAGGAGTCAAGCGATGCAACTACGCAGCAACGGTTTCGAAAATGGCGCGGCCATGCCTGACCGCTGTGCCTTCGGCAAGCCGGGTGATCCGGTCGAGCTGTCGGACAATCTCAATCCGCATCTGGCCTGGAAGGATGCCCTGAAGGCACCCGTTCGTTCGTGCTGACCTGCATTGACGATGACGCGCCGAGCAAGGGCGATGACGTCAACAAGTCCGATCGCGAGGTACCTTCCGATCTGCCCGCGGTAGAGTTCGTGCACTGGCTGATGGCCGACATACCGGCGGAATCCGGCGAGCTGGCCAAGGGCAGTTGCAGCGAGGGCGTCACGCCGCATGGCAAGAACGATCCAGTCGGCCCGCCCGGGAGCGTCCAGGGCGCAACGACTACAGCAGCTGGTCCGAGGGGGGCGAGGACATGGTGAGGCGAATAGCGCGGTTACGACGGACCCTGCCCGCCCTGGAACGACTCGCTGGTGCACCGTTACCAGTTCGATCTATATGCGGTTGACGTGGCCAGCCTGGACCTCGAGCCCGGGTTCAGCATCGACCAGTTGGACGCGCGGCCATGGCCAATCATGCCTTCCGAGGCTTCATGCAAGGGCACGCACACGCTCAACAAGCGGCTCAGGAACCTGAAACTGAACGGCTGGATCCCGCCCCCAGGGCGCTAGGTTCAGCGCACAGACAGCCGTGCCTGTGCCGAGAATGTGAGCTCTAGGATGGCAACTGCCGTCCTTGACCCTGCCGCCACCGGCGGCAGCAACCGCAAAAGGAGGTTTGTATGTTGTCCTGGGCCATTGGCTTTCTGATTATTGCCATCATTGCCGCAGTCCTCGGATTCGGGGGCATTGCCGGCGCGGCGGCGGGTATCGCCAAGATTCTCTTCGTGGTGTTCCTGATCCTGTTCGTGGTCGCGCTGATCCGCGGCCGCAAGGTCTGCCGACTTGCAAATAGAAGGGAGGTTTCCCATGTCTACTGAAAAGAAAGCACAGTCCGCCGCCGAGCGCGGCGACTTCTCCGAGCGCGTCGACCGCCAGGCCGAGCGCCTGAAGCGGCGCGAACGGACATGCTGAAGTCTCCCCGTGATGCCATGGACTCTGGCAGCGAGCGCGCCGAGCGCGCGATGCACCATGCCACCGATGCCACCGCTTCGGCGACCAAGAGCGCCGGTGACCAGCGTGCCGCCGAATACAGCGAGCGCGGCCGCGAGCAGTGGGACAAGGGACGCGCGCGCGCCGAGGAATCGCTCGACCAGGTGTTCGATTACGTGCGCAGCAACCCCGGCAAGTCACTGGCCATGGCCGTGGCTGGCGGCTGGCTGCTCGGGGGCAATCTGCTGAGGCGCCGCCGCTGACGGCTCGCGGCCTGGCGCAAGCATGCCGCGGCAGCGGAGGCCGCAGCCTCGTCAGAGGCGCCCGGCGGCAGCCCCGAGGGCGGGCCCGGACCACGGACAAAGTCGATGACACGCTGACGGCCGGAGCGCCGGCCGCCTGGGATGCCGGGCGCGGCCTGGCTGGCGCGCGCCAACTTTTCGCTGCCTCCAGCGCTGATCGGTTTGGCGCGCAGCGAATGGCAGCTGGCCAGGGCCAGCTCGCCGGTCGTGGTCGCCATCTTCATCATCCTGGTGGGGCTGAGCCTGTCGCTGTGGGCCAGCCTGATCACCCTGATCGGCTGGGGCCTTTTTCAACTGAGGACCGGTTCGATCGGCTGGGCCCTGCTGGCCCTGGTCGGGGTGCATGCCTGGTGCTGCTGGTGGTCGCGCGGCATGCTTTCTTGCGCCGTGCCAGCCGCAACCTGACCATGCCCGATACCCGGCGGCGAGTTGACGGCGCATGTTCAGGCGGGGGGCCAAGGCATGCAAGCGGAGGAGACCGACTGATCAGCGCAAGCTGCTGCAAGCCCGGCGCCAGTGCCCGCCAGCTGACCGGCTGCAGGCCGCGAGCCAACGCGGGTGCAGGCTCGGCGGGCGGGCTGGACACGCTCGCCGACCAGTATCGCAGACCGCGTTCCTGGGCCTGTGCTCTGGGCACTGCCGCGGCCGGCGGGGGCATGGCACTGTCCGGTCTGGAACCCAAGTGGCGACCGCACGTGCGGAATGCCGGCGCGAGCCGCATGGCGATTCGCGATACCGCTGCTGCACGGCCTGCTGTCTGGCTGTCCTTCCGAGTCCCGGGCCGCACAGGCGTCCGGCCCGGCAGGGATGATCACTCCGGAGAACCTCATGCCCCATGACTCCGCGGATGCATGACGCCCCGCCCCGAGCACGCAGACGTGCCCGCGACGGCGAGTAGCCGCAAACACCCTGACCGCACCTGCCGCACTGCGCACCATACGCGCCGTGATGCTGACCGCGCTGCTGGTGCTGGCCCTGCTCTACAGCCTGTCGCTGGCCAAGACCCTGATCGTGCCGCTGGTGCTGGCATCGTTTCTGGGCCTGGGCCTGAACCCGCTGGTTGCTTTGCCCGCCGTGCGCACGTGCCGCGAGCGCTGTCGGCCCTGTTCGTGATGCTGGCGCTGGGTGGCGCGGTGGTCGGGTCGATGACCCTGCTCACACCGCCGGCAGTGGAATGGCTGCAGCAGGCGCCGCGTGCCATCCGCGACGTGGCGCCGAAGCTGAAACCGCTGACGCGCAAGCTCAACGAGGCCAATCGTGCCACCCAGTCGCTGGTCGGCAACAGCGGCCGCAGCGCGCCGGCCGTGGAAAGCTCCAAGCCCAGCCTGGATATCTGGGACGTGCTGGCGCTGACCCCGCGCATCCTGGTGTTCGCGCTGACCGTGGGCCTGCTGGTGTTCTTCTTCCTGATCTATGGCGACCGCATGCTGCTGAAGCTGGTCGAGGTCTCGCCCTCGTTCTCCAGCAAGCGGCACGTGGTCTCGCATCGTGCGCAACATCCAGGCCGAGATCTCGCGCTACATCTTCACCCGACCAGCATCAACCTGTGCTGGGCCTGATCACCGCCGGCATCCTGTGGTGGCTGGGCCTGCCCGACGCGCTGTTGTGGGGGTCGCTGGCGGCACTGGCCAACTTCGTGCCCTACGTTGGCGCGATCAGCATGACCGTGGTGCTCGGAATCGTCGGCAGCATTCATTTCGATCATCTGGCGCATGCCTCGCCCCGGCGCTGTCTTTGCCGCACTGACCGGGCTGGAGGGCAATTTCATCACGCCAATGATCATGGGTCGCCGGCTGCGACTGTCGCCGGTGGCCATTCTGATCTGGCTGCTGATCTGGGGCTGGATGTGGGGCATTGCCGGTGCCTTGCTGGCGGTGCCGATGCTCACCAGCCTGAAGCTGATCGCCGAACGCATCGAGGGCTGGGAGTGGCTGGCGCACCTGGTCGGGCGCTAGCGCGAGCAGTCCCTCTTAACGCTGACCCCCCCCCCCCCCTAAATGTCTATGCGGTTGTGCCGCCCGTCTCCTCCCCCCCCCCCACCCCCCCCCCCCCCCCACCCCCCGGCCAGCAATGCCGTGTCAGCAGGCATCGGGCAAGGTCCAATACCAGCAAACCTCCCCACCAGCAGCACGATGCCGAGCACGATGCGGTAGATCGCGAATGGCGTGAAACGGTGCTGCGGATGTAGCGCAGCAGCCAGACCACGGCGATGAAGGCGACCAGCAGCGACACCGTGAAGCCGACCCCCAGTGCCGGCCAGTCCATGTACAGGCCGACCGTCGCGCAGACGCTTGAGCAGCTCGTAGCCGGTGGCTGCGTACATGGTGGGAATGCCGACCAGAAAGGCAAACTCGGTCGCCGCAGGACGGTCATTGGTGCCGAACAGCATGGCCGCGAAGATGGTGGCCGCCGAACGCGAGGTGCCTGGAAAGATGCCGGCGACCATCTGCGCGATGCCGACCAGGATCGCCACCGTCCAGGTGATTCGCGCTGCTCCGGGCGGCGTGCGGCGATCTGTTCGGCGCCGAGCATCCACACGCCGCCGATCACCAGCGCCCAGGCCACCGGGGTGACCGTTTCGGGCAGGTTGAAGCCGAGCTTGACCGCGACCAGGCCCAGCACCGCCGTGATCAGGAACGCCACGACCAGCTTCAGCAGGTAGTCGCGGTCGCCGGATCGCGCCACTGGTCAGCAGATGCCAGATGCGCCGCCAGTAGATCAGGGTCACCGCCAGGATCGCGCCGGCCTGGATGCCGACGTTGAACAGGTCCGATCGGGCACCCAGCCAGCGTTCGGCAATCAGCAGGTGGCCGGTGCAGGAAATGGGCAGGAATTCGGTGATTCCCTCGATGATGCCGAGCAGAATCACGTTGAGCAGGTCATGCATGCGGGGCCGAACGTCGGGGCGAGCGGCAGTGTAGCCTTACCCGGTGCTCCGGGTGCAGGCTCGGCGCACGGATGCACTCGCAACGCGCTCGCCGCTCATGCAATCATGTTGTGGCGAATTTCCACCCCCCCAAACCAACGAGGTTACAACCATGTCCCCCGAAGAAGTCCTGAATCTGATCAAGGACCACGAAGATCGAATTCGTCGACCTGCGATTCGCCGACATGCTCGGCAAGCAGCATCACGTCACTATCCCGGCGCATCAGTTTCGACGAAGAGGCGTTCGAGGACGGCAAGATGTTCGACGGCTCGTCGATCCCCGGCTGGAAGGGCATCAACGAATCGGACATGGTGCTGATGCCGGATCCGGACACCGCGCTGCTCGATCCGTTCAGCGCCCGATCCGCAGCTCAATCTCTCCTGCGACGTGCTGGAGCCGAGCACGATGCAGGCCTATGGCCGCGATCCGCGCTCCATCGCGCGCCGCGCCGAGGCTTATCTGAAGTCCACGCGGCATTGCCGACACGGCCGTTCTTCGGTCCCGAGCCGGAATTCTTCGTGTTCGACTCGGTGCGCTGGCAGAACGACATGGGCCGCGTGTTCTACGAGATCGAGTCCGAAGAAGCCGCCGTGGAGCTCGCGACTACGACTACGAGGACGGCAACCTGGCCATCGACCCGGCATCAAGGGCGGCTACTTCCCGGTGCGCGCCGGTCGACTCGCTGCAGGACCTGCGCGCCGAGATGTGCAAGGTGCTCGAGCAGGTCGGTCAGGCCGTCGAAGTGCATCACCACGAAGTCGCCAATGCCGGCCAGTGCGAGATCGGCACGCGCTTCAACACCCTGGTGAAAAAGGCCGACGAGCTGATCACGATGAAGTACGTCGTCCGCAACGTCGCCCACCGCAACGGCAAGACCGCCACCTTCATGCCCAAGCCGGTCGTCGGCGACAACGGCAGCGGCATGCATGTGCATCAGTCGCTGTCGAAGGACGGCAAGAACCTGTTTGCCGGCGATCTGTACGGCGGCCTGTCGCAGACCGCGCTGTATTACATCGGCGGCATCTTCAAGCATGCGCGCGCCATCAATGCCTTCTCCAACTCCACCACCAACAGCTACAAGCGCCTGGTGCCGGGATTCGAGGCCCCGGTGATGCTGGCCTACTCGGCCCGCAACCGTTCGGCCAGCTGCCGCATCCCGTTTGTCGCCAGCCCCAAGGGCCGGCGAATCGAGGTGCGCTTCCCCGATCCGGTGCAGTCCGGCTACCTGACCTTCACCGCCCTGCTGATGGCCGGCCTGGACGGCATCATCAACAAGATCGATCCGGGCGCGCCGGCCGACAAGGATCTGTACGACCTGCCGCCGGAAGAGGAGACGCAACATCCCGCAGGTCTGCTCCGGCCTGGACATGGCGCTTGAGGCGCTGGACAAGGACCGCGAGTTCCTCAAGGCCGGTGACGTGTTCAGCGACGACTTCATCGATGCCTACATCGCGCTGAAGATGCAGGAGGTCACACGCTTCCGCGCCTCCACGCATCCGCTGGAATTCTCCATGTACTACTCGATCTGAGGACGCCGCCCGGTGCCCGAGAAGACTGTCAATCAAGCCATCTCGGTGCGCCGGGCCGACGCCGCCGATCGCGACCGCCTGGTGGAGTGGAATGCCGCCATGGCACTGGAAACCGAGCACAGGGTGCTTTCGCACGAGACCCTGCGCCGCGGTGTCCAGGCGGTGCTGGACGATCCGTCAAGGGCTTCTACCTGATCGCCGAGCGTGCGGCGAACCCGTGGGCGGGCTGCTGGTGACCTACGAGTGGAGCGACTGGCGCAATGCCTCGATGTGGTGGCTGCAGAGCGTGTACGTGGAGCCCGAGGCACGTGGACAGGGTGTGTTCCGGGCGCTGTTCGACAGCGTGCGCGAGGCCGCGGTCGGCGAGCAGGCCGCCGGGCTGCGGCTGTACGTCGAGCGCGACAACCGGCCGGCCCAGCGCGTGTACGAGTCGCGCTCGATGCGGCTCAGCAACTATCTGATGTATGAGCTCGACCTGCCCTGACCCGCATGCCTCGCCCTGTCGCCCGGTGTGCCTCCGGCAAGCCGCGGCCGGGAGCTGTGACGCATGCCTCGCGGCCCGGGACGCTGGCGCCGCGCGCTGAGCGACGCGGCGTTCCTGTATCTGCTGCCGCTGCTGGTCGGCCTGCTGCCATGGTCGACAGGCTTCGCGCTGCTCAAGCGCGTGGCTCGCAGCGAGGCGGTGTTTCCGGATGTGGTGGCGGCCGCCTGGCGGCATGCAGCGCGTCTGCTGCCGGCACTGGATCGCGAACATTTCTGTCAGCGACATCGTCTGCTGCTGCTGGTGGACCGCTGTGACAGCCTGCTGTGCCTGGTGCGCGGCAAGGCCTGGTGGCGGCAGCGGTGGAGGTCCAGGGCGATCCGATCGAGCGCCTGCAACCGGGATTGCTGCTGAACAGCCACTGGGGCAGTGGCAACTGGATCTGGCGCCTGCTCGGCGCGCGCGGTCTGGACGGCTACTTCGTGGCCCGCCGGGCCGAGGTCGGCGATGTCGGCCGCGGCCTGCTCAGTCGTGGCTATCTGGCCTGGCGCGGGTGGGCGGTGCGCCGTTCCGGCTGCCGCGGCGTGATCCATACCGGCGGCAGCGCCGAACAGGTGCTGCAGGTGCTGGCGCGTGGCGATTGCGTGGTCGGCATGCTGGATCTGCCAGTGGCCCCGGGCCGGCGCGGCACCGAAATCCACCTGCTCGGGCGTGCCGTGCGCCTGCCGATCGGCCTGGCCATGCTGGCGCAGCAGGCCGGGGTACCTGCGCGCATCATCAGTTGCGGACTGGACTGGGACAGCGGCCACCGCCGCCTGTTCCTGGAAATCCTGCCAGCGGGCCTGAGGCGCGAGGTGGTGCGCCGCTATGCCGCGCACCTGGAACGCCGCATCGAGACCGAGCCGGCGCTGTGGCACGCCTGGCCACAGGCGCCAGCGTACTTTGGGTGAGGAGGACAACTGCCAGTGGCAGTTCAGGGACGAGCGGCGCGGCGGCATTGAGCCAGCCTCGGCAGCTCCGGGACCCCTCGCCCCTCGCCCCGAACCCCCTCTAAACGTGATACCCCTTGTACAACGTGCTGTGCGGGTCGCGTTTTTCTCTCGGGGCGTTGGGTGGTGTAGTAGTACAGGGCCAGTGACTGGCGGAAGATGCCGTGCGGTGCTGCCCAGGGTTGCGGATGGCCGTGGAAGGTGTCCGAGCGCGTGGAGAAAAGCGCCGCGCGGTTGAACAGCGGCTCGACAGTGCGCACGCGCTGGTTGCCGTCGGTCGACCACAGTTCCAGTGCGCCGCCCCATTCGGGTTGCCACGGCTGATCGGTGAGATAGATCAGCAGGTTCAGCCGCCGGTGCGCCTGCAGGCCCTCGTGCCAGTTGAAGTCGGCATGGATGCCGAGATGGTCGCCGGGCCCGCTGAGGTGCAATCCGCCCCCCACCAGGTGCGGATCGGGCAGCAGGTGCTCGATGCCGGTCAGCTGCTCCAGCCAGCGCACGAACGGACCGCTGTTGAGGTCGTGCAGGGCCTGGCGCAAAGGCGCCGGAAAAGCGCCTCGTCGCTGCTGCCGCGCTTGACCTCGTAGCCCTGGGCGCCGAAATGGTCCCAGACCAGCGCCTCGTCAGGGGCCGGGAAAGCAGCGCGCCAGCTCATGCGCGACCTCGGGTCGCAGGAAAGAATCCAGCACCACATGCGGAAACGGCGGTGCGCCGGCATAGGCCTCGGGCATGCCTTGCAGTCGCTGTTGCAGAATTTCAAGATCGAACACGTAGGCCATAGACCAATGCAGGGTGCATGCGTCGCGGGGACTCATCTACTCGACCGCTTGTGCTCCGTGTCGCGCGACTTGCAAGGGAACCAGACTCATGGCCAATACCTCCCCCATCGGCATCATCGGCGGCCTGCGCATACCGTTCTGTCGCATCAACACCGGCTATGCCGAGGTCGGCAATCTGGGCATGTCGATCAAGGTGCTCGGTGCCATGGTGGAGAAGTACGGCCTGCATGGCGAGGAGCTGGGCGACGTGGTGTTCGGCGCCGTGATGAAGCATGCACGCGACTGGAACCTGGCGCGCGAGGCGGCGCTGGCCTCGGGCCTGGCACAGACCACACCCGGTTTCACCGTCACCCGCGCCTGCGGCACCTCACTGGATGCAGCCATCACCGCCTGTGATCGCATTGCCGCCGGCCGCTACCAGGTGGCCATTGCCGGCGGCTCCGATTCCACCAGCGACATCCCGCTGGCGCTGAGCAAGCGGCTGCAGAAACGCATCCTGCGCATCAACCGCGCGAAGTCGCCGATGGACAAGTTCAAGGCTGCCGTGTCCGGCTTCTCCCTGGGCGAGCTGAAACCGGCCTTCCCCGGCGTGACCGAACCGCGCACAGGCAAGTCGATGGGCGAGCACTGCGAGCTGATGGCGCGCGAATGGGACATCAGCCGCGAGCAACAGGATGCACTGGCGCTGGCCAGCCACCAGAAGGCCGCCGCGGCCTATGCGCGCGGCTTCTACGACGATCTGCTGGTGCCGTTCCGCGGGGTCGAGCGTGACAACGTGCTGCGCGCGGATACCAGCATGGAGAAGCTGGTCAGCTGAAGCCGGCCTTCGATCGCCACTCCGGACACGGCACCCTGACAGCGGGCAATTCCAGCGCCCTGTCCGACGGTGCCGCCGCAGTGCTGGTGGCGAGCGAGGACTGGGCCGACAAGCGCAAGCTGGAAGTGGATGCACGCTTGACCCATGCTCGCGTGGCGGGGGTGGACTTCGTGCATGGCGAGGGCCTGCTGATGGCGCCGACCATCGCTGTGTCACGCATGCTGGATGCGGCCGGGCTGGAGCTGCAGGACTTCGATTTCTACGAGATCCACGAGGCGTTCGCGGCGCAGGTGCTGTGCACGCTCAAGGCCTGGGAATCGGACAAGTACTGCAAGGAACGGCTGGGCCGCAAGAAGGCCATGGGCCCGATCGATCCGGACAAGCTCAACGTCAACGGCTCGTCGCTGGCGCTGGGCCATCCGTTCGCGGCCACCGGCGCGCGCATCCTGGCGGCGGCGGCCAAGCAGCTGAAGGAAAACGGCGGCGGCCGTGCCCTCATCTCCATCTGCACCGCCGGCGGCATGGGCGTCACCGCCATCCTCGAGCGCTGAGTCGGCGGCGGCCCGTTCGGGCGTGTGTGGAGGGTCCCATGGTGCGCCTCGCTGCGCTCAGCGGCACCCTACGCGGGATTTCGGGCGGCTGTTCGATCGGGGCTCAAGCAGCTGTAGGGTGCGGCTGAACGAAGTGAAGCGCACCGTATGCGGATGATTTCGTGGTGCGCATCGCTGCGCTCAGCGGCACCCACGCGGGAATTCGGGCGGCTATTCGTCGGGGCTCAAGCAGCTGTAGGGTGCCGCTGAACGAAGTGAAGCGCACCGTATGCGGATGATTCGTGGTGCGCATCGCTACGCTCAGCGGCACCCTACGAGGGAGTTCAGGCGGCTGTTCATCGCGGCCCAAGCAGCGGTAGGGTGCTGCTGAACGAAGTGAAGCGCACCATGCACGATGGTTGGGGATAGCCCTGCAAAGCAGGGCTATGGCGTCAGCGGGGCTTGAACAGCACCGGGGCCCAGGCGCCACTGGCGTAGGACTTGCTGCGACGCTGGCGCATGAGCTCGATGGCATGGGCGCGGCGGTCTTCGGCCCAGTCGACGCGCTTGAGTTTCAGTTCGGCCGGGTCGACGCCCCGGTGTTCGGCTTCACCGCGTCGCCATGCGTCGAATTCTTCGTAGGCTGACAGCTCGTGTACCAGTTCGCGCTGGCACAGCTCGATCATGATGGCATCGTCGAGAAAGCCCAGTACCGGCACGGTGTCGGGAATGATGTCGCTCGGATCGGCAAAATAGGTCAGCGCCGCCAGTACACGAGCTCGGTCTTCCTCGGGCAATCCGAAGCCTTCGTCCTCGGCCATGTCGATCATGGTGTTGAGGCGGCTCAGACGGCTGGCGATGAAGTCGGGCAACTCGATCTCATTGCCCTGAACCAGCAATTTGCGAGCCGATGCCGTGATCTCGGTCGCGCTCAGGTCTGCCGCTTCTTTTTGTGCATCCTGCATGCCGGAGATGAAGTGCTCGAGATCTTCATCGCTCAATTGAATGTTGATGTCCAGGGCCATGCACAAATCCTCGAATGTTGGCAATTGAGGAAGCGTAGCCGTGTCCGATGGTGCCGTCAATTGGCGCATGCGCGTGCGCAGACTCAGAGCATGTCGCTCATGCCGGCGCCAAAGCCGGTGATGATGCGTGTGTAGATGGTCTTGAGGGGAAGGGCCACCTCGGGAAACTCGCCGACCGGCTCGTAGCAGGCATAGAAGCGCGGATCCTCGCGCCGCATCACCGGGCAGCCCGGCTTCAGCTGGTAGCTGGTGGCGTAGCCGAACGGCCACAGATCGAAAATAGGCAGGGCTGCAGACAGTTTTGCCAGAGCCCGGTTGATACGTCCCACCATGCCATTGACCTGGCGCTTGGCTACCACCCAGGAGTTGCCGGGGCGGATAGTGGCCAGGATGGAAGCGCGCACCACACGAGCGAAGTCACGGTCATGGATGATGATTCCGCATTCGGTGTTGTAGTCATCCGAGCGCGGATCGAAGTTGTGCGAACCGATCATCACGTACTGCTTGTCGACCACCATGGACTTTGCATGCAGGCTGACGCGTACACCGCTGGTGGTCAGCGGTACTGCGCTGTAGCGTCCACGATTGCCGACTCTGGCACCTGACCCGGACAACTCGTTGTAGTGGGCGATCATGCGCGGCGCATCGACCGGGTGCGGTTTCTGCTCGTAGATGTTGAAGTTGAACACAGCCAGATAGCGACGCACGTACTTGTGCGCCACGGCATAGACCGCAAATGCGTCGGTCGAGGCCAGTGAATTGGTCGAGATCAGTATGCGAACCCTGGAGCGCTCCTTCTGCAGCTTGCGGAAGATGCGCTGGCCGCGGTCGCTTATCACCAGATACGGTGTCTGCAGAATGATTTCCTGGCTCGCCGTGGACACCAGATTCATCAGGTGCGCTGTCAGTTCGCGCTCCCGCTTGCTGGGGTTGTCTGTCTTGCCCGGACGGTCGGCAAAGTACTCGACATCCTTCAGCGACTTCGCTCGGAGCAGAAAATGGCTCTTGATGTATGCCGGGTCCGCTGCTTCTTCCAGGACCCGTTGAACGCGGTCGGCGCGTTCATACCGGGGCGGTTGCCAGCCGGGGGCATCGGGGCCATCGCGGATCAGCTGTGCGCTGACATCACGCAACAAAGTCAGCTTCACGGCGCGCGGATGGTTCCAGAACAGAAAAAAACTGGCGCGCATGTCCTGTGCCACGGGGCCGGCCACCAGGATGTCGCGATCCAGAAAGTTGAAGTCGCTGTCCCAATCGAAGTATCGATTTTCATAATTGCGGCCACCGGTGATGCCGATATGGCCGTCGACCAGGAACAGCTTGTTGTGCATGCGCTGGTTGAGGTTGGAAAAACAGCACAGGCCGCCAACGAAATATCCGAAAGCGCCTGTTTCGGCCGATTGCAGGGTCGGGTTGTAAAGTCGCAATTCGAAATTGACGTGGGTGCGTGCAAGAGTTGCGAGTTGTTCCAGGTCGTTGAACGAAGCCAGCTGATCGGCCAGTATGCGTACATGCACGCCGCGCCGCGCCGCGGCGACCAGTGCGTCCAGCATCAGCTTTCCGGCATCGTCGTTGGCCCAGATATAGGTCTGGATGCTGATCGACTGGCGCGCGGCACGTATCAGGTTGAGGCGGGCGATCAGAGCGTCTTCGCCCAGATCCAGAATCACCGCCTGGTTGCGATTGCCCTTGCCCTGCGCAGCCAGGGCGTACAGCCCCGAGTCTGCCGCACAATGGTCCCTGCGCTGGCAACTGACGTCATGTTCGATATTGGAAGAGACCATATGCCGTGCGCGCAGCACCTGGCGCTGGCTGGGCATGCAGGCGGTGAGCATCGGCAACAGCAGGAGCAGCAGCCATGTGCGCGGCAGCAACCTCATCACGGCGCGACAAGCCGGATAACCAGGCGCAACTGCACATGATCGGACAGCGTGAACCGATACGCGGTCATGCCGAAATTGGAACGCTGGATGACGCCCCGGACGTCGAATCCGGCAGTCGCTCAGGCGGTTTGGTTGGCATGCTTCGGGCGAAAGCTCGAAGGTGACTGCGCTGGGTGACACCGCGCATGGTCAGATGGCCATCGATGTTGCCCCCGTCGAACAGCAAATGCGTGTCAAAGTCTCTGGAGCGAAAGCTGATGGTGGGGTAGTTTTCAGTGTCGAAAAACTCCTTCGAGCGCAGCATGGCCTTGTAGTGCGGGTTGTCCATGCGAACCTGGTCGACATCGATCTGCACTTCCACCCGGGAGCGCTGCGAATCATCCATGGCGACGGTGCCGCGCAAGCCAGCCACGCGACCTTCAATATTCTTGAACCACAAGGTGCGGACCGCAAAAGTGGCATTCGAATGTGCGCTGTCGATGCGGATGGTTTCGTTGGCCGGGGCCGCTGAGCAACACAACAACAGGATCAGGCTGGCGAGCAGTCTCACGGTGTCCAGAATGCTTGCAGGATGCCCGCACCGGGTTCGATGCGCTGGTCAAAGGAAATGCATGCCAGCGATGCCGGTGGCATGCCGCGATGGCTGCCCGAGCGGCCATTGGTCAGCAGACCCAGAAGACGCTCCATACCGGGGTTGTGGCCGACCAGCATGACCGATTCGGTCGCCGGCTGCTCGTCCAGCATGGCCAGCAGTTCCCCGGGGCTCGCATCATAGATGCTCTCGAATTTTCGAAGGTCGGATTCAGGCATGCTCTCGTGCACCGCATCGGCGGTTTGCCTGGCCCTCAGGGCGGGGGAGCACAGTATCAGGCCGGGCCTGTGATGGTGCTGTACCAGCCAGCGGCCGGCGTGCCGCGCCTGGGCAATGCCTTCCTCGCTCAGCGCGCGGTTGCGATCCATGCCGTCGGCCGCGGCCGACCGGGCCTGGGCGTGGCGCAGCAGAATGAGTTCATGCATGCCGGCAGCTCCGATCAGGCGCGGGTGTGATGATGCAACCAGTGTTGCAGGCGATTCCAGTCGTGCTGATGGCCACGTACTACCTCGGAGTTGTAGTCGAACATGCTTTTGCCCAGCCCCGCCAGCAGGACGTAGGCCTGGCTGTCGCGCAGTTGCGCCACCACTGGAAACGGGAAATCATCACCCATTTCGGCAAGGGCATCCTGGCTGGCGTGTGTCCACAGGCGCAGCCGGTTGCCAACCACGCCAACCGGCAAATCACCGCGGCGAATGCGCGGAAGCGCGGCCAGTTCCGTGAGATAGGGAAGCGTGGCATCGAGGTCGATGCCCGAGGGCAGCACCGGCACGATAACGGCATCCACATCGTCCATCCATTTTTGCAGCTGTGCTGGTCTGGTACCGGCAGCGGTATCGATGATGACAATGTCATGGTCGCGCGAGAGTCGTTGCATCACGTTGCGGCCCGGCTCCACCACCGTAACCTGGGGCAGATCGGCTGGCCGCATGCGCGCCCAGTTCAGGGATGACCCCTGGGGGTCGGCGTCAATCAATGCTGCCGCATGGCCGCGATGGGCCCAACAGGCGGCCAGATTGGTGGCCACGGTGGTCTTGCCGCAGCCACCCTTGCTGCTTGCCACGAGAACCTTGCGCATCGTCAAACCTCCGAGCGATCTTCGAGACTCTGCTCAAGAGTACACCAGATTCAGCCGCAAACGCCCAACTGCAAAAGCCCGGGTCCTACCAGCCGCGGGTGGTCTCGACGGTCCGGATTTGCAGCTGAAGCCGCTGCGGCTTTGCCGGATGATGTGCTGCGGGCCGGCTGACTGCTGCTGGCCGCAACCGCTGGTTGTGCGGCGGAGCTGGTCGGGCGTGGGCTCTCGAAGAGGTCTGCGGAGCTTGCAGCGATGGCCGGTGCCGGGGCAGCGTCAGGCGAGCTGGTGGCAGTAGCAGGGTTCGCGGGAGACGTGGACGAGCTCGCCGTTGGTGGCGCTTCGACAGGAATACCTTGCTGCCGCAGCAAAGCGCTCATGCGTGTAAGCTCGCTGCCGCCGGATTGGCCCAGGCGGAGCAGTTCCAGGGCAAGTGCCTGGTTGCCCAGCGCCTTGAACGTCAGACGACTGTAGTTGCGCAACTGCCACACCAGATCGCGCATGTCGGCTTTGGCTTCGGCGCGGGCAGCGGGTGTGGCAGCAAGGACGTCCTTCAGGTGCAGGCCTGCGGCGCGTGCCCTTGGGCTGCTGCCCCAGGCCAGGATGTGCGCCAGCTTTCGGCAGCTTGACAGCAGCTCGCCGACGTCGTCATTGGCCTCGGGATCACACAACTCCATGATTGGCAGAAAGCCGGGTTCGGGTTGCGCAGTTGCCTGGCCGTAGGCAAGAAAGGCCTGCGCCGACGCCGGACCGGCTTCGCTGCTTGCGTTGCCGGCGTAGGCGTGTACCACGGCCTCGGGCACGGGCAAGGACGTGGCTGCCAGCGTCAGCGCCTGCAAGACAGCACCACCATAGTCGTTGTAGCCGCGCGCATCGGCAGCCTTGCGCAGTGCGGCCAGTTGCGCGTCGCGGTCGCCATCTCGGGCTGCCCGGTCGAGAACGAGGATCCATACGGCCGCGTTGTCCTCTGCCATGCTCTCAAGCCTGGCCAGGGCATCAGCATTCGGGCAGTTTTGTGCCTTGCGATCGCAATCGCCCAGGCGTGCCCAGATCACGGCAGCACTGTCCGGGTCGGCGGCGGCAGCGCGTGCCAGCAGACTGTCATAGTCCAGTCCGGGGGCACTGTCGTTGAAGGTACGTGCCAGCAGGGCGGCACCGAGCAGGTGGGGGGCATCGGCGCGCAAGGTCAATACGCTGATCAGATCATGCTTGTATTGCGCCAGGGCCTGGATGCGCGGGTCGACGTCGGCTTGCGCAGCCGTCGCGATGGCGCTCAGGCCAAGCAGCACAAGGCGACTTGTCAGGTGGCGCCAGGTCAAGAGACCAGCGCCTCGTTCATGAACGGTGGCAGTGCCAGTGCGGCACGATGGACCTCGGCACTGTAGTAGCGTGTATCGAAGGTCTTGATGGCAGCGGCTCGTTCGCGGAAGTCGTTCAGTTCGCCGCCCTTGCGGGACAAGGTGCAACTCCACCAGCCACTGGGGTAGCACGGTTGCGGAAAGGTCAGGGTGCGCGCGCTCTGGAAGCCTGCCTCGTGCATGGAGTTGCGCAATGCGCGAATCAGGTCGATATGCAGCAGCGGTGACTCGGATTGCTGTACCAGAATGCCACCATGCCGCAGCGCCTTGAAGCAGCTTTCATGGAATGCGGTGTTGAACAGGCCTTCGGCCGGGCCGACCGGATCGGTGGAATCGATGATGACAAGATCCAGCGAATCGGCCTGCTGTTCGGCCATGTAGGCGATTCCATCATCGAAGCGCAGCTCGGCGCGGGGGTCGCCATTGGATTCGCACAGTTCCGGAAAATACTGCTCCGACAGGCGCGTGACGCGTTCGTCAATATCCACCTGCACTACCGATTCCACCTGGTCATGACGGAGCACCTCGCGCAGCGTGCCGCAATCACCGCCACCGATGATCACCACCCGCTTGGCCAGCGAGTGCGTGAACAGCGCCGGATGGGTCATCATTTCGTGGTAGAGGAAATTGTCGCGGCTGGTGAGCATGACGCAACCATCGATCACCATCAGATGGCCCCAGTCGGTGGTCTGATAGATCTCGATCGACTGGTATGGGGTTTTTTCGGCATGCAGTTGCTTTTCGATCCTGAAACCGATGGACGAACCGGAGGCCTCGTGTGCCTCTGTAAACCAGTTGGCTTGCGACATGTTTCATTCCATGCGTGATTCGACCGTGCGATTGTAGCTGTTCGCACCTGCAGCTTCAGCAGACCGTTACAATGCTGTCTGCAAACAGGGTACCTCGCTTTCCATCGAGGATCCGCGGACAACCGGGAATTACCAAGCATGTCGACAAACTGGACCATCGACAAGGCACGCCGAACCTGGTCACTGCCACACTGGGGCGGAGGCTACGTGGATGCAGGTGCGCACGGGCATTTGCTGGTGCGGCCTCGGCGCGACGGGGACGGCGAGGTGTCGCTGGCCGATGTGGTCGAGCGTGCCCGCGCGCAAGGGCTGCGGCTGCCCTTGCTGGTCCGCTTCCCGGACATTCTTGCCGATCGCCTGGCGCGACTGCAGCAGGCCTTCGCGCAGGCCATCTCCGAACATGCGCCCGGTGCACGCTATACAGCCGTCTACCCGATCAAGGTCAACCAGCAGCGTGATGTCGCCAGCGAACTGGTCGCTGCCGGCCGCGAACTGGGCGGCTTCGGCCTGGAGGCCGGTTCCAAGCCGGAGCTGATGGCCGTGATGGCCCTGGCCGAGCCCGGCGCACTGGTAGTGTGCAACGGCTACAAGGATCGCGAATACGTGCGCCTGGCCCTGATTGGCCGTCGCATGGGCCTTGATGTGCATATCGTCATCGAAAAGCCTTCCGAGCTCGAGCATGTTGTCGCCGAATCGCGGGCGCTGGGGATCGAGCCGCGCCTTGGCGTGCGCGTGCGGCTGGCCTCCATCGGCGCCGGCAAATGGCAGAATACCGGGGGCGACAAGGGCAAGTTCGGTCTTTCGCCGCGGCAGTTGCTGGAACTTCTCGGGCACCTGGAAAAAGCCGGTCTCACGAACAGCCTGAGGCTTCTGCACTTCCACATGGGCTCGCAGATTTCCAATGTGCGCGATATCGCCACCGGCATGCGCGAAGCGGTGCGCTACTTCGTCGAACTGCGCAAACTGGGCGTGCCTCTGGACACCGTCGATGCCGGTGGCGGCCTTGGCGTCGATTACGAAGGCACGCGCTCGCGCAGCTACAATTCGATCAACTATTCCATGGCGCAGTACGCGGCGAGCATCGTGCAGCCGCTGGCCGAGGCCTGTGCCGAGCACGAGCTGGCGATGCCGCGCCTGGTGACCGAGGCCGGTCGCGCCATGACCGCGCACCATGCCGTGCTGGTGATAAACATCAATGAGGTCGAGGCGCGCCCGAGTGGCCGGGTGCCCCGCGCCCGGGCTGATGAGCCGGCCGTCTTGCGGCACCTGCGTGAAGTCCATGCGGCGCTGGAAACGCGCCCGCCGCTGGAGCTCTATCACGAGGCCCAGCACCATCTGGCAGAAGGCCAGACCCTGTTTGCCCTGGGTCAGATCGGTCTGGCCGAACGCGCCCGCCTTGACGATCTCTACTACGCCATTGCCGCATCGGTGCGCAAGCGGCTCGATCCCGCCGAGCGTGCCCATCGTCAGGCGCTGGACGAGCTGGATGAAAAGCTGGTCGACAAGTATTTCGGCAATTTCTCGGTGTTCGAGTCGATCCCCGATGTCTGGGCGATTGATCAGGTGTTCCCGATCGTGCCGCTGTCTCGTCTGGATGAAGCGCCGACGCGGCGAGGTGTGCTGGTGGACATGACCTGCGATTCGGACGGTCGCATTGATCATTATGTCGATGCCGAAGGGGTCGATGTCAGCCTGCCCCTGCATGCGCTGAAAGCAGGCGAGAGCTATCTCCTCGGCATCTTCATGGTGGGTGCCTACCAGGAAACGCTGGGCGACATCCACAATCTGTTTGGCGATACCGATGCGGTCAATGTGCGCCTGGTCGACGACAGCTTCGCGCTGGAACATCCGCGCCGCGGCGACAGCGCCGACCTGATGCTGGAATATGTCGGATACAACCTGGATGGCCTGCGCGCGGTCTACCGCGACAAGCTCGCTGCGGCCGGCATCACGGGCGACGAGGAGAGCGAGCTGATGCAGTCGCTGGAGAAAGGGCTTACCGGGTACACCTATCTGGCCAGCAGCTGAGCCCGGGCTGCGGGCTGCATAGTCGGCGGCAGCGCTTTGCCGGCTTCCCTGATCGCGTGCCGGCGAGCTACGGGTCACGGAAACTGCTGCAGTGATGAGGCATACTGAACATCTGCCCCACCCCTGAGGCTGCCGACATGATTGCGCGTAACGTATTGTATTTGCTTGCCAGCGCCTTGCTGGCGCTTGTTTGGTCCACGATCCTTGCGGCGGCGCCGCCGGATATCGTGCTGACGCCCATTGCCACCGGCGCCGGTCAGCCGGTGATGCTGGCCGAGCCGGACGACGGCAGCGGCCGGTTGTTCGTGGTGGATCGTCAGGGCAGCATCCGCATCATCGATCACGGCCAGCTGCTGCCGACACACTACCTGGACATCAGCGTGCCGACCACCAGCGAACAGGGTCTGGTGGGCATGGCCTTCGATCCGGATTTTGCCAGCAACGGCATCTTCTACCTGACCTTTACCGCGCCCAATGCCGAGCCGAGGCTTGGCGCCATGCAGGATCAGGTGCTGGCCCGCTTCACGGCGGCAAACCCGGCCGCCAACGTATTCGGCGGCAGCGTGCAGCAGGGCAGTGCCGCGCGCACCGACGTGCTGCGTGTTCCCGACCTGTACAACAACCACAACGGCGGCGACATCCACTTCGGCCCCGACGGCTACCTGTACTGGGGCATGGGCGACGGCGGCAGCGCCGGCGATCCCAACAACTTCGCCCAGAACCTGTGGAAAAAGCAGGTGCCCGCGGGAGGCAGTAATCCGTACTACTACCTGTTGGGCAAGATGATTCGCATTGATGTGCGCAACGGCACCAGCGTCGCCACCAGCGAAACCTGTGGCGCGGCGGCCGGCACGACCCTGCAGTACAAGATTCCGGCCGACAACCCCTTTGTCGGCAGCAGCAACACCTGCGACGAGATCTATTACCTGGGTCTGCGCAACCCCTGGCGCTTCAGCTTCGACCGCGACACCAGCGAGATCTACATTGCCGATGTGGGGCAGGATGCCTGGGAAGAGGTCGACTTGCTGGCCCCGGGCTTTCCCGGTCGCAACTTCGGCTGGCACTGCTACGAGGGTCATGCCGGCTACACACCGGGCGACTGCAGCCCGACAACGCCCCACCTGGTCGGCCCGGTTTTCGACTATTCGCACACCTACGGTTGCTCGATCACCGGCGGCTACATCTATCGCGGTCCGGATGCGCCCTTGTACGGGGTGTATGTCTATGGCGACTTCTGCAGCAACAACCTGTTCTATGCCGATGCCGATGCCGGTCACTGGCACGATGGCGCGGCCGGCATCACCGGCGCGCCGCTGGACACCGGTCTGAACATGGGCTCCAGTCCGGTCGGTTTCGGTGAGGACCTGGACGGCAACGTCTACGTGACGCTCAACAACGGCACGATCTTCCGCATCGACAGCGATGCACTGTTTGCCAACGGCTTCGAGTAGTCCCGAGCCGCCTTCGGCGATGCGGTAGTCGGCGCGCGCGCATTCGGCGCCCCGCGAGGGCCTGTGCGGATGCGCGTGCCCGGCGGCATACACATGGCGGAACACCCGCCGCTGCGGCGACCCCGGCTGCTCCGCGCCATGTGCCTAGCCCGGATTATTCATCAGCGTTGGTAGCGAGCCGGTTCAAGGGCATGTCCGGCGTGGCTTTCGCGCCCGAGCAGTGCGCAGGCGTAGCCGACACTACGTCGAGCACTGCGACCAAGCGAAAGCCGCACCGGGCGTGTCATTGGGCCGGCGCAGTAGAAGGTTGGTGAATAATGCGGGCTAGGCCCGATGCACCTGCAGCCCGGCAGCAGACTGGCTGACCGGCATGATCTCGATGCGGTTGATGTTCAGGTGCGGCGGCAGGCGGGCAATCCAGTGCACGGTTTCGGCAATGTCCTGCGCGGTAATGGGGTCGGCCCCGGCATACATCTTTTCCGACGCGGCCTCGTCACCGCCGGTTCGGACCAGGGTGAACTCGGTTTCCGCCATGCCCGGTTCGATCGAGGTCACGCGCACGCCGGTGCCGTGCAGATCGCAGCGCAGGCCTTGCGCAAACTGGGTGACAAAAGCCTTGGTGGCGCCGTACACGTTGCCACCCTTGTAGGGATAGGTGCCGGAGATCGAGCTGATGTTGATGATGGCGCCCTTGCGCTCTATCAGTCGCGGCAGCAGGTATCGGGTCATGGCGACCAGGGCGGTGACATTGGTGTCGATCATCTGCCGCCACTGGTCCAGGTCGGCCTCCTGGGCGGGATTTGTCCCCAGTGCCAGGCCGGCGTTGTTGACCAGCAGGTCGATGTCGGCAAAGTCGGCGGGGAGTGTGTCGATCGCTGCCTGCATTGCCGCATCATCGCGCATGTCGAATGCGGCGACATGCATGGTGCCGGGGTCGGACTTCTGCGCCAGCTCCTGCAGTCGCTCCTCGCGTCGGCCACTGACGATGACCCGCCATCCATCCTGCACCAGGCGCCAGGCAATCGCCGCGCCAAAACCGGATGTGGCTCCGGTAACCCATGCTGTCTTGTTGTTCATGCCGATAGATACCCTCCGTTTCTGCCGCACGAGCACGCAATGCTGGCGAGCTGGCAACATTGTCCGCGAAGGACGCAAAAGACGCAAAGAAGAGCCGAGGCGCTCTGTTCCCTTTCTTCGCGTGCCTTGCGACCTTCGCGGATTGTCCTGATTCCCGCGGTTGTCCGGCGGAGGGCGCAGTCTGCGCCTGCAAAGCCAGGGTTCAACCCTGAAATCGAACGCTCAGTTGTTTTCTTTCAGGGCAATGGCATTGATGCCCTGGGCGGACAGCTTCTGCTTGGCCGCCTCCAGCGAGGCGGCGCTGCGGTAGGGTCCCAGGCGTACGCGGTGCCAGGTCTTGCCATTGATGGTGACTGTCTGTACCCGGGCCACGAAACCCATCAATGCCAGGCGCGCCTTGACCGCCTCGGCGTCGTTGTTGTCGGGAAACGAGCCGGCCTGAAGCAGATAGCTGCCAGCGGACGAATTGCCGGTGGCCGGGCTCTGCGTCCCTTCCTTGCGGGCCTTGGCGGACAGCTCCGAGTCGGGAATGACAACCTCCATCTCCGGCAGCACCGAATAGAAGTCGTAGTCCTTTTTCGTCTTGTCGGTGTCGGCAATGCCCGGCTCGCTGGGCGCCGATACGTTGGCATCGGGGTTGGGCGTGGGTGCATTGCGGTTGCGCAACTGGGGCGCATGCCCGCCCAGAAAGACGAACGCTGCCAGCGCCACGCCCAGCAGCAGGCCCAGGCACAGCCAGACCCAGCCTGGCCAGCCGCGCTGGCTGCGAATCGCCTGCTTCCTCTTGTTCGCCATTACATCGTCTCCGGGGCATCCAGCCCGAGCAGTTCAAGACCGTTGGCCAGCACCTGGCGAGTTGCCGATACCAGATACAGGCGCGCGTTGCGCAGCGCTTCATCATCCACCAGAAACTGCTGGCTGTTGTAGTAGCCGTGCAATTCGGCGGCCAGATCGCGCAGGTATTGCGCCATCAGGTGCGGCTCCAGATTGCCGGCCGCCGATTCGAGCATCTCAGGATAGCGCGACAAAGTCACCAGCAGGGCCTGCTCGTGTTCAGTTTCAAGGCGATCGAGACTGGCCTCCCCGCTTGCCCGATCAAAACCCGACCCGCGTTCGGCCGCCTGGGCCAGCACGCTGCAGATGCGCGCGTGGGCGTACTGGATGTAATACACCGGATTGTCATTGCTTTTCTGCCTGGCCAGATCGATGTCAAAGACCAGCTGCGAGTCGGTCTTGCGCGCGATCAGGAAGTACCGGGTGGCGTCCTTGCCGGCTTCGTCGATGAGGTCGCGCAGCGTGACATAGCTGCCGGCGCGCTTGGAGATCTTCACTTCCTCGCCGCCGCGGGTTACCGTGACCATCTGGTGCAGCACATACTCGGGCCAGCCTTCGGGAATGCCGGCATCCAGCGCCTGCAGGCCCGCGCGCACCCGGGCAAGCGAGCCGTGGTGATCGGCACCCAGCTCGGTGATGGCGCGGCGATATCCCCGCTGCCACTTGCTGAAGTGGTAGGCCACGTCCGGCACGAAGTAGGTGTAGCTGCCGTCCGACTTGCGCATCACCCGGTCCTTGTCATCGCCGAAGTCGGTGCTGCGCAGCCACAGGGCGCCGCCTTCCTCGTAGGTATGACCGTGGGCAACGAGTTGCTCGACGGTGTTCTCGACCATGCCGTCGGCGTACAGCGAGGACTCCAGGAAGTGCACGTCGAACTCCACGCCGAAGGCCTTCAGATCCTCATCCTGCTCATGTCGCAGCATGGCCACGGCAAAGCGGCGAATGCCATCCAGATCATCGACATCGCCGCTGGCACCCAGGGGGCCGTCGTCGGTATGAATGGTGTCACCATCGATCCATGCGCGTGCAATCTCGGTGATGTAGTTGCCGCGATAGCCGTCCGCTGGCCAATCCGGGTCATCCGGCCCCAGACCGCGTGCACGGGCCTGTACCGACAAGGCCAGGTTGTTGATCTGCGCGCCGGCATCGTTGTAGTAGTACTCGCGGCGGACATCCCAGCCGCTGGCATCCAGCAGGCGGCTGATGCAATCGCCCACCGCTGCTGCGCGGCCATGGCCCACATGCAGCGGCCCGGTCGGATTGGCGGAGACAAATTCCACCCCGACCATCCTGCCCGCGCCGTTGTCGTTGCGTCCGTAGGCATCGGCTTCGGACAGCACGCGCTTCAGCTCATCCTGGTAGGCCGATGCCGAGAGGAACAGATTGATGAAACCCGGCCCGGCAACCTCGGTGCGCGCGACGATGCTGCTCGCGGGCATGGCGTCGACCAGCAGCGTGGCCAGTTCGCGCGGATTGCGCCGTGCCGGACGCGCCAGCATCATCGCCAGATTGCAGGCGAAATCGCCGTGCTCGCGCGTGCGCGTACGCTCCAGCGCGTAGGCCGGGCTTGTTTCCAGCGCCAGCTCCCCGCGGGCAACGAGTTGCTCCAGGGCCTGGTCGATGAGTTGTTGCAGGGCTTGCTTCATGGCTGAACAGGGTCAAGTCGGCCGATTATCGTACCAGCGATGGCAGGCTGTCGGCAGCATCATCTTCCTCGGTGCCGCCGGAAAACGGGTCGCGTGACGGCTGATGCCCTGGGCCGCTGGCGCCCGGTGTTCGCCGGCGTGGGCCGTGCGGCGCGACCCGCTGCCGCTGTTGCAATTGCGACGGGCGCCACCATGATCAAGTCATGGCGCGCATGAATTTTGACCTTGATCCCACCCCGGTCACGCCCGAAAGCGTGGCTGAGGACCGCCGCCGGCTGCGTTTCGCCTTCCTCTGGACAGGCAGCTTTGTGGCCCTGCTGTGGCTTGTGTTGCTGCTGCAATCGGCGCTGGGCATCGACCCGGGCCACTTTGGCGTGGTGCCACGTGAGCCGGCCGGCTTGCTGGGCGTACTGACCGCACCACTGGTGCATTCGGGCTTCGGCCACCTGTTTGCCAATACCTCGGCGGTGCTGGTTCTCGGGGTACTGGCCCTGCGCCTCTACCCGCGCGCGATCCGCTGGGCGCTGCCGGTGATCTGGCTGGGTTCGGGCCTGCTGGTGTGGTGGCTGGCGCGGCCGTCATCGCATATTGGTGCCAGCGGCATTGCCCAGGGCCTGATGTTCTTCATTTTCGCCATGGGCCTGTTGCGTCGCGAGCGCCTGGCCATCATCGCCTCGATGGTGGTGTTCTTTCTCTATGGCAGCATGGTCTACGGCGTGTTGCCCCAGGACCCGCGGGTGTCCTACGAATACCATCTGTTCGGTTCACTGTGCGGACTGCTGTCGGCATTCTTTCTCTTTCGCCTGGATGCCATGCCGCCGCGCCGGACCTACAGCTGGGACCAGGCGGGCGAGGACCACGACCGGGACGACAGGGACGAAACCCCGTTCTCGGTACTGCAGGAACGCGCGGAACAGGCCGCCTCCACCGCTGCGGCACAGGGTCTCGACAGGGACAGTGCATGACCGTTGCATGTCCGCACAGCACCATCACCTGCCCGAATTGCGGTCTTTCGCGACAGGAAACGATGCCGACCGACAGCTGCCGCTGGTTCTGGCGCTGCCCCGCGTGCCAGTTCCTGCTGAAACCCGACGCTGGTGACTGCTGCGTGTACTGCTCCTACGGCTCGGTGCCCTGCCCGCCGGTACAGGCCCGTGGCAAGGGCGCCTGCTGCGACAACTGACAGGCGAGGTGCTTCAGTCGATCCGCTCCAGCAATGCCTGGAAGCGGGGGTTGTCGCGCAGCGGTTCCAGGTCGCTGTCGTGTTCCATCCAGGCACGGTCACCCCAGCCCAGTTCCACGGCCTTCTGCAGCAGCTCCAGAGCGCGCTCCAGGTTGTTCTGCAAGGCGTAGAAGCAGGCGCCGTTGTACAGCACCACCGGTTCGTCGCGGCCCTGCTTCAGGGCCTGCTCGGTCATGGCCACGGCTTTCTTGTCCTCGCCGACCTTGATCAGGTTGTTGGCGCCGATCTGCAGCGCGCGCGTGTCGTGCGGGTTCAGCTTCAGGTGCCGTTCCACCGTGTTCAGCAGGCCCAGCCGGGCCTTCATCTCGTCCTGCCTGCGACCAAGCGAAGCATACGCCTGGGCCAGGAAGATGGGCGCCTGGTAGTCGTCCGGATTGACCTCCATGGCCTTGAGATACATCCGCGTGGCTTTCTCGAAATCGCCCTCGGACGAGCACGCCAGGCCGTAGTAGTACCAGGCCTCGAACAGGTTCGGATTGAGTGTAGTGGCGGCGTCGAACTCCTTCTGTGCCTCGCCGTACTTTTCGCTGATGAACAGCGCCATGCCGCGCGAGGCATGCGCCTCGGCCGAATCCGCGTCCAGTGCCAGTGCCTGCTCGCTGGCACGGTTGGCGCGCGCGGCATGCTCGGCGCTGCCCTCGGCATAGCGGTACAGCATCGAGTAGGCATCGGCGATGCCGGCGTAGGCCAGGGCATACTTGGAATCGACCGCGATGGCCTGCTCGTACATGCGGATGGCGTGTTCGTAGTCGCGGCGAGCCATCGAATACATGTAGCTGCGTCCGCGCAGGTAGTAGTCGAATGCTTCCGGGTCGGAAGTGGCGACGTACTGGATGGCGCGGCGTTCCTTTGGTGTCAGCGTGACCTGAAGGGCCGTGACAATGCTCTGCGCGATGTCGTCCTGGATGGCGAACACGTCCTTCATTTCCCGATCGTAGGTTTCCGACCACAGGTGCGAGTCCGACGCGGCCTCGATCAGCTGCGCGGTGATGCGCACGTGATTGCCGGCACGGCGCACGCTGCCTTCCAGGACGGTGCCCACGCCGAGCTGTTGCGCGGCGCTGCGGATGTCGATCTTCTCGCCCTTGAGATTGAACGAGGAAGTGCGCGAGGCGACCTTGAGCTGCGGCAGCTTGGTCAGCAGATTGAGGATTTCCTCGGCAATGCCGTCACTGAAATACTCGTTTTCGGCCTGCCCGCTCATGTTGACGAACGGCAGCACCGCGATGCTGCGGCGGCCGCTGTCAATTTCCGTGCTTGCTTGACGCGTCGCCTTGTCGAGCCTGGCTGCGGAGTCTGCACCCTTGGCAGGTGCCACATCGGCTCCCGTGACGGCTCCGCTTGCAGGGGGCATGGGCGGGTGGACCGCTACGCCACCGGGTTGCGCTGCTGCGGCGGAGGCTGGCGTCCTTTCCACTCCGGCGGGACCCATGTCGAACATCCAGGCCATGATCACGGCCACCGGAAAGCCCAGCGCGATCAGCACGATCACCAGTTTCAGCGACCAGTCCGGCACGTTCAACGGCGGCAGTACGGTGGAGGCCACCTCGATGATGATCCAGCCCACGGCGGCATACACGATCGCAATGCGGATCACTCGGCGCCGCCGCAGTTCGGAGAAGAATCTGCCCAGGGAAGAGCCCTTGCCTGGCGCGTTCATCAGTGCATGTCCTTCAGCAATGCCGTGAAACGCGGCATGCCGCGCAAGCAGGCCAGGTCGCTGTCGGTTTCCAGCCAGGCGCGATCGCGCCAGCCGAGCCCCACTGCGCGCTCGAGCAGATCCATGCCGCGCTCGCTCTCTCCCAGCTGGGCGAATACGCAGGCGATGTTGTAGACCACGTTGGACTCGTTCTCGTTGCTTTCCAGCGCCATGTCGGCCCATTCCAAAGCACGCTCGCGATCACCCATGGATGCCAGCGTGATGGCACCGAAGTAGCGGGCGCGTGCGTCATCGGGTGCCATTTGCAGGTGTTGCTCGATCAGGGACAGGCCCTTTTCCCGAATCGACTTCTTTTCTTCCTGCAGTCCCAGCGCATCGTAGGCCATGGCCAGATTGATCACGGGGTTGTAGTTGTCCGGTTCCACCTCGGCGGCGTGCCGATACAGGGATGCCGCCTTCTCCCACTTGCCGCGTGTACCGCAATAGCGGCCATACAGAAACCAGGCATCAAACAGCCGGGGGTTGAGTTCGATGGCCTTTTCGAAGTGCTGCTCGGCCTCGGCGTCACGCTTGCCGATCGACAACGCGATGCCGCGCGAGGTGTGGGCCTCGGCGGACTGGGGATCAAGCTCCACCGCACGGCCGCTGGCCTCGAGCGCCATGGCGGCATTCTCGGGCGTATCTTCGGCATAGCGGTACAGTTCGGAATAGGCGTCGGCCATGCCGGCCCAGGCCACCGCGTAGTTCGGGTCCAGTTCCAGGGCGCGCCGGTACATGGTGATGGCATGTTCGAACCCGCGCCGCGTCATGGCATAAAAGTACTTGTGCCCACGCAAATAGCAGTCGTAGGCCTGGGCGTTGCCGGTGGCGACGTATTGCAGCTTGCGGCGCTGCTGTGCGCTGAGCTTGACCAGCAGCGCGTCGACAATGCTGCTGGAAATATCATCCTGGATGGCAAACACGTCCTCCATTTCCCGGTCGTAGGTTTCCGACCACAGGTGCGAATCCGATTGTGCGTCAATCAGCTGCGCAGTGATGCGCACGCGGTTGCCCGCGCGACGCACGCTGCCTTCCAGCACGGTAGCCACCTCCAGCTTCCTGGCCACGGTGGGAATGTCGATGTCCTTGCCCTTGAAGCAGGCCGAAGAGGTGCGCGAGGACACCTTCAACTGCGGCAGTTTGGCCAGCAGGTTGAGAATCTCCTCGGCGATGCCGTCACTGAAATATTCGTTTTCCTCGTCGCCGCTCATGTTCACGAACGGCAGTACCGCGATACTGCGGTGCCCATCAGGATTCTCGCTGCCAGGGTCTGGCTGCCTGTCGGTGGCACGTTTTCCATGGTTTTTGCCGGCAATCTGTTCCGGTACTGCCGCGAGCTGCGGCGACTCGGACGTGCGCTGCATGCCCTGCGGTCCGATATCGAAAATCCATCCCATCACCACGGCGATCGGAAAGCCCAGCAACACCAGCGCGATCACGAAGGTGACCGTCCAGGGAGGCAGGTGCAGGCCCGGCAGCAGGGTCGATGCCGCCTCGATGACAGCCCAGCCGGCAAGCACGTAGACCACGGTGACTCGGATCACCCGGCGCCGGCGCAGCTCGGCGAAGAAGTTGCTGAATATGGATGGGATGCCCTCGCCGCTCATGAACAGCATGGTCCCGACACGCGGCACCGTTCTCGAGCAAAGAGGTGCATGGCGATCACGTGGACCACAGCGACGCGGACGGTGCGTCGTGGACGCGGCAGGTGCAAAAAGCGGCGCCTGGCATTGGGTTGGTCAACTGCAACCATGGCGTTGCCCTCTCGTGACCTGAATAGTGACGGCAATGGGTGCGGCGCGCAAGCCTCCGGTATCGTCGACAGGGCCATGAATGCAGGCCCCTGCCTGCATGCGCAAATCGCCCACCGGGATTCCTGCCCTTGAATTGGGAAACCGCGGCATGGCGGCACGACTCGGCGGTGGGTTGGGGATTGTGGCGTCGGAGGTGGGGTCAGGGCGCCGCCATGAAAAAGGGCCGGGTGATCGCTCACCCGGCCCTTCGTTTTGCGGCATGAACCGTTGCTACTTGGCGGATTCAGCTTTTTCCGGCGTGATCACTGCGCCATCGGCGTTGATCACTTCGACCTGGCCCAGCTTGAGGTCACGGATGGGCTTCTCGATCTTCTTCAGGTCGCCCACGATGACCCAAGTGAGGTGATCCGGGTGGATCACTTCCGTGGCGGCCGCACGGGCCTGATCGACAGTGACCGCGTCGGTCTTCTGCTTCAGGGTCTCGATATAGTCGTCGGGCCGGTCGTACTTGACGATACCGCTCATCGCGCCGAGCACCGCCGAGCCGGTCTCGAACTTGCCGGGCAGGCTGCGCACGTTCTTGGCCTTGATCTTCTGCACTTCGGCCTCGGTCACTGGCTTGTCGCCAACGATGGCCCTGGCTTCCTTGAGCACTTCACTGGCCGACGGGCCGGTCTTGTCGGTCTGCACCGGCGCATACATGGCGATGGCGCGTTGTCCGACGGCATTGGGCGAGAAGGCGAAGGCGCCGTAGGCCCAGTGCTTGTCCTCACGCAGGTTCATGTTGAGGCGCGAGGTGAACGTGCCGCCAAAAGCACCCAGCATGGTGTCGATGGCCATGTGGTTTTCGGCCTTGGTTGACGGCGCCACTTCACCGGCCAGGATCACGGTCTGCTGCGCGCCCGGTCGGTCGAGCAGGTAGACCCGCGGCTTGGCCGGCAGATCAACGTGGGCCAGGTTCTTGTGCGGTACCGCGCTGCTGGATGCCGACCAGCTGCCAAAGGCGGCGTTGAGCTTCGGCACGATGGCTTTCAGCGTGGTGTCACCGGCAACCAGCAGGGTGGCATTGTCGGGGCGGATCCAGTCGCGCATGAAGCCGTGCATGTCGTCAGCGGTCAGCGACTTGATCGACGCCTCGGTACCCGAGCCGGTCAGAGGAATGCCGTAGGCATTGTTCTTGCCGAACAGCAGCGGCGGCAGGATGCGCAGGCCAAGCGCGGTCGGCTGGCTCTTTTCCTGGGCAATACGGGCCAGCCACTGGCCGCGGATGCGGCTGATGTCGGCCTCGCGGAATGCCGGGTTGCGCACGATGTCGGCATACAGGTCGAGCGAGGGCTCGAGATTGCTGTCCAGTGCGTTGAGCGAAACGCTGCAGGTATCCAGATCGCAGTCGCTGCCGATGCGCGCGCCCAGCCGCTCCTTGCGCTTGGCGATCTCGATCGAATCGAGGTCTCTGGTGCCTTCGTCCAGCATGCCCATGGTGAAGGCCGAGGTGCCCAGCTTGTGGCCCTGGTCGGCGGCATAGCCGGCGTCGAACATCATTTCCATGTGCACCACCGGAATGGTGTGGCGCTCGGCCAGCACGACCTTGATGCCGTTGTCCAGGGTGGCGTGCTGCAGTTTCGGGAAGCTCAGGTCCGGGTAGCTCGTGACCTGGGGGACACCGGTGCTGCGATCCAGGTCGCTGGCAACCGTGTGGTAATCACCCTTGGGCGTCAGCTTGTCTTGCGGGCGGCCCTTGGCAGCCGGCAGGCCGGCTGCCTTGGCCACGTCACCGGCCTTGATCTTGCCGGGCACGACGGTGAGTGTGTAGTCACCCTTCGACAGCCACTGGTCGGCGGCATTCCTGACAGCCTCGGGCGTGGCCTGCTCGACGTGCTTGTAATAGACCTTCCAGGCATCCGGATTGTTCTGGTAGACCTGACCTTCGGCCAGAGTGACGGCCTTGCCCGAAAAACCACCCACTTTTTCCAGACCACGAATGACGCCGCCCTGATAGATGGTCTTGGCGCGTGCCAGTTCGTCGGCGGTCGGGCCGTTCTTGAGGAATTTCTGCCATTCATCGGCAATGGCCGCTTCGACCTTCTTCGGATCCTTGCCCTTCTTGACCATCACGCGCATGGTGACGCTGCCACCCAGCACATTGGCGCCGACGCCGGTCGAGACGCTGTCAGCCAGTTTGTCCTGATAGACAAGGCGCTGGTACAGGCGCGAGGTCTTGCCGCCACCAAGCACGGTGGTGGCCAGGTCCAGCAACGGCACCTGCGGGTTGCCGATGTTCGGGGTATTCCATTCACGGAAGATGGCCACTTGCGGCACGTTGTCGGTCATGGTGGCGTGGGTGGACTTCTCGCGCGCGGCAATCCAGGGCTGCGGACGCGGCACGCGCGGCCCGGCCGGGATGTCGCCGAAGTATTCCATCATTTTCTTCTTTGCCATTTCCGGCGTGATGTCGCCGGCCAGCACGACCACCGTGTTGGCGGCGCCGTAATAGTGACGGAACCAGTCCTTGACCGTTTTCAGCGACGCGGCATTGAGATCATCCATCGAGCCGATGGTGGAGTGGTGATAGGGATGATTGGCCGGATAGCTGTTGGCCAGCATGTTGGTGTAGACGCGGCCGTAGGGCTGGTTCTCGCCCTGGCGCTTCTCGTTCTGGACCACGCCGCGCTGCTCATCCAGCGCTTTCTGGTCGATGGCATCCAGCAGATGACCCATGCGGTCCGACTCCATCCACAGCGCCATGTCCAGCGCCGTTGTCGGCACGGTCTCGAAGTAGTTGGTGCGATCCAGCGACGTGGTGCCGTTCTGGTCGGTGGATCCCGCCAGCTCGAACGGCTTGAAATACTCGTCCTTGTGATTCTCCGAACCCTGGAACATCAGATGCTCGAACAGGTGCGCAAAGCCGGTCTTGCCCTTGGGCTCATAGCTGGAACCGACGTGATACCAGACGCTCACGGCCACCACCGGTGCCTTGTGGTCCTCGTTGACCACCACGGTCAGGCCGTTGGGCAGGGTGAATCGGGTGTAGGGGATGTCCGGAGCATCACCGGCGCGAGCGGCGGGTAATGCAGCCAGCAGGCCGAAGGCCAGGCCGGCGAGCAGACTCAGGGGGCGATTCATGGGCAGTTCCTTGACATGAAAGAACGAACACCCTAGCCAGAGCCGCGCAGCTTGGCAATGGCAACAAGTCATGGCTTGGGGACCCTGGAGACCGGGTGCGGCGTTTTGCATTATCCTGACCCGGTCCGACCATGCTGCGAAAGAGGTCGTCATGCGCCATTGCCTGATTACCGGAGCCAATCGCGGACTGGGCCTTGCGCTCAGTCGCGACTTGCTGCAACGCGGCGCCCGCATCGTGGCCTGCTGTCGCGAGCCCGATGCGGCCGATGCGCTGCAGGCGCTGCAGGCCGAATACCCGGGGCGCTTGCAGATCGAGGCCCTGGATGTCACCGACAACGCTGCCATGGCCGCATTGCACGATCGGCTGAGGCAGGATTTCCGGCGTGTGGATCTGCTGATACACAATGCCGGCATCCTGGTATCCGGCGAGCGCTTCGGTAATGTCAGGGCTGATGACCTTGCGCGCAGTTTCGCGGTCAATGCCAGCGCACCCCTGCTGCTGACCCAGGCACTGGCCGACCTGCTGAGGCAGGGCCATCAGCCACGCGTGCTGTGCATTTCCAGCCAGCTGGGCTCGATTGCCCAGGCGTCGGCTTTCCGCACCGCCAGCTATGCCATGAGCAAGGCCGCGCTCAACATGGCGGTGAAGCGGCTTGATGCGGAATTGTCCGGGCACGGCATCACCGTGCTGGCGGTGCATCCGGGCTGGCTCAAGACCCGCATGGGCGGTGACAACGCCACCCTCGATCCTGCCATCAGTGCGCGCATGTTGCTGGATCATCTTGCCCGTGTCGGGCCGGACGACGGCGGCCGGTTCCTGGCCTATGACGGAACCACGCTGCCCTGGTAGTGACGCTGCGCAGAATCACGTCTGCCAGAGAGCCGCCATCAGTCCTGCTGGCTGGTTCTTGCCTTGTGCAGGACGCGTGCCGCGGGTCTGCCGGGCTTGAGTCAGGCGGTCGCGAACAGGCGCTTGAGCTCCGCACCGGGGTCGGGCGAGCGCATGAAGGTTTCGCCGACCAGAAAGGCTTCGATGCCGGCATCGCGCAGAAGCCTCACGTCCTCGGGCGTACGAATGCCGCTTTCGCTGACCAGCAGCCTGTCGTAAGGCACCGAGTCACGCAGCGCGATGCTGGCCTCCAGCGAGGTCTGGAAGGTATGCAGGTTGCGGTTGTTGATTCCCAGCAGCGGTGCCGGCAAGGCCAGTGCGCGTTCCAGTTCCTCTTCGTCATGCACTTCCACCAGCACGTCCATGTCCAGATCGGCGGCCAGAAGGCTCAGTTCCAGCAAGGCGTCGTCAGCCAGTGCGGCAACGATGAGCAGGATGCAGTCCGCGCTGATCGAGCGTGCCTCCCAGACCTGGTACGGATCGATCATGAAGTCCTTGCGCAGCACCGGCAGGCTGCAGGCTTCGCGTGCCTGGGTGAGAAAAGTTTCGCTGCCCTGGAAGAAATGCGCGTCGGTGAGTACCGAAAGGCAGCTCGCGCCCCCGGCCGCGTAGCTCCGGGCGATGTGGGCCGGATCAAAGTCTTCGCGAATCAGGCCCTTGCTGGGGCTGGCCTTTTTGATTTCGGCGATGACCGCCGGCTCGCCATTCTCGATACTCGCTTCCATGGCCGCGGCAAAACCGCGTGTGGGCGGCATGTCCTGGCAGTGCGCCTGCAGTTCACCTAGCGGCCGACGCCCGCGGCGCTCGAAAATCTCGTCCTGCTTTCGTTGCAGGATACGTTGAAGGATGTCTGACATGCCGGATTCGCGGTTCGGGGCTCGGGTGTAGATTAACGCCTGAGCGGGATGCAGGGAAATCAGTCGCCGCTTGCTTCGAGGGTCTGTGTAAAGCGGACGAACTCCTGCATTTTCGCGAGTGCCGCGCCGCTGCGTATCGCTTGCCTGGCGCGCTGGATGCCGTCCTCGATTGAAGCGGCCACATCAGCCGCGTACAGCGCCGCGCCGGCATTCAGCGCAACGATATCCTGGGCAACACCCGCCTCGCCTTCGAGCACCGCTTGCACGGTGTGCCGCGACTGGTCGGCGTCTTCGACCCGCAGGTTGCGGCTGGAAGCCATGGTCAGGCCGAAGTCTTCAGGCTCGATCTCGTATTCGCGTACCTTGCCATCGCGCAGCTCGCCGACCAGGGTGCTCGCACCCAGCGAGATTTCGTCCAGGCCGTCGCGGCCGTACACGACCAGCGCACGCTTTGCCCCGAGGCGTTCCAGCACGCGCACCTGGATGCCGACCAGATCCTCGTGAAAAACGCCCATCAGGATATTGGGCGCCGCCGCCGGATTGGTCAGCGGACCCAGAATGTTGAACAGGCTCTTGACCCCCATTTCCTTGCGTACCGGCGCGACCACCTTCATCGCCGGGTGGTGGTTGGGCGCAAACATGAAACCGATGCCCGTTTTGGCAAAGCAGGCTGCAACCTGCGCGGGTGCCAGGTCAATGCGCGCACCCAGTGCCTCGAGCAGGTCGGCGCTGCCCGATTTGGACGATACGCTGCGGCCACCGTGCTTGGCGACCTTGGCGCCCGCCGCCGCTGCCACGAACATGGCCGTGGTGGAAATATTGAAAGTGCTGGCACCGTCGCCGCCAGTACCCACGATATCCACGAAGCCGTCGTTGTCGGCCACCTCGACCGGCGTCGCCAGCTCACGCATGACCCGCGCCGCGCCAGTGATCTCGTCGATGGTCTCCTTCTTCACGCGCAGGCCGGCAATAATCGCCGCCGTCATCAGCGGACTCACCTGGCCGGCCATGATCTGGCGCATCAGAGAGACCATCTCGTCATGGAAAATCTCGCGATGCTCGATGATGCGCTTGAGCGCCTGTTGTGCTGTAAAGCTCATGTCGCCTTGCATGCTCATGCGGCCTGCGGCAGGGCCTGGCCCAGAAAGTTGCGCAGCAGGTCGTGGCCGTGGCGGGTGAGGATGGATTCGGGATGGAACTGCACCCCTTCGATGGGCAGACTCTTGTGCCTGAGTCCCATGATCTCATCCAGGCTTCCGTCCGCCTGCTCGGTCCAGGCGGTGACTTCCAGGCAGTCCGGGACGGTGCTCTTGTCCACGACCAGCGAGTGGTAGCGCGTGGCCTCGAACGGATCCGGCAGATGGGCAAACACCCCGACCCCGCGATGGTGCACCGGCGAGGTCTTGCCATGCATGATGTGCCCGGCACGGACAACCTTGCCGCCGAACACCTGGCCAATGGCCTGGTGACCGAGGCAGACGCCGAAGATCGGCACCTCGCCGGCCATGTGTTGCAGGACATCCATGGACACGCCCGAGTCGTCCGGGGTACCCGGCCCCGGAGAAATCATGATGCGCGCCGGCGCCAATGCGCGAATGCCGGCGACGTCAATGGCATCGTTGCGCACCACCTTGACCTGTTGCCCGAGTTCGCCCAGGTATTGCACCAGATTGAAGGTGAAGCTGTCGTAGTTGTCGATCATCAACAGCATGCGCTGCATCCGGAGGCAGAGGGTGGAACGGACATTTTATGGGCGCGTGCTGTTGGCGTACAGAGCGGCAGTGGCATGGTCAGTTTCCAGCCGCCGCTTGCGACAGCTCGCGCCACAGGTCATCGCGGTGCCAGACGCGGTTGTCGCCCTGCTCTGCCGCGCGCACCAGCTCGATCAGACGCGCGTTGGCCGGAGCGCGCAGGCCATTGGCCTGAGCCAGACGCACCACCTCGCCATTGAGATACTCGATCTCGGTGGGCCGTCCGGCAGCGAGATCTTCCCAGGTCGACGAGCGCGCCAGCGGATCAATCGCCAGCAGGCTGCGTGCGACCAGACGGAATACGAGATCGGGCGCACGCAAAAGCCGGGGCAGCCATCCGGGCGGTAGCGGGGACAGGCGTGCGGGACGGATATCGGCCGCGGACAACGCACGCAGTGCCTCGTCCTGCAGCAGCGCCAGGCATCGGCGATAGGCGCGTCGCGCCAGCTCGTCGCGCAGTGGCAGATCCGACAGGGCATTGACGGCGTTGTTGAGGTTCCACAGCATCTTGGCCCACTGGACTTCGTGCATGTCAGTGCGTTGCTCCAGTGGCAGACCCGCCGCTGCAAAGGCCGGCAGAAACGGAGCCAATGCCGGATGTTGCTCGACCATCAGGCTGCCGGATGTCGCGCGGTGCAACCAGCCGTGCCCGCGATGCACGACATTGAAGGCCACCATGCCCGCCAACACCGTCTGCTTCGGCATGTGCCGGCGCAGCATGTCGGCATTGCGAACGCCGTTCTGAATACTCAACACGACCGCATCGGCACTTACTGCCGGCGCCAACTGCCTGGCAAGCGCTTCGGTATCACCGGACTTGACGGTAACCAATACCAGTTGCGCCGATTCGATCGCCTTGATGTCGGTAGCAAAATCAAGCGATTCGGGCTCCAGCCGGAGCTCGCCGCCGTCCAGGTCAGTCAGCAGCAGGCCGTATTCGGCGAGCAGGGCGCGGGTTCGCTCGCGACCAAGCAAAGTGACGCGAGCCGCATCATGGAGCTGCCCGCCGACAAAGCAGCCGATGCTGCCGGCACCGGCTACGGCAATGCGGGGAAGCGGATCATTCATGCGTACATGGTACCGCCAGCACCCGAGTCATGCCGGACGCCGGCCCATTGCGTGGACGGGTACCGGCCTGCACGCTTTGCCGGCGCTACAGGCCGCGAGCCGCTTCGGCCACGGCCCGAAACAGGGCGCGGCCCTTGTTCATCGTTTCCTCCCACTCGGTGGCGGGGTCGGAGTCGTAGACGATGCCGGCGCCGGCTTGCACATGCAGCTGGCCGTCGTGGATGACCGCGGTGCGAATGGCGATGGCGGTATCGGCATCACCCCACCAGCCGATCCAGCCAATGGCGCCGGCGTAGATGTTGCGCTTGCACGGTTCCAGTTCCTGGATGATCTCCAGAGCGCGAACCTTGGGTGCACCGCTCAGCGTTCCGGCGGGAAAGGTGGCCTTGAGAACGTCCATGTAGCCGAGGCCGTCACGGACGGTGCCTTCGACCTGGGAGACGATGTGCATGACGTGCGAATAGCGTTCGATGGCAAACGAGTCGCTCAGCTCGACGCTGCCCGTTTCGCAGATGCGGCCAATGTCATTGCGGCCCAGGTCAATCAGCATCACGTGCTCGGCACGCTCCTTGGGATCGGCCAGGAGCTCGGCCTCCAGCGCCCGGTCCTCGGCTTCGTCCTTGCCACGGGGCCGGGTGCCGGCCAGTGGCCGCACGACGACCTTGCCGTCTTTCAGCCGTGCCAGGATCTCCGGCGAAGAGCCGACAATCTGCGTGTCGCCAAGGTCGAAGAAATACATGTACGGCGAGGGGTTCAGGGCGCGCAGCGCGCGATACACGTCCACCGGGCGCGAATCGAAGGGCACGCTGAGCCGTTGCGACGGCACCACCTGGAAAATGTCGCCGGCGCGGATGTACTCCTTGGCGCGCTCGACCATGGCCTCGAACGCCTCGCGCGTGAAGGACGACTTGAAATCGGCCTCGTCCAGCGGTTTGGGGTGCTGGGTTTCGGGATAGGTGGATCCCGAGCGGCGCAGGCTGAATACCAGCTCTTCCAGGCGGCGCTGTGCGCGCGCCCAGGCCTGTTCCTGCGACGGGTCGGCATGCACGATCAGGTACAGACGGCCCCGGAGGTTGTCGAACACGGCGACCTCTTCGGCCAGCATCAGCAGTACGTCGGGCGTACCCAGTTCGTCGGGCGGGTGCTGGCGGGCAAGGCGTGGCTCGATATAGGCAATGGTCTCGAAGCCGAAATAGCCGACCAGGCCACCGGTGAAGGCCGGTAGTTCCGGCAGGCGCGGCACGTCATGCTGCTGGCGCAGGCGCTCGATTTCCGCCAGCGGATCATCCACCTCGCGCGAATCGGTGACCTCGCCATAGTCCTCGGTTTCCAGGGTATGGCCGCGCAGCTTGTAGACGCGTTTTGCCGGCAGACCGATAATCGAGTGGCGGCCCCAGTTGTCGCCGCCCTCCACCGATTCCAGCAGAAAGGTGTAGGGGCCATCGGCCAGCTTGAGGTACACCGACAAGGGTGTATCAAGATCGGAAAAAACCTCGCGCACCAGCGGGATGCGCGTATGGCCGGCTGCAGCGAGTTCGTCGAATTGGGCTTGAGTGAGCACGTGACCGTCAGGGCGCTGGGGGAAACGGCAACGATAGCAGTGTTTGCACGATCGATGAACGACCGGGAGCACCTGCGTTGCCACAAGGCGGCGGCATGCCCACGTAGCGGTATCGATCAGGCGCCGTCCGGGCAGGCATGGCCCCTGCCGCTCGCGGGGTCGCCATGCGCCACTGCCGTGTTCGGGATCAAACAGTTGGTGCTGCCGATCCTGGCCGAGACATGGCCTGGGTTACACTGGCCGGAAACGCAACCGGCCGGTCTGCGCCTGCCCGGCGCGGCATGCAAGCTGATGCCGGTGCGGGATTTCATCAGAGGTTTTTGACGTTGCCCAGGAAAACACCTTCACGCCAGGCCCGTCGCGGCACATTGTCCGGCAAGCGCCCGGCCCCGCCGCTGCGCCCGGAAGACAGCTCGGCGCGTTCCAACCGCGTTCTTGATGCCCTGCTGCAACGGCTGCCGGCCGCGCGCCGCGCCCGCGTGCGCGACTTGCTGGTGCTGGTGCGCCTGGATCGGCCGGTGGGTGCCCTGCTGCTGCTGTGGCCGACGTGGTGGGCCTTGTGGCTGGCAGCCGGTGATTTCCCGCCGCTGAAACCGTTGCTGATCTTCACGCTGGGTGTGTTCGTGATGCGCTCGGCCGGGTGCGCCATCAACGACTACGCCGATCGCGATCTGGACCCCAAGGTCACACGGACTGCGGGCCGACCCCTGGCGTCGGGACGCGTGACGCCGCGCGATGCGCTTGTGGTCTTCGGCGTGCTCCTGCTCGTGGCCCTGGGGCTGGTGCTGCTGACCAACCCGCTGACCATCAAGCTGGCTTTCGTTGGTGCGGCGCTGGCGGCCATCTATCCATTCACCAAGCGCGTTACCCATCTGGCCCAGGTCGTGCTGGGCGCGGCGTTCGGCTGGTCCATCCCGATGGCCTTCGCCGCCGTGAGCAACAGCCTGCCGCCACTGTGCTGGCTGCTGTTCCTGGCCAATGTGCTGTTTTCCACCATCTACGACACCGAATACGCCATGGTCGACCGCGAGGACGACCTCAAGGTCGGTGCCAAGTCCACCGCCATCCTGTTCGGCGATGCCGATTTGCCGATCCTGGCCATTCTCATGGGCTGCTTCATGCTGGCCATGCTGCTGGTGGGTACCCGTGTCGGCCTGGCGTGGCCCTACTGGATCGCTCTTGTCTCCGCCGCCGGCCTGTTCGGCTGGCAATTGTGGATCATGCGCAAGCGCGATCGCCTGCGCTGCCTGGATGCCTTCCGCAACAACAACCTGCTTGGCGGCGTGCTGTGGGCAGGGATCATGCTTGCCCTGGCTTTGTAACCCTGCTTCGCAGGGTTCCAAACCCCCCAAAGTTCCGCTTCGCATAACTTTGGGCCCCGGCTTGTGCCCCCACACCCCATCCGCGCCCGCGGCACGAATCGCCCCTGACTTAGGGACTCTCTGATTAACCCTGAGTAGGTGGCATGACGCTCAGGCGTTCAGAATCAACAAGCTGGGCCCATGGTGTCTGTCCACAATCCTGCGTTGCACTGACTGGACAGGCCGCCAGCCTGCCTGCGCCAGTGCGCCTTGACTTGCGAACAGACACCATGGATGACACCTGCCCAGGGTTAATCAGAGGGTTCTTGGGGGCTTGTCGCATGGATGAGTCTTGCCCGTTTCTGCTGGGCCCTGGTCGCCTGGACGCGGGTTTCAAGCCATCGAACGATGCGTCTACCCCTTTCTTTGCGCCCTTTGCGCCCTTCGCGGACATTCTCTGCCGAGTCCCGAGTCCCGAGTCCCGCGGTCACTCGAATCCGTCGATGAAGATCGCATCGGCATTCTCGTAGGCGCCCAGGTCCACAGAGCTGCCGACAACGCGCGTCATCCCTTCCAGGTCGAGGGGTGAAAGTTGCCAGCCAGTGGTAGGCAGGGGCACGACGCCGAGATCGATTAGCGGCGAGTCGTTGCCCAGATGCATGTCGGTGAGGGTCGAGAAGCGGAATTTGGGGTCAAGACTGTAGTTGACACCGCTGCCTGCAGCCGGGGTGCCATCCAGGAACTGGAAGTCGTTGCCGACCAGACGCACGTCGGTATCCAGTACCAGGTCAATGTTTTCATTGCCCCAGAAAATGTTGTTGACCATGAAGGCGGGACTCAGTCCGCCTACGCGCAGGCCACCTGCCGCGGTGGTCCCGTTGCAATTGTCGCCAACCGAGTTGAAGGCCACCGTGTTGTTGACGAAATAGGCGGTACCGCTGCCGTTGTAGGTCAAGGACGCCGCACCGTTCCGACACATTGCCTGATTGGCCAGGAACAGGTTGTTGCGTATCGTGACTGCACTGCCGTCAGCTCCCGCGAGACCGCCGCCGAAGTTGCCGGCGGTATTGCTCATGAAGATGTTGCGCTCAATGGTGATTTCGCCGAGATAGCCGGTGTAGCTGTTGATATGCAGTCCGGCACCGGCCTGCGGCGGGGGTGCGCTCACGGTGTTGCCGCCCAGGAACGTGATCAGTTCGATGTGTACGCCTGAGTGCACATTGGGATAGATGTTCATCACGCGCGAGGTGCCGTTGCCGTTGAGCTTGGTCGCGATTGCGTCGGGCGATACCTGCTGGCCGCAAGGGTTGCCGAAGAACGGCGTCCAGCCGCCGCTCAAGCTGATGTCGAAGTCGTCGCTACCAGCGACACTGTCGAACACGAAGCCGCCGGTCGGCGCGTTGTAGGTGCCGGTCTGTATCAGAATCACGTCATCCTGCTGATTGCTGTCGGCACTGTTCAGGGCGGCCTGCAATTCGGCGGAGGTAGTGGCGCAGTAGGTGGCGGCGCGAGCCGAGGGCAAGGCAGCAAGCAGCAGGAGCGGAAGGCAGAGCGTGATTTTCATGTCAGGGTCCTCATGTGAATGGGCATGTGTCACCCCTATCCAATGCGCCCGCGACACAAATCGCACACGCCTGTACATTGTTTTCCCGCATCGATTGCGCGAGACTGCAGCGGGAGGCAACGCCATGGGCGAGTCGGGCAACCTCGAAAACACGACCCGGTTGATCGGCCGGATTCGCGCTGGTGACGGCAGCGCGCGCGAGTGCCTGATCAGCCGCTACCTGCCCATGCTCAGGAAATGGGCGCACGGCCGCCTGCCGTCCTACGGGCGCGATCTTTCCGAAACCGACGATCTTGTGCAGATCACCTTCCTGCGTGCATTGAACAGGTTGGAGAGCTTCGAATCGCAGCGTCCGGGTGCGTTCCTGGCCTACCTCAGGACCATCCTCATGAACGCCGTGCGCGAGGAGCTGCGCCGGCGCAGGACATCGCCGGCCACCACGCGCCTGCTGGACACGCTGCCGTCGCCGCAGGCCTCCGTGGTCGAGCAGGCGATCGGCGGCCAGACGCTGGAAGCCTACGAGCGCGCGCTGAGCCGGCTGCCGGAAAACAAGCGCATGGGTGTGATGATGCGGATCGAGTTCGAGATGAGCTTCCAGGAAATCGCCGACGAGCTGGAAATGCCTTCGGCCAACGCCAGCCGCATGATGGTGGTGCGCGCGATTGAGGACCTGGCAGGGGCGATGACCACATGAACGGCGACTTGCTGCGCCGGCTGGCCGAAGCGGTGGCCGACGGCAGCGTGCCACCGTGGCCGGTCGGCGAGGCAGATCCGCAGATCGACAGCCTGCGCAAGCTTTCACAGCTGGCAGGTGCCTTCAAGGCAAGCACTGCTTCTTCCGCAGCGCCGGCACGGAAGGTCTTGTTCAGCTGGCGTCATCTGGATGTGCTGGAACGCATCGGCAAGGGCAGTTCCGGCGAGGTCTATCGCGCCTACGATCCGCTGCTGCGACGCGATGTGGCATTGAAGCTGATCGGCGGCCCGCATGGCGGTTCGCATGCGCACGGGCTGATTGCGGCCGAGGCCCGGCGCATGGCGCGTTTGCGGCATCCTGCAATCCTGGCCATCCATGGCGCCGACGAACTGGATGGTCGTCTTGGCATCTGGAGCGATCTGCTGGGCGGGCGGACCATGGAAGCCCTGCTCGAGGAACAATCGACGCTGCCACCGGCGACGGTGCTGGAGCTGGCCGTACCGTTGTGCGAGGCGCTGGGCGCGGTGCATGCCAAGGCGCTGACCCACGGCGACTTCAAGCCGGCCAACATCATGATCCAGGAGGATGGCTCGCCGGTGCTGATGGACTTCGGCGCCGCCCGCGAGGCCCTGACCGAGCAGGTCACCACCGGCTCGCCGCTGGTGATGGCGCCGGAGCTGTTCGAGCAGTGTCGTGCCTCGCCGGCAGCCGACATGTATGCCTTCGGCGCCGTGCTCTACCGCATGCTGGCAGGCCGCTACCCGATTCAGGCCGATACGCTTGCCCAGCTCGAGGCTCGCCATGCGCAAGGGGCCGAGCCCGATCCCGGCATGCTGCCACGCCGCTGGCGCGGCCTGGTCGACGCCCTGCTGGCGCGCGATCCGGACCGTCGGCCCGATGCTCATGCCGTGTTGCTGCGGCTGAAGCGCATGCGCACGGCCAGACAGCGGTTGCTGCGGCGGCTGGCGGTGGCGGCGATCGTCGGCTCGCTGAGTCTGGGGCTGGTGATTGCCGGGCTGGGCTATCGCGAAGCAGCCAGCCAGCGTGACCGCGCCCAGACCACCACGGCGACGCTGCTTGACGTGCTCAAGTCGCCACGGCCCAGCCGCAGCGGGCGCAACCTGCGCGCCCTGGATCTGCTCAGGGACATGCGACCGCGGGTCGAGGCCCTGCTGCCCGATCAGCCCTGGCTGCGCGCCCGGGTGATGCTTGAGCTGGCCGATACCTTCCTGTACTTCGACGATTTCGACAACGTGCGCAAGCTTGGCGACGGTGCTCTTGCGGCATGCGCAGACTGCGGCGGGCGGCAACAGGCATTGCTGCAGCTGCGCCATCATTACCAGTTGGCCGAGGCCGGCATTGTCGAACGACACATGCAGGAGGCGGAAGATCATGCGCGTGCTGCCCTGGCCATCGCCGACAGGCTGTATCCGCACGACTCGGCCGACTACGGTTATGCATTGGCACGTGTTGGCGATGCCCTTCTGGCGCGGCGAAAATTGAAACAGGCCGGGCCGTGGCTTGAACAGGCGATGCTGCTGGAGCGCACCGCGGTGTGGCAGGATGCCGAGAAACGGGCCTTCGTGCGCGGCACCTGGCTGACCTGGCTGACCGTGTCGAGTTCGCTGGACAAGGCCGAGGCCTGGGCGCGCAAGCAGGTGGCATGGACCGAAGCCACCTTTGGCCGGCGCCACAGCATTACCCTGTCGGCCCACATGGGCCTCAACCGGGTACTGATCGAGACCAACCAGATCGACGAGGCTGATCGGCGCCTGCAGCAGGATATCGAGCTGGCCGGAGACTGGCTGGGCGGGACCGACGCCACCACCCTGGCGCTGCGTCTGCAGCATGCTGCCGTGCTCAGTGAGCAGGGTCGGACCGACGATGCCATCAGCGCACTGGAGGCGATTCGCAGCCAGGTGCTGGCCAGCGAGCACCCGGATCAGAAGGTGCTGATGGTGGCCAGCGGCAATCTCGCCAGTCGCTACAAGGATGCCGGTCGTTTCGATGATGCCGCGGCCATGTACCGCTGGGTGATCAAGCGTGCAACCAGCACCCTGGGTCCGGCGCACGCAAGGGTGCTTTTGAATCGTGTCAATCTGGCCGAGCTCCACCTGAGCCGCGGTGACGCCGCCAGGGCACTGTCCGAATCGCTGGATATCGAGAAGACTGCGCGCGAGCATCTGGGCGGCAAGCACATGCTCACCCTGTTTGCGCAACTCATTGTCGGGCGCAGCCTGGCGTCGCTGGGCCGCTATCCGCAGGCCCTGCAATCACTGGACCGGGCGCGCTCGGGGCTGGCGGCCAAGCTTGGTCCGGATGCGTCATTGAGTTTGCGCGCCGATTACCGCTATGCCGATGCCCTGGCCAGCGCTGGCCGCAGCCGCGAAGCACGCAAAATCACCGACGGGTTGAAACCGCGCATGGTCAAGGCGCTGGGTCCCGAGCACGAGTACGTTGCTGATCTTCAGGCACTTCGCAAGCGCCTGCAGTAACGGTAGTGAAGACCGGCAAGCCGCAACCGGCATTCCCGGCGTTCGCAACGGCGCCCACACGGCGACGCGCCTGACGCCGGCGCGGCGCAGGGAGCGGGCGCTCAGGAGGTGCTGGTGGGAATGACCTTGGCGCTGTCGATGACCGGGCGCCAGTCATTCTCGACGCTGTCGAACGGCGCCGGATCGGTGGCCAGAAGAATCAGTGTGCCGTGGGCGTCGGGCACCATGCGCACATGCATGCCATCGCGCTTGAAGTTGCCGGCCTTGCGTTGCGTGCCCGGCAGGTACAGCACGGTCACGGTCTCGTTGTCGCGGCGCATCGCGAGATGGACGCCGCGGTAGCCGCCAACGACGCAGTCGTGCACATAGGTGACATCGCCCGCCGGCAGCTTGCCCAGCGCCAGCTTGCGATCACGGAATCCGGCGACCACCTCGTCCATGCTGACCGTCGAGGTCTTGTGCAGCACGGCGGCCTCCTCGCCCATGACATGCTGCACGGCCAGGGCGGGCATCGCCCTGGCGGTGTTCAGTGACCACACGCCCAGGCCGGCGAAGACTGCAATCAGCAGGCTGGCTGCGAGCCCGAAAGCGGGCAGCCATCGAGTCGGCGCCGAGCGCGGCCCGCGATCGTTGTGCAGCGAGCGAACCTGCGCACGCTTGTCCGGCGCCTCGTTGCGAATGGTCTGCAGCAGGGTCTGTGCAAAGTCGTTCGGCGGCGTGATCGCCAGGGCATCGCCCAGCCTCGCTTCAAAGGCCTGCGCGCGTGCCGTCAGTGCGGCACAGTCGGCGCAATGCGCACGATGCGTCTCGCACGCCGGGTCAAGGCGCGCAGGGTCGGCCGCCAGACGGCGCTGATAATCAGCGCAGTTCATCGCTGCCTCCGTTGCTGGCGGAGTCTTCTTCAAGCAGAACCTTCAGTTTTTGCCGGGCACGAAAAAGGCGTGTCATCACGGCACCCGACTTGACCTCCAGCGCGTCCGCGATTTCCTTGCAGGACATGCCGCCCAGTACCTGCATCAACAGGGGCTCGCGGTAGTTTTGCGGCAGGCGCTCAATGGCCTGGCGGATTTCCTGGTCGCTGCCGACCTGTTCCGGGTCGGCCCACGCCGTGTGGTCGGCCACCTCGTGATCCTCGATATCGCTGGTTGGCAGACGCTTGCGCTGGAAATGGCGTGCATGTTCGCGGCGGATGATGGTGAACAGCCAGGCTTTGCCGGCGTGAATGTCATGCAATCTGGAAAACGAGCGCCATGCGCGCAGGCAGGCCTCCTGGACCACGTCCCGGGCCAATTGTTCTTCGCCGCCAAGCCAGAAGGCAAAGCGGTACATGTCGGCGCTGTATTCGGTCACCAGATTCTCGAATTGCCGCCGCATGGCAGCTTCATCCGAGGAGACCGGCTCAGGCGCGGACATATTTCAATCCTCGCTCCGCAGCTTGTCGAGCACGCCCTCGAGCTGATCGGCGTCGTGGTAGCGGATAACCAGCTTGCCGCCGCCGCCGCGGCCATGCTGCACGCTGACCTCGGTAGCCAGCGACTCGGACAGCTCGCGTTCCAGCGCCACGATGTCGGCATCGCGCGATGTCTTTCCCTTGCTCGACTTGGGTTTGCTGCCGGACGGCTTGCGTGCCGCCTGCTCAAGCTGGCGCACGGACCAGCCCTTGGCGACAGCCTCGCGCGCCAGTTTGCGTGCCAGTGCCGGCTCCAGCGTCAGCAGTGCACGGGCATGGCCCATCTGCAGCTCGCCATCATCGAGCAGCTTGCTCACTGCTGCCGGCAGTTCCAGCAGGCGCAACAGGTTGCTGACCGCAGCACGTGATCGACCCACGGCCTCGGCCACCTGCTGATGGGTGAGTTCGAAGTCCTTGATCAGACGTGCCAGTGCCTGGGCTTCCTCCAGCGGCGAAAGATCCTCGCGCTGGATGTTCTCGATCAGCGCCATGGCCGGCGCGGCGCTGGCGCTGACCTGTTTGACCAGCGCCGGAATGGCATTGAGGCCGGCGCGTTGCGACGCACGCCAGCGGCGCTCACCAGCAATGAGCTCGAAGCGATTCCTGCCGATTTCGCGCACGACTACCGGCTGTATCAGCCCCTGGGCACGGATCGAGGCCGCCAGTTCGTCCAGCGCAGCCTCGTCCCAGTGGCGACGCGGCTGATACTTGCCCGGCTGGATCTGCTCCAGCGGCAGGCTCTTCAGTTCGCTGTCGTTGTCCTCATCGCTGCCGCTGTCGCTGCCGCCCAGAAGGGCATCCAGGTCACGCGATCCCAGGCCGCGCCGTTTTGCTGCCATGTTCAGCTGTTCCTCGTTGTTGTCGCCTGTTGCCGCTGGCGGCGGATCATCTCGCCAGCCAGCCCCAGGTAGGCGATGGAGCCGCGCGAAGCGCGATCATACAAGGTGATCGGCTTGCCGTGGCTCGGTGCTTCGGCAAGGCGGATGTTGCGCGGAATGACCGAGCGCAACAACTTGTCACCAAAATGCTTGTCGAGCTGCGCGGACACGTCGCCGCCCAGATTGTTGCGTACGTCGTACATGGTGCGCAGCAGCCCTTCCAGTTCCAGATCCGGATTGAGACGCTTGCGCACCGCCTTGATGGTGTCCAGCAGGGAGGTAAGCCCTTCCAGCGCGAAGTACTCGCACTGCATCGGAATCAGCACGCTGTCGGCAGCGGTGAGTGCATTGAGCGTAAGCAGATGCAAGGACGGCGGGCAGTCGATCAGGATGATCTGGTAGCGCTCGCCCAGCTTTTCCAGCTGTTCCTTGAGGCGTGATTCGCGCGCGATGGCCTCCATCAGCTTCAGCTCGGCCGCTGTCAGGTCGCGGTTGGCTGGCAACAGATCGTAACCGGCTTCGGTGGCCATCACCGCGTCGCTGATCTCGGCCTCCTCCAGCAACACCTCGCAGCCGGTGGGGTGCGCCTCGCGCTTGTCCACGCCCGAGGCCATGGTGGCGTTGCCTTGTGGATCCAGATCCACCAGCAATATCTTGCGTCCGGCTTCGGCCAGGGCCGCGGCCAGATTGACGGCGGTGGTGGTCTTGCCGACCCCGCCTTTCTGATTGGCAATGGCGATAACTCGTGTCATATCGCTTGTCGCTCTCCCCTGTCGATGATCAGCAGGTGGCGTTCGGCCTCCAGCCCCGGAATCGTCAAGGGTAGCGCCTTGGCGAGCCGAAAGGGAGCATCGAGGTGTGCAAGCTCGTCCTCGGGATAGCGGCCCTTGAGCGCCAGCAGGCGCCCGGATGGCGCCAGCAGGTGGCCGCACCAGGCGAGCATGTCGGCCAGATTGGCCAGGGCACGTGTGGTCAGGCAGTCGAAACGGCCCTCGAGTTCTTCGGCGCGTGATTGCACGGGCGTGACGTTGGCCAGACCCAGTTCGCGCACGGCAGCGCGCAGAAAACGCACCTTTTTTCCGTTGCTGTCCACCAGGGTGAAGTGGCGTCCGGGTGAGGCCAGGGCCAGCGGAATGCCCGGCAGCCCGGCGCCGCTGCCGATATCGGCCACCGTGTCGCCTTGCAGGTACGGCAACGCTGCCAGCGAATCAAGCAGGTGAAGGGTCACCATGGCTTGCGGATCGCGCACCGCGGTCAGGTTGTAGTGTGCGTTCCACTTGGCCAGCAGCTCCAGATAATCCAGCTGTCTTTGCAACACCCCGGCGGGAAGATCCAGTCCAAGGGACTCGACTCCGGCTTCAAGCTGGGTATGCAGGGCTTCGCGACTGGTCAAGGCGTACGGCTGATCGACTACGGGTCGCACAGTATCGTTGCCAGCGCGGCAGTGGACAAGTCGGTGAAGCTGCTCAGCCGCTATCGCCGCGCAAGGCATCTTCGTTACCCGCGTGCAGATCGACGCGGGTGACCAGCATGCCGCTCTGGCGCAGGTGCTGGTTCAAGGTGTGCTTGATGCGCGCATTGCGTGCGTGTGGCGATTCGTCATGGCCGGCAGCGGCGTCGGTCAGAGCATCCAGTGTGGTGCTGCGAATCAGGTCTTCGGCGTTGTCGATCACGGCATCGGCGCGATCGGGTTCCAGCACTTGCCAGTACACCGTGCCGGCCAGCTGCAGATCGCCACTGGGGCGGGAGGCCTCCATGCGCATGGCATGTCCGGCCAGGCTGATCTTGTGGGCCACACGGTCAATCAGCGGCAGCACCACATGGATGCCGGCATCAAGCATGCGCGCGGGGCGACCAAAACGGTACAGGCTGTAGACCTGACCTTCGGGGATGCGCTTGAACGCGCTGGCAAGCAGGGCAGCTACCAGAAGCAGAGCAAGAATCAAGGTCAGTTGAAGCAACATGATTATAGTTTTCAGTCGGTTGCGTTCATGTTCTTACTGCATTGCCAAGAGTACGTGCAAGGCCATTGAACAAAGGTAGATTAATCCTAATTTAACAGATTGCAACCCCGCCTGAACAAATATGCAGGCCAATGCACATTTCTGGCGGTGGGGTCCGGCAGGAAATGGCATGCAGCAAACATGCCACAAGGGGCCCGGAGCGCTGCCTGACTGGCCGACACCACAGTGTTCATTCAGCTTCGGAGTAGCTGGGCGTACAATGCGCCTCCGCACCACATGAATTGGGCCACCATGAGTTTTCCAGCAACCCGCATGCGGCGCATGCGCCACGATGCCTTCTCGCGCACGCTGATGCGCGAAACCCGTCTGCTGCCCGACGACCTGATCATGGTCGCCTTTGTCTGCGACGGCAAAAACACGCGCCAGCCGGTGCCATCAATGCCGGGTGTCGAGCGGCTGTCCATCGACATTCTCGGCGGCTTGGCCGGCGACTGCGTTGCCGCAGGCATTCCCGCCCTGGCACTGTTCCCGGCACCGCCTGATTCGCTGCGCAGCGACGACGCCAGTGAAGCCTGGAACCCCGACAACCTGCTGCACCGCGCTGCACGCGCGCTCAAGCAGCAGTTCCCGCAGCTGGGCCTGATCGGCGACGTGGCTCTGGACCCCTACACGCGGCATGGCCAGGACGGTCTGGTCGATGACCAGGGCCAGGTGCTCAACGATGCCACGGTCGAAGCGCTGGTGAAAATGGCACTGGCGCAAGCCGATGCCGGTATTGATGTGGTTGCCCCCTCGGACATGATGGACGGCCGTATCGGCGCCATCCGTCAGGCGCTGGAGCAGGCAGGTCACATCAACACCCGGATCCTGTCCTACGCGGCCAAGTACGCTTCGTCCTTCTACGGGCCGTTCCGCGATGCCGTGGGTTCGGCGGCCGCGCTGGGCAAGGCTGACAAGCGCACCTACCAGATGGATATTGGCAACAGCGACGAGGCCCTGCACGAAGTGGCACTGGACCTGGACGAAGGCGCCGACATGGTCATGGTCAAGCCGGGCCTGGTCTATCTGGATGTGATTCGGCGGGTCAAGCAGGAGTTTGGCGCGCCGACGCTGGCCTACCAGGTCTCCGGCGAGTACGCGATGCTCAAGGCTGCCTCGCAACAGGGCTGGCTGGATGAACGTGCCTGTGTGCTCGAGGCGCTGACGGCGATCAAGCGCGCCGGGGCCGATGCCATCCTGAGCTATTACGCACTGGATGCGGCGCGCTGGATTCAAGCCGAGGCGTCTCAGGGGCCTGGGCGGTAGAAACACAAGCGGCTGCAGCTGCGCCGGACTAATGACACGCCCGGCGCGGCTTTCGCCTGGTGGCAGTGCTCGACGTGGTGTCGGCTACGCCTGCATACTGCTCGGTCGCCAAAGCCAGGCCGGACATGCCCTTGAACCGGCTCGCTACGAAGGCTGATGAATAATGCGTGCTAGAACGGCAGTTTCAGGTTCGGGTTGACCGCCAGAATCTGCTTGCGGAAGACGTTCTCGATACGTTTGAGCGCGTCCTCGCTGTCTGCATCAAAGCGCAGCACCAGTGACGGGGTGGTATTCGAGGCGCGTACCAGACCCCAGCCATCGGGCCAATCGGCGCGCAGGCCGTCAATGGTCGTGATGCGGGCATCATCGAAGTGTGCCTTGCGGCAGAAATTGTCCACGAACTGGTGGTTTTCGCCTTCTTCTGTGGCGATCTTGAGTTCGGGCGTGGAGACGCCTTTGGGCAGTGTGGCAAAAATGGCCTCGACACTGCGCTCTTCGAGGTCGCCGGCCAGAATCTCGATCAGGCGGGCGGCGGCGTAGATGCCATCGTCAAAGCCGTACCAGCGTTCACGGAAGAAGAAGTGACCACTCATCTCGCCTGCCAGAGCGGCACCAGTCTCGCGCATCTTGGCCTTGATCAGCGAGTGACCCGTCTTCCACATCAGCGGGCTGCCGCCCTGGCGCAGGATCAACTGCTGCAGGTGGCCGGTGCATTTGACGTCGTAGATGATGGTTGCACCAGGATCGCGTACCAGCACGTCGGAGGCGAACAGCATCAACTGGCGGTCCGGGTAAATGATCTCGCCATCACGAGTCACCACACCCAGGCGATCGCCGTCGCCGTCGAATGCGATGCCGAGGTCGGCCTTTTGATGCTTGACCGACAGGATCAGGTCGGCCAGGTTGGCCGGGTCCGAAGGATCCGGGTGGTGGTTGGGGAAGTCGCCATCGATGTCGGCGTAGAGCGGAATGACTTCGCAACCGATTTCTTCCAGCACGCGTGGGCCGATTTCACCGGTGACGCCGTTGCCGCAGTCGACCACCACTTTCAGTTGCCGCTGCGCCTGCACGTCGCCAGCGATGCGCTCGATGTAGTCGTTGCTCAGGTCCATGCTGCGAAGCTGACCCATGCCCTGCTTGAAGTTGTTCTCGGCGATCCGCGCGTACAGGCCCTGGATGGCATCCATGGCCAGGGTTTCACCGCCCAGCACGATCTTGAAACCGTTGTAATCGGGTGGGTTGTGGCTGCCAGTCACGGCCACGCCACTGCCGGTATTGAGCTGGAAACAGGCGAAGTACACCAGCGGTGTCGGCACCTGGCCGATGTCGATCACGTCGATGCCGGTGGCGCGGATACCTTCGATCAGTGCCGAGGACAACATCGGACCCGAGTGGCGACCGTCGCGACCCACCACGATCTCGTCCTGGCCCCGGTCTCGCGCCTCGCTGCCGATAGCCTGGCCCAGCAGGCGCGCCACGCCGGCATCCAGCGTCTTGTCGATGATGCCGCGAATATCGTAGGCACGGAAAATGCTCCGTTCCACGACCATGCCCCCCGCTGGCCCGGTTTGATCCTGATCGCCATCGGTGGCCGCAGTCTTCTGGCCCGCACTGTCTTGCGCGGCTGGCGCCGGACCTCTCTCCATCACCTCGGCAAAGGTCGGTTCGGATTTCGACCCACGCTTGCCTCGCGCCATCTCGCGTACCCGTGACAGACGCTCACCCCAACTGATCACTCCGGCTCCCAGCAGGGTCAGCAGTGACAATACCCAAAGTGGCGCCGACGGTACGCTGTCAGGCAACCATGCGCGTCGCTTTGCGCGGGTACCGGTCACCCAGATGTCGGTTCCCCTGATTTGCCGCGCGATGTCGATGTCGGCGCGGTCGGCTACGCCGCGACTGACCAGCAAGGCGCCGTTCTCATCCGGCCCCATGCGCAAGTCGATGCGACCCGTGGAGAGGTAAACGTCGCTCGTGAAGCTGCGACTGATCGCATTGAACGGCAGGGCAACGGCAGCGTAGGCGATGATCTTTCCGTCTTTTTTCACCGGCTGGACAATACTCAGGCGATGCTTGTCATCCCGTTTGCCACTGACACCCACCTGCCGCTCGCCCTGGCTCTGGGCACGCGCCAGCTCCGACGCCCGGAGATAGCCCAGCGCGCCCTTGCCGGTTTTCAACAGGGCATCGGGGTCGGTTGCATAGATGGCTACGTCGTTGGCGTCGCGAAGCGTCCCCTTCAGCTGCTGCGCAGCCTGCTCGCGCTCGGCATCGGAGCCGCTGCCCAGAAGCTCCACGAATCCGGGGTCGGCAAGTGCGTCATTGACCTTGGCCAGGTCCGATTCTACTGGCCGGCGGATGTAGGGTACGGCTTGCTCGACAGTTTTCTGCAAGGCCTGGGTCGATGTCTGCGCCTCGCGCAACAACCAGGCTTGCCAGGCAAGAAACAGGCCCAGCACGAAAAAACCGATGGTCGCTGCCGGGCGCCAGAGTTGAAAAAGCCGATTGCGCAAGACTGCAAGGCTTTGGCGGGGCTTCTTCGATTCGGTGCTGATCGCATCCTTTGCTGGATCGGTGTTGCTCATTGGTGACCGAAGCCTGTCTGGGGAGAAATGATGGTAAATGGCTGTGAAGCGCGATACCAGTGCTTGTCGTGATCGCGTGCATGGACGGTGGCCGTGCTCGCGTGCGTCATTGCAGCACTTGCAAGCCTGCCATCGACGCTCCTATCCCGATTGGCCCGTGGAACCAAAGCCGCCAAGGCCGCGGCGGCTATCCTGTGAAAACGTATCGACCAGCTTGAAACGTGGTCTGAGCACGGGCACGAAAAGCATTTGCGCGATCCGATCACCGGGCTCGATGACAATGGCTTCGCCATCGGGGTTGCGATTCCACACACTGACGAAAATCTGAGCCATGTAGTCGGCGTCAATCACGCCGGTGCCATTGCCCAGAACCAGTCCGCGCTTGTGTCCGAGACCCGAGCGCGGCAGGATCAGTGCGCACAGATCCTCCGCGTCCATGTGCATGGCCAATCCGCTGGGTACAAGTTGTGCGGGCGCCTGCGGCCGCACCTGCAGCGGCTGATCGAGACAGGCCAGCAGGTCGATGCCTGCCGCCAGATCACTCTGGTAGTCGGGCAGGCCCCATTGGCGGAGTCGTTCATCCAGCACCCGGATTTCGATTTCGTGCGTGCGGCTCATGAGGCGTTCCGGTCCCCTGCTTGCGCCCGGTACCGCTGGGAAATCAGGCCGACAAGCTTCTCAGCCAGGGCCTCCTTCGACTGCTGCGGCAGCGCCTGGCCACCATCGCGCCAGTACACGGACAGGGCGTTGTCCGGGCGGTCGAAGCCGCGCTCCCTGCCCACCAGGTTGGCAGCAATCATGTCGATGCCTTTTGTCTCGAGTTTGGCCCGTGCGTGCTTTTCATGATCGCCTGTCTCTGCGGCAAAACCCACCAGGAACGGGCGCGGCTTGTGCTGGGATAGCGATGCCAGAATATCCGGGTTCTGCACCAGATCAAGATCGGGAGCCTTGCTGTCGGCGGACTTTTTCAGCTTCTCCGCCGCCTGACTGCGTGGGCGGTAGTCGGCCACCGCGGCCGCTGCAATCATGATGTCGGCATCACTGGCTGATGCCTGCATCGCTGCCAGCATCTCGGCTGCACTGCGCACGTCGGTGCGTGCGGCGACGCCATCGGGGGTTGGCAGATGCACCGGGCCGGCAACAAGGCGTACGTGGGCGCCGGCCCGGGCCGCCGCGGCAGCCACCGCAAAACCCATGCGCCCGGAACTGCGATTGCCGATGTAGCGAACCGGGTCGATATCCTCGAAGGTGGGGCCGGCACTGACGACCACGCGCAGACCGGCAAGCGCACCGTCGTCACGGTCCATGCCCAGTGCAGCAACGATCTGCCCGGGTTCGAGCATGCGGCCGGGGCCCACATCACCACAGGCCTGTTCTCCCTCGCCCGGCCCAAGCAGGGTGACCCCGCGGGCGCGCAACAGGTCGGCATTGGCACGTGTGGCTGCATGCGCCCACATCTGCTGATTCATTGCCGGTGCCAGCCACACAGGGGCAGCCGATGCCAGGCACAGCGTGGTCAGAAGGTCATCGGCGCGGCCATGCGCCAGCCGCGCCATGATGTCGGCCGTTGCCGGTGCGATGAGAATGCGATCCGCCCAGCGCGCCAGCTCGATGTGGCCCATGGCCGCCTCGGCCGCTTCGTCCCACAGGCTGGTCCGCACCGGCTGGCCACTGAGCGCCTGCAAGCTGGCGCTGCCGACAAAGCGCTCGGCATTGGCTGTCATCACCACGCGCACTTCATGACCTGCTGCGCGCAGGCCACGACACAGCTCGCAGCTCTTGTAGGCGGCAATGCCACCGGAGATCCCAAGCAGTATTCGGCTCATGTAAGGCACGGACTACAGCCAATCGGCCTGTTAGCTTACCTGAAACAGCGGCGCGAACGGATCGCCATTGAAGTGGATGAATTGCACACTGGGCTCCCGGTTCAGCAAAGAGTTCATCATGAGCATCCGAGAATGGCCCTCGAGCGAACGTCCCCGCGAACGTCTGTTGAAGCACGGTCCTGCTGCGCTCAGCGATGCCGAGCTGCTGGCCGTGCTGCTGGGCAGCGGTACGCGCGGCAAGAGTGCGGTGGAAATGGCGCGCGAACTGCTGTCCGCAGCCGGCAGCCTGGCCTCGCTGCTGGGCGCCGAGATTGCGCCGGTATCGGGTCTCGGTCCGGCCAAGCGTGCCCGTCTTGCTGCAAGCCTCGAACTGGCGCGCCGCTGCCTGTGCGAGGAGCTCAAGCAGCTGCCGGCGCTGAGCAGCCCGACCGACAGCGCACGTTTCATCAAGTCGCGCCTGGCGCATCTGCCGTACGAGGTGTTTGCCTGCCTCTACCTGGACAACCGGCACCGGGTACTTGAATTCGAGGAGCTGTTCCGCGGCACCATCGACGGTGCCAGCGTGCACCCGCGTGAGGTCGTGCGCTCATGCCTCAAGCACAATGCCGCGGCGGTGATCTTCGCCCACAACCATCCGTCGGGCGTTGCCGAGCCCAGCGCGGCCGATCGCGCCATCACGCGGGAGTTGCGCGAAGCCCTGGCGCTGGTCGGCATCCGCGTCCTCGACCATCTGGTGGTGGGCAGCGGTCAGCCCACGTCAATGGCCGCGCGCGGTTTGATCTGAGCCTGCCTGCGTTGCCGGCTACCCGCCTGCGGGCGCGCCCGTCGCGGCGATGGGGGTGCTTGCGCACAGGCGCTGCCGGCGCATGGATCGACAAAAAAACACCCACGCCGGTGGTGCGGCGCGGGTGACGGGGTTGCGCCCTCCGTGGCGCGGGATCCGAGGAGGATCTGATGTTGATTCGGTGGTCAGGACGGTGCAGCGAGCTCCCGCACGCCAGACACCGGCGACGCGGATGCGCTCAGTACCATGCAGTGCGCCAGGGTTCCTGCGTGATACCGCCATTCTAGGCGTCGCATATTGCATGCAGGTGACAGGTGAACGCGGTGGCGAACCTGGCAGCGGTCAATGCTCGGCAAACAAGGTGTCGAGGTCTTCCTCGCTGAAGCTCAGGCGATCACGGGTGCCACCGCCCGAGAGGATGGCGTCGGCAAGCTCGGCCTTGCGTGCCTTCAGGGCCTCGATGCGCTGCTCGACGGTGTCGGCGCAGATGAGGCGGTAGACGAAGACCGGCTTGTCCTGGCCGATGCGGTGGGCGCGGTCGCTGGCCTGGGCCTCGGCGGCCGGGTTCCACCAGGGGTCGTAGTGGATGACGGTATCGGCGGCGGTGAGGTTGAGACCAACGCCACCCGCCTTCAGGCTGAGCAGAAACAGCGGCGTGTCGCCTCGCTGGAATTCCTGCACGGGCGCGGCGCGATCACGGGTTTCTCCGGTCAGGGTGGTGTAGCGGATCTTGCGCTTGTCCAGCTCGGCAGCGATCAGGCCGAGCATTTCCGTGAACTGGCTGAACAGCAGAATGCGGCGGCCCTCGGCAAGCAATTCCGGCAACATGGTCATCAGCAGCTCGAACTTGGCTGACTGCCTGATCTTGCGCGCGCTGTCGTGCTTGACCAGGCGCGGGTCGCAGCATACCTGGCGCAGTTTGAGCAAGGCGTCCAGCACCATGATCCCGCTGTGCTCGATACCGCGCTCGGCGATCACTTCGCGCAGCTCCTCGAACAGGCTGGCGCGCAGGCTGTCGTACAGGCGGCGCTGGCTGCCCTCGAGGATCACGCTGCGGGTCATTTCGGTCTTCGGCGGCAGCTCGCGGGCAACTCCGCTCTTGCTGCGGCGCAGGATGAACGGCGCAATGCGGCGGTTCAGGCGCGCCTGGCGGTCGGCATCGGCATGCTTTTCGATGGGTATGCGGTACTGGGTGCGGAAGCTGCGCTCGTCACCCAGCAACCCGGGTACCGCCAGATCCAGCTGCGACCACAGCTCGCCCAGGTGGTTTTCCAGTGGCGTGCCGGTGAGGCACACCCGGCGTTCGGCGCGCAGGGCACAGGCGGCACGGCGCGCCTGAGTGCGCGGATTCTTGACCTGTTGTGCCTCGTCAAGCACCAGCAAAGTGAACTTGTGTCGCTTGTAGGTCTTCAAGTCGCGCGGCAGCAAGGCGTAACTGGTCAGAACCAGGTCGTGATCCTCCAGTTTTTCCAGCTGCGGTGCGCGTTGTGGCCCGTGCACGGTGAGGCAGCTCAGGCCCGGTGTATAACGCTCGATCTCCGCCTCCCAGTTGGGCAGCAGACTGGTCGGGGCCACCACCAGAACCGGGTGTTGCAGGGCGCCGGTCTGCTTGAGGGACAGCACGTGCACCAGCAGCTGCACGGTCTTGCCCAGGCCCATGTCATCGGCCAGCACGCCGCCGAGCCCGGCGCTGGCCAGCGCGTTGAGCCAGCGCAGTCCTTCCAGCTGGTAATGGCGCAAGGTGCCGACGAAGCCGTCGGGAACCCTGGCTTCGGCCTTGCCGGCAGCGTCACGCAGGCGACCGGCCAGGCCCTTGAGCCGGGCCGGCGCATCGACGACGCCGCCCTTGGGCATGGCCGCAGCCAGTTCTTCCAGTCGCCCGGCCTGGCCCCAGGGCAGGCGCAGGATCTTGCCGGGCTGGTCCAGGTATTCGGCGACCGGTTTCAGCAATGCCCGCAGGTCGGCCAGCGCCACCGGTACCCGGCGGCGATCATCCAGCGGTGCATGCCAGCAGGCATCGGCAGGTTCGTTGTCGGGCGCGACAAGATCGAATTGCTGCTCGGCCAGGGCCGCGCCCACTGCAGGCAGCAGATCGACACGCTTGTCATCCAGCTGCAGGCCAATTTCCAATGTGTAGCTTCGCTGGCGGCGATCCGGGGTTGCGCGCACATACCAGTGTGGCTCGTCATCCAGAACCTCGAACGGAAAGCTGGGGGCGTACTCGATGGCAAAACCTTCCGGCTCCAGCCGCGCGCGCATCGACAGCCAGCGAGCTGGCGTGTTGACCTCCAGTGCGCCGGTATAACCGGTGCCGGGGAACAGCCACGCGTCCTCGGGCAGGGTTTCGGTCAGCTCCCACGGCAGACCTTCGCAGTCCACCGCCGGCACCAGGCCCTGGGCTTCAAGCCGCTCCAGCGCAGACAGTTCTTCGGCGCGATGACGCTTGATGGTCAGCAGGCGATTGCCGCGCACGCGACGCACTTCCGTCTCGTTTTCCAGGCCGGTAAGGCGCACGCCGCCATAGTCGAAAGCCAGTCGCACATAGGCCAGTGGCGGCATGCCTGCGGCGAGGCGTGCATGGCGGGTGAGGGCATGCAGGGTCAGACAGGCTGCGGGTACCCGGTCGAGTACTTTCGGCTCGGCAAATACCGTGGGCGCTGCCAGCACGTCGCGCAGAGGCGAATCGGGCAGCGCTTGGGACAGTTGCTCTGCCTGCGCCGGCTGCAGCGGCGGCGCGTCAATCAGGCCAGTTCGGGTCAGGGGCCCGTCCAGCCGGCCCAGCTCCGAACTTTCCGGATCAACGTACCAGAGCTGCCCGACTTTCAATGCATGCTGGCCCGCCGGCAGTTGCGGTTGTGGCTGCTGGCTGCCATCGGGGTTGACCTGCCAGGCCCACTTGGCAGTGCGCGAGGCACCGTGGCGCAACCAGAAGCCGGCTATGCCGCCCAGAAAACAGCTTGCTTCGCCCAGCATGCGGGCCAGCAGATTGTCAGCATCAGGACCGGCAATGCGCGCGTAGGTGCGGCCCTTGCGGTTCGATTGCGGCAGCGCCAGTACAGCCTGAAGGAGACTGTTTTCATGCGGCGAGAGCCGGTCCTGGAGGACCTGCCCCGCGTCAATGGCTTCGGCTTGTTCCAGTGCGCCCTCAGGGTTTCGTGCGAGCAGCACCGGCGCTGCTTCCAGCTCGGCCAGTTGCCCCTGCTCGTGGCAGAAATCCAGAAAAAATCCGAGCGTGCTCTCGGCATCACTATCCGGTTTCGCGACCGCCGGTGCGGCCTCGGACTGGTGTTCCAGTTTCAGCAGGCGACGCCACTCGGGCGGCAGTTCTCCGGAACGATCATCGCGGCCGCGACGATCCGAGGGTTTCTTGCTGGCTGCCGAATCGGCTTGTGCATTCTGCATGGGATAGAGCAGACAATTTGCAGCGAGTCCAATGGACCAGCTTAGCAGGCCTTGCCGCACACATGTTCAGAACACTCAGAACAGTTTGTGGTCGGGGTACTCGGGCTTCTGTTCGCGGGCCATGATGGCCTTGAGTGCATCGGCCGGGGTGATCTCGCCGTGCAGCACCGCGCGCACGTGGCTGGCAATCGGCAGGTCCAGCCCATGTCGTTCGGCCAGGCGCATGACTTCGTTGGCGGTGACCATGCTTTCGACCACCTGGCCGATCTCGGCCAGCGCCTGATCCAGTGGTGTGCCGCGACCCAGGGCCAACCCCAGGCGGCGGTTGCGGGAAAGATCGCCGGTGCAGGTCAGTACCAGGTCACCGAGCCCGGACAGGCCCATCATGGTTTCCACCCGGGCGCCGAGTGCCAGGCCCAGGCGCAGCATCTCGTTCATGCCGCGCGTGATGAGCCCGGCGCGGGCGTTGAGCCCGAGCTCCATGCCGTCGGCCACGCCGGTCGCCACGGCCAGCACGTTCTTCATGGCGCCGCCAAGCTCAGCACCCAGCATGTCCGTGCCGGTATAAGCGCGAAAGTTGGGCGAGTGCAGCGCCTCGGCAATGATCTGCGCGAATTCGGCGCTGCTGGAGTTGACGGTGATGGCCGTGGGCTTGTTGAGCGCCACTTCGCGCGCGAACGACGGACCGGTGACCACTGCGGGGGCCGTCTCGGGCAGGCGTTCGGCTACCAGTTCGTGCAGGAAGCGGCCGGTGCCGGGCTCGAATCCCTTGGTGGCCCAGGCCAGACCCGCAGCGGCAGGCAGGCATTCGGCCACCGCCTCGAGCTGCCCGACGAAGGCTTCGCTGGGCACCGCGATCAGTGCCCAGTCGACATCCGCCAGGGCCTTTGGCAGATCGGGCTGGAACTCCAGACTTTCCGGCAATGGGCAGTCCGGCAAGTAGCGCTTGTTGCAGTGGCTGCTGGCCATCTCGGCCAGCATCGCGCGATCACGTGCCCACAGGCGCGTGGGCACGCCGTTGCGTGCCAGCAGGCTTGCCAGCGCGGTACCCCAGGAACCGGCCCCGAGTACCGCAACCCCCGGCGCTGCACCCATATCAGGGAACCTTAGGCGTTGGCTGCCGGAGCGTCGTCGCCCGCTTCGCCGCCTTCGGCCTGACGGCGTTGCTGCTCGGCGTAGAGGGCGTCAAAGTTGATCGGCTGCAGCAGGAACGGCGGGAAGCCGCCATTCTGCACCAGGTCCGACAGGATCTGACGTGCGTACGGGAACAGCACGTTGGGGCAATAGCTGCCCAGCACCGCGTCCAGTCCGGCTTCGTCGAATCCGGTGACGCCGAAGATGCCGGCCTGGTGGACCTCGGCAAGATAGGCCGTGGAATCGTTCATGGTGCAGGTGATGGTCAGCGTCAGCACCACTTCATGCACGTCTTCGGACAGCTTGGTGTGCTTCTGGCCCAGGTTGAGCTGGACTTGCGGCTGGCCCTGTTCCTGGTAGACCTGCGGAGCATTGGGCACTTCAAACGAAGCGTCCTTGATGTAGACCTTCTGCAGGTTCAGCTGAGCTTGCGAAGCCTGGCCATTGCTGGCTGCGGCCTGGCCGTTGGTGGCCGGAGTATTGTCTGCCATGAATCAGGTTCTCTTTGCGTGATGACGGGAAAAGACGGTAATTGTCTCATAGAATCAGTCCCCCGTGCACGCGCCCGGGCGAGAAACGGCGTCAAAACCATTGTTGCGGGACACGATTTCTGCTATAAAGTGCGGCTGGCCTGACCCATCCGGACGTTGCGGATGCTCCCGCTGCGCGATGCGGGCTTCGGTATCCGGCCATTATGCCAGCATCGCGTGGTAGCTCGCTGCCGCTGGGCCGTCGCTGTTCTGGCCAAAGAACAGCTCAATCAGACGCTATAGGAACCGACCATGGCTCGTGTATGCCAAGTAACCGGAAAACGCGTGCAGACGGGTAACAATGTCTCGCATGCCAACAACACATCCCGCCGCCGCTGGCTGCCCAACCTGCACGAACGCCGTTTCTGGGTTCCCAGCGAAAAGCGCTGGATCAAGCTGCGCGTTTCCAACCACGCCCTGCGCACCATCGACAAGAACGGCATCGAAGCCGTGATCGCCGACATGCGTGCCCGCGGCGAAAAGATCTGAGGAGTAGAAAACCATGGCTTCCAAACGCGACAAGATTCGCCTCAACTCCTCCGCCGGTACCGGTCATTTCTACACCACCGACAAGAACAAGAAGAACACGCCGGAAAAGATGGCCATCAAGAAGTACGACCCGGTCGTGCGCAAACACGTCATCTACAAGGAAGGCAAAATCAAGTGACGCACTGACGCGGCTGCGCGAAGCGCAGTCGCCTTTGTCAGTGCGTCATCCCGGACAGCGCAGCGCGCTGATCCGGGATCCAGAGTCTTGCTCGAAAGCCCGCCGCCTGGCGGGCTTTCTTGACGCGGCTGCGCGAAGCGCAGTCGCCCTTGTCAGTGCGTCATCCCGGTGCCTGTTCGTACCCACCTGTCTGTACCTGTTGCGCACAGTCCACCACGCGGCGCTCTGCAGTTCCCGGCTTGAGCGCGTGCTGCGCGCGCCATGGTCAGCAGGCCATGCCCGCGTCATGCGACGTCCTGCCGGATGCTTCAATCTGAGTGTGCGTCCTCATCCGGCTCGGACGAGGCCTCCTTTTCCTTGCGGTGCCTGATGGTGGCTTCCACGTGGGATTGCTTGGCGAAACCCGTGCGGCGACGTTTGTCCAGCGCCTTGATGGCATCAAGGTGGCCGTAGAGCACCAGATTGTCATGCGCGCCGATTTCGGTATCGCCATGCGGCACGCCGACAAACTCGCCATTGGCACGCTTGACCGCCAGTACCAGCAAGCCTTCGCCGCGGATATCCGCTTCCGACAGCTGCATCCCGGCAAGCCAGTCCTGCTCGGAGATGGCCAGTTCCACCAGGCGATAATCGCCGGCCAGCTGCATCAGGCTCTCGTAGTCGCGCACATTCAGCCGCGTGTAGCGTTGCAGGCCGCGCTCGATGAGTACCGACAGGTGGCGATCCACCCAGGCACTGGACGCCAGCAGCCACAAACCGCCGAGGCTCAAGGCCAGCAACCCGATCTTGATCGAGAACGCCCACCATCCCTGCTGACCCTGGTGCATGAAGGTCAGCATCAGCGAGCCGATTCCGGTCACGATACCGGCGTTTCCAACCAGCATCAGCAGCATCACGATGCGGCGGCGCACCGGGTGATTGACAACCTTTTCCGACTCGTTGGTGGTGAAGCCGGCACCGGTCAGTGCCGAGCGCGCCTGAAAGCGCGCCGACTCCCGTGACAAGCCGGTATGCGTGAGCGCAATCGTGGCGACGCGGGTGACCAGCATCGACACAACCACCACCATCACCAGAGAGATAACCCCGAACATGTCTGCAGTTTACGCTGAAGCCTCCACCCGGGTCGCCGTCAGGGTGATTCGTCGGGTCCCACGCGCACCACCAGCTTGCCGAAGTTGCTTCCCTCGAGCATGCCGATGAATGCCTCGGGTGCCTTTTCCAGGCCCTCCACCACATCTTCCCGGTAGTGCATCTTGCCCTCGGCCACCCAGGTGCCCATGGCCTTGGCGAATTCGCCGTAGCGGTCGCCGTAGTCATCGAAGATGATGAATCCCTGCATGCGGATGCGCTTCTTCAGCATTGTCCCCATCAGCAGCGGCAGACGGTCGGGGCCGGGTGGCAGCTCGGTGGCGTTGTAGCCGGCAACCAGTCCGCACAGGGGCACGCGTGCCTTGCTGTTGAGCAGCGGCATGACGGCATCGAATACGGCACCACCGACACTTTCGAAATAGACGTCGATACCGTCAGGGCAGGCCGCGGCAAGGCGTTCGTCCAGCTTGTCCTCATGGTGATCGAGACAGGCATCGAAGCCCAGCGTTTCGGTCACATAACGGCATTTCTTCTCACCGCCGGCGATACCGACGATGCGGCAACCCTTGAGTTTGGCAATCTGTCCCACTACCGAGCCGACGGCGCCCGATGCGGCGGCCACCACCACGGTTTCGCCTGCCTGCGGCTGACCGATATCGAGCAGACCCATGTAGGCGGTAAAACCGGGCATGCCGAGGATGCCCAGCGCCCATGACGGATGCGGCAGCTCATTGAGCTTGTTCAGTCCCTTGCCGTCGGAAATCGCATAGTCCTGCCAGCCGGTGTAGGCCAGCACCCAGTCACCGGGCTTGTAGTCCGGATGTTTCGATGCAGCCACGCGGCACACCGTGCCGCCGACCATCACATCATCCACCTTGACCGGGTCGGCATAGGAAGGCGCATCGCTCATGCGCCCGCGCATGTAGGGGTCGAGCGACAGGAACACCGTGCGCAGAAGCAGCTGACCCTCGCCAGGTGTCGGCACGTCCTGCTCTTCCAGACGAAAATTGGCGTTGGTCGGAGCCCCCTTCGGACGCGAGGCGAGTACGAGGCGTCGGTTGCTGTTTGAAGACTGGGTCATTTCGAAGTCCTTTGGGTGCGAGCTAATCCGCCCACGATACAGCCCGGCCCATGAACCCGACTTGATCCAGGCCGGCTGCGAGCCTTGGATCAGGTTGTGCAGGCCTTGGGCAATCCCTGCAAGGGTTGCAGCAGGACCGCGAGCCGCAAGTGCACTTTTCAGGCAGCGCGATGGCTGGCCACGGCTTCGTTTGCGGATGCCCTTCGCAACCAGCCGCCGCCAGTCGAAATGCGCCAGCTCATCCACGCCATGATGATGCCGCGCAGCAGCGTGAAGCCGAGGAAAGCCAGCCACAGGCCGTGATTGCCCAGCGGCCGCAGCAGCCAGGCCAGCAGGGCAAAGCCGGCTGCCGAAAGCAGCATGGCGTTGCGC